>CALFXL010000073.1 GCA_937958045.1 uncultured Opitutaceae bacterium | reverse complement strand
CCACCTTGCCAAGGTGGACGTCGAGAGTTCGAGTCTCTTCGCCCGCTCCATTTTTCCAAAGCCGCCGGATGAAAATCCGACGGCTTTATTGTTTTAGCGATGACGCTCGCAGGCGTACGGATGCGCCGTGCAATGAAAGCGCAAAAGGGGCAGTGAGGCGCTGCGAGTTCAGCACACGGTTCGGTTGGCACATGCGTACGCTCTCATCAGCGCGTGATGATGCGCGGAGTACCCCTGTCGATTTGCGCCCTCTTTGTCAGAGGGCGGCGATCACATGATCTTTGCGCCCTCTTCGACCCAGCGGACGCAGAACTGCACCAGTTGAATCGCGTTTTGGAGGTTCAGCTTATCTTTGATGCGGGCGCGGTGCGACTCGACGGTCTTGATGCTGATGTGAAGCTTCGCGGCGATTTCGCGGGTGGGGAGCCCGGAACCGATCATGTTGACGATCTCCAATTCGCGATCGCTCAGGAGATCCACGGGCGAATCGGGAGCCGGGTCACCACCGACGACGACCTGATCGAGCATGCGGCTGGCGACGCGTTCGCTGACGAAGACCTTGCCGGCACGGATGCGGCGAACGGCTTCCATCACCTTGTCGACCACCTCTTGTTTCATTACGTAGGCCTTCGCGCCGGCTTTGAGGACGCGCATCGCGTAGATCGATTCGTCGTGCATGGAGAGCACGAGGATCTGGATCTTAGGATCGAAGGCTTTGATGTTCTTGATCAGCTCGATACCGTTATAGCCCTTGAGGGCGATATCGACGATGACCAGATCGGGTTTGATCTGGGAAATGGCCTTGAGGGCCGAAGGGGAATCCTCCGCTTCACCGCAGAACGTCATGTCGGGCTCGCGGTTGATCAATTCGGCCAGGCCACGTCGCAACAGGGGATGATCATCCACAATGAATATGCGAGTTTTGGCGCTCATCGAATCGTCAGAAGGTAAGGGTCAACCTAGGAAAGGGTAATGAAGGCAGACAGTTACACCGCCTTCCGAATTATTCTCAATAGCTAATTCACCGCCCAAGATTCCAGCCCTATAATGCATGATGTGCAGGCCTATCCCTCCGGTAGAACTGTCCGCCTTGTCAAACCCCGTTCCATTGTCCCGTACAATAAGCTCCATGTGATCGGGGTTGGCCGTGAGGGAAACCTGCACGCGGGTGGCGTGGCCATGCTTCACCGCATTGGTAATCGCTTCTTGGGCGATGCGGTAAATTTGGATGATCTGAGCGGAGGAGTGTTTAGGGAAACGGCCCGCGAACTGGATTTGAATGTCGACCGGGAAACGGGCTTTGATCTGAGAATTCAGCTCGAGGAGCGCGCCGCGAATATCGGCGATCTGGACTTTCCCGGGGAAAAGTCCGTGCGTGAGCGCGCGGGTGCGGTGCATCGCGTCGATGATTTGCTGATTTAGCTCCTTGAAGTTTTCCGCTTCCTCCGGGGCTTTGGCGACGATGCGGCTCTCCGCGACACGCATCAGGCAGCTTACGCCGGCGAGCACCTGGCACAGGTCGTCATGGAGATCTTGGCCGATGCGGTTTTGCTCGCGTTCGCTGACGCGCAAACTTTCGAGCTGATAACCTTTCTCCGTCTGGATGTCGGTGACAAAACCACGGAGCACAGGGCGCGCGCCGCCGGTGATTTCCGTCGTGGAATGGCGGATCCAGATGATTGAACCGTTCTTGTCGATCAGGCGGTAGTCGATGGAGCAGGGGAGCACTTGCTCATCGATTTCGTTAAAATGACGAGCCACGCGTCGCGCATCCAAAGGATGGATACAGCGGTACCATTTGCGCGCCGCGATCGACGGCAGTGAGCGCAGCAAGGCGGAATCGCCCGGATAAATCGTATCGGCTGTGAGCGGATCGGCACGGCCTTGCCAGGCGACGATGCGTGCCTGTGCGAAAACTTGATCGAGTGCCCATGCGGGGCGTCCATCCGCAGCTGGTTTGGGTGAGCGAAGGGGAGTCTTTTTAACGCGTGCAGTCGCGGAGGCGGGGCGGGGCGGGGCTTTGCGGACAGCGGTTTTTAGCGGCATGGAAGAAGCGGCGAATGGGCCTCACGGTGAACCGTTAATTGGCGAAAGCGAGGTTATTAAGGTAATGTACCGGACTGGATGTAGTGGTTTCCACGAAAAGTATAAAAGTACCCAACCCATTCATGAGTAAAAAATTGACTAAGAAGTTTGGCGATAGCTTCTTGGTGGTCCTCGCTCTGCATAAACCCGAAGACAGAGCAATTCCTACACCTTTTGCCTGCTGGAAAATAAAATCCGGATTGTTGGAGTTGCGGCACCGTTGCTCATGACCTCTTCAAGCAAATACGGCGATGATCTCGCGTCAGGCGGAGCCTCCCAAGTCCCTTGGGTTGATCGCGTGTACTTGGTGGACGATCATCCGTTTTTCGCCACGGCGCTGGCCGCGCTTATTAACATGGAGGCTGACCTCACGGTTTGCGGCACCAGCAACGACACGGCTGCCGCAGTGCGCGACGTGGCCCAGTTGAATCCGGACGTGATGGTGCTCGACGTGAATATGAGCGCGAAAAACAACTGGGCGCTTCCGATCGAGCTGCGAAAACTCTGCCCGCGTGTCCCCTTTCTTTTTGTTTCCAGCTTGCAAAATCCTCGGGCGGAAATGGGGTTGAAGTGGCTGGAGCCGTGTTGCTTTGTCGAAAAAGCAAAAGACCCAGCTGACATCGTTCACGCGGTACGTAGTGCCTTGGCACGTTTGCGCCGCCCGCCCACTTTTCAGTCCAATCCTCCCTTTCCGAAACGTGAAATCCAAAGAGAATAAAACAATTTTGGTTGTTGATGATAATGAACAGGCTCTGACGTTGGTTAAAGAGGCCCTGCTCACTCGTGGATTTAATGTCGTTACCTTTAGCCACGGCGCGGACGCGCTGGCGTTGCTCGATACCAAGAAAGGTGAAAGCGCGGATTTGGTGATTATCGATTTGGTCATGCCGGATGTCGACGGTATGGATCTAGCCGGCAAAATTTTGGCTAAACGCCCTGATATCAAAATCTTGGTAATGTCCGGTTATGCGGACGACGTGGTCGTCCATGGTATTTTCGAACGCAAGGGCGTCGATTTCCTAGGTAAGCCCTTTAGCATTAGGGACTTGTTTACAAAGGTGAGCGTGTTGCTCGCACAAGGCGCCTAAGTAGGGTGCTGAGAGAGGCCCCAAAAATGCGCGAAAAAGTGCATTTTCCTAAAAAATTTTGTGCCTTTGATTCGATATGGGCGTAAGGTCGTTTTATAAGAATCTGATTTAAAACAAGTTTTGGTAATGAAATGCCGGCGGATTCCCGCCGGTATTTTTTTGAAACTTTTGCAGGTGAACTGCGTCGTACTAGGCAGAGTCCACTTTCACTTTCTCCCGCATAGCGGGAGATTTGGGGTAACCAAGAAAGCAATGGGCGGATCGTCTAGGGGTAGGCGGTCCGCCCTCTTTGTTTCAGCAGACAGGAAGCGCGGAGCGGCGGGATAGGATAAAATATTTGCCGTACTCTTGCGATCACTTGTCGACAAGCGGCATGGCCTGTGCTGAGTTGTTCACACGTTATCCACAAAATGGAAATCCTGAGCCGGGTCTCTGACTCCCAAACGCAGCTCAAGGTATCCGCGAAGGTGAAAACCTTCGTCTTGGACACCAACGTCCTCCTGCACGATCCGCAGTCGATCTACAAGTTCGAGGACAACAATCTCGCGATTCCCGTCGAGGTTCTAGAAGAGCTGGACGCCATCAAGACTGAGCAATCCACCGAGCGGGGTCGCAATGCGCGCCGCGTGCATCGGATCTTGCAGGAGCTCCTGCCGGATTCGCGCACGATGCTCGAGGGCGTCAAGCTGCCTACGGGCGGGACGCTTTCGGTCATCATCAACCGTTACTTGGTGGACCAAAATTTCGAGACCCCGGCGATGAAACGCCTGCGGGCCGTGCTGCCGGATTTATCGAAAAAGGATAACCGCATCATCGCCTCCGCGCTTTTTGTCCAAGAACAGTTCCCGCCGCCGACGATTCTCGTCACGAAAGACGTGAACGTGCAGCTCAAGGCGCGCGCGGTGGGGCTCGAGTCGGAAGATTATCTCAACGACAAAGTGCCTGAAGCCGCGCAGGAAGCTTCGTACCGCGAAATCCCGGTGACGATCTACGAGCTGCAGCGCTTCTGCTCGGAAGGCGAGTTCGAGCTCGATGAGGCGTCCGCGAAGGATCTTTTCCTCAACGAGTACGTGCTCCTGCGTTCCGCGGAAGGCAAAACGATGCCCGCGCGCTACGAGGGCGACAACATCGTGTGCCGACTCCAGATCCCGGATTTCGTCAAAGCGCCCGGCGGCATTCCGATCCGCCCGCGTAATCTCGAACAGCAATTCTTCATGGACGCACTGCTCGACGATTCGATTTCGCTCATCACTTGCTTCGGCAAAGCGGGCACGGGCAAGACGCTGATCTCGATCGCTTGCGCGTTGCATCAAACGCACGACGAGAGCTCGCGCTACGATGGCGTTTCGATCTCCCGTCCCGTGATCGCGCTGGGCAAGGACATCGGTTTTCTCCCCGGCACGCTGGAAGAAAAAATGAAGCCGTGGCTCCAACCGTACTTCGATGCTTTGGAAGTGATGATTCCTTCGAAACCGCCGAAGGAGCCGCAGTTCGCGGCGAAGAAAGTCTCGAAGAAAAACAAAAAAAAGAACTCGGATGATCTCGCGCTCTCCACGGCCGCCGCACCGTCGGTTGCTTCGTCTGGCGGCGCGGTGATCAAACCTTATGAGCGGCTCATCAAAAGCGGCTTGGTGGAAATCGAAGCGCTCTGCTTCATCCGCGGACGCTCGATTGCCCGCCGGTTTTTCATCCTCGACGAAGCGCAGCAACTCACGCCGCACGAGGTGAAAACGATCATCACTCGCATCGCCGAAGGTTCGAAGATCGTGCTGATCGGCGATCCGGCGCAGATCGACAATCCGTACGTGGACTCGCGCAGCAACGGCCTGGTTTATTGCTACAACCGCATGAAAGGCCAGGCGCTCGCCGCGCACATCAAGTTGTCGAAGGGCGAACGCTCGAAGCTCGCGGAACTCGCCGCGGATCTTCTCTAAACACATCGGCCGGAATCGTGAGATTCCGGCCGATCGCTTTACGCCGTAGTGGATTTTTGAATACGCTCACTGCTGAGCGCGTGCGTATGGCGCAATCGCTCAAATGATGACCGGTTGCGGCTCTTGAAGGGCGGCGATGCGCGCCATGATGCGTTCGCTGGCGCGTTGATAACGCTCCTTGCCGGCGCTCGGGTCGTCGTAATCGGCAGGCAATATCGGCGGCCCGTACACCACGGTGATCGGCGAGGGGATGCGGATTTTTCCGTCGCGCCCGAACGCATTGTACGAACCAAAAATGCGCGCGGGCACGACCGGCACTTGCGTGCGGCATGCGAGCAAACCCACGCCGGGACGCGCGGGTTGAAGGTTGCCGTCGGGCGAACGCGTGCCTTCGGGGAAAAGGATGACGGCTTTTTCGTTTCGCAGCGCTTGGATCACACGTTTGATGGCGTTCACATCGGAGCCGCCGTCGCGATCGACAGGAATGGTGCCGACAATATCGAGCCACCACGAAGCGAAGCCTTTTTTCCAAAGCGTTTTTCGCGCGAAAAAGCAGACTTGTTTGGGAATCAGCGAACCGACGATGGGCGGGTCCAGATGACTCGCGTGATTCGACGCGATCATAAACGCGCCTCGTTTTGGCAGATTCTCGAGGCCGGCGTATTCACCACGGAAGGCGATGTCGTAAATGACGCGAAAGATGTAGTGGCAGAAGCCATACACCCGGGTCATCTCGACCTGGCGGAAGCTATAGCTCATGGCGAAAGACGAGTGGCGAGTTGAGCGGAGATTTTTTCGACGACTTGTTCCAATGTCAGGTACGTGCTGTCGATGAGTTCGGCGCCCTGGGCGCTCTCGACGAGACGCTGGTGATCGAGCGTATCGCGTTTGGCGACTTGATCCTGACGACCTTCTTGTTCGCGACGACGCGCGCGCGCCTCGGCATCGGCGAAAAGGAAGAAACGAAAATCCGCGTCCGGAAAAATTTTCGAACCGATGTCGCGACCTTCCATCACGAGTCCGCGAAATCCATGCGCGCGGGCGGTGTCGGCTTGGCTGCGTTGGTAGTCGAACAACGCAGCGCGCACTTCAGGGATCGCGGCGAAGTGAGCCACTTCGGCATTCACGGCAGGGCTGCGAATTTCTTCGGAGTCCACGACGCGTCCGTTGATTTCCATCCACGCGCTCCGGCCGTTGAGGCATGTGCCGAAACGCAGCGCAGCGACCGCGGGGCGCACGTTTTCCAAATCGTCCGCGCGCAGATCGAGACGCAGCAGCTCCGCAGTCACGGCGCGGTAGAACGAACCGGTGTCCACGTGAAGCAGATGAAAGCGCTCGCTGAGAGCGCGCGACGTGGATGATTTGCCGGAAGCGGCGCCGCCATCGATGGCGACGATGATGAAAGGACGATCGCTCATGCGTTGCGCGAAGAATGCGTTTGCTCCCAGAGGCCGCCGAGCACGTCGAAGAAATCTGGGAAAGTTTTGGCGCAGCAACCGGGATTGCGGATGGAGAGCCAGGGAATACCGCTGCCGTCCAAATCATGGCAGCCGAGGATGGCAAAACTCATGGCGAAACGATGATCGCCGTAGGTCTCGATTTCTACGCTGCGGCGGAGCGGTCGCGGATGGATTTCGAGCGAGTCTTCGGTTTCGACGACGTGTTGGCCAAGCTTGATGAGCTCGCGAGCCATGCCGGCGACGCGATCGGTTTCTTGTTTCCGCGTGTGCGCGATGCCGGTGATGATGGTGGGACCTGACAGCAGGGGCGCGACCGCCGCGAGCGTGAGGAACGTGTCGGAAAATGCGTTGAAGTTTTCGGCGACACCGACGCGGGGCGCAGGCGCGGAGTAGGCGACTTCGGTTCCGAGAAGACGCGGCGGAGCATCATGAAAACCGGGAGAAGTTTTTCCATCGGTGCGCGCGCAGACGGTGAGACCGACGCGAGCGAGTGTTTGGAGAAATTGCGTGTCACCTTGCAGGCCGGAGCCGACACCGCGCAGGCCGGGCATGTAGATACGGCCGCCGGTGACGAGCGGAAGAATGGAGAAGTAGCTCGCCGCGGTGGCGTCGGGTTCGATGAGGTAGCGGCCGGGATTGCGGTAGCGTGCGCCTTGCGCGAGCACGGGCGTCGAATACGCGCCTTGCGCGGTGCGCTCGACTTCGATGCCGGCGAAATCGGCCATCAGCTGGCCGGTCATTTCGACGAAAGGCACACGCACGCCACCGACGGGTGTGATCTCGAGCGGTGCGGCTGCGAGCGGTGCGACCATCAACAGCGCGGAGAGCATTTGGCTGCTTTCGGATGCGTCGATCGGCACCGCGCCACCGCGCAGACCGTGCGCGCGGATTTCGACCGGGAAGAAACCGGGTTCGCCCAGATAACGGATCTCAGCGCCTTGGCTGATGAGCGCGTCGAAAAGACCTTTCATCGGGCGCTTCCGCATCTGCGGAACACCATCGATGCGGTAAACGCCGCGCGGAGCCGCGGCACAGAGCGCGGTGAGGAAACGCGCGGCGGTGCCCGCGAGGCCGACAAAAATCTCCGTCGATTCGACCGGCAGTTTTCCACCGCAACCGACGACCTCGATGGATTTTTCCGCGGGGTTCATCGTCACCGCGATGCCGAGGCGCGTGAGCGCGGTGGCCATCAAGTGCGTGTCTTCGCTGAAGAGAGCGCCAGTGAGCGTGACCGGACCATCGGCGAGCGCGGCGAGCAACAGGGCGCGGTTGGTGAGACTTTTTGATCCGGGCAAAATCACCTCGCCATGAGCAGGCTGGATGAACGGACGAACTGGCAATAGGTCGGGCAGCGACATGGAAGTTGGCAATGGTCAGAAAACCGGCGGCGAGGCCAAGGCGAAAGGTGGGGAGGACCGAGGCGGTTCAAACAGGCGCGCGGGCAGGCATTCGTCGAAAAATGACTCGTTGATGAGTGCGGCGACGCTTCGGCGCGTGATGGCGATCACCACACATCGAGCACCGTGTGCGCGATACGATCGGCGAGTGCCTGTGCGAGCTGGGGCATCAAGTTATACTCGGCTTGGAGCTGATTGCTCTCGCGCGAATCGGGACCAGGCGTGGTGAAGAGTTGGCGCGTCGCGCTGACCGGACGTTTTTCAAGCAGCGACGTTTGTGTGCGTTGGTCATGTAGCGTGCAGAGCGCCTGCAGCGAAAGTTCGAATTTGCGTGCGAGACCGGTGTCGTCGGGACGCGCGGTGGCGACGCTGCGGTTAAGATGACTCAACGCGACCGTGAGCACGACATCGGCGGCTTCGGGAGAGTCGACGACAGTGACGCGGCCCTCGCGCAGGAAGCGTTCGCGAATTTGCGTGGAGAACACCGCGGTGACTTGCGGCAACGCGACTTCGTTTTCGATCGGAGCGATGTAGATGCGGCTGAAGTTCAGCTGGCCCTCGGTGCCGAGACGATAGTGCGAGCAGCCGGAAGCGACGAACGACAACGCGAGGCAGAGAGCGGCGAGAAGGATGCGCATGAGACTATGGAAATGTTGACCATGTCTGCCGCGGATGAGCACGGATTTTTTTCGCGAAGCTCCGTATGATGAGCGCAAAAAAAAGCCCGGAGATTTCCGGGCGTTTGAAAGTCATCGAACGAACTTCGTTCTCAGAAGAAGAGGAAACGCTTTTTCTTCTTCGGGCCGGCGGCGGCTTCGGCCGCGGCTTTTTCCTCGGCCGCGGCGACTTCCGCGAGACGCTCGCGAGCGCGCGTGGCGACTTCAGAATCAGGATAAGCGGTGATCGCTTCGTTGTAGAGTACGCGCGCGGCTTTGTAGTTGTCGCGTTTGTAGAAATAGAAATCGCCGATCTTCATCTTGCTCTCGGCGAGCTCGTTTTTCATGTGCGCGAGGCCCTTTTCGGCGGTGGCGACATTGTTGTCGCTCGGGTAGAGGATCATGAAGTCCTCGAAGTAGGTGATGGCCTGGCGGGTGGATTCCTGGTCGTAGTAAGGACCATCGACGAGGCCGGCGTGCGCTTCGGCGAGCTTCAGATAAGCGTCGGGTGTGAGGACGCTGTTGTGATAGCTGTTGATGAGACGATCGAGCGCATCGATGGCGAAGTCGGTGTTGCCGAAACGCTGGTGGGCGCTGGCGATGTTCATGAGCGCGAGCGGCGCGTAGTCGCTATAGGGCGCGTTGAAGAGGATGATTTCGAAATACTCGATCGATTTTTCGCGATTGGTGAAACCGGGGAAAATCCAGAGGAAACGTCCGCGAGCGCCATCGAGGAGCGCGGTGGCGATGCGGTACTGTTCGCCGACGATTTCATTGAAGCGCGGTGTGTTGGGATAACGCGAGAGGACGCTCTGGAAACCATCGAAGGCCTTGTTGTACTTGCGCTGGGTGAGGCGGAGTTTCGCGGCGCGGTAGAGTGCTTCGGGCGCGTATACAGAATTTGAATACCGTTTGCCGACTTTGTTGTAGGTGCGGATCGCGGCGCGGACCTTACCGGCTTCCTCGTCGGCGCGGGCCTGGTTCATGAGATCGAGGGCGTTGCGCGCATCGGTGGGGCCGAGGCCGGAGAGGGCGCCGCCTTCGACCTTCCAGCCGCTTTCGGGTGTCCAGACGAGTTCGGCGGAAAGCCGTCCGCTGAAAATAAATACAAAAGCGATCAGGAGGAACCCGCTGAGCGGGCGAAGCGCGGAGAGAGCCATTTTGGGAAAAGAAGTTACCAGCGAACCAGTGCGGAACCGTAGGTCAAGCCCGCCCCAAACGCGACGAGCAAGGACGTGTCGCCGTGGCGGATGCGCCCGCCTTTGCGAGCTTCGTCGAGGGCGAGGGGAATCGAGGCGGCGGAGGTGTTCCCGTAGCGATCAACATTGATGAAAAAGCGGTCGAGCGGGAGCTTCAGGCTTTTGGCGATGGCTTCGATGATACGCTGGTTCGCTTGGTGGGGAATCACGCAGGCGATCTGATCGACGGGGATCGCGTGTTGTTCCAAAATTTCCTCCACGGCGTCCTCCATCTCGCGCACGGCGATTTTGAAGACCTCGCGGCCCTTCATCTTGATGAAGCGGCTGCCATCGTCGATGCGGTCGGCGGTGAGCGGAAGTGCGCTGCCGCCGCCGGGAATGCAGAGCAGATCGGCCATGCCGCCTTCGCAATAAAGTTTGGTGCCGATGAGGCGCGCACCGTCTCCGCGAGAATGGCCGAGCACGACCGCGCCGGCGGCGTCGCCGAAGAGCACGCAGGTGGTGCGATCTTTCCAGTCGAGAGAATTGGAGAGTTTTTCCGCGCCGATCACGAGCGCGTGGCGATAACGGCCGGAGCTGAGCATGGCCCACGCGGTATCGAGCGCGTAGAGAAAGCCCGAGCATGCGGCGTTTAAGTCGAAGCTTGCGGTGCGCGGGGTGGCGCCGAGCTTGGCCTGCACGAGCGTCGCACACGCCGGCATGGGCATGTCGGGCGTGATGGTTGCGACGATGATCAGATCGATATCCGCGGCGGTGAGGCCGGCATCGGCGAGGGCGGAGCGGGCGGCTTCGGTGGCGAGGTCGGAGGTGGCTTCGTTTTCAGCCGCGATGCGGCGCTGACGGATACCGGTGCGCGTGGCGATCCATTCGTCCGATGTGTCGACGATTTTAGACAGGTCGTCGTTGGTAAGAATACGGGCCGGCGCGTAGGAGCCGGTACCGAGAATCGCAATCGTAGGAGAAGCCATGGGACGCTAGGCGGAAAAGGCGCGGCGTGGGGTCGCGCGATCAGACAGTGACCTGCCGGAGAGCATCGTTGGCGCGAGCGATGTCGGCTTCGATGCGGTGGTTCAGGTCGACTTTGATCATTTCGCTGGCGTCGTGGATGGCATTTTTGAGGGCGTGCCGATTGGCCGAGCCGTGGGCTTTGATGAGCGTGCCGCGGAGGCCGAGCAGGGGAGCGCCGCCGTAACGTTCGGGTTTAATGCGATCGCGCAAGGCGGTGAACGCACCTTTGGCGAGCATTGCGCCGGCGACACGCACGGGATTGGCCTTCAGTTGGGCCTTTAGTTCGGCGCTGAAAAATTTGGCGAGCGATTCCCAGCTCTTGAGGCAGATGTTGCCGACGAAGCCGTCGCAAACGACGACGTCCACTTCGTCGCAGAAAACCTGAAAACCTTCGACGGGGCCGAGGTAGTTGATGAGATCGGGGCCGAGGCGTTTGAGGGCGTCATGCGTTTCGGCGGTGAGGGAGTTCCCTTTGCCCTCTTCGGTGCCGATGGTGAGCAGGCCGACGCGCGGGCGATCCACGCCGAGCTCGATGCGGCAAAAATGACTGCCGAGGATCGCGTTGTGGACGAGATGCTCGGGTTTCGCTTCGGGATTTGCGCCGGCGTCAACGAGGATGAAGTGCCCGCCGGCGCGCGGAATGACTGGGGCGAGGGCGGCGCGATCGACGCCATCGAGCGTGCGCAGTTTCAAGATGCCGGCGCCGACGAGGCAGCCGGTGTTGCCGCAACTGACGGCGGCGCGCGCTTCGCCACTTTTAACGAGTTCGATCGCGCGGAGCATCGAGGCGTCCTTTTTCCGCTTCAGCACCTGAAGCGGTTTGTCATCCATGGTGATGACTTCGGACGCGTGGAAGAAGGACACCTTGGGATGTCCGGAGAGACCGGCTTCGGCGACGAGAGGTTTGAGAACCGCCTCGTTGCCGACAAGCGTGAGCGGGCTGAGGTCTGGAAACTCAGCCAACGCGAGCTTCACAGCCGCGACCACTTCCGGCGGACCGAGGTCGCTGCCCATGGCATCGACCGCGATCCGGCCTGTGGAGTCGTTGCTGGTACCCATCGCGAGGATGGCTAGCGATCAGGCGGGAGCTCAGGCCTCGACGTTGAGGACCTGACGGCCGCGGTACATGCCGTTCTTGGGGTTCACGCGGTGCGGGCGGAAAGCGCTGCCGTCGGTCGGATCCTTGGCGACCTGAGGGGCCTTGAAGGCGTTGGCGGCGCGGCGGTTGGCGCTGCGGCGTTTGGATTGTTTACGTTTCGGATTGGCCATGATGTGGGCGGATTAAAAGGACGAGGGCGGCCGAGTTGCGGACGCCGCTGTGACGAGTGGAAAGGTGCGGGAGTAAAGGGCGGCGACGAAGTGCGTCAAGCGGCGATTGGAAAGCCGCTGCGGCCGTTTAGCTCAAAATGTTCTGGAAAACGAGCAGCGCGAGCACGCCGGCGAGCACCACACGATAGATGGCAAACACGCCCAAACCGTGTCGGCCGAGGTAACTCACGAGGAATTTCACCGCGAGGGCGGAGGAGATCGCGGCCGCGAACGTTCCTGCGAGGACATGAGGCCAGCCGAAGACATCGATCATGGTCGGACCGGCTTTGATGCCTTTATAGAGAGCGGCGCCGCTCAAGGTCGGCAGGCCGACCAAAAAACTAAATTCCGCGGCGCGCGCCGGGCTGAGTCCTGCAAAATAGCCGCCCACCATGGTGACCATCGAGCGGCTGGTGCCGGGCCAAAGCGCGAGACATTGCATGACGCCGATACCGAATGCCTGTTTCGCCGTGAGGTCGGCGGGGGCGATGCGCGGAGGATTGAGACCTTGTGCGCGTTTGCGCCAGCGCTCCGCAGCAAACATCAGGATGGCGCCTCCGATCAGCGCGATGATCACGGCTGGAATCGAGAAAAGGTGCTCATCGATCCAATCGCCGAAAATCAGTCCGAGGATGCCCGCAGGCACGCAGGCGAGAACGATATTGCGCAAAAGGCGCAGCCCTGCGGCATCGCGTCCCGTCAAACCGCGGAGGACCGACATGAGTTGTCCCCAATAAATGAATACAACCGCGATAATCGCGCCCGCTTGGATGACGACCGCGTATGTGTCCGCGGCGAGTTTAATGGTGACAGGTTCGCCTGCGGGTTTTTCGGGCGTCGGCGGTTTATGCCACAGGATGTTGCCTTGATCATCTTGTAGCGGAGCGCGGCTTTCGAGGCCGAGCATGTGATTGGTGATGATGAGGTGTCCCGTTGAGGAGACGGGCAAAAATTCCGTGATGCCCTCGACCACGCCGAGGATGAGCGAGTCGGAAAGACTCAGCGCTGCGGCGGCTTCGGTTTTGGTGCTGCGCTCCGCGGGGAGGTCAACCGGCGCGGAGATCGGCGATGCGTTTTCCTCGGCTCGTACGGAGGAAGTCAGCAACAGTCCGCACAAGGCGAGTAGAGGGAAGATCGGATGACGCACGCGAGGTAGAACAAGGATGGCGAAACGTCTGTCGAGTTTATGCTTCCCACATGGAAAACTTTTGAGCTTCGATGCGCGATCATGTCCGAGATTGCTGAACTCACGCGTCGCCTGGAATCCCGGCACGACCTCTCTTCCGACGATATCACGCTGGCTGCGCGTGCGTTGGCATCTCCCGATATCGGCGACGATCGGAAGATCGCATTTCTTTCTGCATTGTCGGCGAAAGGGGAAACCGCCGCGGAAGTCGCGGGCTTCGCTCGTGAATTTCGCAATGTCGCCATCGATCCGGGCGTGGGCGAATGGTCGCCGCGGGCGATCGACATCGTCGGAACCGGCGGCGATCACGCGGGCGCGTTTAATGTTTCGAGTCTTGTCGTGCTCACACTCGCCTGCGCGGGCGTGCCGGTGATGAAGCATGGTAATCGCGGCATCACGTCGAAATGCGGCAGCGCGGATTTGTTGAGCGCGCTCGGCGTCGAGCTCGATGCATCGCACGAGAAACTTCGCGGCGCGCTGCGCGAACTCGGGTATGCGTTCTTTTTCGCGCCGGCATACCATCCGAGTTTCAAATACATCGCGCCGGCGAGAAAGGCGCTCGCGGCGCAAGGAAGACGCACGATTTTCAATATCCTCGGTCCGCTGGTGAATCCGGGACGTCCCGCGCATGTGATTCTCGGTGTGTTTTCGTCGGAATGGGTACCGAAGCTCGCGGAGGCGTTGCACGGTCTCGGCGCGAGCGGCGCGATCACGGTTCACGGCATCATCGACGAAAATCGCGGCGTGGATGAATTGACGACGGCGACGCCGAATCGTGTGCGCGGCGCGGGCCGTTTGCGCGACGTCGATGGCGTGTGGCGGCCGGAAGATCACGGATTTGTCTCCGCCAGTTTCGACGATCTCAAAGGCGGCGATCTCGCGCAGAACCTCGCGATCACGGATGCGGTGATCAATGGGCGCGGGCCGCGCGGTTTGGTGGACACGATCGTGTTTAATGCGGCTGCGGCGCTGTGGGTCTGCGGACGAACAAACTCCATCGCCGAAGGCGTGCCCGAAGTGCGCAATCTTCTCGTCGGCGGCGCGGTGAAAGCGAAGATCGCGGCGACGCGGGAATTTTTCCGTTCATGAAACGCATCTACTTTGGTACGGACGGCGTGCGCGGTCCGTATGGCGGTCCTGTCATCAATGAAATTTTCGCGATGCGCCTCGGTATCGCGGCGGCTCGCGTGCTCGCGCCAAAAGGCGGACGTGTGTTGATCGGTCGCGATACGCGCGCATCGGGCGAGAGTCTGCTCAACGCGATCGCGGCCGGTTTGGCGAAAGGCGGCGTGACGCCGGTTTCGTTGGGCGTGGTGCCGACGCCGGCGGTGGCTGCGGCGTTGCTGCACGAGAAGGCGGCGTTTGGCGTGATGATCACCGCGTCGCACAATCCGGCCTCGGATAACGGCATCAAATTTTTTGGCGCCAATGGCATGAAGCTGAACGACGCCGACGAGTTCGCGATCGAGCAGGCGTTGCCTGCGGAAGAACCGATAGCGACGACGGCGATCGAAACGTTGGCGGGCTTGGATGTTTATCTGAACAAAGTGCGGCGTTTGTTGCCCGCGCGTGCATTGGCGGGCTGGAAAGTGGTGCTCGATGCCGCGAACGGCGCGACGTGTGGCACGAGTCCGTTGATTCTGCGGGAACTCGGCGCGGACGTGACGCTGATCGGCGGTTCGCCGGACGGCGCTAACATCAATGCGAACGTCGGCAGCGAACATCCCGCGCAACTCGCGGCGCGTGTTCGCGAAATCGGTGCCCGCATAGGCATCGCGCATGATGGCGATGGCGACCGCTGCATCCTGTGCGACGAACGCGGCGACGTGCTCGATGGCGATGAGATTCTCACGATCCTTGCGCTGCACGCGTTGAAGCAGCGTAGTCTTGCGGTGGATACACTCGTCGTCACGGTGCAGAGCAATCTCGGCGTGGATGGCGCGGTGCAGGCAGCGGGAGGTCGCGTGGTACGCACCGCGGTGGGCGATCGTTATGTGCTCGAAGGCATGTTGCGCGAACGTGCGACGCTCGGTGGCGAGTCTTCGGGGCATGTGATTTGTTCGGAAATTTCACCGACGGGCGACGGATTGGTCGCGGCGTTGAAAGTGATCGAAGTGATGCTCGCGACGGGGCGGCCGCTCTCGGAACTGCGGCAGGTTTTGAAGAAATTTCCTCAAGGCTCTCGAAACCTCAAAGTGCGCGAGAAACGCGATCTCGCGATCTTGCCGACTTTCTCTGCCGCGATTGTCGCGTTGGAGAAAGAGCTCGGAACGCAAGGCCGTGTGCTCGTGCGTTACTCGGGCACCGAGGCCAAACTGCGACTCCTCGTCGAAGGCGCGACCGACGCGATCGTGCAGGATGGTCTCGAACGCTTGGAGACCGCGGCAAGGCGGGACTTGGAAGTTCTCTAACCGATGACGGCAGCGTGAGGAACGCTGCCGTTTCTTTTTGGCGCGAGCGATCGGAGAAGGAACAGCGGCAGAAAGAGTAGCGCGAGATTCCGCCTACTAAAAAAACGGTTTTGGTACAAAAGTTAGCCTAGGCTAACTTTTGTACTTGCGGCTTTTCCCGGAGTGCGTAGCGGTGTGGTCATGGAACTTGTTTTTCGCGCATGGCGATGGCTGGGCGTACTGGTGGGGACGACGGTCGGCTGCGTGCTGACAGCAGCACCGTTGCGAGTCGTAAGCACGACCGGGATGGTGCATGATTTGGTGACGCGCGTGGGCGGCGACGCGGTTGCTGCTCAGGTGTTGATGGGGCCGGGCGTCGATCCGCATCTCTACAAGGCGACGGCGAACGATGTTTTGAAACTGAACCGCGCGGAGTTGATTTTTTATTCCGGACTGATGCTCGAAGGAAAAATGACGGAGGTCTTCGAGCGCATGAAGAAGTCGGGCAAACATGCGTATGCGGTGACGGCGGAGTTGCCGAAATCGCGGTTGCTCGGAGAAGGCGCGCATCCCGATCCGCACGTGTGGTTCGATGTGGAGCTGTGGGCGTTGTGCGTGGATGTCGTGGAGAAACGACTGAGCGACGCGCGTCCGGAACAGGCGACGGTTTTTGCGGCCAACGCGGCTCGCGTACGTGAGGAAATGGCCGAGCTGCACCGTTGGGCGAAAACGAAAGCGGCCGAGTTGCCCGAGGAGAAACGCGTGCTCGTAACCAGTCACGATGCGTATGCGTACTTCGGGCGCGCTTACGGATTTCAGGTCGTGGGTTTGCAGGGAATTTCCACGGTGAGCGAGGCGGCGCTGGCGGATGTGGCGAAGCTCACGGATTTCATCCGCGCGCGCGGATTGAAGGCGATTTTTGTGGAGTCGAGCGTGTCGCCGGCGGCGATCCGTCGCATCGCGAAAGACGCGGGCGTGGCGGTTGGTGGCGAGTTGTTCTCCGACGCCATGGGGCCGCGCGGTCAGGTCGAAAATGGATACGATGTCGGCACCTACGAAGGCATGATCAAACACAACCTGCACACGATCGTGGAGGCCCTTAAATGAACAAACTCTCGACAAAGCCTCTTGTGATCGCCGCGGCGTTTGTAGTGACGGCGCCACTACACGCGCAACGCGAGTTGTCCACGGATCGCCCAGATGCGACGGAAAGTCCGCACACGGTGGCTCAAGGGCGCGTGCAACTTGAGATGAGCGCCGCGCAGTACACACGCGATCGTCACAACGTGGAAAAGTCCACCGAGCAAGTGACGCTCTGGAATGTTGCGCCCTTGAATGTGCGTGTCGGACTCACGCAGGACACCGAGTTGCAGATCGTCGCCGACGGTTATCTCGAGTTGGAAAAAGAAGACCGTGCGACAGGCGAACGTCAGCGCACGCGCGGGGTGGGTGATCTCACGCTGCGTGCGAAGAAGAATCTTTGGGGCAACGACGCGGGCGACACCGCGTTTGGCGTGATGCCGTTTATCAAATTGCCCACGGCGTCTGACGATCTCGGCAACGATTCGGTGGAAGGCGGTGTGATTTTCCCCTTCGCGGCGTCGCTCGCGGGTGGCTGGAGTTTCGGGGCGATGACCGAGCTGGATGTGGTGCGCAACGAACGCGACGACGGCTACACGTTGGCGTGGGTGAACACGGCGACGATCGGCCGCGCCGTCACGGAGCGCCTCGGAGGATTCGTCGAACTCGCGGCGGAAACGGGCGAGGGAAAACCTGCGCTCGGTTTCAACTGCGGCGTCACGTACGGCGTGAATGATGATCTGCAACTCGACGCGGGCGTTTCGGTGGGTTTGACGCGCGCCGCTGATGACCTCGCGTTCTTCGTTGGTTTCGCGCAACGTTTCTAAACATGACGAAAACTCCCGATCGCCCACAGGTGCCATCGTTGGAAATTCACGACCTCACCGTCGCTTATCATCAGAAGCCGGTGCTGTGGGGTATCGACATTTCCATTACATCGGGACGACTCGTCGGCATCGTGGGTCCAAACGGCGCGGGCAAATCGACGTTGATCAAAGCCTGCATGGGCTTGCTGCCGCTCTCGAGCGGATGGGTGAAGTTTTTTGGCGAACCGTTTTCGCGCGCGGCGACGCGTATTGGTTATGTGCCGCAGCGTGAATCGGTCGACTGGGATTTTCCGGTCAACGTGATGGATGTCGTGTTGATGGGGCGTTATGGACGGCTTGGTTTGCTGCGACGTCCCGGAAAAGCGGATCGCGAGATTGCGCGTCAGTGTTTGGAAAAAGTGCAGATGCTGCCGTACGCGAATCGGCAGATTTCAAATCTCTCGGGCGGACAACAGCAACGCGTGTTTCTCGCGCGAGCACTCGCGCAAGAAGCGGATCTCTACTTCATGGACGAGCCATTCGCGGGCGTCGATGCGGCCACGGAGGCGGCGATCGTCGCGGTGCTGCGTGAGCTGCGCGATCAAGGGAAGACCATTCTCGTGGTGCATCACGATCTTCCGACCGCGCGTCAGTACTTCGATGATCTGGTGCTGCTCAATATGCGTCTGGTCGCGTACGGAAAAACGGAAGACGTGTTCACCGCCGAGTTGCTGCAAAAAACCTACGGCGGACGACTGACGATTTTGTCGGAAGTAGCGTCGGCGCTCGGCACTGCGCGATGAAAACGAACGTCGATTTTTCTAACGCGAAGGATACGCGCAGTGCGACGCGATTCGACGCGTTGATGTGAGCCATGGTTTCGAAAAAACAGCTGCGATTCATCTTCGGCTGGCTGGCGTTGCTGATCGCGCCGGTTGCGCTGCACGCGGCGCAGGTGAGCGATGTCGTGGAGACGGATTTGGTGGAGCAGCTCGCGCGATTTTTTTCGATGCGAGATCCGTCGCTGCGCTTCGCGTTGATCGGATCTATCTTGCTCGGAATTTCTTGCGGCTTGCTCGGTGGATTCATCGTCGTGCGCAAGATGGCGTTGATGGGCGATGCGTTGTCGCACGCGGTGCTGCCGGGCGTGGCGGGGGGGTTCCTTTGGAACATGGAGAAAGATCCCGTCGCGATCCTCGTCGGCGCGACGATCGCGGGATTGCTGGGCTCGGCGATGGTGAGCGCGTTGACGCGCACGACGCGCATCAAGGAAGACGCGGCGCTCGGGCTCGTGTTGGCGTCGTTTTTTGCGGCGGGGCTGTGTCTGCAGACGATGATCATTCAAAACCTGCCGTCGGGCACGCAGAGCGGTCTGGATAAATTCATGTTTGGACAAGCGGCGGCGTTGGGCTGGGACGATGTCGCGTTGATGAGCGCGGTGACGCTGCTCGCGGTGGTGATGGTCGCGCTTTTCTACAAAGAACTTCTCGTGACGAGCTTCGACGAAGGCTTCGCACGCGCATCGGGACTGCCGGTGCGCTGGGTGCATCACGGATTGATGTTGTTGCTAGCAATGAGCGTGGTGATCGCGCTCAAAGCGGTCGGTGTGGTGTTGGTGTCGGCGATGCTGATCACGCCGGCGGCGGCCGCGTATTTGCTCACGGATCGTCTGCATCGCCTGCTCACGCTGGCGGTGGTTTTCGGCGTGCTGGCGGCGTCGGTCGGTGCGTTCTTTTCGTTCGTCGGAAAAAATCTTCCGACCGGTCCGTTGATGGTGCTTGGTGCGAGCACGGTGTTTCTCGGAGCGTTTTTATTCGGACCGCGTTATGGCGTGTTGTCGAAGTGGTGGGCGCGACGCTCGCGCTCGGGACGCACGCAGCGGGAGAACACGCTGAAGGCGATTTATCACGTTTGGGAAAACGAAGGCGCGGCGCTCGAAGGCGTGTCGCTCAAGGCGCTCGCGGAGAAACGTCGCGCGACGCTCGAGGAAATCGGTCGCGAGGTGAACTCGCTGGAACGTCATGGCTTGGCGACGGTGAACGGGCCGATGGTTTATTTCACGCCCGCGGGACGTCAGCGCAGCGCGGAGATCGTGCGCAATCACCGCTTGTGGGAACTTTATTTGACCAACTCCGCGAACATCGCGCCGGACCACGTGCATGATGATGCGGAAAACATCGAGCACGTGCTCGGCGAAGATGTGGTGCGCGAACTCGAACGACGACTCGGCTACGCGACGCATGATCCGCACGGCAAAGCGATCCCGAGCGTGCAGGATGTTCATCAAAATGCCGGCTTGACCGGCGAAGCAGGAAAGCGAGGTGGCGCATGAACGAGCTGCTGCCGGCTTTCGATTTTCACCATGTCGTGGTGGCTCCGTGGACGGATTATTTGCCAGCGACGGGCGCGTGGATGCTGATGGGGTTTTTCGTCACCGCGACGTGCGGACTGGTGGGAAATTATCTGATGCTGCGCCGCATGGCGCTGATGGGCGATGCGGTGAGTCACAGCGTGCTGCCTGGATTGGTGATCGCGTTTTTGATCACCGGAACGCGCGGCACGTGGGCGATGTTTCTCGGTGCGCTGCTCGCGGGCGTGGCGACAACGGTGATCGTGGAAACGATCCATCGGAAAACGCGTGTGAAACAAGACGCGTCGATCGGCGTGACCTTTACGACGTTGTTCGCGATCGGCGTGGTGCTGGTGTCGGTTTATTCAAGTCAGGTCGATCTCGACGCGGAGTGTGTGTTGTACGGCGAAATCGGAAACATCGCGGCGCTCGACGAAGGCGGCATCCCGGCGCCGCTCGTTCGCATGGGATCGGTGCTGATCGGCGTGGTTTTGCTGATCACGATTTTCTACAAGCAACTGCTCGTGAGTTCGTTTGACCCCGGGCTCGCGCGATCGCTGGGCGTCAACACGACCGCGACGCATTATGGCACGATGATCGTACTCTCGATCGTGGCGGTGAGCGCGTTTGAGGCGGTGGGCGCGATCTTGGTGGTGGCGATGTTGATTTTGCCCGGAGCGACGAGCGGACTGCTCACGACTCGGCTGGCGCGCATGCACGGGTTATCGGTGGTGCATGCGGCGCTGAGCACGGTGTTGGGCGTTCATTTGGCGCTGGCGCTTGGCAGTCAGATCGCGCCCGCGATCGTGGTGGCGGGGGCGGGTTTGTTCGGGTTGGCGTGGGTTTTTAGCCCGACGCAAGGCCTCTGGCTACGCTGGCGGAAACCGGCAAAGCCTGGCACGGCACCGGCGGAAGCAAGCTAAGTCTTGGGGAAGCGGGGCACGAGAAAGCCGGAAAGACCAAAAACAGGCCGTCGGCCTGCCGGTGAGAAGAGTTATATTCGTGCTTGCGGGCGGGCGGGGGCTTTGCGACTTTCCGCCCCTTGCGGCACTTTCTTTCGGATAGGTCAACGCGCCGCATCGCTCCCGTTGATCTCGTTTGTCAGGTAACCTTCAACCTCGACCCGTCAGGGTCATTCGCGAAGGACCGGCGTCGCGGAGCGAAGACGGCGGCGATTCGCCTGTTGTTATGAGTTCAGTCATGCAAGAACTGCTCGCGCAGTCCTCCTTCGATAAACTTAAAGAAGGAGAAATCGTCTCCGGTACCATCACGGAAATCCGCCAGAACGAAGTCGTTGTCGACATCGGCGGCAAATCGGAAGGCGTCATCCCCGCCAACGAATTTATCGATATCGGTGAGCTCCAGATCGGCTCCTCCATCGATGTTTACGTGGAAAAACTCGAAGACAAGAACGGCGCCCCCGTGCTGTCTTACGACAAGGCCGAGCAGAAGAAGAACTGGGATAACATCCTCACCAAGTTCCCCGAAGGCTCCATCGCCTCTGGCCGCGTGAAGGCCAAGGTCAAGGGCGGCCTGATCGTCTCGATCGGCGTCGACTCCTTCCTCCCGGCTTCGCACATCGACGTGCAGCCCCCGAAGAACCTCGATCAGTACGTGGGCCAGACCTACGACTTCAAGGTCCTCAAAATTAATCTCGAACGTAAGAACATCGTCCTCTCGCGCCGCGAGCTCATCGAAGAGCAGCGCACGCAGAAACGCCGCACCCTCCTCGACACGATCCAGCCGGGTCAGGTCCGCAAGGGTATCGTGAAAAACATCACGGACTTCGGCGCGTTCATCGACCTCGATGGCATGGACGGTCTTCTTCACATCACCGACATGAGCTGGGGCCGCATCACGCACCCCTCCGAAATGCTCAAGCAGGGCGAAGAGATCCAGGTGATGATCATCGAAGTGAACCGCGAAAAGGAACGCGTTTCCCTCGGCCTCAAGCAGACCACGAAGAATCCGTGGGACGAGATCGAGCACAAATTCCCCGTCGGCGCCAAGGTCCGCGGCAAGGTCGTCAACCTCGTGCCCTACGGCGCGTTCGTTGAAATCGAACCCGGTGTCGAAGGCCTCGTGCACATCACCGAAATGTCTTGGACGAAGCGCATCTCGAAACCCTCCGAACTCCTCAAGGTCGGGCAGGAACTCGATGCGGTTGTCCTCGGCATCCAGAAGGACGAGCAGAAGATCTCGCTCGGCCTCCGCCAGCTCGAGCCGAATCCGTGGGACATGGTTCGCCACAACTACCCGATCGGCGCTCGCGTCCGCGGCAAGGTCCGCAACATGACCACCTACGGCGCCTTCATCGAACTCGAAGAAGGTATCGACGGTATGGTCCACGTCTCCGACATGAGCTGGACCCGCAAGATCAACCACCCGAGCGAAGTGCTCAAGAAGGGCGACGAAGTGGACGCGACCGTTCTCGACGTCGATCCGACCCAGCAGCGCATCAGCCTCGGCATGAAGCAGCTCTCGCAGGATCCGTGGAGCGACATCGACTCGCACTTCAAGATCGGCGACGTCGTCAAGGGTGTCGTGACCAAGATCACCTCCTTCGGTGCCTTCGTGGAGCTCAAGGACGGTATCGACGGCCTCGTGCACATCTCGCAGATCAGCGAAGAGCGCATCGACAAGGTCAAAGACGTCCTCAAGCCCGGCCAGGAAGTTTCCGCCCGCGTCATCAAGATCGACCGCGACGAACGTCGCCTCGGTCTCTCGATCAAGGCTGCGAACTACAGCACCGAGCAACTCGCCGCCGAGACCGCGACCTACGACGCGCTCAACCGCGACAGCTCTGGCGACATGATGAACCTCGGCGATATTCTCGACGAGGCCTCCCGCAAGGAGTAAGTCGATCGCCCGCCGAAGCTCGCAAGAGCCAGGTCAGCCTTTCAAAGGCGCCCGAGTCAATCGGGCGCCTTTTTTATTTCGATCAAACAACCGCCCGCGTCATTGCCGGCTCGTCGAGTGAACGACCAGTACAACGTACGCAGTTATCCGCGAAACACCCCGTTGCAGAGTCGCCTCCGCCAAAACCGTCCGGTAATGTCCTGTCTTTTATGAGCCAGACATCTCCCACTTCGGTTCGCTTTTCCTCGCTCGGCGAACGCGCGCAATCGCCGACCATCGCCCGTTTGATGACGATGGCCCTCGAAGTTCCCGGGCTGCTCTCGCTCGCCGCGGGCTTCACCGACAATGCCACGCTGCCCGCGGCCTTCGTGCGAGCGGCGTCCGACGCGTTGTTGAAAGGGGAGAACTGCGACGTCCTGCAATACGGCACCAACCAAGGGCGTCCCGGGCTGCGTGAACAACTCGCGCAACGTATTGACCAACTGGATACAGGCCTTTCCGCGGAGAATCTGGCCGCGCGCATCATGATCACCAACGGCTCGCAGCAGGCTTTGTATCTTGCGATGCAAGTGCTGGCGGATCCCGGAGACATCATCCTCGTGGACCGTCCGAGCTATTTTGTGTTTCTCGAACTGTTGTCGGGTCTCGGGCTGCGCGCGATGTCGATCCCTGTCGATGAGCGCGGACGGATCGATGCGGCTGAACTCGGACGCTTGCTCGATGATGTGGCGGCTCGCGGCGAAGCGTCGCGCATCAAGGGCGTTTATTTCGTTAGCTATTTCTCCAATCCCTCCGCGCGCAGTCTCGACGAGGTGGAGAAAAACGCGCTCGCGCAAACCCTGCTGCGACGCGGTATGCGCATTCCCGTGATCGAAGACGCCGCGTATCGAGAACTCCACTACGGCCAGGCGCCGGCCGCCCGCAGCGTGCTGGCGTTGGATGCGTGGAAGGAGTTTCCCAAACTCTACACCGGCACGCTCACCAAACCGTTCGCGACGGGCCTCAAGGTCGGTTACGGCCTGTGCAGCGATCCTGCATGGCTGAGCAAGATGCTCTACGTGAAAGGCCATCACGATTTCGGCTCCGCCAATTTCAACCAAGCCATCCTGGAGCACGCGCTGAACTCGGGAGACTACGATCGCCAGTTGGCCGTATTGCGACCGGCGTACGAACGAAAGATGCGCGCCCTGCATGCTGCGTTGGCTCAGGGCGGACTTCGCGAACACGGCTGGCGATGGGACGAGCCGGCGGGCGGTCTTTATCTTTGGCTGCGTGCGCCCGAGACGATCGACACTGGGCTCGATTCCGCTTTCTGCCGCGCGTGTCTCGACGCGGGCGTACTCTACGTCCCGGGTGAACTGTGCTTCGGCGATCGTGTAGTGAAAAACTACATACGCCTGAGTTTTGGCGTGCTAGACGAGGCTTCGCTGGCGGAAGCCGGCGCGCGCTTTGCACGGGTGGCGCGCTCGTTCGCAGCCTGAGCGATGAATGGCGCGAGCGGGTATTAAGGGCATCCCTTAACGTCCGTTCCGGGAAAATCGCCCTTGGTTTTGCCGCTCGGTTTCGGCAACCTCCCGCCACTCTTAACCATGAAAATTTGTTGCATTGGCGCTGGGTATGTAGGCGGACCGACGATGGCGATGATCGCGTTGAAGGCTCCGGACATTAACGTCACCGTTGTCGATATGAACGCGGCGCGCATCGCCGCTTGGAATTCTGACACGCTGCCCGTGTACGAGCCCGGTTTGGACGACGTGGTGAAAGAGCGCCGCGGCAAAAACCTATTCTTCTCCACCGATGTGACCGGCAACATCAAGGACGCCGACATCATCTTCGTGGCGGTGAACACGCCGACCAAAACCTATGGCGTCGGCGCCGGCCGTGCGGCGGATCTCCGCTACATCGAATCCGTTGCGCGCACGATCGCGGAGCATTCGAAGTCGCCCAAGATCATCGTCGAGAAATCGACGATCCCCGTGAAAACGGCGGAGGCGATCAAGGAGATCCTCAACGCCAACAGCAACGGCATGAGGTTTTCCGTGCTTTCGAATCCGGAGTTTCTGGCCGAAGGGACCGCGATGGCGGATCTGTTGAATCCCGATCGCGTGCTCATCGGCGGCGAGCATACGCCGGAAGGGGAAAAAGCGCTGCAGACGCTGGTCGACGTGTATGCACGTTGGGTTCCGCGTGAACGCATCATCACGACGAATCTCTGGTCCTCCGAGCTCTCGAAACTCGTGGCCAACGCGTTTCTCGCGCAGCGTATTTCCTCGATCAATTCGATCTCGGCGCTTTGTGAAGCGACCGGCGCGGATGTCGATGAAGTTGCGCACGCGATTGGCAAGGACAGCCGCATCGGCCCGAAATTCCTCAAAGCCTCGGTCGGCTTTGGCGGCTCCTGTTTCCAGAAGGACATTCTGAACCTCGTTTATCTCTGCCAGCATTTCGGTCTGCCCGAAGTCGCGGCGTATTGGGAATCGGTCGTGACCATGAACGATTACCAGAAGCGTCGTTTCGCGTCGAAGATCGTGCGCACGCTTTTCAACACCGTGGCGGACAAGAAAATCGCGGTGCTCGGTTTTGCGTTTAAGAAAGACACCAACGACACGCGCGAATCGGCCGCGATCAATGTGTGCCGCGACTTGCTCGCCGAACACGCGAATGTCTCGGTCTACGATCCAAAAGTGCCGGGCGAGGAGATCCTCAAGGACGTCCTCGGCAAGGATAACACTAACCCGCGTCTCACGGTCGCCAAGAGCGCGTACGAGGCCTGCGCGGGCGCGCACGCGATCGCCGTCGTGACGGAATGGGACGAGTTCAAGACGCTTGATTTCCAAAAAATCTACGAGGGCATGCCCAAGCCGGCGTTTATCTTCGACGGACGAAACATCCTCGATCTCGAAAAACTCGCCAAGATCGGCTTCCGCGCCCACGGCATCGGCAAGTGCGGAACAAGCGTGTAATGGAAATTTGAATACAAACCCGCGCCCGATAACGGCGCGGGTTTTTTGTTTGGGGTTCAACGAGCGCGTTGTCGTTTTCCGCGCACAAAAAAGCCCGGGCGATAAAACCCGGGCTGAAGGGAAAAGAGCGAGTGTTGAGCTTAACGCACGACGCGGGCGCCGCCGCCGGCGATCTGCTTCTCGACTTCCTTGCGGGTGGCCATCGAGGTGTCACCGGGCGTGGTGGAGGCGAGGGCGCCGTGAGCGGCGCCGTATTCCACGGCTTTCTGCGGATCGTTGAACTCCATGAAGCCGAACTGCACGCCGGAAGCGAAGCTGTCGCCGCCGCCGACGCGGTCGAGGATCTCGAGTTCGTTGTATTTGCGAGATTCGTAGAACTTGCCGTCGTGCCAGAGGATCGCGCTCCAGTCGTTCTTCGTCGCGGTGATGACGCGGCGGAGGGTGGTGGCGGCGACCTTGAAGTTCGGGAACTCCTTCACGGCGGTTTCGATCATTGCCTTGAAGGCGTCGGTCTCGATCTTGGAGATGTTGTGGTCGACGCCTTTGACTTCGAAGCCGAGCGAAGCGGTGAAGTCTTCTTCGTTGCCGATCATGACGTCGACGTACTTCGCGATCTCGCGATTGACCTCCTGGGCCTTCTTGAGGCCGCCGATGCTCTTCCAGAGCGACGGGCGATAGTTGAGGTCGTAGGAAACGATGGTGCCGTATTTATTGGCAGCCTTGACCGCTTCGATGGTGAGAGCGGCCGTGGTTTCCGAGAGGGCGGCGAAGATACCGCCGGTGTGAAACCAGCGAGCGCCGAGCTTGCCGAAAATATGATCCCAGTCGATGTCGCCGGGCTTGAGTTGCGAAGCCGCGGTGTTGCCGCGATCGGGCACGCCGACCGCGCCACGGATGCCGTAGCCGCGCTCGGTGAAATTGAGGCCGTTGCGAACGGTGCGGCCGATACCGTCGTCTTCGCGCCACTTGATGAAGTCGGTCGCGACGCCGCCTTGCATGATGAAGTCTTCCACGAGGTGGCCGACTTCGTTGTCCACGAAAGCGGTGACGACGGCGGTTCTATAGCCGAAGCATTTGCGGAGACCGCGCGAGGTGTTGTACTCGCCGCCGCCTTCCCAGACTTTGAACTCGCGGGCGGTGCGAATGCGGCCCTCGCCCGGGTCGAGGCGGAGCATAACTTCGCCCAGCGAAATCTGGTCGAAAGCAACTTCTTTGGAGGATTTGATCTTGAGGCTCATGTGTGGGTGCGAAGGGAAAGAGCGGCGATGGATAGTGGATTTAGAGGCGGGGTCAAACTTTCAACGGCCACGTGTCCGAAATGCGGGTTTGGGCAATGCGGATGCTTCTCCGTCGCGTCAGCCGGCGCGGATACTTAAATCGCGCACATGACTGCAGCCCTTTAGCTTGCGAATTTTTTCGGCGATGAGTTTCCGGTGGAGGAAAAGCTCGTTGCGGACGACGGCGTGGGAAGCCAGGACGGTCAATCGGCCTCGGGCATCGATCTGAGCGGCGTGAGAATAGTGTGCATTCGCGGGACCGACGATTTCCGCCCAGCTATCGCGGATGGTCTGCTCGGGCGAATCGCGTCCGATCTGGTGTTTCACCAGCAAGTCTTCGACGAGCGATGCGAGTTCACGCGTCGGACGTTTGCGCATGCGGTCGGGCGTCTCGTCGGGGATTCGTCGAAGATCCGCGATGAGTTTTTCCGCATGGCGGCTGAACGATTGGGGAGAATCAGACACGAAGAGATTTTTGCACGTGAAGACGCGATTGGCGAATGCCCGCGCGCGGGAGGCGAGCATGGACCTGCTCGCTCATGATTTTTCCGCCGGCGGCGTGCACGGATGCGCGTGCTCGTAGAGACGACTGTAACGGAGAAGCGCGCCAAAAGCTGTCGAGGCGGCAATGTAGAAACCGGGAAATCCGTCGAGAAATCCAAGCCGCAACACGTAAGCGCGGAAGAAACGCCATGGCGGACGGAAGAATGTGGCGAGCAGCGACCAGCGTTTTTTCTTCAACAGCTGTGCGCGGAGAAAGTCGTCGGATTGTCGTGAGATTTTGAACACCTGCGCAGGGAGCGTCGCGTACGAATAATGATGCAAATCGGCGCGCAGGCGCATCACCGGTCCGTCGACGATCACGTGCGTGTGCGCGAGATCGCCACCCCAGCGGCCCGAGCCCCGGCGGAAAAGACGAAGACAGCGATCGGGGTACCAATCGCCATGCGTGATCCAACGACCGAGAAACCAGGATTTGCGCGGGAAATCTGCACCATGGAAACGCGAGGGGGCATCACCGTTGAAAAACGCGATCAGTTCATCGCGCAGCGCGGAGGAAATTTCTTCGTCGGCATCGAGCGCGAGCACCCAAGGCTGCGTGCACGCATCGAGCGACACGTTTTTTTGCGTCTGAAAATCCCGCCAGGGGTTTTCGAGTGTTTTCGCGCCGAATGATTGCGCGATTTTCACGGTGTCGTCCGTGCAATCGTTGGTCACGACGACGATCTCGCTTGTCCAACCGGCGACGGAGCGGAGACAGCGCGGGAGGTTCGCGGCTTCGTTGTGCGCTATCAGGGAAACACTGATAGGCAGGGGATTCGTGTGAATTCCGTTTGCCAACTGCGATGAGCGCGGCTGGTCGTATGTCGTCATGGACGTCGCCATTGTGATCCCTGTTTATAACCAGCTCCGACACACGCAAGAGTGCCTTCGGTGCCTGGAAGCTGACATCGCCAGCGGCGTCCGGGTCATCGTGATCAACAATGGCTCGACCGATGGTACGCGTGCGTGGCTCGACGCGCGCAACGACATCACAATCATCCACAACGACACCAATCGCGGTTGCGCGCCGGCATGGAACCAAGGCAGCGAGGCCGCTGCCGGCGCCGATTGGATCATCGTGCTCAACAACGACGTGCTCCTGCCCCCGGGCTGGTGTAGTGATTTATTGAATACAGCTAAACGGCTGGGCTGGCAGATCGCTTGCCCCGCGATGCGCGAAGGCGAACTCAACTACGACTTTGCGGAGTATTCGAAGCGCTACCGGAAGCAAATGGCACGCGTGATCCGGCCGGGACACGCGCACGGTGTTTGTTTCGCGGTGGCACGCGAGGTGTTCGAGACGATCGGTCATTTCGACGAAGCGTTTCGCATCGGGCAGTTTGAAGACGCCGATTTTTTCCGTCGCGCGCGCCGGGCTGGTTTCCGGTTGGGAACGATGGGCGCGTGTTTCATTCATCACTTCGGATCGACGACGCAAAAAGCTCTGCGCGAGGGGCCGCCGACCGGACCTTACGAAGCGGAGAATCGCGCGCATTTTCGGAAAAAGTGGAAGCTCGGCTGGTTTCGTCGGCGTTGGGAGCGCTTGGGCGCGGGCGCACGCAACTGGCGTTGGCGTACGATGGAGCTGATCGCGAACGGCCACACCCTTCACGAGAAAGGGTTCAACGAAACGCTGCGGTTTTATTGAGCTCCTCGTTCGCGTGGAGCTGCGATCGCTCAGAGAACTGCGCGCAGCGCGTTGAGCACACGTTCGGGGGTGATGTTGCGGACGCAGTGATTGAAGTACGGATCGTCTTTCTGGCAGACGCCCGGGGACACACAATTTTCGCACGGCAGCGGCGGCTGTAGCGTGATGTGATCCGGTCCCACGGGACGCCAATTGGCGATGTTTTGCGAGCCGTAGAGGGCGACCACCGGCGTGCCCACGGACGCGGCGAGGTGCATCGGGCCGCTGTCGTGACAAAGCACGCGATCGACGAGACTGAAGAGCGCTGCCAGCTCGGTGAGCGAGAGTGGCTTTTTCATGACGACCGCGGGCGTTTTCATGTGGCTCACGATCGCATCGACGACCGCTTGCTCGGCGGGGCCGGCGACGAGGATCACACGCGCGCGATTTTCATTTTGGATCGCGTCGCATACGGTCGCGAAGGCTTCCGCGGGCCAGATGCGGTAAGCGCTGCGACTGCCGGGATGAACGAGTAGTCGCGGCACATCGGGCGGCAACGCGGCGATCTCGGGCAGCTCTTGGAGACGCGTTACCTCGTGTGCCAAGGGCACGAAATAACCGGGCTCGTCCTTGATCACGATGCCAACGGATCGAAGCAGCCGATGATAGAAATCGGTGATGTGGCGATTATCGAGGTATTCGGGCTCAACGATGTGCCGGTGCGTGTAGCAAAAACTCAGACGCGGTTTATGTCCGTGGCGTAGCGTCGCGCGCATGGCTGCCCCGGAGAGCAGCGCGGCAATGGCGGTGCGCGGACGATTGTCGAAGTCGAAGACGTGCGTGAATTTTTCGCGACGCAGCCGGAGGAGAAATCCCGGCCAGTGACTGCTTTCCACCGGCAGAGCAAGCGCACCGTCCACCGCCGGATGCAGCTTGAGCAAACTCGTGTAGGCCGGATCGACCGCGCCGATGATGCGCGCGTTTGGCCAGTGTCGGCGGAGCATCCGGAAGACACTTTCGAGCAACACGATGTCGCCGACGTAGCGGCGACGGATGACGAGAATGCGAGGACCGGTGAGAGACATGAAAAATCAGCGAGTGCGCCGCGTGCGGCTGAAGAGTTTTCCAAGATTAGCCAACGGTTTGGTGAGACGATGACGAATCCAGTAGGCGGCGTACCACGCAGGCGTGAGTTCACGCAACAGGACGCGTTCGTTGGCCAGACTTTCTTCGGTGCGCTGAGCGTTTTTCCGCGCGAAATAAACTCCGCGAAAAAGCGCCTGTCGCACCGAGTGACGCGAGCCGCCTTGCTGTACATAACGGCGCATCAACGGCAAGTACTGACGCTGCAAGCGCAGCCCTTCGTCTTCGCCGACGCGTGAGCGACTGTTGATGGCGGTTTGTTGCTGGCTGTGGCGGCGAAACGCACAGAGCGGTCGCGCGACGCAGGCGAGATCGCCGCGCTCGAGAAGATGCGCGTAAAACTCGAGATCGATGAGCTGGCGGTAACTCGGATCGAATCCGCGTGCGGCTGTTTCGCGGCGGAACATCACCGCCGACGGTTCGCCGATGAGGTTTTTTCCCGAAAGGAGACAGCGAAGCGTCGCGTCGGCGCCTGCATGATAACCTTCGAGCCCGGCCGCTTCGGCGGTGCGCAGTGGACGCGATTGCTCATCGACGATCGTTCGATAACTCGTCGCGAGCACAACGCGCGGATCGCGATCGAGCGCGTCGGCGAGCGTCGCGAGCGTGTCGTTGGAGGTATGGTAGTCGTCGCCGAAAAGAAATTTAGCGTAGTCGCCGGAAGCATGATGCAGGCACCAGTTCCAATTGGCGGCCATGCCGAGATTAGGCGATTGCAGATGAAAACGAATGCGCGAATCGCGAGCCGCGTAATCGCGAATGATGTCGGCCGAACCATCGGTCGAAGCGTCGTCGCTGATCAACAATTCCCAATCGACTCCGGTCTGAGAGAGCACGGACTCGATTGCTTGCGGAAGAAAGCGGGCCTGATTGTAGCAGGGGATGAGAACGCTGACTTTGCGGTGAGACACGCGGCGGATGTAGGACGAAGAAATAGGCGAGAAAAGCCCTGCGTGTGAAGACGCGCGCTGGCGAGCGCGTTTGCGCGGCAGCGACAAAAATCTTCGGACACGGCGGCGAGATCTAGGTCTCAGCGCACACTAGCCAACGAGGCATAGAGGCGCGCCGTTTCTTGCGCGCATTTGTCCACCGAGAAATCGCCTCTGCGTTTGGCTCCGGCTTGCACGAGTTTTGCGCGCAGGTCCCGGTCGACCAAGATGCGTCGGGTGCTCTCCTCGATCGCCTCGATATTTTTGGGATCAAAATAGACCGCGGCTTCGTCGGCGATCTCGCGCAGTGCAGGCGTGTCGCTCGCAAGCACCGGACAATTGCAGTTAAATGCTTCGAGGATCGGTATGCCGAATCCCTCGTACAACGACGGAAAAATGAATGCGACCGCGCGCTGGTACAGCGCGACCAATTCAGCCGGAAAGGCGCCCACGGAGAGGACGCGCTCTTGAAGACCGAGCGAAGCAAGAAAGGCATTTTCCCCGGCGCTGAAGGAGCCTCCGCCCGCACAAAGCAGATGCAGATCGGGTGTATCCAAAATTGCCCTACGGAGCGCCCGCCAGAGGAAGTAGCCGTTTTTGTAGCCGTTTCGATGGCCGACGTATAGCAAGTAGCGGGTGGGTAGCGAAAGTGAGGCCGGCGAAATCCGCTCGGGTGAAAGATCACTGCCGTGGTGAATCACCGTAATCGCATCCGCCGACAAACGATGAAACCGCATAAGATCGCGCTTGGTGGTTTCGGACACCGCGATGAGATGCGTGGCGTGTTGGACGCAGGTTTCTTTCTGAAAGGTGGTCGTTTCCGCGAGAGGGAACTGATCGGGAAAGATCTCGTGAATCATGTCGTGCACCGTGAGTACGATGGGAGTGCGCGGAAGCGATTCGACGAAGTAGGGATCGTAGTAAGTCGGGTGGAAAATATCGAAATCCCCGCGCGTGAGAGCGGCCAACGAATGACGGCGATTGGCGATGGCGACCGTGTGCTTTTGCCGGAGTTTTCTGAAAAGGCTGTTGGGAAACGGACGCCGATAGCTCGCGGTCGGCTGATAGGAGCCGCGAAGAGACGTCAGCTCGGCGAGGTTGGCGTTGTCGGAATAGAGAACCGCGATTTTGGCGTGGATGCCCGGTATGCTCTCAAACTTTTTCCAAAGGTCCGCGTGATAGCGCGAGATACCGCCGAAATTTTGAAAGGCGAAGGCTTGATGATCGTAGAGAACGCGGATCGGGCCACGGGTGGACATGGTGCGAAAGTGAAATCCAGCGGGCGTGTCATAAGAGGTCGAGTCTCCGATTTGGTGCCGGGAAAAGTGGTTAAGCCGTGAACATGAAGTTTAAACGACTACTTAAGGAACGCTGAGAAAACTTAGGGAGATTGTTCGGACGTTCTTCCCGCGCGGCTGCTTCAATGAAGAAGACTGAGTGACGCACTGCGCGAACGACGTACGAGCGTGGTGAGCAGACTGGCGTGCTGGCGAAGCTGGTTGCGCCGATAGCGCGCCGACCAGGCGCGGGGACTGAAGTACCAACTGCGTGGTGCTTGCCGGCGGTGGGATACGACTTCGCGTTGCCACCGCGCTTCGGACAAACGTACCTCGTTGTAGTCGTGCAATTGCTGAATCAGTTCGCGGGAGATGTCGTCCGCCTGACTTGCCGATTCGATAGCGTCTGCTTCGAGAAGACGCTGCAACTTGGCGCGGATAAACTGCCGGATCAGTATTGCGATCTTGGTGTTGAGCGCGCTGTTGCTCTCGTACGATTTCGGATGAAGCAGAAACGTCGAAATTGGTGAGGGAATGATCGCGCAACGGGCTTCAAGGAGGTTGTCCAGCGCCCAGACCGAGTCGCCCGCGCCGTAGTACTCTGTTGGATACGGGCGCGATCGAAGAAATTCCGTGCGAAACAAACAACTGGCCGCGCTTCCTAAGATGCCGTCGGGTGCATGAAGAACGGCTTCGGCAAATACCAGTGTGCTGGAGATGGATCCTTCGCTGCGAATTCGATGATTGGCGATCAGCTTGTGAACCGGCCACAGGATGTCGTTAACGACCTTTTGTTCCTCGTTCACGAAGACCGGCGGCGAAAAAACCACATCCGACTCTGTTTCCTGAGCAAGGCGCACCAATCGTATTAGACCCTCAGCGCTGATCTCGTCGCCGACCGTGGAAATGTACGTGAACGGCTGCGTGCAGTGGCGGAGCCCGTGATTCCACGATGCATAAAGCCCGGGAGGATGATCGATCTGCCGCAAATTGCGATGCAGGGAAAACTGCTGCGCGAAAAAGGCTTTGGTCTGGTCGTCGGAGTGACTGTCGCAATGAACGATCTCCGCACAGCTCGCGAATAATTCACGGTGCCGAGCGAGATTTGCAGGCAGCTTGTCCATCGAGTTCCGCGTAGGAACCATGATGCTGACCGGGAGGACATCGGTGGTGGAATGACTCATCAGTGATGCGTGTGATAGAAAAGTGACGTTGGCTGGATGTTCCCACGTGTTGTGGTTTGCCGGCGCGGATAACTCGGGCGCGCGTATGGATCGATGTACACAAGTCACCAGAAGCCGTGCCAATGGCGACGGCTCGTGAGAACAATGCACAAAATCGCGCCGATTATTCTGCGGTGAGCGACTAGAAGCCGGCGCGTTGCCAGCGCGAGGGGCCGCCGTGACGTGCGAGCCAGCGTTTGAGACGGTACTTCAGGCGGTCGGCTTTTCGCCTGCGTTGAAGGAGATTAAAATCGAGATCCATCGTGTATGCGTCCGCTTCTGCTGTCGGAGCAAATACAATGGGATGAATAATCGGGCCCAATGTTCCGGTGGAAAGAGCGGCGTTGTTACTGCAGTGCTCGATCGTGTGCGTAGCGCGAGCGTCGAAGCCGATGTTCGAGATCAGGTTGACGTTGGGAATGATGTTAAGCGCGTCGTGTATCCAATTAGTAAATACCCACTGGACGTCCCATGTGTTGAGCGTGCCTTTGCGCGCGCCGTGGATCATCTCGAGCCAGCAATGTGCCGTGACCGGTTCGAAGCGGTTTTGAACGAAGGCATCGATTTGCTCATCGCTGAACGCGGATAACTCGACGTCGTAGTCTTTCCACGCACGTCGCCAAGTGGCCCAGCCCCACACGTGTGAGAGCCGCGAGAAATAGTACGAAGCATCTCCGCGGCGTCGTCCGTGCTGGAGGTTGCTCCCGCCGATATGGCGGATGCGCGTGTCGTGACGGTAGTGCGCCAGCAACGTGTCGCAGAAACGGAAAAAGTCGGGCGCGGGTTCGCAATCGTCTTCGAGAATGATGCCTTCCTCCACGTGCTCGAAAAACCACGTGATGGCTGAAGAAACCGCGTATTTGCAGCCCAGGTTTTTCTCTCGAAAGAGCGTTTTCACTTCGCACGGCCAATCCACGGCGGTCGCGATCTGGCGGACCTCGGCGCAAAGTTGTGCTTCGCCTTCTCGCGTGTCGCGCGGGCCGTCCGCGGCGATGAAGAGCTTCGCGGGGCGCGCATCGCGTATGCGGGAAAACACGCGTGCGGTCGTGTCGGGACGATTGAAGACGATAAATAGTACTGGCGATTCTACGGACATTAATGACGTCAAAGCCGCGCTTTCGGCGCGGTTCTGAAAGGTTTAGCGGCGCGCAGCTTGCTTGTTACGCTTGCCTGGCGGTGGTCGGTACGAGCTGCTGCTCGTAGAGCGATTTGTACAACGCGTTCTGCTGATATAGCTCGGCGTGAGGGCCGGTGGCGACGATGTGGCCGCGGTCGAAGACGAGGATCATCGAAGCGTCGCGGATCGTGCTGAAACGGTGGGCGATGATCAGCACGGTTTTGCCGATTACGAGTTTCTGCAGCGCCTTTTGAATGTACGCCTCGCTCTCGCTATCCAACGCGCTCGTGGCTTCGTCGAGGATCAAGATGGGCGCGTCGCGCAAGAAAGCGCGGGCGACCGCGAGGCGTTGTTTTTGTCCGCCCGAAAGTTTGCCGCCGCGTTCACCGACGATAGTGTCGTATCCATTTGGCTGCGACAAAATGAAGTCGTGCGCATACGCGTCGCGAGCGGCTTGTTCGACTTCGGCGCGCGTCGCGCCCGGACGACCGAGCAGCAGGTTGTTGTAGATGGTATCGTTGAAGAGGACGGGTTCTTGCGAGACGATCGCGATGTTGCGGCGAAGGTCTGCGAGGCGCATGGCGCGCACGTCGACGCCGTCGATGGTCACGCCACCGGCGGAGACTTCGTAGAAGCGCGGCACGAGGTTGACGAAGGTGGATTTGCCCGCGCCGCTCGGCCCGACGAGCGCGCAGACCGTGCCGGCGGGAATGGTCGTCGAAACATCGACCAGCACCGGTTCGCCTTCTTTGTAGGCGAAAGTCACATCGCGGAACCCGATCTCACCTTTGAGGCGGCCGATGTGCACGGGCTTCGGCGGATCGGTGATTTCGTCGGGCGCGTTGAGCACTTCTTCAAGACGATCGAGCGCGCTGAGTCCGCGCTTCATCTCGTTGTTGATGGCGCCCATTTTCTTGATGGGGTCGTAGCTCATGTAGAGCGCGCCGACCATGGAGAAAAACACCTCCCAGGGGAGGTTCACGTAGTACGCGTAGATCAGTGCCGCGGAGACCCCGAGCGTCGACATGAACTCGATGGTGGGGGAAAGGATGTTCGAGTATTTGACGACCTTGAGCTGCACGTGAAACAGCCGCTGGATCGCCTCGCGAAAACGACCGATCTCACGGCCCTCGAGGCCGAAGGCGCGGACCTCGCGTGTGGCACCGAGATTCTCGGAAAAGAGACCGGTGACGCCGCCGACCTGATCCTGCATCTGGCGTGCGCGGCGCAGCAGGTTTTTGCCGACCATGCGGATGGGAAACACCGACGCGGGGACCAGCGCGAGGCAGAGCAGAACGAAAACGACTTCGTTGTATTCAAAGGACAAATACACGAGGGCGCCCAGCGCGCTGATCAACGTCGCCGGTTGTTTGATCGCTTCGTTGGCGACGGTGGTGATGGTGTTCTGGAGCTGGTTGGCGTCGTTGAGGCCGCGCGCGAGAAGATCGCCCGATTGGCGGCGTCCGAAAAAGCTCAGCGGCAGGCGCTGGAGTTTTTCGAAGTATTGCAGGCGGATCTGCTCAAGCACGCGGACGCCGCAGAGGCTGATGAGGTAGCTGTTGCGGAAGCCGGCGATGCCGCGGATGAGGAAAATCGACGGGAGCAATCCGGCGAAGCTGATCAACTCGAGCGTGGTGAGCGATTGTTCGCCTTGATCGAAGATGACCGGGAAAACTTTTTGCAGCAGGAAGGGCAGGCCGAGTCCGCTCGAGGCGCCGAAGAGCAATCCATAGAAAACGGCTGCAGCAAATTCTCCGCGTACGGGACGTAGATAGCGAAAGTACGGAAGAAGGCGTTTCATCGAGGCGCAACGCTAGATCAATCCTTGGACGAGCGGACGTCGAGTGCGTCGCGCAGGCCGTCGCCGAGAAAGTTGAGCGAGAAAAGCGTGAGCGAGAAGATGCCCGCGGGGAAGAGCAGCAGCCACGGGTATTCTTCCATCTTGCGCTGGCCGTCTTCGATCAGCGAGCCCCACGAGATCATAGGCGCTTGCACGCCGAGGCCGAGATAGCTGAGGAAGGCTTCGAGCAACATCACCGCAGGGATAGTGAGTGTGGTGTACACGATCACTGGTCCGAGCGTGTTGGGAAGAATGTGGCGGAAGATGATGCGCAGCGGCGAATAGCCGAGCGAACGCGCGGCTTCGATGTACTCCATTTTCTTGATGGACATCACTTGGCCACGAACGATGCGTGCCATGGTCAACCACTCGACGGCGCCGATGGCCGCGAAGAGCAGCATGATATCGAACGCCGGCCCGAGTTGATACGTGGTCACGATTTCACGGGTGAAAACCGTGAGCAGGATCACGAAGATCGTGAAGGGCAGGGCGTACATGATGTCGACGACGCGCATCATGAAGGCATCGATTTTACCGCCGACATAGCCCGCGACCGCGCCGTAAGTGACGCCGATGATCAAGGCCACGAAAGTCGCGCAAAGTCCCACCGCCAGCGAGATGCGACCGCCCACCAGCAAACGCACGAGCATGTCACGACCGGCATCGTCTGTGCCGCACCAATGGCGCCAGCTCGGCCCCTGGCTGATGTCCTCCCAATTCATTTCCTCGTAGCTGTACGGGCTGATCATCGGACCAAACACGCACGCGAGGGCGATCACCGTGACGGCGATCATGCCGAAGACCGCGAGTTTGTTTTTGCGGAGGCGCAGCCAGGCATCGCGCCAAAGCGAGGTGCCTTGTTCGACTTCGACGGAAGCGGGCGAAGGTTGGACAGAGGTTGTCATGGCTCAGCTCTCCAAGCGGATCTTTGGATTCATCCACGCCTGCACGACGTCGGCGAGGAGGTTGAAGCCCATGATCAGCACCGCGTAGAGGATGACGGTGCCGAGGACGAGGGTGTAGTCGCGGTTGAAGGCGCTCGTGACGAATTCGCGCCCGAGACCTGGAATCTGGAAAATGGTTTCGATCACAAAGGAGCCGGTGAGGATGCCGGCGGTCGCGGGGCCGAGGTAAGCGACGACGGGCAGCAATCCGCCGCGCAGCGTGTGGCGCACGATCACGCGCCATTCGGAAGCGCCTTTGGCGCGCGCGGTGCGGATGAAGTCCTGGTTCAACACATCGAGCATGCCGCTGCGCGCGAGGCGCGCGATGGGCGCGGCAAATGCGAAGCCGAGCACGCAGCAGGGCAGGAGGCGCGAGCGGATCAAATCGCCGAGCGATTGTGTGCCCGCTTGCACTTCTTCCCAACGCACCCAGCCGGAAGCCGGCACCCAGCCGAGATAGATCGCGACCACGAGCACCGCCAGCGGACCGATCACGAACGTGGGCGTGGAGATGCCGATCATGCTGATCGTCGTCGCCGTGTAGTCGGCCCAGGTGTTGCGTTTGGCCGCCGCGATCACGCCGAGCGTGAGGCCCAAGAGCAGCGCGATCGCCAGCGATGTGAGGCCGAGATCGATCGATACGGGAAACTTGTCGGCGATGATCTCGTTAACCGTGCGGCTCGAGTAACGGAACGACGGACCGAAATCCACGCCGAAGGCTTTTTTGAGATCGAAGCCGTTGGTGAACTCCGACGGCTGGAATTTTTTAGGCGTCAGATTTTTCAGGTAATCGACGTACTGTTTCCAAAGCGGATCGTTGAGCTTGTAGTGCTCGTTGAGCGCGCGCTCGGTTTCGGCAGTGACGGCGCGTTCCTGCGTGAAAGGACCTCCCGGCACGGCGCGCAGGAGGAAGAAGGTCACGGTGATGACCACCAGCATCGCGACCAGTGATTGAAGCAGGCGGGACGTGAAAAAGCGGATCATTCAGGCGGTGTTGCAAACACCGTGCGACGCGCGGAAGTGGCTGACAAGTCTGCGCTGTTACGTCGCCCCACGAGATTTCCGCGGCTAATTTTGAATGTACGCGAAAAAAAGTTTCGCGCGGAGCGCCGCGAAATCACGGCGTCATGTCCACATGTTTCCACGGGAAGTTATCAAGCACGGTGCTGTGATAGTGCAGCACGCGCGGAGAAATTAAGCGGGCGCGTGTGTAGAAGAACAATGGCATCACGGGCACTTCCTCCAACAGGATTTGCTCCATGCGCCGGTAGATCGCGAAGCGTTCTTCTTCCGAACGCGCGTCGAGCGAGGCGGTCAGCAAACGATCGTATTCGGTGTTGCTCCAGCCGGTGTTGTTGTTGCCGCCGTCGGTTTGGAAGAGATCGAGAAACACATGCGGATCGACATAGTCGGCGATCCAGCCCGCGCGCTGGAATTGGAAGTTCCCCGACTTCTGCGCATCGAGGTACACCTTCCACTCTTGATTATAGAGCGAGATGTTCACGCCGAGGCGTTGCTTCCACATCTGCTGCAGCGCTTCGCCGATCGTGCGGTGTTTTTCGAGCGAGTTGTACAAAAGCTCGATGCGCGGGATGCCGCGTCCGTTCGGATAACCGGCTTCGGCCAACAAGCGTTTGGCTTCGGCGACATCGGTGCGCAGTTTGTATTCGCTCGTGTAACCGGCGATGTCGGGCGGGATAAACGAATATGCGGGCGTCTCGCCGCCGCGCGTGATGAACTTCACCAACGCCTCGCGATCGATCGAGATCGCCAACGCGCGTCGCACGCGCACGTCGTCGAACGGTTTCCGCAGCGTGTTGAAGCGATAGAAATAGATGCCGCTGTAAGGTTCGATGCGGATGAGCTCCGGCTGCTCGCGCTGATACACCGCGATTTTGCTGAGCGGCACTTCGTTGGTGATGTGCAGCTGCCCCGCGCGAAACATGCGCTCCTCGGTGTCGCTCTGCTCGATCGGGAAGAAATGGATTTCGTCCAGCTTCACCTGCGCGCGATCCCAGTAGGTCGGCGAACGCTCGACCACGATGCGCTGCGACTGACGCCACTCGCGTAGCACAAACGCGCCGTTGCTCACGATGTTTTCGGGCCGCGTCCACGGCGTGGCTTTGCGCGTGAGTCCACCGTGTTTCTCGATCGTCGGCAGGTGCACGGGAAACCACGCGTAATGCGCGAGCGATTTCACGAAGAACGGCGCCGGTTGCCGCAGCTTGATTTGCAACGTGCGATCATCGATCGCGCGAAAACCGGTCTCGGCGAAATCGGTGATCTTGCCGCGGAAAAAGTCCTCCGCGCCCGCCGCCAGGAAAAGCATGTACGCATAGTCCGCGCCGAGCGACACCGTGAGCATGCGTTTGTACGAACCGACGAAGTCGTGCGCCGTGACCGGATCGCCATTGGACCAACGTGCATCGTCGCGCAGGTGAAACGTGTACACGAGGCCATCGTCGGAAACGTCCCAACGTTCAGCGACGCCCGGCACCACGCCCTGGCCATCAGGGGAAGGCATCACGAGCCCTTCAAACAACGCATCGATCAACCGATGCTCGGGCACGCCGGTGACGACTTGCGGATCGAGATCCTGCGGCTCGGCGCCATTGCCAAAAAGAAGCACCTTGGACTGCGCGAAGACCGGCGAAGCGATCAACCAAGCGCCGAAACTAAGAGCGAGGAACGAAAAGAACCGAGAGAACGAACGCCGAACCATGGCCCGCAGCGTGCGCGCTTTCCCGCCCGCGGCAAGCGAGACAAGGCGACGGATTGCAACTTAGAGCCCCGGAAAATCCGAGCCCGAGTCCGCGCACGATCGTCGTCCAGTTTCTTGGCTCTTCCCATGGGCAACGCTCGAGAAATCTAAACGCATCGGCGGAAACACGCGCTGGCCAAACATCCGCTCACGGAGGTGATGGTGGATGCGATGCAGTCCCATGAAGACCGACGATCGAAGCAAGGCAGCCTCGGCAGCATTTCCCTAAGTTAACCGGCTTTCGTAACTCCCTGCCTCTGAGAATGGTGGACCCTAATGGACTCGAACCATCGACCTTTTCCATGTCAAGGAAACGCTCTAACCAACTGAGCTAAGGGTCCGTTCTCTTGCGAGCCGCGGAGTAAGCACGGCGGGCGGCGGGGTGGGCAAGAAAAATTTCACCTGTTTTCATCGCCGTTTTGGGCGCACGCGGTCGTTTGTTTGTCGCGGCAACGCGTCGCTTGAAATGTGGCCGTTTTTCGTCCCCCTAATCGGGTCCATGCTTCAGTCGCTCCGCATCAAGAACCTGGCTTTGCTCGAAGAAGTGTCGCTCGATTTTGAGGCGGGCTTCACCGCTGTCACCGGCGAGACCGGTGCGGGCAAGAGCATCTTGCTCGGGGCGTTGAGCCTGCTCGCGGGCGAGCGCGCGGATAAGACGATCATCCGCCAAGGTGCGCCGGCGTGCGAAGTCGAGGCCGCGTTGTTTTTTAAGGATACGCGGGCGATCGATGAGCGACTCGCGGAACTCGATCTGCCGCCGTGCGAGGAGGGAGTTTTGATTCTCAAACGCAGCGTGCCGCGCGAAAAGGCGCCGAAGATCACCGTGAATGGCGGGCTCGCGACGCTGACGGCGCTTCAGCGGCTGGGCGAGGTGTGGGTGGATTTTCACGGACCGAGCGAACCGCGGCGCTTGCTCAAGGAGAGTTGTCAGCTCGAGTTGCTCGATCTCTTCGGTCGCGCGCAGAAAGCGCGGGCCGTGTATTCAGAAAAGTATGACACGTGGCGCGCGCGCATCGCGGAGCGCGAACGGCTCGCGGGCGAGACGCAGCTTTCGCCGGAGCAACTCGCGTTTCTCGAATCGCAACTCGCGCGGCTCGATGCGCTCGAACTTACTGAAGACGCGATCGAGGCGTTGGAGCGGGATTTTCAACGTCAAAGTCGCGCGCAGGAATTGATCGAACTCGCGGCGGCGCTTGCGAATGGACTGACCGGCGAGGACGGCGCGACGGGACGCGTGGCGGCGCTGTTGCGCGAGGCGCGTCAGTTGGAGCAGATCGATCCATCGAGTAAACCGCTGGCGGACCGGCTGGCGTCGGCCTCGGTGGAGCTGGCCGATCTGGGCGCGGAGTTCGAGGCGTTGGGCAGCGAGTTTCAATTCGATCCCGAGCAGGCGGAGGAATTGCAGACGCGCATGAACGCGTGGCTCGAAGCGAAGCGCAAATATGGTGGCGACGTGCGCGCGGTGGCCGAAGCGCGCGAAGACATGCGTCGCCGTTTGGATGCGCAGGGCGACATCGAGGGTGCGTTGGCGCGGCTGGACAAGGCGGTGGGCGAGGCTTTGCGCGATGTGAAAAAAGAAGCGCAGGCGCTGCGTGCGATCCGCGAGAAAGCCGCCCAGGAGTTGTCGAAAGTCGCGGCGAAAGGCATCGCTCAACTCGGATTCAAGAAAGCGGATTTTCAGGTGCGCATCGTGCCGCTCGCGGAGCCGGGACCGGCGGGGGATTGCGGCTGCGAGTTTCTGTTTTCACCGAATGTCGGCGAAGCGCCGTTGCCGTTGAGTCGCATCGCGTCGAGCGGCGAACTCGCGCGTGTGATGCTCGCGCTCAAAACCGTGCTGGCGGATCTCGACGATGTGCCGGTGTTGGTGTTTGACGAAGTCGATGCCAATGTGGGTGGAGAAATCGGCAAAGTGGTCGGCGAAAAAATGGCGGAAATCGCGCGCGGGCATCAGGTGCTGTGCGTGACGCACTTGCCGCAAGTCGCCGCGCAGGCCGGCAGCCATTTTGTGGTGACGAAAGATCAATCGAAGGATCGCGCGGTTGTATCCATCACGCCAATACACGAGAACCGCAAAACACGCGTGAGTGAACTCGCGCGCATGCTCGGCGATCGCACGGCGAAGAGCGCGCTCGCGCACGCGGAGGAATTGCTCGGACGCTGAGCTGCGGTTGCGCGGGGTTGCATGAGGAGCGCCGGCATCTCTGAGGAGCCGGCCAGCGGCCGGCGCCCCCGACGCGAACGCACTGCGCGGAATTACGCCGACTTCGGGTCGTTTGTGTTGGCGAAGCTGCGCCAGAGATGCAGCGGGATCAGCGCGAGAGCGATGATCGCGAGCTGGACGATGACGAAAATCGCGAGCGTGCGCGCGCCGTTGTCGGTGAAGCCGTAGCTGTGCAGGCCGACTTCGAGGAGATTGGTGCCGAACCAACTCCACCCGGTGACGATGTTGCCGAAGACGGCGAGCGCCATGAGACCGCGTTGTTTCACGAGGCCGCCCCAGCGGGCGTGGAGGATGATGGCGTTCCAGAGCACGATGATGAGCGCGCCGTTTTCTTTCGGATCCCAGCCCCAGAAACGTCCCCAAGATTGGTCGGCCCAGATGCCGCCGAGGATGGTGCCGATGAAGCTGAAGAACGTGGCGAAGCAGACGATGCCATAGACCATGCGCGTGAGCGTGGTGGCGGTGGTTTCGCGATCTTTCGGAACGCCGATGGTGGCGGAGTCGGCAGCGTTGCGATCGATCGGACGCGAGAGCAGCGGCGTGAACACGCCAAGGAAAATGTAGATGATGGCGAGGAAGCCCGCGAGGAACGTCGCTCCGTAGCCCGCGGTGACGGTGATGACGTGCGTCGCGAGCCAGAAGTTGGAGTCGAGCACGGCGCGCATCATTTCGAGCGTGTCGCCGCTGAGCGAAAGATGATGCGCGATGAGCAGCGTGCCGAAACCGATCATGCCGGCGGCGGCGCTGCCCACGCTGTTTTTGAAAATGGATTCCAGCACGATGCAGAGACCGCCCGCGACCCAGCCGACAAAGAGCGCGGACGAGTAGAGGTTGGTGACGGGCGCGTAACCGCCGATCCACATGCGCGCGAGGAAACCGGCGGTGGATGCGATGAAGGCGAGGGTGATCAACCAGAACGCGGTGCGACCGAGCGTGACCGGCGAACGCAGCCACGAAGCCGCGGCGAGGAAGAACGCGAGCATGTAGAGATTCATGCTCTTGTAGAAAGGCTCGGCGCGATTGAAGCGGGTCTCGAGATCGGTCTTGGGGAGAAAATCAGGCGCGGTTTTTTCGAGCAGCATGCGGTAAACGCGCACGCCCTCGTTGAAACGATCGGCGTTTTGTTCGCGCCACGATTTGCCGAGCGCGGCGTAGGTGAGGACCTCGTACGGCACTTGGCCGACGGAATAGCTATCGAGCAACGCGGTGCCGATGCTGCGCCATTCGGTGGGATTGTCGGGATTCGCGGACGGGATCGGGCGCACGTATGTGAACTCGGAAAGCGCCTCGTAGCGTTGCAGCGAATCCATCGCGCGCTTGAGCGCGTCGGCATCGTAGGGACGACCGGCTTCGCGATCGGCGGCGGCCTGCGCGCTGGCGCGGATGTTTTCCGAGAATGCCGAGACCTCCGCGAAGAAATCGGGGCTGTCGGCGGAGATGAAACTGTATTTGAGCCGCTGATACGTGACGAGGTTGCTGCGCAGCGCGAGAACGGCGCGCTGAAAGGACGTGCGGTCCTTCGACTCCGTGCGGCTGGCGAGCTGGGTCTGGCGCTCGATCTCGTCGAAGTGTGGAGTGAGATCGCGGTAAGAAAAACGACTGTGGCGCGACGGCAGGAAACCGAGCCCGGCCATGATCTTCCGGCCGGTGCTGGTGTAGTTGACCTTCAGGTTGTCGGCGTTTTTGCCAAGCATCGCGAGGAGCTCGGGATGATCGACCTTGAAGGTCGGATAAGTGTCGGCGAGTTCGGGACGATAGATGACATCGAGCAGCCACTCGATCGGCGAATTCACGAACGGCTCGCTTCGCTCGGGATCGCTCACGCGCTGACGACCTTGGATCATGAGCAGCGTGGTGCGCGCGACTGTATCCGCAGGCTTGATACGGCCGTTGAGGAGCACGGGCAGGCGTCCAAACCCATCGAGATCAAACCCGGCGGGATGTTTCGTCGGGCGCAGACCGGAGGCGAGATAAGCGACGCCGAAGAGAAGAACGAAGAGAGGGAAAAAACGTTTCATGGGAGGACCGCGAAGGAGTGTCGATCAGGCGGTGCGTTTGCGGATGAAGGCGCGGAGGCTTTGTCCGAATTGCCAAAAGAGGCCGAGGGCCATGAGCGTGCAGGCAACATAAGGCATCTGCCACGACGGGTTGCGCACGACCTGGAGCACGGTGCTCTTGTTGGCGGAGTCCATTTGATATTGATAGAACGTGAAGCCGCCGAAGCGCAGCGGGTTGTTCATGTAGATCTTGAACTCCTGTTCTTCGGAGCCGTCCGCGGTGCGCAGTCGCACGAGACTCGCGAAGTTTTTTGGAATGTCGGAGCCGGGATAAACATCGTGCGTGACCTCGATCAGGTGCAGCGAGAAAGGCTTGTACTCGCGTTGCACGCGCAGGCCGATCTGCCAGGTTTTGCCGGCGTAGGTGAAGGTTTCAGGCTGCGGCGCCATTGCTGAGACGAGGTACGTGCCGAGCGAACCCTCGGGGCCGAACAACTCGATGTACGCTGCGGGAATGTTGATGAGGTCGGAGTTGGGCGGCGGAAACGGCGTGACCGCGAAACGACGACCGAAACCGGCGGTGGCGAGCGAAGGCGCGGGCGACGTCGCCTGCTCGGCAAACTGCATGGCCGCGTGCGGATAATAGGCGCGCACCTCGATGCGGAAGGGGAGCGAGGCGTGATGGATGACGCGTTGCGTCGCGACGATTTCCTCGGGGATCGCGGTGACGCGGTCGAACTCGGGGTTGGTTGCATCGATCACCGCGAGCTCGTTGTGGCGGAAACTCTCGGAGTAGTTTTTCGTCTGCCCCTCGTCGATGCGCATCTGAAAATCTTCCTGCCAGAGTCCGGTGAAAAATTCGCCGAGCAGCAGAAGAATGAGGCCGAAGTGCGTGAGAAAGAGGCCGAGTTTTTTTCGCGTGAGCTTAAAGCGCGTGGCATGCGCGGCCACGAGATTGATCAATAGGAAGAATCCCAGCGTGTAGCCGCCGGGAAACAGAAAGCCGATCTTGCCGATGAAGTGAACGACAACGAAAGAGCGGAACCATTTTTCCTGCACGCCGTAGATGCCGATGTCGACCTGGTCGAGCGTGGCCAGGAACACGAGCACGATCGAGAGCGCGAGAAGGACAACCGTGAGCCGAAGCGACGAGAAGAAGTGGAGGAGTTTTTTCCAGAGAGGGCGCATGACTCAGCGGGTTTTCACGGTGGCGAGGAAAGCGAGGAACTCATCCTTGGCGGCGGCGACGGCCGCGTTTTCGCCGGTGAGTTTGAAGAAATAGGTGTCGGCGCCGTAGGGCAGGATCGCGCCGAGCGTACGACGCGAAGATCCTTCGAGATCGACGACGGTAAATGTGAACGCGCCATGCGTGATCGTCTGCGTGTTCGTGGCGATGTCGGCTTCGCCGATGGGGGCGAGCTGCACCTCGCCGCGCCAGCGATTGATGTTGGCGAGCAAGCCGCCGGTCGCGCCGGGGAAAGCGGTGATGGAAAGATCCGCCGTGCCAACGGCGAAGCTGCCTTTGCGCACCGGGCCGAGCGGTTTCGCCGTCCAGGAAGACGGCGCCGTCCACACGAGCGCGCTGGATTCCGTGACGGTGCCCGCGGGAAGCGCGGCGCCGGCCATCGAATTGCCCGAAGGTTGTATTGGCGGAGTGGATACGTCGGGGGCCCCCGTGATCGGCGGGTGATCGGCCGGAAGCGAAGAAGCGGACGACGCGAAGAACTCCACCGAACGCAGGAACGCGGCGAATGCGTCGCGTTGCGAGTCGACCAGCGGATCGTCGCCGGTGAGTTTGAAGAACCACGTGACCTCCTGCTGCGGCAGCCAAGCGACGAGCGTGCGGGTTTTGTGCGCACCGCCGGAAATCGGTGCATCGCTCACGAGATCGACTTGGTGAACGTGACCCGCGGGCAGATCGACGTGGCGGAGGATCTGGCCGAGTTCGTCTTCATCGATCGGCGGAAGTTGAAGCTGGTTGCGCCAGCGGTTGACGTTGGCGAGTTCGCCGCCGCCATCGCCCTCGAAACGTGTCACCGTCATCTCCGCGCGTTGATTATCGGGACCGGTGACGAGGATGTTGCCGAGGCGCGAACCGGTCGTGCCTTGATCCTGCCAGCCGGCGGGAAGCTGCCAGCGGATGGCGGGCGGCGCGGTGTGAGCGGCGTTGGTCGAAACGGCGGCATGCGCGGGGACCGCCGAAGGAGTATCCTTGGGCGCGGTATAAACAGTGATCTCAGGTTTGCGGCAGCCGGCGATCCCGAGTGCGAGAATCGCGGCGGCAAGAAGGAGTCGTGAGCGGCGCATGAAACGAAAGACGGTTGAGCATTGAACGCGGACTTCAACCCAAACCCTGCAAGTTATTCTTGGGCGCGGATTGCGGCAGCGGGACAGCGGCGGGCTCAGGCGAGTGTCGCAACGGTTTCGCTGGCAACCGCTAGAAAGGCCGCCAACGCAGGCTCCGGCGCGGGCGGTTGGCGCCAGCCGATGACCAAACTACTCTCGGGCGCGGGACCGGCAAGCGGACGGAAAACGACATCGCCGGGCAAGTTTTTCGCCTCCGACGGGGTGATAAACGTGGCGCCAAGACCGGCACGGACGAGACCGATGCCGTTGGCGCGCGGCCAAATTTCTTCGGCGATGCGCGGCGTGAGTCCGGCGTTGGCGCAAGCGCTGAGCACGCGGTCGTAGAAACTCGGATTGTGCGAGCGCGGGAAGAGCACGAAAGGCGTGTCCGCGAGTTGCTGAAGCTTGAGCGGACTTTTTTCTTTTTTTGCGAGCGGATGGCCTGCGGGGAGGAGAATGCCGTTGCGCTCGCGCAGGAGCAGGCGAGTGCGGATGCCCGGCGTCGGCGTGGAGCCAGGATGAAGAAAACCGCAACCGAGCTCGCCGGCCTGGAGCGCGACGAGCTGCGCGGTGGACGGCGATTCGTTGAGCTCGAGGCGGATGCCGGGAAAACGTCGGCTGAATTCGCGCAGGATGCCCGGCAGCACCGTCGCCATCGCGAGACCGGTGAAGGCGACGCGCACATGACCCTCTTCGCCGCGCGTGAGCGCCTGCACCTCGCGACCGGCGGCGGCGAGCGAACGCAGGACGGGCTCGATACGTTTGGCGAAAGCGCGACCGGCTGGCGTGAGTTCCACGCGGCGACGCGAGCGCACAAACAACTCCGCGCCCACGACGGCCTCGAGCTGCGCGATTTGGCGACTGAGCGCGGGTTGCGCGACGGCGAGCGCCTCGGCGGCCTTGCGGAAATGCAGCTGACGGGCGACCTCAAGGAAATAGACGAGATGGCGAAGTTCGTAAGGAAATTGATACTCGCGAGGCATCACAGGCGACGAAACAGGTATTTTCCGTTAAGGCAACGGTGCGGTATTATCTGGCCGAATCCTTGACGCCCGGACCCCGTTTCGGGCACGTTCAACGACTCTTTTTTCCGCACCCGCTCTCTCTTTTCCTCATGGCCAAATCACTGTTTCAAAAAGTCTGGGACGCCCACACGGTCCGCAAGCTGGCCAACGGCCAGACGCAGTTGCTCATCGGCACGCACCTCATTCACGA
>CALFXL010000072.1 GCA_937958045.1 uncultured Opitutaceae bacterium | reverse complement strand
GCGGGTCCAGACGAGGCGGCCGTCGGTGTCGATGTTGATCTTGGTGACGCCGAGTTTGGCTGCGGGAAGGTATTCGTTCACGTCCACGCCAGCCGAATCCTTGATCTGGCCGCCGGCGGCGTTGATGCGAGCGACTTCGTCTTGCGGAACGGAGGACGAGCCGTGCATGACAAGCGGGAAGCCGGGGAGACGATCCTGGATTTGCTTGAGGACGTCGAAGTGGAGGGACTGCTTGCCCTTGAACTTGAACGCGCCGTGCGAGGTACCGATGGCGCAGGCGAGGGAGTCGCAGCCGGTGCGCTTCACGAATTCTTCGGCTTCGACCGGGTTCGTGAGCGTGGCGTGACCGTCTTCGACCTTAATATCTTCTTCGACACCGCCGAGCATACCGAGTTCGGCCTCGACGGAGAGACCTTTGGCGTGAGCGGCTTCGACGACGCGCTTGGTGATCTCGATGTTCTTTTCGAATGGATCGTGCGACGCATCGATCATGACCGAGCTGTAGAAGCCGGAGTTGATGCAGTCGTAGCAGGTTTCTTCGTCACCGTGGTCGAGGTGCACGGCGAAGATCGCTTCGGGGAAGATTTCGTCGGCGGCACGGATGATGGCCTCGAGCATCTTCTTGTTGGTGTAGTTACGAGCGCCCTTCGAAATCTGGATGATAAAGGGGGCCTTGGAATCGATGGCTCCCTTGAAAAGTCCCATCGCCTGCTCGGCGTTATTGATATTATAGGCGCCGACGGCGTACTTGCCATAAGCGTGTTTGAAGAGCTGTGCGGTGGTGACGATCATAGGCGATGTGGTTGCAAATCCGCAACGTAGCGATGGCGTGGGATACCGGACAAGGGTTATTTCTTAAGCTTTCGCAGGAAGAAAATTCGATCAGTTGCGTGTTTCGTTTCACTAATACCTCGGTCTAGCCCTTGCCGCAACGAAGAGCTTCGCTGCGCGGAAACCATATTTATCTTCTACCATGACAGAGACTTCTCCGCAGAAGCCCACGGTTTTTCTCGCCGACGATCACAAGATCATGCGCGACGGACTGCGCATGCTTTTGGAACGTTCCGGGAAGTTTCACGTGATCGGCGAAGCGGCTGATGGGCGTGCGCTGGTGGAAGGTGTGGCCGAACATCGGCCCGAAATCGTGATCACCGACATGGCGATGGGAGAGCTGAACGGTGTCGAGGCCACGCGACAGATGCGCGGCGGGGGTTTCCCCGGGATCATCGTGATGTTGTCGATGCACGACGAGCGCCGGACGATTTCCCAAGCGCTCGATGCGGGCGTGAACGCGTATGTGCACAAGGATCTCGCGTTCGATCACATCCTTACCGCGATCGAAGCCGCGCAACGCGGCGAGGTGTGGTTGAGTCCGCAATTTGCGCTGCTCGCCAGGGCGGGCGATGTGCCGACGTTGCTCGAAGTGCTGACGATGCGCGAACGCGAAGTGCTGCAATTGCTCGCCGAGGGTTATGGCACCAAGGAAATCGCGGGCCGCCTGCACCTCAGCCCGAAGACGATCGAGGTCTTCCGTCTAAAGCTCTTCTCAAAACTGAAAGTGAACAACGTCATCGAGCTGACGCACATCGCGATCAAAGAAGGACTCGTTCAACTCTGATCAGTTTCCGCTCGTCGTCAGCGCGGCAGCGGTCGTGGGGATATCCGCCTGTGGCAGGTAAACGAAGAACGTGGTGCCGACTCCCAGCGTGCTGTCCACAGCCATGGCTCCGCGCCACGCGTGGACGATCTCTTGAACGATCGACAGACCGAGTCCCGTGCCTTCGCCGGATTTCTTGGTCGTGAAGAACGGCTCGAAAATGCGCTTGCGCGTGGCTTCATCCATGCCGCAACCGGTGTCGGTGACCGACAGCCGCACGTAATCACCGGGCGAACATCCGGCAGGCATGTTTGCGTCATCGGCGGCGAACGTGAGGCAGGCCAAACCGATCCGGACCGTGCCGGTGTTTTTGCCGATGGCGTGCGAGCCATTCGTGCACAGGTTCAGCAGGACTTGCTGCAGTTGGCCTTGGTCGGCGAGCACCGGTGCAGTGTCGCACTCAATCGCGAGCGAGACGGAAACATTGGGCGGCAGCGCCGCGCTCAGCAACGGAGCCGTGCCGCGCGTGATTTCGACGAGATCGAGCAGCACGGCTTTTTGATCCTGCTTGCCGCGGGAGAAATCGAGAATGCGTCGGACGAGCGCGTGCGCGCACTCGCCGCGCCTTGGCGCGCTTGCTTCAGCAATTCCAGCGCTTCGTGCCCGGGACCAAGTGTGCGCGACGCGAGTTCGACGAAGCCATTGATGCCCGTCAGCAGGTTGTTGAAATCATGCGCGACGCCGGCGGCGAGTTTGCCGAGCGCCTCCATTTTTTGCGCTTGCTGCAACTGCGTGCGCAACTGGGCGGCCTCCGTGATGGCTTGTACGGTGTCGGTGATGTTGCCTGCGGCGCCGATCGCATAATCGGGCTGATGATTCTCGTCGAGATGCACGACGCCTTGGACTTCGACGTGTCGCATTTTTCCGTCGGGCCGGTGAATGCGGAAACGTTCGCGAAAGGGTTCGCGGTTGTTCGGCAGATCGTACCACGACGTGCGCACGGGCTCGCGATCTTCCTCCTCGATGATCGAGATCAAGTCTTCCACCGAAGGAGGCGGATCGTTTTCCGTGCGTCCGAAAATAGCCAGCGTGCGACTGTCGTACTCGAGTTTGTTTGAGGCGAAATCGTAGCGCCACACGCCGAAGTGGGACGCTTGCAAGGCCACCGCGAGTCGCCCGGCGGCCTCAGCCGCGGCACGCTCGGCCAGCTTTCGCTTGCTGATGTTGCGGGCGAAAGAGCACCAATACTCTTCGCCGTTAAACGTCACGTACGTCACATCGAATTCGATAGGGAATGTCGTGCCATCTTTGCGGCAACGCACGGCTTCGCCGGTCACTTCGCCTTTCTGACGCAGTTCTCGCCACAACTCGTTCAGACGCTCGGGTGTCAAAGTCGGAGAAACGATCGCGACCGGTTGGCCGATCAGTTCCTCGCGCGTGTAGCCGGTGGTTGTGCACGTGGCTTTATTGACATAAACGATGCGGTTCTCGCGGTTGAGCCAGATGGCGGCGTTGTGGTGCGCGTCGACGATATGCACGAGCCGCTTCAGCTCCATTGTGGCCAACATGTGTTGCGTGACATCGGTCTCGATGCCTTCCCACACGAGACGGCCGTCGGATTCGCGTCGGGGTTGTGAGCGCAATTGACGCCAGCAAAGCGAACCATCGGGCGCGCGCATGCGTAGCACGAGATCGAGCGCGCTCATCGTTTTCATCGATGTTTCCGATGCCGTTTCGAGCAGTTTGCGATCTTCGGGCACTACATGGGAAAGGAGCAGCGAGGCGTTCTTTTTGGCCTGGGCCGCGGAAATGCCGTGCAGCGCCTGCACGCCTTCACTCACGTGGAGAAAACGCGGACCGCGCCCGGGCTCGCGCGTGAGTTGGTACACCATGCTATTGGGCAAATTATCGGAGAGCAGGCGGAGACGCGCTTCGTTATCACGGACGGCTCCTATCATCTCATTGAGCGCGGCGCCGATATCGGACAATTCATCGTGATCCGATACATTGACTTGAACATCGCGTTCGCCGCGCGCGACGCGCGTGATGGCTTGGACGATCTCCAGCGTCAGTGGCCGGCTGCGTCGTCCGGCGATCAGCGCCAAGCCAAGCCTAGCACGCTGAGAATGCTCAGCGCGGCCGCGCCCAGCATCAGATTTCTTGTGAACACCCAATGATCATAACTCGCGATCGACCGACGCGTGGCTTCTTCAGCCTTGCGGTGGTTGAGTGCGATGATTTCGCCCAGCAGCTTGGTGACCTCGGGAGAAGCGGTGCTGCGGAGCGATGCCAAGCGAGCACGCGTTTCGTCGGGGAGCGACGCGTGCGTTTCGCCGAGCGCCGATGCGGCTGCGGTCAAAGCATCGGCGTAATCTTGTTTCCAGGCTGTCGCCAGTGGCACGAGCGCACGCCAGCGTGTCGCTTCCTCGGGCGTTTGCGGGAGCGGTTCGAAAAGCGTCCAGCCGCGTTCAAACTGCGCCCAAGCGCGGGCGTGTCGTTCGCGTTCTTCCGCCAAACGCGACGCGCTCAATGTCTCCGTGAGAAAGGCTTCGCCGGAATCATCCAGTTCGGCCATCGCGTCTTTTATCCAAGACAGGCCTTGCAAGCTTGGGAGGCGGACCAGACCGACCTCGTGAAGCGCGGCGCCGAGTTGATGAACCTTCCACGCCGCAAAAAGCGCCGCAGCGATCGCAACCATTGCCAACACAGTACAGGCGCCGAGGACTTGGGGTTTACGTGTCATGGTCACCGGTGGTCGGCGCGCCGTGAGAATCGGGCTCAATTGGCGGATGGGAAGGGGGCATTTATTCGCTGAAAGTACGCGAAGTTGGCGGAAATGCGCGTGTTATCGGCTTTTTTGCGCCGCAGAGACGGCGCGACATCGCGGCCTGAAAAGACAAGGAATGCGCATCCTAAACGCGAGCGAATAAGGAATTTCCTTATATGCTGGTGCACAATCAGTTCTCAATGCGTCCACCGCGGGGGCGATGCTTTGTCCTTCACACAGTTATGACAACATGGACCATTGGTAAGCGAATCACGATGACGTGCGCGATTATGTGCGCGCTGCTTTTTGCTGTCGGGGGAGGTGCGTGGACGAGCTTGCGCGCCATTCAGAAACAAGCCGTCGATCTGAAGGGAGATGTGATCCCCGGCATGATTCAGAGCGGTAACTTCGACACGCTTCTCTCGCGAGGGGTCATCGCGCTCCAGACTTACGTCCAACTTGAAAATCCGGAGATCCGCGCGGCGTTGGTGGAAGATATGGATGACTACATCAGGAGATCCGATGCGGCGGTCGCTGCGTATGAGCGCACGATCACAAACGAAGAAGATCGCGAGGTGTTCAACGAGCTCATCGCCGCCCGTGCAGCTTATCGATCGATTCGCGTGCAGTTTCTCGAACTCGTGAATGCGGGGAAGAAAGCGGAATCCGAAGCTTACCTGACCGGAACCTTGTTGCCCGCGTACCAGGCATTCTCCGCGGCATCGACGGCGATGCAGGAGTACAATTTCAAGAACGGCGACAAACTCGCCGTCGAGGTCAATGAACGCGCTGCGTACACCAACAACGTGATCATCGCGTTGAGCGCTGCCGCGCTGCTGATCGCGATCTTGATCGCTTTTGTGGTCATTCGCGCGACCAACAAGGTGCTCAAGAATGTGGCCGAGCAGTTGGCCGCAGGTGCGGAGCAAACCGCGGCGGCCGCCGGCCAAGTGTCGGCGTCGAGTCAGTCGCTGGCCGAGGGCGCGAGCGAGCAAGCCGCGTCGCTCGAAGAGACGAGCGCATCGTTGGAAGAAATTTCCAGCATGACGAAGAAGAACGCCGAGTCCGCCACCGAAGCGAAATCTCTCGCGAACGAGACGCGTGTCGCTGCGGGAACAGGCGCTGCTCGCATGGCCGAGATGAAGCACGCGATGGATGCCATCAAAGAATCCTCTTCGAGCATCGCGCGAATCGTGAAGACGATCGATGAGATCGCGTTTCAAACCAACATTCTTGCGTTAAACGCCGCAGTCGAAGCTGCGCGGGCGGGCGAGGCTGGAGCCGGATTTGCGGTCGTGGCCGATGAAGTACGCTCGCTCGCGCAGCGTTCGGCGCAGTCGGCAAAAGAAACCGCCAGCAAGATCGAAGAGTCTGTCTCCCGCAGTGAACACGGCGTGCAGATCAGTGCGCAGGTGGCGGAGAGTTTCGATGAAATCGTGAGCAAGGCGCGCACGGTGGACGGGCTCGTCGCGGAGATTGCGTCGGCCTCGACCGAACAGAGCCAAGGCATCGGTCAGGTGACGCTCGCGGTTTCGCAGATGGATAAAGTCACTCAATCCAACGCGGCCAGCGCGGAGGAATGCGCGAGCGCTTCCGAAGAGCTCAATGCGCAGGCCGAGACCATGCGTGAATCCGTTCGCGAACTCCAAGAGCTCGTCAGCAAGAAACAGCAGACGAAAAACGAGGACAATTCGCGCGAGCGTCCGGTGGGCCCGGCCCATGCCGCGAGGACTTACGCACCTAGCGCGGCGAAGACTTCTCCCAAACCGTCTGCCGAGCTCGAAACAGTGGGTGTCGGCGCCGACCAGGACGATAACGACGCGTTCTTCAAGTGAGCGGATTCATCATGAACACCGACCACGCGGGCAAATATCTGACGATCCTCGTCGCGCGAGAAGCGTACGCACTCGCCGTTCTGAAGGTGCGCGAGATCATCCGCATCCAGAAGATCACGCCAGTGCCGCGGATGCCTGAATACATGAAGGGCATCATCAATCTCCGTGGCCGGGTGATCCCGGTCATCGATCTGCGTGTGAAGTTCGGGCTCGAAGCGGTGTTCGCCGATCGGACCTGCATTGTTGTGGTGCAAGTTCGCACGAAGTCCGAGCGCGTGGTGCCGATGGGCATCATCGTGGATTCCGTGGAAGAGGTCATCAACCTGACCGCGGATGAAATCGAACCTCCGCCGGAGTTCGGTGTACGCATCGCCACTCGCTATTTGCTCGGTATGGGCAAAGTGAAAGGGCAGGTCGCAACGCTGCTCGACATCGACCGGGTGGTCGCCGCCGAGGAAAGCGAAGCGACCGCCGATCACGCCGCTTGAACCTTTTCAAAACGTGACTCGAGCCATGCTCAGTCGCGTTTTTTCCGGGCTCGAAAAGACGATCGGTGCCATCGATGAGCCGGTGGTTTTTCCACGTAGACTCGGAGCGAAGTGAACCATCGCTCCACCACGTGCGCCACACGCTCGTGCCATCGGCGCGGTGATCCCATTCGGATTCTTTCGCGCCGGTCGGCGACCAATACGTTTCACGACCCGCTTTGACTCCGAGCTTGTACGAGGCTTCGCGCTGTTTGGTGCCATCCGCGTAGAACCAAGTCTCCGTGCCGTGGAGCAAAATGCGGCCGTCGTTTGCGCGACCGCTGCTCCAGAGGATGCGCGGTTGGCCGTTGGCGTAGTTTTCGCGATGTTCGCGCACGTCGGTGATCGACGTGGCACGACTTTGGTTCATCGCGTCGTCGTCATCGGCGAAAGTTTCGTCGCTGAGAATCCACGCCTCGTTAAGCTCGTAGTGAAGGCCCGGATGATTGCTCGACGTGACAAGATGAATCAGGCCGTTGGGACCTTGTCGCGCGACGGAGTAGCCGAGGCTGGGCTTGCCGCGCTTGACGGAGAAATTTCCGGGAAGGCGTTTGATGCGCCACGTCTCCCCGTCGTCGTCGGAGAGCGCGACGTAGGAACCGTCTTCTTTGATCGAGGCCGCTTTCTCGATGCGCTTCGACGGATAAAAATCGCCGGCCATAAAAAGACGTCCGCTGGCGAGACGAAGCACGGATGGACGCTGGCCGCTGCTGACAGCGGAGAACGGCGTCTTGCTCAACTCATACGTGCGACCGCCATCTGCGCTGATGCCTTGGGGCATGAAGCCATCGATGTGGGAATTTTTTCCGCCCATCGCGAGGATGCGGCCGTCTTTGAGAAGCGCGAATGTCGTGTGACGACCGAACGTGCGTCCGAGCGTGTCGCGCCAAGTCACGCCATTGTCTTCGCTGGCCCAGAGCATCGATTGCGAATGGAGCGGACCTCCCTCGGCCGCGTCGACGGCGACATATAGCGTGCCGTTGCGATCGCGGAAAGCGGTATTGATCGGTTGCGGGTCTTCGAGATCGGGACCGAGCGGGCCGGTGATGCGCGGATAAGTGACCGGCGACCACGTCGCGCCATGATTGGTCGATGTTATGAATTGAAACGGGAAATAACCCTCCATCTGCGGATTTCCCCAAAACAAACGCAGCGTGTTTCCCTCTGCGAAAAGCAGCGGCGCATGATCGTTGGCGCCGGGCGTGTCGGTGAATGGACTCGGCATGTCCCATTGATCCGCGCCGAAACGCAGACGCGCGGCGATCAGCGTGACTTCGGGTTCGTATTCCCAATTTGACGAATAAATCACGAGCAGCGTGTCACCATTGGGAAGAACTTCGAAGCCGGGGCTGTGATTGTGATGGCGAAACGATTCGTGAAGCCCTGCACGATGTTCGCGAACGTACTCAAGCGGTCCCTCCAACGGCATCGGCAGATGCGGCCGACGTCGAAAATACGGCTTGCCCGGATCGGGTCCGAGCGCGGCATCGCTCATCGTTTGTTTCACACCCTGCATCGCGTAAGGGGCGACGTATGGTTTGAGCGGAGTGGTGATCGGCGGCGCGGCAACAACGCGAAAACCGATGCGATGCAGACCGTAATTTTGCGGATTGGGCTCGCGTCCTGAATTGGGACCGAATGACGGCGGCGCGCCCGCGCGATTCGACGGACGGCGATAATCGTCGGGCTTAAACTTGGTGGCTTTGTCCAGATAACCGCCGCGCACGACCTTCGTGTGACCGGCAGCGTAACCCGCAGGATCACGCTCGGCGGTAAGCGTGTATTCGCCAAACCAATCTGCGCACCACTCCACGGGATCGCTCAAAAGACCGCGCACGCCCCACGGATTTGGCGAATGATCGAGTTCCCAGTTGGCGCCATCCGCGCGGCTCGCGCGCGCGACGTATTCCCACTCGGCTTCGGTCGGGAGACGATAGTGACGACCTTCTTTTTGGCTGAGCCAAGCGCAGAACTCCACGGCGTCGAACCAGCTCACGCCCGCAGCGTAGGGCGCGTAATTTTCGTTGAGCGAAGCGTCGGGCTTAAACTGCCGAAATTGCTCCGCGGTGACTTCGGTTTCGCTGATCAGGAAATCTTGCGAAATCGTGACTTGGTGAATCGGCGCTTCGTCCCAATTCGCGGGCTTGGTCACGGAGCCCATGGTGAATTCGCCGGCGGCGATCGGAACAAGTTTCATCCCGAGCGAGTTGACGACAGGCGCGGGGTCATCGGCTTTCGCAACTACCGACGAAAGACTCAGCGAAGCGGCGAAAAGGGAGAGGAGATGTTTGCGCATTGGAAGGAGCGGCGAGGCCGGGGCGTTGATAAATTGCGAGGGTCATCAAGACAGCGATCGAGGCGACTCGCGAGTACGACAAATACGGACCGTGAGACGCGCGAGTGGAGTGTGCATTTTGTGCGCGATTCGCGACTGTCCGACGCGAGGAGAGTTTTCTCCCGTCGCGACGACCCTTTAGAGAAAAACGCAATTCCGCAGATGAGGTTTTTTAGTTTCTCCAGCAGGCCCCTTCTTTTTTCCATCGTTGTTTTATTTTCCGGACCGTGGGTGCAGAGCACGCATGGCGAAGAAACGATAAGAGAACCCGACCGGACGTCCGTGCTCGCCGCCATGGAATGCGCCACACGATTTCTCGTGGAGGAGGTCAGTTATCGCGGCGGTTATGTCTGGAGTTATCTGCCGGATTTTTCGCGACGCTGGGGAGAGCTTGAGGCGCGTCCCACGATGATCTGGGTGCAGCCGCCGGGAACGCCGACCGTGGGTGAACTTTTTCTCGAAGCGTGGTCGGTGACGCATGACGAACGTTATTACGAAGCGGCGCGCAAAGCCGGCGAAGCGTTGATCGCGGGACAACTGCCGTGTGGCGGCTGGAACTACGTGATCGATTTTGCCGGCGAGGATTCGTTGCGCGAATGGTACGCGACGATCGGTCGCAATGCGTGGCGACTCGAAGAGTTTCACCACTATCTCGGCAACGCGACATTCGACGACGACACGACGATCGCGGCGGCGCATTTCCTCTTAAAACTGTATCTCGCCAAAAAAGATCCCGACGTGAAAGCGGCGCTGGATCGCGCGATCGCGTTTGTGCTCGAGAGCCAGCACGAATCGGGATTGTGGCCGCAGCGTTATCCGGCCGTGAGCGATGCCGACGAGAGCGTGCGGTACGCGTCGTATCTCACGCTCAATGACGACGTGTCTTCCGGAAATCTATTGTTCCTCGCCGAATGCCATCGGGTATTTGGCGATCCGAAATTCAAAGACGCCATCAAGCGCGGCATGGATGGTTTTGTTCTCGTGCAACACCCAAGGCCGCAAGCGGGATGGGCGATGCAATATACGCCCGCTCTCGAGCCGGCCGGAGCGCGCAGCTATGAACCGAAAGCGCTCGTGACGCACACGACTGCACGCGTGATCGATCTGCTGATCCGTTTTCACGCGCTCACCGGCGATGCGAAATATTTGGAGCCGATTCCGGCGGCGCTCGAGTGGCTGGAATCGTGTCGTTTGACGACAGCAACACGCCGCCACGCGACGCATCCGACGTTCATCGAAGTCGGCACGGGCAAACCGCTGTACCTGCATCGCGAAGGCTCGAATGCCGTGAACGGTCGCTATTTTGCCGACGGCACGCCGGAGAAATTGATCGGACATTATTCGTCGTTTCGCGCGATCGACACACGCGCGCTGCAGGCCCGCTACGAACAGGCATTGCAACAGCCCGCGCGAGCGCCGGGTGAAGACTGGAAGTGGGACGCCCTGCTTGGCGAAACGGAACCCATCAGAGAAAGAAACCCCGGCCCGCAGCCAGGGCGGGTAGGCCAAATTACGGACATTTTGGACACGCTCGACGAACGCGGACGTTGGCTTACCCCGCTCACCACCACGAGTCATCCTTATCGCGGCGATGGCCCGCAGGAACGCGCGGAAGGCGATTTCTCGGCGACCTTCGTAGGCGATGAAACCGATACGTCGCCTTTTGGCGCAGACGAGCCGATCGCGGGCATTTCCCTCAAAACGTATCTGCGTAACATGACGGAACTCATCGCGTGGCTGCGAACGCATCCAGAGAGCGAAAAGGCATCGAGCCAGTGAGCATGCGCTCATCGCGATGCGAAAACCCGCCCGCGAAAAGAGGCGCACGAGAATCCAGATTTTCCATTGACCGAGATTGTTGGAGATTCGTAATTATGGCCCTCGCATCTCTTGAAGGAGACGCGAAATCGCCGCCAGAGTAGCTCAGTGGTAGAGCAGAGGACTCATAAGCCTTTGGTCGCCGGTTCAACCCCGGCCTCTGGCACCAATTTAAAATCAAGCACTTAGGAAATTCTCCTAAGTGCTTTTTTTGTGCGCCACTGGCGGCCGGTCAGCAGCCTCCCGCTACGCGGAAATGGGTGAGGGAAATACGATTCGTGAAAAAATGAGAGCCGTTGTCCGAATGCGGTGGGCTGCTTCGTTAAGTAAGTATTCACGCTTATGAACACGACTGCTTACACCTCGCCGAACTCCGCCCCGGTTGCCTCTCGCGGAAAAATTTCCCGCATCGCCGTTATCGTCGTCCGCATTTTGCTTGGGCTGCCACTCACGATTTTTGGCCTCAACGCGTTTCTGAATTTCATCCCGCAGCCGGAGGTTCAACTGCCGGAAGGCGCGATGGCCTTCACGATCGCGTTGGTGAACTCCGGTTACATGATGGAGCTCATCGGTGTGACGCAGCTGATCGTCGGTGTGATGCTTCTCACCAATCGCTTCGTGCCGCTGGCGTTGGTCATTTTTGCGCCGTTCATGGTGAACAGTGTCGCGTTTCATCTCGTGCTCGAGCGGTCGGGGCTGGGGATGTCGCTGATCTTTTTGGCGCTCGAACTCTATCTCGCGTGGGCTTATCGCGCCGCTTATCGTCCGTTGCTGACGGCGCGTGCGATTCCTGCCTGAACGAGTCCACGTCCCGCTTTTTCCCATGCGCACAAAAATCCTCCTCGGTCTCGCGATTCTCGTGATCGCTTTCTGTGTCGTCGTCGCGCTCCAGCCCGCGCATTTCCACGTCGAACGTTCGGCCATCGTCTCGGCACCGGCTGCGGAGGTTTTTCCGCACATCAATGATTTTCAGAAAATGCAGGTGTGGACGCCGTGGAAGAAACTCGATCCGAACGCGGCGTACACGTTTTCCGAGCCAACGTCAGGCGTCGGCGCGACGATGACGTGGAAAGGCAACAGCCAGGCAGGCGAGGGCCGGCAAACGATCGTCGAGAGTCGCGCGAACGAAGCGGTCGGCATTCGCCTCGATTTCATCAAGCCGTTCGAGTCCACCTGCACGACGGCGCTCACGCTCACGCCGCAAGGCGATCAGACCAAAGTGACGTGGAGCATGAGCGGCGAAAACGGATTCATCTCAAAGGCGTTTTGTCTCTTCATGGATCAGGACAAAATGATCGGCGAACCCTTCGAAGAGGGACTCGCGAATCTGAAAACGCTTGTGGAAAAGACGGCGAAAAATTGAGCGAGACCACGCGCAATCCAGCTTCCGTTTGCGACGCGCAACGTCCATGAGTGCGTGCCGTTTTCATGGACGATTTTCTTCATTCGCTGAGCCGGCTGTTTACTGACGCACCGTACATTTATCTCTCGTGGCCCGCGGTGGCGATGGTGGTGGGCACCGCCCTCGCGCTTATCTCTCCACCGACCGCGACCCAACTCGCGAACACGCCGAGAACGATCGCGGGCTTGGTGGGCTTGGCGACCGCGCCATTCGTGCACACGAATCTCGCGCATCTGCTCGCGAATCTGCCGCCGTTTGTGGTGCTCGGTTATTTGATTCTCCGTCACGGTGCGGGCGAGTTTCTGCAAGCCGCGTGGATGATCGCGCTCGCGCAAGGCGCGTTGCTCTGGCTCTGCGGTCGACGCGCGGCGCACGTGGGCATGAGCGGCGTGATTTTTGGATTTCTCGGCTGGCTCGTGGGCCTCGCGTATTTCACGCAAACCACGACGGAATGGCTCGTGGCGTGCGGCGTGTTGTTGTTTTACGGCGGCATGCTCGCCGGCGTGGCGCCCGCGCGCGACGGCAGTTCATGGGAAGGCCATCTGTTCGGACTCATCGCAGGCGTCGGCGTCGTATGGCTGACGCACGGCCTTTGAACCACGGCCTTTGAACGAACGCCCGCGAATCGCCGTGTTGCTTATTCGCTGCTGGCAAATTGCCGGTCGCGCGTCTCGCCGCTGAGCCAAAGCGCTAGCACGGTGAGCAACGCGGAGATTGTCAGGTAATAACCGACGGACTGCAGCCCGTAGTTTTTCGCGAGCCACATCGCGAGATACGGCGCGAGCGACGCGCCGAAAATGCCCGCGAGATTAAACGTGAGCGACGAGCCTGTGTAGCGAACGGCCGTGGGGAAAAGCTCTGAGAGCAACGTGCCGATCGGGCCATACGTGAGACCCATGAGACCGAGGCCGATGATCAGCATGGTCAGCGCGCCCGCCGTGCCCGAGGTCAAAAGCGGCGCCAGGAAAAGTCCGAAGAGCGCGATCGAGCCGGAGACAAACAACATCGTGCGACGACGGCCGTGGCGGTCGGCGAACTTCGCGGCGAAGGGAATCGTGAACGCGAAGAAGACGACGCCGATCATCTGGAGAATGAGGAAGTGATTGCGCGTGTAGCCGAGTTCGGTCGTGCCCCAGGTGAGCGCAAAAACCGTCATCAGATAAAAGAGCACAAACGTCGCGAGCGCGCTGAGCGTGCCGAGGATGAGTGCGCGCGGATGTTTGCGAAAGACCTCGAGCATCGGGACCTTCACACGCTCCTGTCGATCGATGGCTTGTTGGAAAACCGGCGTCTCGGTGATCTGCAAACGCACCCAAAGCCCGATGAAAACAAGCACCGCGCTGGAGAGAAACGGCACGCGCCAGCCCCACGCGAAAAATTGTTCGTTGGTCAGGTATTGAGAGAGCAGGAGAAAGATGCCCCCGGAGGCGAGGAAGCCGAGCGGCGCGCCGAGTTGCGGGAACATGCCGTACCACGCGCGTTTGCCGGGCGGAGCGTTTTCGATCGCGAGCAGGACGGCGCCGCCCCATTCGCCGCCGAGGCCGAGGCCTTGTCCGAAACGGCAGAGCGCCAGCAACGCGGGCGCGAGCCAGCCGATGCTCGAGTAGGTCGGCAGCAAGCCGATCATGACGGTGGAAATACCCATCGTAAGCAGCGCCGCGACGAGCGTGGCTTTGCGTCCGATGCGGTCGCCGTAGTGACCGAAAAGCGCAGAGCCGATCGGACGCGCGAAGAAGGCGAGCGCGAAAGTGGCGAGCGATTGAAACGTCGCTGCGACCGGATCCGACGCGAGGAAGAAGAGTTTGGGGAAAACGAGAACGGCGGCCGTCGCGTAGATGTAGAAATCGAAGAATTCGATTGTCGTGCCGATCAGGCTGGCGAAGAGCACGCGACTGGGGGAGTTGACCGGCGGCTTGGCGGAAACAGCGGGGTTGGACATGGGGAAAACGAAAATCGTCCTCTCGATCACTGGCCGGGACGACGGCCACCGCTGCGCGCGTACTCCTTGTCGATCCACTCCGAGTTGAAGAGGAAATCGGCGGACGCCGGATTCATCGCGCACGGGACATTCCAAAGCACGGCGAGGCGGAGCAGCGCCTTGACGTCGGGATCGTGCGGTTGCGCGGCGAGCGGATCCCAAAAGAAGATCAGTACATCGATGCGTTGCTCGGCGATGGCGGCGCCGATCTGTTGATCGCCACCGATCGGACCGCTGAGGAACTTGTGCACGGTTAACCCGAGTTCGCTCGCGATCATGCCACCGGTTGTCCCCGTGCCGAAAAGCTCGTGCCTGGCGAGCGCCTCGCGATGCACACGCGCCCACGTCAGCAGCGAATCCTTCTCATGATCGTGCGCGACGAGCGCGATGCGTTTGCGGGCGGGCAGCGGATCGAGAGCGGTGCGGACGAGGGGCATGGGGGAGATGGTTAAGCCGAATTTGTAGAAGGCCGGGACGAACCGCGCTTATTATCGGCGAAGTTCGAAGAGTGTCTCAAAGGTGGGAATGGCGGCGGCCCCCTTTACGACAGTTTTAGAAGCATCGAAGACATTCGACAGGTAAACCTTACGTCCGATCAGCGGCTTTCTTTCCTCTTCTGACAGAGCCAATATCTCGAATGTCCTTTCATCCCCAGTCTTGTCGCTCCTGAAGACCACCTTCTGCGTCGGGTTTTTCCGCGGCACGCCAGACGGCTCGATCGAGACAATGATCCCCTTGGTTTTTCTTACGATTACCTCCTCATCGAGCATCACAATGTCTTCAGGTCCCACGCCGAGCATTTCAGCATACTCTTCTTGAAGAGTTGGATTGGGTACTACGTAGCATCCGCTGAGAGTAATGATCGGAAGAACGCAAAGACGGAGAAGGGGAAGCTTCATCGGCATCAGAGCAATTTTTTAGGCGGGACTGCTCACCCGACCCAGGTGCGGGCGTTGTAGAAGAGTTTCATCCACGGGGAGTCTTCGCCCCAGTTTTCCGGGTGCCAGCTCATCGCGGCGGTGCGGAAGACGCGTTCGGGGTGCGGCATCATGATCGTCACGCGGCCGTCGCGGCTCGTGAGCGCGGTGATGCCGTGTGGCGAGCCGTTCGGGTTGAGCGGATAGCGTTCGGTGATGTTGTGGTGATTGTCGACGTAGCGCGCGCAGACGAGACCGGACTCGCTGAACGCTTTCGCGGCGTCGGTGTCGGGGAACTCGGCGTAACCTTCGCCGTGAGCGACCGCGATCGGGATGACGGAGCCTTCCATGCCGGCGAAGAGAATGCTCGGGCTTTTCTCGATCTTGAGCGACGCGAAGCGGGCTTCGAAACGCTCGGACTGATTTTGCACGAAGCGCGGCCAGTGATCGGCGCCGGGGATGATCGAGTGGAGATTGCTCATCATCTGACAGCCGTTGCAGACGCCGAGCGCGAAGGTGTCGGGCCGCTCGAAAAAGGCTTTGAATTCGGCGCGCGCGCGTTCGTTGAAGAGGATGCTCTTGGCCCAACCTTCGCCGGCGCCGAGCGTGTCACCGAAACTGAAACCGCCGCAGGCGATGACGCCGCGGAAATCTTTTAGCGAAACGCGTCCGCTGAGGATGTCGGTCATGTGCACGTCGACCGCGCGGAAACCCGCGCGCGTGAGCGCCGCGCCCATTTCGATCTGACCATTTACCCCCTGCTCGCGCAGGACGGCCACTTGGGGCCGGCTGCGCGAAGTGCCAAGTGACATGTGCGAAGTGCCAGGAGCGGAAGCGGCCCCAGCCGACGCGCTGGATTCTTGGAACTTGGTACTTGGACCTTGGCCCTTTCCGGCGACCGTCGTGTCGCCGGGAAACGGATACTCGAAGGTGATCACCGGGCGGATACCGGGATTATCTTTTTCCAGCTTCAACTGGTACTCGGATTCCGCGCAGGCGGGGTTGTCGCGAAGGGCGGCGATGCGGCGCGTGGTGTCGGACCAGACGGCGCGCATGTCGGAGAGATTTTCGTTGAAGATGAATTTCTCGCCGGAGCCGGGCTGGGAGATGCGCAGCGCGAAGTGTGTATTGAGTTTTCCAATACGTGACGTGTGCGTCTTCAAGCCGCGCTCGCGGAGAACGAGGAGAACATCGTCGAGATCGCTGTCGCGCACCTGGATGACGGCGCCGAGCTCTTCGTTGAAGAGCTGGCTGACAGCGGAGGTCGGAGCGGTGGATGTGGCAGTGTCGCGCGGAGCGGGCGTGAGTTCTAGATCGACGCCGACGTGACCGGCGAAGGCCATCTCGGCGATCGTCGCGAAGAGACCGCCGTCGCTGCGGTCGTGATAAGCGAGGATCTTTTTCTCGCGGCCGAGTTGCTGGATCGCGGTCCAGAAGTTTTTGAGCAGCGCGGGATCGTCCACGTCGGGCGTGGCCTCGCCCATCTGCGAAAGCGTTTGCGCGAGGATGGAGCCGCCGAGGCGGTTTTTGCCGCGTCCGAGGTCGATGAGCAGCAGCACGGAATCGTCGATGTGCTGGAGCTGCGGCGTGAGCGTGAGGCGGATGTCGGTGACCGGCGCGAACGCGGAAATGATCAGCGAGATCGGCGCGGAGATGCGTTTTTGTTCACCGGTTTCGGAATCCTTCCACACGGTGGACATGCTCATGGAGTCTTTGCCGACGGGGATGGTGATGCCGAGGGCGGGACAGAGCTCCATGCCGACGGCTTGCACGGCGGCGTAGAGATCGGCGCCATCGCCGGGGAGCGCGGGCGCGGCCATCCAGTTGGCGGAAAGATTGACCTTGCCGATGTCGCCGATCTGCGCGGCGGCGAGGTTGGTGAGCGCCTCGCCGACGGCGAGGCGGGCGGACGCGGCGGCGTCGTTGACGGCGACGGGCGTGCGTTCGCCCATGGCCATGGCTTCGCCCGTATAAACGTCGAACGCGGCGGCGGTCACCGCGACGTCGGAAACAGGCACCTGCCACGGGCCGACCATCTGATCGCGGGCGATGAGGCCGGTGACGGTGCGGTCGCCGATGGAGATAAGGAAGGTTTTGTCGGCGACGGTCGGATGGCCGAGAACGCGCGCCGCGAGCTCGTTGAGAGAATGACGACCGAGATAGAGCGGCTTTTGCGGGCGACGCAGCGTCTCGGCTTTGCGATGCATGCGCGGCGGTTTGCCGAGGAGAACCTCCAGCGGCATGTCGATCGGCGTGTTCTTGAAATGCGGATCTTCGAGAACGAGACGTTTCTCTTCGGTCGCTTCACCGACGACGGCGAACGGGCAGCGCTCGCGTTCGCACAACCTGGCAAACACGTCGAGACGGTCGGCCGGCACGGCGAGGACGTAGCGTTCCTGCGATTCGTTGCACCAAATCTCGAGCGGCGACATGCCGGGCTCGTCGTTGGGAACTTTGCGAAGATCGAAACGGCCACCGCGGCCGCCGTCGTTCACGAGTTCGGGCAATGCGTTGGAAATGCCGCCGGCGCCGACGTCGTGGATGAACGAGATCGGGTTTTCGTCGCCGAGCGCCCAGCAACGATCGATCACTTCCTGACAGCGACGTTCCATCTCGGCGTTGTCGCGCTGCACGGAAGCGAAATCGAGGTCTTCATTGCCGGAGCCGCTGGCCATCGAGCTGGCCGCGCCGCCGCCGAGACCGATGAGCATCGCGGGTCCGCCGAGAATGATGAGCTTATCGCCGGGATTGATTTCGCCTTTCTTGATGTGGCCGGCCTTGATGTTGCCGAGACCGCCGGCGAGCATGATCGGCTTGTGGTAGCCGCGGAGCTCCGTGCCGTTGCCGTCGGCGGCGGGCACCTCTTGTTCGAAGGTGCGGAAGTAGCCGTTGATGTTGGGACGGCCGAATTCGTTGTTGAACGCGGCGCCGCCGAGCGGGCCTTCGATCATGATGTCGAGCGCGGAGGCGATGCGGCCGGGTTTGCCGTTGTCTTTTTCCCACGGCTGAATCGCGCCCGGTATCCGAAGATTGGATACGGTGAAGCCGGTGAGGCCGGCCTTGGGCTTGGAGCCGCGGCCGGTGGCGCCTTCGTCGCGGATCTCGCCGCCGGAGCCGGTGGCGGCGCCAGGGAAGGGCGAGATGGCGGTCGGGTGGTTGTGCGTTTCGACCTTGCAGAGGATGTGGATGTCTTCCTCGTGCGCGGCGTATTCGCTGGTCTTGGGATCGACGTAGAAACGGCCGCCGCGGGAGCCCACGAGCACGGCGGCGTTGTCCTTGTAGGCGGACAGGATGCCCTCGCTGTGGAGCTGGTACGTGTTCTTGATCATCTGGAACAGCGACTTGTCCTTCGCGGAACCGTCGATTTCCCAGGTGGCGTTGAAGATCTTGTGGCGGCAGTGCTCGGAATTGGCCTGCGCAAACATCATGAGCTCGATGTCGTTCGGATCGCGACCGAGCGCGCTGAAGGCTTTGACGAGGTAATCGATTTCATCCTCGGCGAGCGCGAGACCGAGCGACTGATTGGCGGCGACGAGTGCGGCGCGACCTTGGGCGAGGACCGGCACGGTGGTCATCGGGCGCGGCGTTTCGTGGCGGAAAAGAACATCGAGCGACTCGAGGTCGTTGAACACGGCCTGCGTCATGCGGTCGTGCAATTTCGCGCGGAGCGCGGCGATCTGCCCGGGCGAAAGGACGGAAAGCGGCGGCTGGAGCGCGGAGTTGTCGATATCGATCCAGTACGCGATGGCGCGCTCGATGCGCTTCACTTTGGCGAGTCCGCAGATGTGCGCGATATCGGTGGCCTTGGACGACCACGGAGAAATTGTGCCGGGGCGCGGCGCGACGACCTGGAGGAGGCCGGCGGGTTGATGGGCGGAAGCGCTGCGACGCGGGCCGTAAGTGAGGATTTTTTCCAGCACTTCTCGTTCGCTGGTGGTGAGTTCACCGTCGATTTCCGCGACGTGGATGAAGGCCGTGCTGAGGCTGCGGACGGGCAGACCGGCGGAAGCGAGGTCTTGCTGGAGTTTATGCAGGCGGAACGGAGACAGGGCGGGAGAGCCGCGAAGGATCAGCATGGTGGAAAAATAGAGGCCTCGACGGAAGAGGCTGCGGACCGTTTTGGCGATGGGAAAAACGACGCACCCTTTTGTCGGGCGTATGTGCGTCGGAGGATCTGCCGCGGAGATGTGGATGCCGCATGTTGCGCGTTGCAGTCTCTTTTGATCAAATTGCGAGCAAGCTCTGCGGTTGTTAAGCGGAGAAAGTTCGGATAGGCTGCTCCCAATGTCTCTTCCTGCCAAGCGTGTCCCTGTCATTGAGCAGTTCTCGATCGGGCTCTTTTTAACGACTGTCACGCTCTCCCTCGCCGGCATCGGCGGCATTCTCTGGCTGCTCGCGCCTGAGGCGGTCTGGCAGGCGCAATTGAACGCGGCTTGGTGGCAGTTTGCGGTGATTTTCCTCGCGATGAAAATGGTCAACTGCGGCATCGAGTTTTTCTTCCACCGCTACGTGTTGCATAAGCCGGTGGTGCCGTTCCTGAGCCGCTTTTATCGTCAGCACACGCTGCATCATAGCCTCACACGCATCGCGCGCCGCCGTCTGCCCGGCGGACGCGACATTCCGTACGTGGAAAATATTTATCCTATGACGGAGCCGGAGCAGGGCGAAGCTGCGTTTTTTCCATGGTACACGCTGGCGGCATTTTCCGCGATCGTGACGCCGTTGCTGGCTTTGGGGCAATGGCTTGCGCCGACGTTTCCGTGGTTCTTCGCCGGCTATGCGGCGCTCGCGGCATCGTTGATCATCTACGAAGTTTTCCACGCGATCGAACACTGGCCGTTGGAAAAATGGGCACCACTGCTCGAGTCGAAACGCTTCGGGAAATTCTGGACCCATGTCTATAGCTTCCACCTGCGGCATCACGCGGTGATCGATTGCAATGAAGCGATTTCCGGGTTTTTCACCTTTCCCGTTTTCGACCTGCTTTTCCGGACATGGATCTCGCCGAAAACGCTCTACACGGATGGGGGCGAGTGGGAGGCGTCGGAGTTTAGGAGCCCGCGTCCGGTTTTTTTCATCCGCTGGTGCGATCAACTCGCCGACCGTATCGTTTCCCGCCGGCGCAAACGCGTCCGCTCCCAAGTGGCCGTGCGCAGGCCGCGGCGTCAGCTGACGGCGGCCCTCGATAAATAAATAGATTCGCTCCTTGCTATTCCCCGAAGTTACGCGACTGTGGCGGCCTCGTAAGATACGTTAGCTGACAGTGACTGGTGGGTCTTCAGATGAGCTTTGAGTTCAGGTGATGATTCGAAACCCGATTCCCGGGAACGGACTGACTTAGACGGTACGAACATCACATAAAATGAACTCCAAACTATACGTCGGAAATCTTTCCTTCAAAACCACCGAAGACGGCCTTCGCTCGACCTTCGAACAATACGGCGCGGTGACCGACGTTTTTGTCGCCACCGATCGCGAGACGGGCCGCTCCCGCGGTTTCGCCTTCGTCACGATGGGCACCGCTGAAGAAGCCACGCAGGCTGCCGAGCGCATGAACGGCGTCGATCTCGACGGCCGTACGCTCACCGTCAACGAAGCTCGCCCGAAGGAAGAATCCAACGGCGGCGGCTTCGGCGGGGGTCGCGCTCGCAACTTCGGCCCCGATCGTCGCGCCGGCGCTTTCCAAGCCCGCGGCAATCGCCGCTACTAAAGCGGTTCGGCGCACGCCGCCGGAAATCACTCATTCGAAGCGAAGGCCGCGTGCCTTCGCTTTTTTTGTGTCGCGACAAAATCGAGAACAAAAAAGCCGCGCTCGATGTGAGCGCGGCGAAAAACGGATGCGCGTGGTTTGTGTGCGCGAAGGATGATTGCGTGAATCGCCAGATGCTTCGGCGCAGTTCAGGACTTCGTCGCGAGATGCGCTTCGATTTTCCAGAGCAGGTCGTCCACTTTGCGCGAGAGGCTGGTGAGAAGATCTTCGGTGCCGGCATCGTCGATTTTAGCGGCGGCATCGACGGCTGCACGGACGGATTTTGCGTAACGAGAGAGCGCGGCCACGAGCGCTTTGAGGTGATCTTCGCCCGCGAGGATATCGAGCGGGTAGGGCTTGAGCGTGGAGGCTTTGGCGATGGTCTGCACCGTGCCGAGCGCGATACCTCCCAGCGCGACAGCGCGCTCCGCCAGCTCGTCGACGGATTCTGCGATTTCATCCGCCACCTCGTCGAAGAGTTCGTGCAGCGCGATGAACGACGGACCCTTCACGTTCCAGTGCGCTTGTTTCACCTGCAAACCGAGATCCAGTGCTTCCGCCAGTTGTTGATTGAGCAACGCGACCAGGTCTTGGCGCGCGGATGGGGGAATGTCGTGAGAGCTTTTCCAGAGAGTTGTTTTCTTCATGGGAGGTGCAGGACAGTCTATGCGGCAGGCACGCGGAGTAAAGATGGCGACGTGCGTTTGTCGCTGCGCTAACAGACGGCAGAAGCGGTGCTTTCGTCACGGCGAGCGCATAAGCGACATTGATCGCGTCACGCGGAACCGTAAGGTGACGAGCCTCGCTCATGCCCGAACTCGATTTTCGCAACACGAACAGCCTGTGGAGCAGTGTCCTCGTCGAAACGCTTTTTCGCTGCGGTGTGCGGCAGGCGGTGACTTCGCCCGGCTCGCGTTGCACGCCGCTGACGATCGCGCTGGCGCGGCACGAGGGCATCGAAGCGATCCCGGTGCTCGATGAACGTTCGGCGGCTTTTTTTGCGCTGGGTTTGGCGAAGCAAAATCGTCGGCCGGTTGTCCTCGTGTGCACGTCGGGCACGGCGGGCGCGAATTATTTTCCCGCGGTGATCGAAGCGCGCGAAAGCGGTGTGCCGCTGCTCGTGATCACCGCCGATCGTCCGCCCGAAATGCGCGAATGTGCGTCGGGCCAAACGATCGATCAGCAAAAACTCTTCGGCAGTTTTCCCGTGTGGTATCACGAGCTCGCGGTGCCCGAAGCGACGCTCGATCGCCTGCGTTATCTGCGGCAAACGACCGCCCATGCTTGCGAACGCACGCAGCGACCGGCTGCCGGTCCGGTTCATCTTAACGCGCCGTTTCGCGACCCGCTGCCGCCGATCGAGGATGGCACGGCGCGTCCGCTCGAAGGAAAGATCGGCGCGGATTTTTTCGAGCATCTGTCGAACAACGCCGTCGATGTATCCACAAGCGCGATACAGCGTCCGGTGACAGCGCGCGGCCTGATCGTCGCCGGAGCGTATGTGCCGGCGAACGAAGAACGGTATCTCGACGCGCTGGCGAATTTGGCGCGCACGCTCGGCTGGCCGGTGCTCGTTGATGTGCTTTCGCCCGCGCGACATCATGAACTGGCGGGCGTCACGCGTGTAAGCGCATACGATGCGATTCTGAGAAACGAAAAAGCCGCGCAGGCGCTGACGCCGCGCATGGTGCTTTGTTTGGGAAACTGGCCGACAAGCAAAGTACTGCGAAGCTGGCTCGAGCGCACGCAAGCCGAGACGGTGTTGGTTTCGCCCACGGGTTTGAACCGCGACGCTTTGCACGGGAAGACGCGTCATCTGCCGCTCGCTCCGGAAAACCTGCGCGCAGAATCCCCGGGCGCGGCGGACACGGGCTACGCGTCAGCTTGGGCGAACGCAGAGACTGCGGCGCAGAAAACACTGACGGAGCGATTCGCAGCGTTGGACGACGTTTTTGAAGCGAAAGCGACGCGCGTGCTCGCGGAGCAGTTACCGGAGCGCACGCCGTTGTTTGTCGCGAATTCGATGCCCGTGCGCGACCTGGAGTATGTGTGGCCCGCGAACGATCGGAAAGTGGAAATACACTTCAGTCGCGGCGCGAATGGCATCGATGGAACGCTCTCGACGGCGCTCGGCATCGCGCACGGAAACGCGAGCCCGGCGGTGTTGCTCACGGGCGATCTCGCCCTGCTGCACGACGCCAACGGATTCCTGCTGCGGCCCCAATTACGCGGCTCGCTCACGATCGTGCTCATCAACAACGCCGGCGGCGGCATCTTCGAGCACTTGCCGGTGTCACAGTTTGATCCGCCGTTCGAGACCTACTTCGCGACGCCGCAGACGGTGGACTTTGCAAAACTGTGCGCGGCGCATGGCGTGCAGCACGAAGTGATTCGCGATTGGAGTCACTTTGCGGAATCGATCGCGCAACTGCCGGCGTCGGGCGTGCGTGTGCTTGAACTGCGCACCGATCGCAAGCGTGACGCGGCCACGCGCAAACGTCTCTTCGCCGACGCCGCCAACGCGGCCGCCGCAGCCCTCGCTTGAGCAATGCGGACTTGTTTTTCCCCGGTAAACTTCGCGCTGCGGATTACCGCTTCGCTTCGATCTGATCGGCGATTTCTTCGAGCGGATAGGTGAGGATCTCGGCGAGTGTCGGGTGATACCAAGGCGCGCGCAAAAGATCGAACACCGTGGCCCGCATCGCGAGCGGACCGCTGAAGCAATGAATCAATTCGCCGGCGTCTTTGCCGACGATCTCCGCGCCGAGGATGCGGCCGCGAGCCGGCTCGGCGATGACTTTCACGTAGCCGTAATTGGCGTCCATGAGGATCGATTTGCCATGATCATTGAACGGATAACTCGCGGCGAGATAAGGCCGGCCCGCGCGCTTCAAATCGTCTTCGAGCACGCCGATGCTCGCGAGCTGCGGATCGGTGAAGACGACGTTGAGCAGTAGCGCCGGATCGATCGGTTTTAGATTCTTCACCCCGAATGCGTGACGCGCGGCGAGTTCGCCCTGCGCGACCGCGAGGTGAACGATGTCGAATGGACCGGACACATCACCGCCCGCGTAGATGTGCGGGACGGAGGTTTGCTGAAACTTGTTGGTGACGATGCGACCTTGCGGCGAAAGTTTCACGTCCGCGGCTTCGAGATGCAGGCCTGCGGTGTTGGGCTCGCGTCCGAGTGCGTTGAAAAGATAACGCGCGCGTCGAACGACGCGTTTTCCTTGATGTATGAACTCCACGGATACACCGCGTTTGTCGTGCGAGACGCGTTGGAGCGCGGTGTCCGTGATCACGTCGATGCCCTCGTCGCGAAACGCATGTTGGACCGTCTCGCTGGCTTCGGGCGAGTGATCGCGAAGGATGTGTTTGCTGCGCTGGATCAGCGTCACGCGACTGCCGATGCGATTGAGAAACTGCGCGAGTTCGGTGGCGACGATGCCGCCGCCGAGGATGATCACGCTCGATGGCGTGAAATCGAGATCGAGCACGTCGTCGCTTGTCCACGCAGGTGTTTCCGCGAGACCGGGAATCGGCGGCTGGCTGACCTTCGAGCCGGTCGCGATGAGGATTTTTTTCGCGCGCAGTTTCTGTCCATCGGAAAGCTCGACCGTGTATGGATCGAGGAAACGCGCGTAGCTGCGATAAAGCGCGTATTTGCCGGATCGCATCTGTGTGTCGCGATACGCGGCGAACTCGCCGATGATTTTTTTCTTCCGCGCGTGAATCGCCTTCATGTCAGCGGCGGCTCGCGGGATTTTGAGGCCAAAAGTTTTTCCCTTTTGAGCGAGGTGAAGAATCTCCGCGCTGTAGAGCAGCGTTTTCGAGGGCATGCAGCCGCGCAAAATACAGAGGCCTCCGAGCTCCGAAGCGCCATCCACGATGGCGACTTTTTTGCCGAGACCGTGAGCGACACGAGCGGCGTTGAAACCGGCGCTGCCGCCGCCGATGACGAGAAAATCGTAGGTTTTCATGCGCGAGATGAAGCGAGGATGCGTGGGCTGCTGCTTGCTGCAACCCCGCGAGCGCTCAGTCTTTAGATTTGCCGGTGGCGGCGCGCAGCGCGGCGGACAAACTTTCTGCCGCCCGCGCGTGCGTGTCGGGCGTTGGAGAGATCGAAACCGAACGCGCGTTGTCGATCGCGTGGAGCAATTGCTTTTGCAGATCATCAGAATCGCCCGCGCGAAAACACCAGACGGTGCTGACGGTTGCAAAGTCGATCCGGATATCGTCGCTCACGAGCAACGGACGCCCGAGATGCGCGACGTTGCGAGCGGTGCGTTCGGCGTGTGCGGAACTGGCGGTGAGCACGACGACATCCGCGAATAGATAACGCGAGGGGATCTCCGTGTATTGAGGCGCGGGCAAAAACTGAAGTTGCAACGTGTCGGAGGCTCGCGCCGCGCGTGCGAGAAGCTCGGGCTTTTCCGGGCCCTCGCCGCAAATCACCAACGCCGCATCGGTGCGCGCCAAATCGATGAAGACTTCGAGCAGTTGCCCGACGCGGCTCTCGCGGGTGAGCGGACCGTGATAGAGCATCACGCGCGTATCGGCGGCCAAACCGAGCTCGACGCGCAGAGCGAGCGCGATGGTTTGGTGTACCGGTAATGTCGGATCAAAATGCTCCCGATGAATCGGTCGCGGGGCGGCGAAAATTCTTTCGGACGGGATACCCTGCGCGAGCAATTGTGTGCGCTTGTAGTCGTTGTCGGTCAGACAAGCGGAGACGCGGCGCAATATCCATGCGCGCAACAAACGCTGCGGTCCTTTGGCGTCGGATGAGAGGCGGCTGTGGCTTGCGAAGATCACGGGAAGACCGCGTCGCCGCGCCCACAAGATCAATTGTACGTGCGTGAGCTGGGCGTAATCGAAAACCAAGATCGCTTGTGCGCCCCAGTCTTCAATACGCGCGTGGAGCGTGGGATTCCGCAGACCGAAGAAACGTAATTCCGACGGATTGCGGGCGCGGTTTTCGATCCATTCCCAATCGTATCCTTTGGGTGAATACGCGATCGGTTCGCCAGGGGATCGCGCGCGAGACTCGTGCGGCTCGATGAGGTAAAAGACCCGAAAGGAAAGCGCGCCCGCCGCATGCAGCCAACGGAACCAGGAATCGTGTTCCGGTGTTGGGCGGGAAAGGACTATCGCGAGACGCGGCAGAGAGGACGGTTGACTCATCGGCGGGCGGCCAAGCAGGAGAGACGCGCCCCGACGGGTCAAACGCAGATGGCGCGCGAGACTTCTTTCGCTTTATCCGCAGAGAGAAGTTTTTCCACCAAGGTCAGCCCAAACGCCAGCGCGGTGCCGGCGCCGCGCGAGGTGATGATGCGGCCATCGACGACGACCGGTTCGTCGGCGAGAATCGCGGTCAGCTCATCCTTCACCGAAAAGTGTGCGGTGTACCGGCGGCCCGCGAGCAGACCCGCGTCGTGCAGCACGGTGGGCGCGGCGCAAATGGCCGCGAGCCAACGTCCGCTGTCCGCTTGCTCGCGCACGCGTTTCGGGACGCGCGGATCGGAGCGCAGATGTTTCACGCCGGGGCCACCGGGAAGAAAAAGCAGATCGAAGCTGCGATCTTCGGGCACGGCCGCGAGCGTGGTTTCCGCGCGCAGCGTCAGCCCGCAACGTCCGGTGACATTCACGTCGGATCCAAGCGAAGCGACGGTCACATCGACGTCGGCGCGGCGAAGCAGATCGATGGGCGTGACGGCTTCGATTTCTTCAAAACTCTCTGGTAAAATAACGAGGACCGTGGGCATGGTGAGATATGTTAATGAGCACCGATGCACCGGCAGGATTACGAGGCAAGCGCGTGGTGATTTTTGGTGCCGGCTACATTGGCGGCATGCTTGCGCAGCAGGCGTTGAGCGCCGGCGCGCAGGTGACGATTCTCACGCGAAACACGCAGACGGCGGAGGCGCTGCGTTCGCCGGGAGTTTCCGCGGTGGTCGCGGATCTCGCCGACTCTGCGTGGCATGATCGTATCGGCGATGCCGACTATGTGATCAATTGCGTGAGCGGCGGAGGCGCGGGCACGGAGGGATATCGTCACAGTTATCTGCAGGGCATGCGATCGGTTGTTGCGTGGCTGCGTGCGCATCCCGCAACGGCGTGTGTGTACACCAGCAGCACGTCGGTGTATCCACAAAGTGGATGCGCGTTGGTGGATGAAAGTGCGGAGGTTGATCGAACGAACGAGCGGCCGGCTATTTTGGTGGAAACGGAAAAGACTCTGCTCGCGTTGCCGCATGCGTGCGGACGGCGGACGGTGTTGCGTCTCGCGGGCATCTACGGGCCGGGCCGGCATCATTTGTTGGAGCAAGTCCGTTCGGGCGAAGTGGCCGGAGAAGGTTCGCACCACCTGAATCTCATTCATCGGGATGATATCTGCGCGGCGGCGTGGCACGTACTCACGACCTCGGAGGCGGATGGAGAAATTTTTAATGTCGCCGACGATAATCCCACGCCGAAGGCGGACGTGATCGCCTGGCTCGCCGCCCAGTTGGGCGTGGCGACGCCGCGATTCACGGGGCGGCCGGCTGCGGGACGTCGCGCGGTGACGCCGGATCGAAAAATCGTGAACGAAAAATTGAAGCGACTTGGGTGGCGTCCGCGGTACGCGGATTTCCGATCGGGTTACGCGACGATACTTGGAGCTTGAAGCGGGCGGACGGTTGCGCGCATCTGGACGGCTCACCAAACCCTTACTCTCAACTTAACCCACTCTCACCATGGCCGGCGTTGGCAAACTTTTGAAACAAGCGCAGAAAATGCAGAAGCAGATCGAGGGCCTTCAGGCGCAGCTCGATGCGAAGGAGCTCGAAATCACGAGCGGTGGCGGCGCCGTGAAAGTGAAGATCTCCGGCTCCGGAAAATTTCTCGGTCTGACGCTCGATCCCGAATTCCTGAAGGAAGACGCGAAGTTTGTTTCCGACACGATCCTGGCTGCGATTCAGGATGCTGCGAAGCAGGCCAAGGAATACAACGACGGCGAGATGCAGAAGGTGACTTCGGCATTCCAGATGCCGGGCATGTTCTGAGCGCGCCCCGCGTTCGCCGCACGGGAGGGCGGACGTGGCGAGGCCGTGCGAGGCGTGTATCCATTTTTTCGATATGACACCGGCGTTTGAGAAATTGCAGAAGCAACTCAAGCAACTGCCCGGGCTCGGGTATCGATCGGCGGAACGCATCGCGCTGCATTTGCTCGTCGAAAAGCCGGCGCGATTGCGGGAGCTCGTCGCCTCGCTCGAAGCCGCCGCGCAATCGGTGCGGCGCTGCACGCGTTGCGGCAATCTCGCTGAGGAGACATTATGCGAAATCTGCCGCGACGAGCGTCGCGATCCTTCGCTCGTTTGTGTGGTGGAACATGTGCCTGATCTGGTCGCGCTGGAACGGTCGGGCGCGTATCGCGGCGTTTATCATGTGCTTCACGGCAAGCTCTCGCCGATCCAGGGAATCACGCCGGACGATCTCAATTTCGCATCGCTGATCAGCCGCGTGGAATCGGGGGTCGTGAAAGAGTTGATACTCGCGTTGTCGAACGACGTGGAAGGCGAGGCAACGTGTCATTATCTCACGCAGCAACTACCCGCGGGAGGTGAAGTGAAGACGACGCGCATCGGCTTCGGCCTGCCGAGTGGCGGCGGTGTTTTGTACGCGGATTCCGTGACGCTGAAGAGCGCGCTCGAAGGGCGACGTCAGTATCACTGAATCCAGCGATGACAAAAAAACGCACGTCGGTTAGACGTGCGCCGGAAAGTGAAACGCGCCCGACGATCTCAGGCGTAGCTGTTGAGGTTGCTGCCGGGATTTTCCGCATTCGGCGCGGATTCGATCAACTTCACGGCGGCGGCGCCTTCCTGCTGGATCTGCTCGTTGATTTTAGCCGCGATCGCGATGCCGTACTCCTGACGGGCAACGCTGCCTTCCAAGCTGGGGTTGTTGATCAGGGAAAGATTGGCGGACGTGATGTTCATACTCGGAGTTTCGGCTCATAGGCAGGCTTCATCAAGCAAGAGGGTGGCGAAAGGCGCGAAGTGAGGAATCGATTTTCGCGAAGTGGGGTGGAGGCCCTAGGTCCGACGGACTCTCGCGCTTTGGAAACTGGTGCGGGCACCGGGAATCGAACCCGGCTCTCATGCTTGGGAAGCACGCATAATAGCCGATATACTATGCCCGCAGGAAGCGGCCCGGATTCAATGGAAGCTGCCCCGGCTCGCAACTTCCAATTTCCGCTGCGCAATCGGGCTTTTACTTTCTCACCAAATCCTCGCGGCCTGTTTGCCCGGTGCGGCATTCGTGCACGAAGCGTTCGAGTTCGGCGACGGCTTGTGCAGGACCATTTTCTTCGAGCAAGCCGTCGCGTACGCGCGCGGCGTTTTGAGCAAAGGACGGCGTGTGGAGAAGACGTTGGAGCGAAGCGTGCAGGCGTTCAGGCCAGTGTTTTTTGGAGAGGCGAAAACCGCAGCCGAGACGTTCCACTTCGCGTCCGAAAAAGTTTTGGTCGCCGATGTGCGGCACGACGATTTGCGGACGTCCCGCGTGGAGCGCGCTCGCGGTGGTGCCGGCGCCGCCGTGATGGATGATGGCGGAGGCGTGGCGGAAAAGCTGATCGTGCGAAACCTTGCCGATGACCTTGATGTGTCCGTCGGGCGCGAGTGCGGGGAATTGTGCCCAGCCGCGTTGGACGATGAGTTTGCGATCGGCCGGCCACGCGCGCAGCAGACGTTGCATGCAGGCGGCAGCATCTTCGCAGGTCATGCTGCCAAAGGTGAGCACGGGCACGGGATTGCCGCCGGTGAACTGGCGCAACGCGACATCGAGTTCGCGGTCTTCGGGCGCTTGCCAACGACAATAACCGGTGAAGCGAAAACGCGGATCGATTTCCGCGTCGCGCGGACGCATCCATTTTTCGGATACACCGACGAGCACGCGTTCGGCGGGCGCGGAGAAAAAACCGCGCACTTTGGGAAGTCCCGCGGCGCGCAGATGCGGATAAACGGCGTTGTTGATGACGCGGTCGACCAATCGGTTGGCGGTGCTCCATAGCCAGCGATTCCAAGCGCGGCGGAGCCGTCGCGGCGGCCAGCGGGGCGATGGGATGTTCTCCGGCGGATAGTCGGGGGAGGGTACGACTTGATGGGCAAAGGCGTATGTCGCGAACGGCACGCCGTGTCGGTCCGCGATGCTTTTGTTCATCGGGAAAAGATAGGACGACACGAGTAGGTCGGTGTCGCGCATGGCGGCATCCATCCGCTCAATCATCTGAGGGATGTACGCCTGCGCGCTGACGTAGATTTCGCGAAGCTGGTAGATGGGCGTGCGGATTTTTTGGAGCCGCCCCATCCAATAACTCAGATCGGCCTTTTCCCACTCGGGACAGAGCGGAAGAAACTCCAGCCCGGCGGCGGTTATCTCGGCTTCATAGTGAGGCATTGTGGCGAAACGCACGTGATGGCCGGCTTGTTGCAAAGCGACGCCCAAAGCGATGATCGGATAAATGTCTCCGGTAGAGCCGTGGGACGTGAGGATGACGCGCATAGGATGATTTGTTGCCCGGAATGGACCCAAGAAGCGAGGACGCGTGCGCAACGTTTTGATAGGGTCGCCACTTGGAAAAATGTGTGGCTTGGAGGGCAAAATACATTGCACACTGTTGGTAGGCTCCCCACACTCGCGTCTGCCGCTTTCACTCGGTGTTTACGCATTTTTAACCGGGTGAAAATCAAAGACGTGCCGTAGTATTTTACGACAAGCCCACAGGAATTAACCAACCGATTACTACTCAATAATCGCAAACGCCTTGTGAATTAGACCAAGGGAAACGTACTCAATGCCATCCGCTTCCGACATTTTGAAAATCGCCCGCAGTCTGGCTTGTGCGGCATGTGTGTTGGCGGCGGCGTCGGCGACGAGGGCGGATTTGGTTCCTGCCAACGAGTTCCCAGCGGTTTCCTCCGTGCTCGAACAGGACAGCCAGCTGGCGGCCGTTTTAGAGTTTTCGTTCTTACCGCGCTTGCAGCTCTGGCAGCGCCCTGGGCCGGTGACGTGGTCATCGCGTTTCGAGGTCCGCAACGAAGCCCGCTGGAGCGAGAGCAATCTCTACATGGTTTAAACCCTTTCGGGCTTCGCGGCCCGACTACACCAAGCGATGCTGTGTATCGCAGGTCCAACTAGGAAGCCCGGGCATGGAAACGTGCCCGGGCTCATCTTTTCCGCGCGCGGAAATCAGGCGATTGAGTCGAGCAAGGCGCGGAGTTCGCGCTCGGGGTCTTCGTGCGATTGTTCGACCGCGAGTTGGAGCGCTGTTTGCAGGTGGGGAAGCGCTTCGGCTTTTTTCCCGAGTTCGAGAAACAATTTTCCCAACAAGATGTGCGCCATCATCCAATCGGGTTTTTTGGCGACGCAAAATTGGTAGTGCTCGATCGCGTCCATCAACCGGTGCTCGGCGACCAGCGCTTGGGCGAGGCTGAAACGAAAAAGTTCGTTGTCCGGCTGACGGGTGACGAGCGCGGCGAAGGTTTCGGAGCGTTTAGGAGCGTTGCTCATGCGAGATCGTCGACAAACACGATCACCCCGGTGGCGTTGTCGAGGCCGCCGCGGGCATTGGCGAGATCGATGATGGAGCGGAGGATTTTGGCGGGGGCGGCGTCCACCATGAGCATCTCGGCGAGCTCGTTTTCGCGGATGAGTTTGGTGACGCCGTCGCTGCAGAAAAAGTAACGTTCGCCGGGCGTCAGCGGGCGGAAAGTGATGTCGACCTGAAGCGGCGTCGTTTGGCCGATGCACCGGGTGAGGGCGTTGCGATGTTGTTCGCTGACCCAGACGAGCTCGCCGCGGGCGATGCGGGCGCGGGCTTCGTTTTCCACGGAGTGATCCATGGTGAGGCATTCGAGATCGCCGCCGATCGCGACGTAGCAACGCGAGTCGCCGACATGCGCGAGCTGGAGTTGGCCGCGGCGAAACAGGCCGTAAGTCAACGTCGACCCGATGCCATAGTGCGGGCTCAGGCGCGCGCCGAGCTGGGCAACGGTTTTGTTTGCAGCGAGAGTGATTTTGGCGAGGTCGGGTTCGCCTTCGGCCATGTGGATGGCGTGATGCACCGCTTCGATCGCGCATTGCGCCGCCTCTGCGCCGCCAGGCAGTCCGCCCACGCCGTCCGCCACGCCGTACAGGTGGAGCGTATCGTCGTGCAGAAGGCGGTCTTCATTATAACGGCGGAGTTTTCCGATGTCGGAAAGTGCGGCGCTGCGGAGATGCATGTAGTGGTGAACGCGAGTTAGGCAGTCTAGCGGGCTAAGCAAAAGGCATAAATCGCGTGTCGCGATTTTCTCGGGTAAGACGTTCGAAGCGAGCGACTGGCAAACATTGGAGGAATTCCCGGCCGTAGGGTTTGGCAAGCAGTCGGCTGTCGAGCAAGGTGATCAGTCCCCGATCTGTGGCGGTCCGGATGAGCCGGCCGATGCCTTGGCGGAATTTTATGAGGGCATCCGGAAGTGTGAGCTCGGAAAACGGACTGCCGCCGCGGTCGGTAATCCATTCGGCGCGGGCTTCCAGAATGGGTTGCGTCGGTACTTCAAACGGCAGCCGCGTCACAATCACTTGCGAAAGCGCGTCGCCCGGGATGTCCACGCCGGTCCAAAAACTGTCGGTGCCAAACAAGATCGCGTTGCCCTCGGCCCGCATTTGTTTGGTCAACTCGGTGCGCGAGAGATCCGCGCCTTGCATGAGAAACGGCCGGCCTTCGTGGGCATAAATGGGCCCCAATGCCGCGGCAACCTGACGCATGTCATGATAGCTCGTAAACAACACGAGCGAACCGCCGCGAACGCGCAGCGTGCAGAACTGTATGTAGTCGATCAGCGCATCGAGTGCGAGGCGGGCATCGCGAGCGGTCGGCAGCGGGATGTCGCTTGCGATGAAAACGCGCATGTTGCGCTCGAAATCGAAGGGCGATTTCACCACTGCGGAGCGCACATCTTCGGCGCCGATGCGTTGTTGAAACGGCTCGATGCGTCCACCCATCGCGAGCGTGGCGCTGGTGAAAATCACCGAGGTGCCGCGTCGCAGCAGCGCGTCGCGCAGCTCCGGCGCGATATCGATCGGCGCGCTGCGCAAAGTGACGATGGTGTGACGGCGTCCGCTGCGCTCGAGCCAGTAAACGGCTTTGTCGTCGGCCAGACTGAGGAATTGTCGCAGACCGGTCTGCACGGCTTTGAGCTTCTGCGTTTGTTCGAGCAATTCTTCGCGATCGCGGCCTTCGTCGAAACGATCCGCGGCGGTGCGCACGGCTTTGATGAGCGCAAGCAATGGGCCATCGAGCCACGGTTCGGCGACGCCTTCGGCGCGCACGCGGACAATGGGTTGTTTATCGAGCAGGTGCTCGGCGATGTAGTTGAAAAATTGATACGACGCCTCGAGTGCGTCGCAGACGAGCTGGCGCGCTTCGGGACCGCCGTGGCGCTGGAGCAGGCCGCGTTTCGTTTTCGGATTGTAGAGGTACTTCAACATCCGATCCACGCCGTAGCTCGAAAGACGCAGACCGAAGTGGTCTGTCGCGACTTCCGGCACGGTGTGCGCCTCGTCGAGCACGAGAAAATCGTCGGGGAATAAAACCCCGCGCGAACCACCGCGTGCTTGCGCGCCGCCGGCGTTGAGCAACGCGAAGAGCAGCGAGTGATTGACGATGATCACATTGGCCTGCGCGAGCCGAGCGCGGGCGCGCTGATAAAAACATTTTTCGCAATCGCAGTATTTGCGCGCGCAGGCGGACGAGTCGGCGTTCACGAGATCCCACACGTCGGGCGAGACCGGCGGTGTGAGCTCGTGGCGAAGTCCGTGGAGCGATGTTTGCGACCAGGCTGCGATGCGTTGGAGTTCGTCGTGTTCGGGCGTGGAAAACAGCTCGTGCTTGTCGCGCAGCGCGTTGGCGAGGCGCGTGGTGCAGAGATAGTTGGATTTCCCCACGAGCACCGCGCTCTTGAACGTCGCATAGCGCTCGAGTTGCGATGTGGACGAAAACACGCGTCGGCACAGCGGCAGGTCTTTGGTTTCGAGTTGTTCCTGCAGTGCGATGGTGTGCGTGGAAACGATCAACGGCCGCGCTTGATCGACGGCGTGCACGATGCCGGGAAGCAAATACGCGAGCGATTTTCCCACGCCCGTGCCGGCCTCGAAGAGCAACGGCACGTCGTTTTCCATCGCGCGCGCCACGGAGCGCGCCATGTGTTCCTGCTCGGGACGATGCTCAAGGCCGAGTCCGTTTTGCAGCCAGCCGCCCTCGGCGAAAATCTTCGCGGCGAGCTCGCCGGCGCGCGAAGGCGGCGGAGGCGGAACTGCGGCATCGAGGTGTTCGTTCAGGCCGATCATGAAAACGGAGGGATGCGCACCCAATGCGGCGCGAGCGGACGGCGCAATTGCGATTTGCGCGTGCCGCATCCGCACGCATGCTGCGCCACATGTCCACGCACGCACGCACCTCCGAAAACTGGGCGGAAACGCTCGCGCGATTTTTGCGCGAAGAACCGGGCGTGGAGGCGGTTCGGCTGGATCCGGCGGCGCGCAAAGTCGCCGTGGCCACGCTCGGCGATGTGGACTTGGCGCAGTTGGAATTGCGCCTCGCTGAAACGCTGGCCGCTGTGGAGTCGCAGTTGAGCCTTACGGCGAAAATCCCCGCAGGCTATGTGTTAAGACGCAATGGCGGCACGACGGAAGTCGCTGAGGTCAGTTGCGAGACGGCGCCGAGTTTTTGGAAATGGCGCGAGTTCGCCTGGCCGGAATTGGACGAGCCGGAGAGCGTTGAAGAATCCGAATGGAAGGAACTCGCACTGCTCGCGGCGGCTTGCGGCGTGTTTGGCATCGCCGGGTTCGCGGTGGAGAAAGCGGGTATCGGTCCGGGGTGGCTGAGTCGCACGCTGTATTCCGTGGCGTTGATCGCGGGCGGTTGGGACGCCGTGAAAGACACGTGGGAAAATCTCCGCGCGCGAAAGTTGGACATTCATTTCCTCATGCTCGCGGTGGCGGTTGGCGCGGTGTGCATCGGCGCGTGGGGCGAAGCGGTACTGTTGTTGTTTTTGTTCTCCGCATCGGGCGCGATGGAAGACTATGCGCTCGATCGCACGCAGCGCGAAGTGGGCTCATTGCTGAAATCGGCGCCGAAGACCGCGACCTTGGTGATGCCCAACGGCGCCGAACGTCTCGTGAATGTGGACGAACTCGGCATCGGCGATCGCGTGCGCGTGAAGCCCGGCGAAGCGTTTCCCGCCGATGGCACGGTGGCGAAAGGCCGCAGCGCGAGCGATGAGTCCGCACTGACGGGCGAAGCGGTGCCGGTGGAAAAAGACGTGGGGGCGCCAGTGTTTAGCGGCACGATCAATCTCTGGGGCGCGGTGGATTTTGATGTGCGGCGCCTGCCGTCGGAAAGCACGCTGCAGAAAATCATTCGTCTCATCCAAACCGCGCAAAAGCTGCGCGCGCCGAGCGAACGTTTCACGGATCGTTTTGGCGGCGGTTACACGCTGCTGGTATTGGGCGTATGTGCGGCGATGTTTTTGGTGTGGTGGCTGGCGTTGGGCTTGCCTGCGTTTGCAAACACCGCGGAGCAAAGCTCGGCATTTTATCGCGCGATGACGTTGCTTGTCGTGATGAGTCCATGCGCGTTGGTGTTGTCGATTCCGTCGGCGATCCTGGCGGCGATCGCGTGGGGAGCGAAACACGGCGTGTTGTTCCGTGGGGGCGCGGCCATCGAAAAACTCGCGGAGATCGACACGGTCGCGCTCGATAAAACGGGCACGCTCACGACGGGCGAACTTGCGGTGACGGGCGTGGAGAGCTTTCCGCCGGGCCGCGAAAAAGAAGTTCTCGAACTGGCCTACGCGCTCGAAATCAACTCCGAGCATCCGCTGGCGCGCGCGATCGTGCGTCATGCGCGTGCGCAAGGCGTGCGTGAGGTCGATGCGGATGCGTTTGAATCCATCACGGGCCACGGCGTGCGCGGGCAGGTGGGAGGCGCGCAAGTGCTCCTCGGACGACGCGAACTTTTGGAACGCGGTCCGCTGGCCGAGTGGGCGCGGACGTTGCCGCCGGCCGCGCCGGAGTTGAGCGAAGTGTGGGTGGTGGGACGCGATTTGGTCGGCCGCGTTTTATTGAAAGATCAGATTCGCGAAGAATCGCGCGACGTGCTGTCGCGTTTGGCGCGCGTGGGCATTCGCACGGTGATGTTGACCGGCGATCGGCGGCACGCCGCTGAAAATGTCGCGAGGGAAATCGGTCTTGGCGAAGTGCGCGCAGGTCTCACGCCCGAAGGCAAAGTAGCGGCGATCCAATCGCTGCGTCACGAAGGACACAAAATCGCGATGGTCGGTGATGGCGTGAACGATGCGCCGAGTCTTGCGGCGGCCGATGTTTCCGTGGCGATGGGCGCGCGCGGCAGCGACGCAGCGCTGGAGCAAGCCGAGGTGATTTTGATGCACGATCGCATTGAAAACTTCCTCGCGGCGCATCAGCTCAGTCGTCGCGCGCGTCGTGTGATCAAACAAAATCTCACGATCTCGCTCGGCGTGGTCGTGGTGATGGCGATCGCGTCGATGACCGGTGCGGTGCCGCTTGCGCTCGGCGTGGCGGCGCACGAAGGGAGCACCGTCGTGGTGTGTTTAAACTCGTTGCGATTATTGTTTGGCCGCAATCGCTGACTCGGCGCGCGGCGTTTTAATCGACGATCCACACGAGATCGCCGGTGCGCACGTGTTCGTAGAGCTCGACGATATCGAGATTGCGCATGAGCACGCAGCCGGCGCTCTGCGGTTCGCCGATGAGATCCTCGCGGTTGGTGCCGTGAATATAGATATAGCGCTCGTACGTATCGACATCGCCGCCGCGGTTGACGCCTGGCTCGAGTCCGCGGAGCCAGAGGATGCGGCTGGTGATGAGGTTGCCGTTATCGAGTGCAGGGGAGAGCTCGCGGAAGTGATGTCCGGTGGAAACGCGCGCCTTAAAAACGATCCCCGGCGGCTGGCCGGCGCCGATGCGTTCGGCGATTTCGTGAAGCCCGCGCGGAGTGCCGAGCGAGTTTTTCACGTTGGAGGGCGGGCGTTTCGACGTGGAGACGACGAAGGTGCGCACGAGTTTTCCCCGGGCGAAAAACTGCATCGTCTGGGTGGAAATCTGAACAAACAGCAATCGCTCTGCGGGCTTGATGCCGAGAGCAGCGGCGGCTTTATTGGCGGACTCCCAAGGAGAATCTATCGTGAAGACTTCACTCACAGTTGGCATCGTCGGCGCTACCGGCGCCGTCGGTCAAGAGCTCGTCCGGCTCTTGCATGAGCGCAATTTCCCGATGGCCTCGCTGCGGCTTTTCGCCTCGGCGCGGTCGGCGGGCAAGACCGTGGAGCGCTATGGCAAAAAATACGTGATCGAAGAGGCGAAGCCTGGAGTCTTCGCGGATGTCGATGTGGCGTTTTTCGCCGCGGGCGGTTCCGTCACTCGCGCGCTCGCGCCCGATGCAGTGAAGGACGGCTGTCTGGTCATCGATAAGAGCTCCGCGCTCCGCATGGAAAAGGACGTGCCGCTCGTGATCCCGGAAATCAACCCGGAAGGGCTGCGCCAGCACAAGGGCATCATCGCCAATCCGAACTGCTCGACCGCCGTCACTCTGATGGGCCTCTGGCCGCTGCACCAACGCTTCGGTCTGAAGCGTTATTTCGCGTCCACCTACCAATCGGTTTCCGGCACGGGCGCCGAAGCGGTGCGCGAGTTGGAAGAGCAGACGCAGGCCTATGTGCACGGACGTCCGTTGGAGCATAAAGTTTATCCCTACCAGATCGCGCAGAACTGTATTCCCCAAGTGGATACATTCAACGCCGACGGTTACACCGGCGAAGAGCACAAGATGATGCTCGAAAGTCGCAAGATCATGGGTCTGCCGAATCTCAAGGTGTCGGCGACCTGCGTGCGCGTGCCCGTCGTGCGGGCGCACTCGATCGCCGTTTCCGCGGAGTTCGAGAAGCCGGTGAGCGTGGACGAAGCGCGCCGTGCGATCGCGGAGTTTCCGGGCGCCGAGCTCATTGACGATCCGGCGTCGAAGAAATATCCGACGCCGCTCGATTTCGCCGAAAAGGTGAAGTGCGGCGTGGGACGCATCCGCGTCGATACTGCGCTCGACAACGGTCTGTCGTTCTGGGTTTCCGGCGACAATCTGTGGAAGGGTGCGGCGCTCAACGCCGTGCAGAACGCCGAGCTGATGGTGCGTGAAGGCTGGTTGAAGCCGAAGCGCGCGCTGGCTTCCGCCTGAAAACACCGGGAAATTCTTTGGCCGTGCGAGCGGATGTCTGGTTCGATTTTTCCGCCTCGCACGGCGCTTGTGAATAAATCCTTGTCAGCCCGCATCCCTGCGCTTTCTCCTCATCCTTTCCGCCGGACGCTTAGCTCAGTTGGTTAGAGCGGCTCGTTTACACCGAGTAGGTCGGGGGTTCGAGTCCCTCAGCGTCCACCATCCTGTATCCACACGTAACTCCTATGCGACACACGATCTCCGTCCTCGTTGAGAATCAGTTCGGCGTTCTGGCGCGCGTGTCCGGTCTTTTTTCCGGGCGCGGCTTTAACATCGACTCGCTCAACGTAGCTCCGACGCATGATGCGACCCTGTCGCGGATCACTGTCGTGCTGAAAGGTGACGACGCCGCGCTCGATCAAGTCACCAAGCAACTGCGCAAGCTCGTGAATGTCGTCGAAGTCGTGGACTTCAAGGAAGGCCAGGCCGTGCAGCGCGAGTTGCTCCTGGTGAAACTCAAAGCCGACGGCAAGACGCGCTCCGAAATCATGCAGATTTGCGACATCTTCCGCGCGAAGATCGTCAACGTCGCTCACGATTCCGTGATCGTCGAGATGACCGGTGACGACGCGAAGACCGCTGCCTTCCTCGATCTGGTGGAGGCGTTTGGCATCGTCGAACTCGCCCGTACGGGCGCGCTCGCGCTCACGCGCTGATTTTCAACCCCCAATTCACAACCCTCTCTTTTATCATGCCCGCCAAAGTATACACCGATAAAGACGCCGATCTTGGCGTTCTCAAAAACAAGACCGTCGCTGTTCTCGGCTACGGTTCCCAGGGCCACGCTCACGCCCTCAACCTCAAGGATTCCGGCGTCAAGGTCATCATCGGCCTGTATCCTGGCTCCAAGTCGAAGGATGTCGCCGTCAAGCATGGTTTCGAAGTGGTCGAAACCGGCGAGGCCGTCCGCCGCGCTGATGTCATCATGGTCGGTTTGCCCGACATGAAGCAGGCTGACGTTTATGAATCGTCCATTCTCCCCAATCTGTCCAAGGGCAAGACCCTCCTTTTCTCGCACGGTCTCGCCGTGCACTTCGGCCTGATCAAACTGCCGAAGGATGTGGACTGCATCATGGTCGCCCCGAAGGGCCCCGGCCACATGGTCCGTCGCCTCTACACCGAAGGCAAAGGCATGCCCGCCCTCATCGCGGTCGCTCAGGACAAGTCCAAGAAAGCCAAGAAGACCGCGCTCGCCTGGGCCAAGGGCATCGGTTCGACCCGCGCCGGCGTTCTCCAGACGACCTTCAAGGAAGAAACCGAAACCGATCTCTTCGGCGAACAGGCCGTGCTTTGCGGTGGCGCTTCCGCCCTCGTGCAGGCCGGTTTCGAAACCCTGGTCGAGGCTGGCTACCAGCCCGAGATGGCTTACTTCGAGTGTCTCCATGAGCTGAAGCTCATCTGCGACCTCATGTATGAATCCGGCATCGCTGGCATGCGCTTCTCGATTTCCGAGACCGCCAAGTATGGCGATATCACCCGTGGCCCGCGCGTCGTAAACAAGAAGACCAAGGCCGAGATGAAGAAGATCTTGAAAGAGATCCAGACCGGCAAGTTCACCAAGGAGTGGGTCAAGGAGTACAAGGGTGGTCTTAAGAACTACAACAAGCTCCTCAAGACCGGTGAAAAGCACCCGATCGAAAAGACCGGCGCTTACCTCCGCGGCATGATGCCTTGGATGGCCAAGAAGAACATCAAGGGCGTGCAGGCTTCTTACTAAGCCGCGCTTCGCTGAATTGATTTAAGAAAACGGGCCATCCTGCTTCGGCAGGGTGGCCTGTTTCGTTTTCATAATCGAACACTCCGCAGCACGACGGACATGAGTCAGGTCATGCCCATAAGAAAGGGCGGAGCGGAACTCCATAGATTCGCGAGAAAAGCATCTGGTCGCGTCTTCGCACTTTGCGCGGAGGTCTCTTTGCGATTCAAGTTGGTTGTCTTTTTTTAAACCGTGTCCGCATCCAAAAAACTCCTCCTAGCCACTCGCAAAAGTCCGCTCGCGCTCGCGCAAACGGAAATGGTCGCTGCGCATCTGCGCGAACGACTCGGTGTGGAAACGGAACTGCTGAAGCTGGTAACCACGGGTGACCGCCAGACCGATTGGTCACTGGAGAAAAAAGGCGGCAAAGGTCTTTTCACGAGCGAACTCGAGCAGGCGTTGTTGCGCGGCGAAGCCGATGTCGCGGTGCATAGCACGAAAGATCTTCCCGGCGACATGCCGGAGGGTCTCGGCATCGCGGGTTATCTGCCGCGCGAAGATGCGCGCGACATCCTGGTGCTTCGCGCCGGCGTGGCCGAGCCGAAGAGCATCGCGACTGGAAGCCCGCGCCGGCGTTTGCAGATCGGCATGCTTTTCCCGAATGCCACCTTCACCGAGATCCGCGGCAACGTGGACACGCGCCTGCGCAAGATCGCCGAGGGCAGTGTGGCTGATGCTACGCTGCTCGCGGCGGCTGGCTTGAAGCGGCTGCGAATCGGTAACTGGCCAGGCGTGGAGTTTCATGCGCTTGGCTTCGAAAACATGGTGCCTGCCGTCGGGCAAGCCGCGGTAGCGATCCAATGCCGTGCCGAAGACGTGCAGCGTTATGCGGGAGTTTTTGATGCGGAAACCGCACGTCGCGTGACACTGGAACGTGCGTTCCAAACCGCTCTCGGTGGCGGGTGTCACACGGCCTTCGCCGCGCATGCGACGGCGGACACATTATATTTTTTTCACCACGAAATCGGCCTCCGCAGTCTGCCACTCGGCCCCGAAGATTTCAACGCCCCGACCGACTTCGCGCGGAAGACGCTTCGTTATATGGGGTTCACAATCGGATAATCGCGACAGCCTTGACGAGAACGACGGGCGTGGAGCAGCTCATATCAACGGACTACTCAGTCCCAATGATTATAGCTTCACCAATCGTAACGTCTCCCTGTTTCAGTTTGGAGTTCGTACGAGTGAACACCACTTCCTTCTGTGCCGTGCCGAATGTATAGGATCCAGATTCACTGAGGCGCGCGAGAGCTGTGGCAAAATTCACACCTGCTGTGCGTAAAACCCGCCCTGCATTACTACGAATGATTGACGGTTATTCTGCGGATCAGATTCTCGCTTCGATACTCGTCCGTAGCGCTGGAGTAATTGGCGACGAGATTATCAGCAAACGCTGACGAAACGAAGAAGAGGGCAGTCGATACGGATGATTCGAAGCATGGCTAGGAATTTCTAGGGGTAGTTACCTGCTTTGCGGTGAGCGGATATGTCTTGCTGATCAGTTGCGCTGAGGGCAAGTAAACCCATTTGCCCAGTAATAATCTTTTCGGGCAAATCACTGACACATGTCCCAAGGTATCGTTTATCTCGTAGGCGCCGGTCCCGGCGATCCTGGCTTAGTCACCTTTCGCGCGAAGGACCTCATTTCCCAGGCGGATGTGCTGGTGTATGACTATCTGGTTCATCCGGAACTGGTGAAATGGACGCGGCCCGACTGCGAGATAGTGTATGTGGGCAAAAAGTCCGGATTTCACTCGGTCCCGCAGGAGGAGATCGAGGCTCTGTTGGTGAAACACGCTGGCGCGGGTAAGCGGGTGGTGCGGCTGAAGGGCGGCGATCCGTTTGTCTTTGGTCGTGGCGGCGAAGAAGCACGGACCCTTGCGAAGCACGGCATCCCGTTTGAAGTCGTTCCGGGCGTCACCGCAGCACTCGCGGCAGGAGCGTATGCGGGCATTCCCCTTACGCAGCGCAACACCAGCTCGTCGGTCATTTTCCTCACCGGTCACGAAGATCCTGCGAAGCATGAATTGCAGATCGATTGGCGCACGTACGGCGGACTGAAAAACGCGACGCTCGCGATCTACATGGGCATGGGGCATCTGCGTTTCATCTTGTCCGAGTTGATTGCGGGTGGCCTTCCGCCCTCGACACCTGCGGCGGTAGTGCAGTGGGCGTCGTTGGGACGCCAGCGTAGCGTGAAAGGCACGGCCGCCGATCTCGCGGATCGTGTGGAGCAGGCGAAACTCGCAGCGCCCGCGATCATCTTTGTGGGCGATGTTGTTCGCGCCCATCGAGAGATCGATTGGTTTGAGCGTCTGCCGTTGTTTGGACGTCGCGTGGTGATCACTCGCACGCGCGATCAAAACAGTGAACTACGCGACAAACTCGAAGCACTTGGCGCCGAGGTGCTCGAACTGCCGCTGATCTCGATTGTGAAGTCCGTCGAAAAAGATGCCGTGGTCGAAATCCTCTCCGAACTCGGCAGCTACGACTGGATCGTTTTCACCTCCGCCAACGGCGTACGTTTCTTCTTCGAAGATTTTCTCAAAGGTTTTTCGGACATTCGTGCGCTTGGCTTGCTTCGTTTTGCGTGCGTCGGTGCGGCGACTGCGCGCGAGATCCGCAAATATCACATCAAGGTCGAATGCATGCCGGAGACCGCCACCGGCGAATCGCTCGCGGATGCGTTGATCGCGACCGACAGCCTCGACAGCGCGAAGGTCATCGTCGTCACCGGAAATCTGAACCGTGAGACGCTGGTGAAAAAACTCGAGGCCGCGCGCGCGATCGTGGATCGCATGCCGCTCTACAAAACGCTCAAGACCGATCTGAGCAACAATCCCGTTGTGGAGGATTTTCGCCAGAAGGGAGCCGATGCGATTCTCTTCGCGAGTTCGTCGGCCGCGCAGTCGTTTCACGATCATACGGACGAGCTGAAGCTGGCGCCCGGCGCGAAAAAACCGCTCGCCGGCAGCATCGGCGTGCACACGACGGAAACGATGGAAGAGCTCGGCATGTCGGTCGATTTCGAGGCGGAAAAACCGAGCCTCGATGCGCTGATCGCGGCTCTGATCGAGCGCTTGAATTCGCAGAAGTGATCGCGTCATCCGCGTCGCGTGAGTCGTGAGGCCTTCCTCCGCGCGACTCTTGGCAGTCGGCCAGGGACGCGCTAACGTGGCCGGATGTCTCTTCCGTCAAGAAACGCCGCCACCACGCTCCTGCATGAATACGTCCAAGACGAGTATCAGCGCCATCATGCGTTGATGGTTGCGACCGCGCTCGAAGGGTATGCGCGGCATTTTGGCGAAGACGCCGAGCTCTGGTTCATCACCGGGTTGTTGCACGATATCGATTTCGAAAAACATCCGGAGACGCATCCGGGCCCGTCGTTGCAGTGGTTCAAAAATTGGGGTTATCCCGAAGCGCTCATCCACGCGGTCGAAGCTCACGCGTATGGATATAATGGATACACGATACTGCCGCGGACGCGGCTCGCGGCGGCGTTGCTGGCGACGGATGAAATGTGCGGCCTGCTGTACGCGTACCGGAAAATGAATCCCGTCGGTTACGGCGAGATGAAGGCGAGTTCGTTGAAAAAGAAGTTCAAGGACAAGGCCTTCGCGGCGAAGGTCGACCGCGCCACCATCCAAGTCGGACTCGATCATCTCGGTGTCGATCTCGACGCCCACATCGCCAACCTGACGCGTTTTCTCGCGGATTTGCCGGCCTAACTTTCTTCCACATTCACACGTGCGCTCCGCGAAACAGGTTGGTTTTAGTGCAGTTCCTGTTTTCGTGGGGGCTACTTTTCCCATGAAAGTCCCGTTCCTCGATCTTTCTCTCCAGCATCGGGCGCTGCGCGAACAAGCGCTGGCAGCCCTCACCGCGACGTACGACGCCACGCGGTTTTGCCTCGGCAAGGATGTGGAGGAGTTCGAGAAGGCGTTCGCGAGCACGCTTGGTTATCCGCAAGCGCTCGGTGTCAACAGCGGCACCGCGCCGCTCCACATCGCTTGCATGATGGCGGGTTTCGGTCCGGGCGATGAAGTGATCGTGCCGCCGTTTACGTTCATCTCGTCCGCGTGGGGAATCAGCTATGTCGGTGCGACGCCCAAGTTCGTTGATATCGAGGAAGCGACGTTTAATCTCGATCCGGCCAAACTCGAGCAAGCGATCACGCCGAAGACCAAGGGTATCGTGATCGTGCATCTCTTCGGTCAACCGGCGCGCATGGATGAAATCATGGCGATCGCAAAGAAGCACGGACTCTTCGTCATCGAAGATTGCGCGCAAGCGGTCGGCGCGAAGTACAAAGGCACGCCGGTCGGCATCATTGGCGATGTCGGCACGTTCAGCTTTTATCCGACCAAAAATCTCGGCGGTTGCGGCGAGGGTGGTGCTCTCGTTTCGCGACGCGAAGAGTTGTTTACCCGCGCGCGCCATATCCGCGTACACGGTTCCGATCGCCGGTATTACCACGACATCGTCGGCGGTAATTTCCGCATGGATGGATTTCAGGGCGCGCTGCTCAATGTGAAGCTGCCGCATCTGGCGCAATGGACCGCTCGTCGTCAGGAGATCGCGAAACGCTACGTGAGCGAAATCAAACTCGCGGATGTGATCCTGCCGTTGACCGACGTCGAGTATGGCGCGGGCGTGTTTCACCAATTCACGATTCGTCATCCGCGTCGCGACGCGTTGCGCGAACATCTCGCGGCGGCGGAGATCGGCACGGATCTTATCTATCCGGTGCCGCTGCATCAGCAAAAGTGTTATGCGTCGCTCGGCTATGAGCTGGGCTCGCTGCCCGTGGCGGAAAAAGCCTGCGCGACATGCGTGAGTTTGCCGATTTTTCCGGAGCTCACGGATGAGCAGGTGACTCATGTAATCCGCACTCTCAATACGTTCTAGTCAGGCGACTTTATTCCCGCTTTTGTCGGACTCGCCTTCGTCGTATCGGCGATGTCTGCGTAAACTATGATCAACGGAATCCGCGTTAAAATCTGTGGCCTCACCTCCCTGGTGGATGCTGCTGCTGCCGATGAGATCGGTGCGGATTATCTTGGATTCATTTTTCATCCGAAGTCGCCCCGCTTTGTGACCATGGAGGCGTTTCAAGCGATGCGGCCCAATCTTCCGGACCGGAAGAAGGTGGCCGTCGTCGTCTACACCGACATGGGCGAACTCGAGAAATACAAGGACGCCGGCTTCGATTACGTGCAGGTCCATTTCCCGAATGACACACCATTCTTCGAGGTGGCGATGTGGACCGACATCATCCCGCCGCAACAACTGTGGTTGGCTCCGCGTGTGCCTCCGGGGAAGGAAATGGATCCCGCGTTTTTCCCGCTCGCCGATCATGTCCTCGTCGACACGTATCATGAAGGTGGATACGGCGGCTCCGGCATGACCGGAAACTGGGAAGAGTTTGCGCGCCTCAAGGAGCGTTTCTCCAAAGTCACGTGGATCCTCGCCGGTGGCCTCAATCCTGAGAACATTGCCGAAGCGATCCGCACGAGCACGACGACGTTCATCGATGTGAACAGCGGCGTCGAAGCTTCGCCCGGGGTGAAAGATCCCGCCAAGTTGAAGGCTCTCGCCGAAGCGATTCGCTCGATGCCGACGTGAGTTTGCGCGCATGGGAGAATCGCGCGGTCGTCCATTAGCGCGTACCAAGCGATCGGGTGCCCCGTCGCATCCGGAAGTGAACCGACGGAAGACGCGCCCGTGTGTCATTTTTCCACGGGCGTCGATGTCGTTTCGTTTGGTGCGGAAGAAATCGGGCTCTAAATCGCCGGCGGCTTGCTACGACCAGCTGAGATCTTCTTTGTCGATCGGGAGCGTACGAATGCGTTTGCCGGTCGCTGCGAAAATCGCGTTGCAGATCGCCGGAGCCACGGGCGGTAGCGCCGGCTCGCCGAGTCCCGTGGGCGGGAAATCGGATTTCACGAAATGGATCTCCATCGCCGGCGTGTCCGGCAGACGGAGAAGCGGATAATCGTGATAGTTGCTCTGCTGAACGCGTCCGCCTTCAAACGTGATTTCCTGAAACCACGCCGCGCTGAGACCATCGACCATCGACCCTTGGACCTGGTTTTCAGCGCCGCTGAGATTGATGATCGGGCCGACATCGACCGCCGCCGTCAGCTTCTCCACTTTCAAGGTGCCGTCGGGGGCGACGGAGACATCCGCGACGATCGCGACATAGCCTGCGTGACTGTAGTGAAACGCGACGCCTTGGCCGCGCCCGCGCGGAAGTTTTTGAGATTTCCAACCGGCTTTTTCCGCGGCGACACGCACGACATTTTTCATACGCCCCGCGTGATACGAGCGGCCGCGATTGCCAGCGCTCGGCGGCACCTCGCGATCGTCGCCGAGAATCTCGAGCCGAAACTCGACCGGATCGCGGCCGGCAGCGTGCGCGAGCTCGTCGATGAAACTTTGGAAAACCCACGCGTACGCGCAGCTTCCCGGCGCGCGCCAATAGCCGGTCGGCACATTGGTCTTGATGAGCGATTGCGTGAGACGGAAGTGCGGGATGAAACGGCTCGGGAACTCGTCGCCGCTGACATCGGCGCCGTTGCCCGCGCGTTCGCCAGAGTAACCGACGGTGATGAAGTGATCGTGCCACGCGGAAAGACGACCGGAGGCCTCGACGCCGCCTTTGAGAAAATGCCATCCGCCGGCGCGGTAGTAATCGTGTCGGATGTCCTGCTCGCGCGTCCACGTGACTTGTATTGGTTTTCCGGGTACACGCTGCGCGACGGCTGCAGCTTCCACCAAAAAGTCGTTCATAAGGCGGCGACCGAAACCTCCACCGATGCGCGTCAGGTGAATCGTGATTTTATCTTTCGGCAGATTGAGCACGCGTGCGACGAGATCGAGGCCGGGCGCGGGACTTTGGGTCGGCGCCCAGATTTCCATGCGACCGTCTTTAAAAAGCGCGGTGCAGTTCTGTGGTTCGAGCGTGGCGTGCGCGAGGTAAGGATAATGATAAGCCGCCTCGACTACGTGTGCGGAGGAGGCGAGGGCCTCGTCGACCGCGCCGCTATGACGGATTTCTTTCTGGGGCGCTTCGCGAGCGAGCGCGGCGGCGCGTGCCGCGTAGGCCTCGCTGCTGTATTCATCGACTGGATACCCGGCCCAGGAAACCTGAAGTTTTTCGCGCGCTTTGAAAGCGCTCCATGTGTCGGCCGCAACGATGGCGACACCCGGAAGCAGACCGAACAGATCGTCGGTGCCTTCGATCACGAAGGCATCGCGAACGCCCGGGAGCTTTTTGACTTCGTCCAGATTCGCGGAGGAGACTTTGCTGCCAAAAACCGGACCCCGCACGTATACCGCGTGAAGCATTCCGGGTTGCTTCTGATCGATGCCGAAAAGCGGTTTGCCGGTGACGATCTTGGGGTTGTCCACGCCGCTGATGCGTTTTCCGAGCAATTTGAAATCTTTCGGGTCTTTCAGGGCGACGCTTTTGAGATCAGGAGCGGGCAGCGTGGCGGCTCTGGCGACGAGTTCACCGTACGTGAGCTTACGACCGGACGGGCGATGAACAACGGTCGCGGCTTCGGCGAAACACTCGTCGACCGGCACCTCCCACGTTTCCGCGGCGGCGCGCACCAGCATGCTGCGTGCAGCTGCGCCGAGACGACGGCATTGATCGTAATTGACTGGAATGGCGGTGCTGCCACCGGCAAATTGCCCGCCTAGGCGCGGATCGAGACCGGCTTGTTCGACCACGATCGATTCCCAAGGCGCCTCGAGTTCTTCGGCGATGATCATGGGCAGCGACGTTTTCACGCCCTGACCGATCTCGGGGTTTTTTGCGATCAATGTGATGACGCCATCCGGCGAGATGCGGATGAAGGCATTGGGAACGAAATCACGGACAGGTGCGGCTGTCGCGGCATCGGCTGCGAGACCAAACGGCGACGAACGCAAATAAAGTCCGAGCGCAAAACCTCCGCCGGCAAGCGCGGTGAGTTTGAGAAAACCGCGCCGATCGAGGGCCTGGGATGTCGGTGATTCAGGTGAAGCGATGTTCATGAACCGGTCTCCTGAAGTTGTTTTTTGGATACATCGCCGGCGAGCAGGCGGGTGGCCTCATGAATGCCTTGGCGAATGCGCGTGTAGGTGGCGCAGCGGCACAGATTGCCCACCATGGCTTCGTCGATGTCGGCGTCGGTCGGGTTCGGATTTTGCGCGAGCAACGCCGCCGCGGACATGATTTGGCCGGACTGGCAGTAGCCGCATTGAGGCACGTCGAGTTCGCACCACACTTTCTGCAAGGGATGCGAACCATCTTCGGAAAGACCCTCGATGGTGACGATCTTCTGATCGCCCACCGCCGAGATCGGCGTCTGGCAGGCGCGCACGGCCTGGCCGTTGAGGTGAATCGTGCAGGAACCGCATTGGCCGATGCCGCAGCCGTATTTGGTGCCGACAAGATCTAGATGATCGCGGAGGATCCAGAGCAGCGGGGTATCGGGCGAGGCCTCCACGGAACGGGCCTGACCGTTAACAGAGAGCGTGTACTTCATTGGCGGGGATGAAAGGCAAGACGCGGACGCGCGCCGATGGTTGCAAACGGGCGCAGCATGCGTCCTGAGACATTCAGTTCAACGTTTCAGGGTACAAAAAACCCGCAGTCGTGAAAACTGCGGGCGGAAAGGGAAAACTCGCTGTGCGATCAGACCTTTTCGACGAGGCCGGCCTTGAGGGCCTTGACCGAGACGAGCACGCGCTTGGTGCCGCCGTTGGCGGTCTTGATGCGCACGCGCTGCAGGTTGGGGCGGAACTTACGCTTCGTGATGCTAGTCACGTGCGTACCGATGCCGCCGCTCTTCTTGCTCTGACCTTTGCGGTTGATGGAGCTGCCTTTGACGGGGCGCTTGCCGGTGATTGCACAGATTCGGGCCATGATGGTTTCGAGTAGGTTAAAGGGTCGGGAGTAAAGGGCGGCGACTTCGTGAAGCAAGGGGAAACTTGGGGTGAAACAACGACCATGCGCAATTCCGGCCAATTTCTTGATGCATCGTACGCGCGTTCAGCAGAAACGCTTAAGCGCGCAGCGCATGCAGCACTTGGAATTTTTGGCCGAGATTCGCCGGATGGATGAGTTGCAAAAGCGACATCTTGCGCTGGCTGAAACGCGCGGCTTCGACGGCGAGCAGTTGTCCGATGAATTCGCCGGCGTGACGCACAAAAAACGCCTCTTGTGAATCGAGCTGCGGCGACGCGAAGCCATGCGCGCCGAGCGCGTCGCTCAGCCAATCCCAACACACATGCGCGGTCAGATCTTGTTCGCCGGGAAAGGCGAGCAAGTCGTTGGACTGTTGATGTTGCCGGTAGGCGCGCGTGGTGCCTTGCGGTGTGGCTTCGATGAGTTCGCGCCAAGATTTACCGTAATCGCACGCGATGAAGAGGCCTTTCCACGGTTGCGCCGCGAGTTCGTGAGCAAGTGCCGCGGCCGCGAGCGGAAGATCGAGAAGGTAGCCTTCAGGCGCAGTCGCGGGCAGGGCGCGGCCGGATGGAATTGCGAGTGGGCGCGTGTCGGCGGTGTTTGCTTCTATTTGCTCGAATCGGCCATCGTCGTTCAGGCGCACACCGATTTCGCGCCAAGTGCCGTCGCGACCCACCACGCGTCGAACGGGTTGCGCGTCGAAAAGTTCGTTGGAAAAAACGACCAGGTGTTCGCCTTGCGCGGGGAGATTGAGCGGGTCGCCGAGGCGTAGCTCCCGCGCTGCGCCGAACGAATGCGCGACGTCTTTCAGTATGCCGCCGCCCGGTTCGGCGCCGATTTCCACAAAGGTGAAATCGCGCAGGTTTTGGCCGGCGAGGCGCTTGGCGCACGCGGCGCAGACTAGTTCGCCAAAGAGCGGGCCGGAGGAAGTTGCGGTGTAGAAATCGCTTTCCGCATTGCGTCCGACACGTGCCTTGTCACGCCGGTAATAACCCAATTCCGGGTGATACAGCGCGAGACGCATAAACTCGTCGAAAGGCAGCCAGTTGTCTCCACCCTTTGGATACGCGAGTTCGCGCGCGCGATCGCGGAAAGCCGCGGCGAATAGGGGCGAAACCGTGTATTCAGAAAACGACGACATGAGGCGCGAGGTGAAAACGAGACGCCTCGGGGCGCAATCTTTCCGACGGGAACGGGCGTTTTTGGCGAAGAAGTGGCCGCGGTGGAGGTGGTTAGGATTTGTGACGGGCGGCCTATTCGCACTGTCCCGCAAATTCGCTCTGACGATCCGGTTTACAAACTCCGCGCAATCCCCACAGTGACGCGGTTTCTGCCATGTTCAAACGTGCACTCACCATCGCTAGCGGCGTCCTCATGGGGCTGATCATGGCTCTGGGCGTGGCCCGCCTCGCGCTGGCGTGGGGACTGTTTCCCAATCGCGAGTTGGAGAAATCGACGAGCTATGTGCGCAACGTCCTCGAGTTGATAAACGACAACTACGTGGACGAGGACAAAGCCAAGCTGCCCGAGCTCACGAAGGCCGCGCTGCACGGCGTGTTGGCGACGCTTGATCCGCATTCAGAGTTTTTGGAATCGCGCGCGTATCAGCAGTTGCAGGAGGACATGAGCAGCCAGTTTGGCGGCATCGGCGTACAGGTCGAGTTGCGCAAAAACCGCGTGGTGATCGTGGCGCCGATCGCGGGAACTCCGAGTGATCGCGCGGGTATTCGGCGCGGCGACGAAATCGTGCGCATCGACGGTGTGCCGTTGGAAAATCCGACGATGGATTATGTGGTCGAGAGGCTCCGCGGAAAACCGAAGTCCCGCGTGCTGGTCGGTTTGTTACGTCCGGAAGAGAAGCGCGAGTATGAGGTGTCGCTCGTCCGCGAGCTGATCAAAACCGATAGCGTGCGCGATGTGCAGGTCCTGCCGGGCGGCATCGGTTATTTGCAGATTACGCAATTCACCGAGCGTACGACGGAAGAATTTATCAACGCGCTCAATAAATTCGCCGACCAAGGCGTCACCAGTCTCGTGCTCGATCTCCGCAACAATCCCGGTGGTTTGCTCGACGCGGCCGTGGGCGTGGCGGAACCGTTTTTCCGCAAGGGGGAATTGATCGTTTATACGCAGGGACGCGGCGCGAAATCTCGCGAGGAATATCGCGCAACCTCCTCGCAGCCGCCGATTGATGTGCCCGTGGCGGTGTTGATCAACGCCGGCAGTGCGAGCGCGGCGGAAATCGTCGCCGGCGCCCTCAAGGATGCCGGCAAAGCCGTCATCGTGGGCGAACGCTCGTTCGGCAAAGGATCGGTCCAATCAATTTTCAAACTGAAAAATGGCGAAGGCATGCGCCTCACAACCGCGCGTTATTACACGCCCAGTGGCGTGACGATTCACGAACGCGGCATCGACCCTCAAATCGAAGTGGTCATGTCGCCCGAAGAAGATGAAAACGTGCGACTGCAACGCGATCGCTCCGACGTGGTTGATCCCGTGCAGTTCAAAGAGCGTTTTGGCATGGAGCCGGTCGCCGATCGCCAGCTCGAAGCGGCGCTTGATGTGCTGCGCGGCATCGCGGTCTTTGAGCGACGTTCGCTGCCGGCGGTGACGGCCTCGACTCCCTGACGGTCATGATCCTCGCTTTGGAAACATCCTGCGACGAAACCGCCGTCGCAGTTTTCGATCCCACGCGCGGCATCGTTGAAGAATGGATTCACAGCCAGATGGTGATGCACGAACGTTTTGGCGGCGTGGTGCCCGATCTGGCGACGCGTGAGCACTTGCGCACCATCGCGCCGCTGCTCGAACGCGCGAAAGCGGTGACAAAGGATTTCCGCGAAATCACGCGCATCGCGGTGACGCACGGTCCGGGACTCGCCGGCTGTCTCGCGATCGGGACGGCGGCCGCGAAATCGCTCGCGTTGGCGCTCCGGGTTCCGCTTCTCGGTGCGAACCATCTGCGCGGACATGCGTTTTCGCCGTTCATCGCGCTTCATGCGGAAGATCCGATCAACTTCGACGAACGACTCGCGAGCCTGTTGCCGCACCTCGGTCTCATCGTCTCGGGCGGCAACACGTTGTTGTTCCGCCTCGATGAACAACGTCGCATCACGGTGATTTCTTCGACACGCGACGACGCTGCGGGCGAAGCGCTCGATAAAGGCGCGAAGCTGCTCGGACTCGGTTATCCCGGCGGACCGTTGATCGAAAAACGTGCGGCGAATGGACGCGCAGATGCGTTTGATTTTCCCCGAGGCATCGGTCCGCGCAGTGATCTCGATTTTAGTTTTTCCGGCTTAAAAACGAGTCTGCGTTATCAGTTGGAAAAAATGACGACGGACGAGGTGACGGCGCGCATGGACGATCTTTGCGCGAGTTATCAGCAAGCGGTGATCGATGCGCTCGCGCGCAAAACGGGACTCGCGCTGAGCCAAGGCCGCTACGCGAGCGTGGGACTCTCGGGCGGCGTGGCCAACAATCGCACATTGCGCGAGACCCTCGACGACCTCGCGCGACGTCATCGTTTACCGCTGTTTGCCGCGCAGCCCAAACACACGGGCGATAACGCCGGCATGATCGCATTTTCCGCGTGGGCGGACCCTTCGACGCCGACCCTCGCGCCCGCCGATCTGCGTATCGAACCCGGCCTCGAACTCGCGAGTTAAAGAAATGGCGCGCAGCAACGCCAAGTGCCGCGCGCCATTCGAGTGAAGCTCAGTTGATTCTCACAAGCCCGGCTTTTTCGGAGTCGGTGAGTTGAGGGATCATGACGACCACGAAGCCTTCCTGCTTGTTGATGATCGCCGCTTGTTCGGACGTCAGCGGTTGCTCGATCTTTTCAGGACTGAGATTCCACATGGCACCGGTCAGCGGATCGACAACGATCATGCCGATCAAACCGCCGAAGATGATATTGCCGAAATACCAGCCGGAGAGCTGGGGACGCAGTTGGATCTCGGTGGTTTTGTGCCTCGTGAGTTCGAATTTCAGGGTGTAGGCTTGGCCCCTGAAATAACCGCCTTTCGGATCGAGCGTGAGCGTGAGAGGAGTCGTACCCGAGTGAACAGCCTCGCGGGTATCCGCCTTGTATACGGTGACGGTGGCGCCCGAGGGGTTGGAGTTGACGACGATGTTGCGGTTTCCTCCGTGAACAATGGAGGAGCAACCGGAGCCGACGAAAGCGATGGCAGCGAAAAGCGTCGCGCAAAGGGCGCCACGCGCGGTGAAGCAGGATGGGGTTTTCATGGAGTGAGTAGGTTTGCGCCGACCCTCCGCCATCCGCGACGCACGACGGTGAAACCAATGCAAAGCATCTCGCCCCCGCTTGCTGGATCTCAGCTGGAATCGAGTCCGGACGCGGGGAGCGAGCAGACATCGTTGATGTCTGTCGAGTGCAGGACATTGCACCCCAGATATTTTCCCCTCGAGAAAATCTCAGCTCGGCGTGGGCGAGGTGGGTGGTCGTTCGCGGCTGACGGCTTGTGCGGCGAAACGGCGACGCCAGTAGTGCGCGTCGTGTTCCTCGCTTTTCACGTGCCGGTATTCGGCTTCGCCGGCCCAGAAGATGAATGAAAATAATAGCACCATCAGAACACCCTCGGCCCAGAGGTGCGTGATGAACATGCCGGCGAACGCGAGGATGATGGCGAAAGCGGACAATAGTTTCCCCGTCGCAGCGGCGCATTGGGTCGCGCGCACATACGACGTGCGACGGGCCAAGATCGCTCGGAGTACGCGGCCGCCATCCATCGGGAAAACGGGGACGAGGTTGAAACAACCCATCGCGAGATTCAGCACGAGCAGATGTTGCAACAAGGATTTCGCCGAGAGCTCGAAGTCCGTCAGCGCCGTGATCGTCGGCCAAGGCACGCAGGCGGCGAGCGCGAGGACGAGCAGGGCGTTGACGATCGGACCCGCCAGCGCGATGGCGATTTCTTGCCCGGGATTTCGCGGGATGCGATCAAACTCCGCCATGCCTCCGACCGGCAGCAGAAGAATGCGCGGCACTTGTACGCCGTAGCTGCGCGCCACAAAGGCGTGGCCGAGTTCGTGCAGCACGACGCACATGAATACCAGAATTACATACCCCACGCTCCATGCCACGCCTGGCCACGAACCACTTTCCCCCGTGTTCCAGCCGGTCCACGCCGCGTAACCGATCAGAAAAAAAAACGACACATGAATAGTAAGGGCGATGCCGCGGATCCGGAACAGGGAAATTGACCAGTCTAGCATTTCGCGTAAGCAAAACCTATTTTGCCGGTTTGGCCACGCTCTGCCGGTAAATCCTTTTTATTCCGACGCACATGTCCGACTCCGCCGTCAAGACGCCCACCATCCTCATCATCGATGACGACTCTGAGATTCGTTATTCCCTCTCGCGCGTATTGTCTTCGCGAAAGTACCAGGTAATCGAGGCCGCGAGTGGCGAGCAAGGGATCGCCATCGTGAAGAAAACTCCTCCCGACCTGGTGTTTCTCGACATCCGCATGAGCGGCATGAGCGGCATCGAGGCGCTGCAGCATATCCGCTCAACCAACCCCAAGCAGATGGTCGTGCTCATGACGGCTTTCGGCACCGCGCAGACTGCGATCGAGGCGATGAAGTACGGCGCCTTCGATTACATCATGAAGCCTTTCGATCCGCAGAAGGTGCTCACCCTCGCGGAAAACGCGCTCAAAGCGCACGCGGACATGCGCGCGGTCGGCGAATACAAACCGACCATCAACAGCGAGGACTACAAGGAAGGCATCGTCGGCAGCTCGCCGGTCATGCAGGATGTTTTTAAGGTGATCGGTCAGGTCACCGCCAGCGATGTCACCGTGATGGTCACCGGCGAAAGCGGCACTGGCAAGGAACTCGTGGCGCGCTCGATTTGGAAACACAGCCATCGCGCGTCGAAGCCGTTTATCGCGGTCAACTGCGCGGCGATTCCCGACAACTTGATCGAGAGCGAACTCTTCGGTCACGAAAAGGGATCGTTCACCGGCGCGACCACGCAGCGTCTCGGCAAGTTCGAGCTCTGCGATGGCGGCACCATTTTCCTCGACGAAATCGGCGACATGGCGCTCGCCACGCAGACGAAGATTCTGCGCGTGCTGCAGCAGGGCGAGATCCAGCGAGTCGGTGGCGTCGAAACGATCAAGGTCGACGTCCGTATCATCGCCGCGACGAACAAGGACCTCGAGGAAATGGTGAAAGCCAAAACCTTCCGCGAAGATCTTTATTACCGTCTCAACGTCGTGCGCATCCGCATGCCCGCGTTGCGCGATCGGAAAGACGATATTCCGCAGATCGTAGACTTCTGCATTCAAAATCTCGCGAAGCAGAAGAAGACGCGCGTTTCCAAAGTGTCTCCCGAAGCGATGTCGGTCCTCACGCAATACAGTTGGCCCGGCAACGTGCGCGAGTTGGAGAATGTGATCTATCGCAGCGCGGTCATCGCGCAGGGCGACACGATCCTGTTGAAGGATTTACCACCGGAAATCCGCGGCCAATACGTCGCGAGCGCTCCCGCCGCACCCGCCCCGTCGGCGCCCGCTCCAGCGATCGTGCGTCAGGAAAAAGTGGATACACCGGCACCGGCAGCCGCGACGGCTCCTAGCGTGCATCCCGCCGCGGCTCCTGCGCCTGAAGCTCCCGTTGCTCCCGAGCTCACGGTGGAGCGTGCGTTGGATTTTCTGCACGAGCAATTGTCGGGCGCGGGAGAATCCATTCTCGGCAGACTCGAGCGCGAGATGATCGTGCGCGTGTTGAACGCCGAAGGCGGCAATCTCGTGCGTGCTTCAGAAAAGCTCGGCATCACCCGCGCGACCTTGCGCAAACGCGTGGATGAGCTCGGCTGGAAGCCGTGATTTCGTTCACAGCGGGAAGGTGGGAACTCGTCCCATCTTCTCACGTGGGGCGTAGTTGAATTTCAACTACACGCCGCGCGCGGCGCGAACGCTCAACGATCATTGCCGACGTAGTCGGGATGCCAGCGACGGAGCACCAGCCATTGCAGTCCCACGACTGCGGCGACGAAGAGAAATCCGGTTACGCATCCGGCGATGGCCGTGGCGTAGAGCTGCGGCATCTGAAAACGCGACGACGTGAGGATGATTTGATAACCGAGTCCACCGACACCACCGGCGGAGTTGCCCGCCGTGTAGTCGCCGACGATCGCGCCGATCGGCGCGAGTGTTGCCGCGATTCGCAGCCCGGTGAAAAATCCCGGCGCGGCGGAGGGAATGCGCAGCCGCCAAAACTCATCGAAGCGTGAGGCGCGTGAGAGCCGGAAGAAATCCAGCAATTGCGGATCGACGGAAACGAGACCTTGAGTGGCATTCACCACCAGCGGGAAAAAGCAGATCAGGAAGGTAATCGAGGCGACGCGGAGCAAACTCGCCTCGACGAGCAAAACGAGAATCGGCGCGAACACGATGATCGGCGTCATCTGCAGAATCATCAAATAGGGAAACAGCGCCGCGCGAGAAACGCGCGACCATGCCAAAACCACCGCCAGCGCCGAACCGATGACCACCGCGGCGAGCAATCCGAGCGCTGCGCCGCTCGCTGTCGTCGCTGCGCTTTGCAGAAGCGTTGCATGGTTTTCGATCAACGCTCGTCCGACCGCTGCAGGCGCGGGCACGAGGAACTGTTTTTGCGGAGACAGCCCCGCATGCAGCAGCTGCCAAGCGAGGAGCAAAAGCAGGCCGGTCACAAGTGGCGCGAGGAGAGATAGTGCGCGGCGATTCATCGGGACGAGGCGTCCTCTGCTGAACGAAGCGTGGCGGTGGCTTCGGCGACCAGCTGTTGATACGCGGCCGATTCGCGTGTGGCGGCCGTTCGCGGGAATGGCAGTGGCACGGAAATCTCCGCATGGATGCGTCCCGGACGGGCGGCCATCACGAGGATGCGATTGGAAAGAAAAACTGCCTCCGCCACCGAGTGCGTCACGAAGAACGCCGTCCACGCTTCGCGTTCGCGCAAAGCGAGCAGTTCTTCGTTGAGATGATGCCGCGTCATCTCGTCGAGCGCGCCAAACGGCTCGTCGAGCAACAATAATCGCGGTGAAACAGTGAGCGCTCGCGCGAGCGACACCCGCATCTTTTGACCGCCGGAAAGCTGGCGCGGATAGGCATTCGCTTTCTCAGTCAGCGACACTTGAGCGAGCACACGGTCGCGAATCTCATGGCGCCGAGGAGCGGGCATTCCGCGGAGTTGAAGCGGCAATTCCACATTGGCGGCAACGGTCAACCACGGGAGCAGTGCGGATTCTTGGAAAACGAACGCGAGATCTTCACGATGTTTTGCCGGACCACGACTCGCGATCTCGATGCGTCCGGCTGTCGGCGGAGTGAGGCCGGCGATCAGGCGCAGCAGCGTCGATTTTCCGCAACCACTAGGACCGAGCAACGAAATGAAATCACGCGGTGCGGCCGAGAATGTGATGCCTTCCAAGACAGGAGGGCCCTCTTCGAAACGCTTATGCAGCGCATGACAGACGACGTGGGCGGGATCGGCGGACATCGCTCTCCACTCGAAGGAGCTGTGCGATGAAGGCCAGCGTTTTCAGCCGACGGATTACGCCGGCCGACAGGGCTTGTATCCAAAAAGCAATGACGCGGGCGGTTACTTCAGGAGGAGTTTTTGCTGCTCGGTTTTTCCGCCGGAACGAAGTTTTACCGTGATCGGCAGTTCGCCTTCGGGAATGCCGAGGTTCGAACGCATCGGCTCGAAAACCATTTTTTGGCCGGGAGTGAGCGCGACTTTGGCAGGGGCCACCACGAAGTTGCCGAGCAGCGAGTTAAACTCGAGGACTTCGACTTCCACCGTTTCAGAACCGCGATTCACAAGGGCGAGCTCAAGCTGGACGGTCGGTCCGCGTCCACCCCCGGCCGGACCACCGCCGCCGGGACGACGCATGCCTCCGCCGCGCGGGTCACCGTCACTAGGTCCGCCTCCACTAAAGCCGCCGCCCGGACCGGCGCCGAAACCACCGCGTGGGCCGCCACCTTTTGGACCACCCGAGGGAGGTCCGCCCGTCTCGTCTTCGACGCGAGGACGACGAGGCATTTCGGCGCGGCCGAAACGCACCGAGGCCTCGATGCGTTGTTCGAAAAATTCAGCAGTGGCGCGAAGCTCAGGGATCTCGATGCGCTGTGGTCCGACATCAGCGCCGACAGGACCGCGCGGCGGCCTCGAGCGGCAAGCGCTCATGGCGAGCGCTGCCGCGATGAGAAAACAGCACGACAAGAAGGAAAAGATCAGGGGGCGCGTGAGGCGACGGAGATGCATGCGAGGATGCTGCAGGGAGAGCATTTGATACAGATTCTTGCGCCGCAAAGTTCCACTAATTCGCGACGATTTCCGTCTGAAAAGCCACCTTGCGTCGGCTCGCTCATCCTTGCAAAGTCCGCCCTCTTCATGAGTACCAGCAACGCCGTCAAAATCTACGACACAACCCTTCGCGATGGAACCCAAGGGGAGGGGATTAGCTTTTCGGTGACGGACAAGCTGCTCATTGCCGAGCGACTTGACCAGTTTGGCGTGGACTACATCGAGGGCGGCTTTCCGGGTTCGAATCCGCGCGACATCACATTTTTCCAAGAAGCGGCGAAGCTGAAGTTGAAGCACGCTAAACTCGCGGCCTTCGGTTCGACACGTCGCGCCGGCACCAAGGCGTCGGAAGATCCTCAGCTCAAGGTGCTCCTCGATAGCGGCATGCCGGTGACCACGATCGTGGGCAAAACCTGGACGCTCCACGTGACCGAGATCCTCCGCACGACGCGCGAGGAAAATCTGGCGATGATCGAGGACTCGGTGGCTTATCTCGTCGCCAATGGCCGCGAAGTGATTCACGACGCCGAACACTTTTTCGACGGCTACAAAGCCGATCCCGACTACGCGTTGCGCACGCTCGCCGCGGCGCTCAAGGGCGGCGCGAGCAACCTCACGCTCTGCGACACCAATGGCGGCACGATGGTCGATGAGTTTACCGAGATCGTCGCGCGGGTGGTGAAAGAATTCGGCGCGGACAAAGTCGGCGTGCATTGCCACAACGACAGCGGAGTGGCGGTTGCGCTTTCGCTCGCGGGTGTGCGCGCCGGTGCCGTGCTGGTGCAAGGCACGATCAACGGCTACGGCGAACGCACGGGCAACGCCGACCTGGTTTCCATTATCCCGAGCCTCGTTTTGAAGATGGGGAAGCAGGCGCGCTGCGCGGAGAACCTCAAACAGCTGCGCGATCTTTCTCTCTACTTCGACGAACTTGCGAATCTGCGACCCAACACCAAAGCGCCTTATGTCGGTCTCTCGGCGTTCGCGCACAAAGGTGGTCTGCACGCCAATGCCGCGCAGAAAGTGAAGAGCAGCTATGAACACATCGACCCGGCGCTCGTGGGAAATCGCACGCGCGTGTTGGTGTCCGACATGGCTGGTCGCAGCAGCATCGCGATGAAGGCGAAGGAGCTCGGCTTCGAACTCGACGAAAAATCGCCCGCAATGAAAGGCCTCATCGACGAGCTCAAGGAACTCGAGTTTCGCGGCTACGAGTTCGAAGCGGCCGATGCGTCGCTGAAGCTTCTCCTGGCGAAATGGGTGGGCACGCGAAAGTCGTTCTTCGATGTGGAAAGCTATCGCGTGATCGTTGAACGCCACGGCGAAGATCTTGTCGCCGAAGCGACCGTGAAAGTGTCCGTCGACGGCAAACCTTATCACACCGTCGCGGAGTGCACGGGCCCTATCGGCGCGCTCGACAAGGCGCTGCGTCTGGCGCTCGAGCCGGTTTATCCGCAACTGCGCACGACGACGCTCACGGATTTCAAAGTTCGCATTCTCGACAGCAAAGCCGGCAGTAACGCCCGGACGCGCGTGCTCGTCGAGACCAGCGATGGTCACACGATCTGGGGCACGGTGGGCGTGAGCGACAACGTGATCGATGCGAGCTGGGAAGCGTTGCGCGACTCCGTCGAATACAAGCTTAATCAGGGCTGATCCCGCCGCTGTATTCAGTTTTTGAGTACAGTCGCCCCGTCACAGCAACGGGGCGAAAAGCCGGCAGATGTCCTCGGCCAGCGAGACCAGCAGGCGAGGACGACGACCGGCCTCGGGTTTGAGCTCACGGCAGTAGGAGAGCAGCTCTTTCGCCCATTCGCGCATCGCGAGCACGTCGCGTTCGCTGTAGAGAAAAACGCCGATTTCGAAGTTCACGAAGAGGCTGCGCAGATCGAAATTGGCCGAGCCGATGAGGCCGATGCGGTGATCGATCATCACGGCCTTGGCGTGGAGCATGCCAGGCGTAAACAGGCGCACTTGCGCGCCGGCTTTGCGAAGTTCGCGCGTGAAGTGGCGTCGCGCGAAGTCGGTGATCGGATGGTTCGAGCGGGCGGGCAGAATCAGCGTCACTTCGGTGCCCGCGCGGGCTTTGACCATGAGAGAGCGCCAGAGCACTTCGTCAGGGATAAAGTACGGCGTCACGATGAGGATGCTCGTGCGCGCCTCTTGGATCATCGAGAGAATGCCTTCGTAGAGTGGATCGCCTTTCACGTCGGGACCGCTGGCGACGATCTGCATGGCGCTGTCGCCTTCCGGACGAATCGCATCGGGACGAAGTTCATTGTGAAGCACGTCGAGCGACTGACCGCTGGCGAAGGCCCAGTCGGCGAGAAACACTTCGTTGAGCAACGCCGCGCCCGGGCCGCTGATGGCGGCGCCGAAATCACGAAAACGTTTTCGGTAGGAGACGGGCCCCATGTAGTCGCGCGCGAGATTGTGCCCGCCAATGATGGCGGTGTGCTGATCGAAAACGGCGATCTTGCGGTGATTGCGGAGATTGGCCGAGTGGCGCGTTGAAAGCGGCATCACCGGCATGAACCGCTGCACTTCGCCGCCGGCGTCGCGCAACGGCCGCACGAAACGACCGCTGGAGAAAAGGCAGCCAACCGCGTCGAGGAGCAGGCGAACTTTCACGCCCTCGCGCGCGCGCTGCGCGAGGAGATTCACGATGCGACGTCCGGTTTCGTCGCGACCGAGAATGAACGTCGTGATGTGGATCGAATATTTCGCGGAGAGAATCTGTTCTTCGAGACAGCGAAACGCGTCCTCGCCGGTCATCAGCAGGCGCACCGAGTTTCCGCCGACTGCGGGACTCGCACCTGCGGCGTCGATCGCCTGCGCGGTCGGAAGAATCTGGCTCACGGGATCGAGCGTTTGCAGACCTTCGAGCGCGGGAAGCAGACGGGATTTGCGTTCGATGAGGCGGCGAAATTTGCGTCCGCCAAAAATCAAATACAGCGGCACACCCACGTACGGCGCCAGCAGGATGATCAACATCCAGGCGAAGGTATTTCCTGGCTGACGTTTTTCGGCGAGCAGGCGGGCGACGAAAAAGAAGCCCAGCAGAAAGATGCCCACCGTGATGAAGTGGGGGATGATGGGATGAGAAATGATGTGACGGAAAAACTCCATGCCGGCGCGGCCGGAGAGTGCGTAAGTGTCGCGTTTTCCGCAAGCTGTCGGACGCTTGAAAAAAACCTTGAACTTGCCGCGGTGAGTCGTGAACTTCCGCGTCCCTCAACGTGGTAGGTTACTCAAGTGGCCAACGAGGGGAGACTGTAAATCTCCTGGCTTTACGCCTTCTCTGGTTCGAATCCAGAACCTACCACCACTTTTCCCCTCCCTCGCGGAGGGGATTTTTTTATCCCGAAGCCGCCGTTTCTTTTTGAAGCGAAGCGAGGGCGCGATCGAGCAGCTGCACCTGGATGGGTTTGGTGAGATGCAGCGCGAAACCCGAGCGTTGGCTGCGCGTGATGTCTTCCTCCATTCCGTAGCCGGTGAGCGCGATGCCGCGAAGATCGTAGAGTTCTTTCAGCTCTTTCATGAGATCGAAACCGGAGCCGTCGGGCAGGCCGATGTCGGAAATGAGCAGATCAAATTGACGCGTTGCCGCGAGTGCGCGCGCCGCGGCGATGGTGGGCGCGCTTGCGACTTCAAAGCGACGTCGCCGCAAAAGCGTTTCGAGCGTGCGTCGTGTCGGTTCGTGATCTTCGACGAGAAGCACGTGATGAATCGCCGACGTGCTCATCATCGGCGGCGTGGTGTCTTCGGCAGGCGGGAACGATTCGCCTTTGTCGTCGGCGTGTGCACTCGCGAGCGGGAGCTCTACAATAAACGTCGCGCCGCAGCCGGGGCCGTCGCTGCGCACGCAGATTTTTCCTTCGTGATGTTCGACGAGGCTGCGCGAGATGGTGAGTCCGAGTCCGAGTCCGCCAAAGCGATGCGAATGTCCGCCGACCGCGTGGTTGCCTTGCGAGAAGGCGTCGAAAACGCGGCTCATTTCTTCGCGCGTCAGTCCGATGCCCGTGTCGCGAATCGCGATGGCGATGGTGTTTTTTTCTGGTGAGATTTCGCTGGAGATATGGATGGCGCCGGGTGCGTTGGTGAACTTCACCGCGTTCTTCAGGATATTCCAGAAGACTTGCTGCAGCCGCACATCGTCGGCGCGGACGTGATGCAGGCCGGGTGCGAGATTGAGCACGGAAGTGAGCTCTTTTTGTTCGATGTCGGACTGCACATTTGCGAGTGCGTCGCGAAGGATCGCGTGAACATCGCGGGGTCTCAGCGAGAGCGTGAGTTTGCCGCGCATGATGCGGGTGAGATCGAGCAAGTCGTCGATGAGGCGTGCCTCGAGTTCGACGTTTTTGCGGATGGTGGAAAAATGCGCGCGGGCTTCGGCGGAAAACGCCGGATTGTTGGCGGCCTCGCTGGCGATGAGGAGCACCGGATTGAGCGGCGTACGCAGTTCGTGAGAGAGCGCTGCGAGGAAATCGTCTTTGGCGCGTCCGGCACGTTCGGCTTCCGCATGGGCGAGTCGCAGTGCCGCGGTGCGCGCTTCGACACGAGCTTCGAGGGCGTCGTGACTTTCGCGCAGCGCTTGCTCGGCAAGTTTTCGCTGACGGATCTCTTGTTCGAGCGCGCTGTTGCTGTGGCGCAGTTCGGAGGTTTTGCGAAACAGTTCTACGAAGACCGCCACCTTCGATCGAAGCACCTGCGGATTGGCGGGCTTGGTGAGATAATCCACGGCACCGACATTGTAGCTCTCGAGCATGCGCTGCTCGTCTTCATAAAACGCGGTGAGAAAAATGATGGGGATGTGCTGCGTTTTTTCCCGCTGTTTGATCAAGTGTGCCAGCTCGATGCCGTTCACATCGGGCATCTGCACATCGAGCACGATCACCGCGAAGTCCTCATGAAGCAGAGCGAGCAACGCTTCGTCGGCGCTCGTTGCGCGCACCAGCCTGAGTTCGTCGGAACGAAGGATGCCCTCGAGGACCTCCAGGTTTCGCGAGTCATCGTCGACGAGTAGAATGTTTACAGGGGAATGCACGGGACGTGTGAAACTGCGGGCGGCTGGGGAGAGTCAGCAAGGCTGCACAAATTGGATGCGCCAAGAAAAACCAGCGGATGAGGGAAGTGCAAAATGCCTTCTCATCATCCTTGTATTGATTAACTTCCGACGGCGTTTCATTTCTGGCGCGTGCGTCCCCTACGACTCTTTATTGGTCACCGTATCGCCCTGGCTTTCTCAGTTCCCTTGATGGCGCTGATTTTGATCGGATTTCTCAGCTTGAGGAATCTCGACCAAATGGAGCGCGAGTCGGCGATGGTCGTTCACACCGAACAGGTGATGGGCGCGCTGCGCACGCTGACGGCGGCCATCGCGAGCGTCGAATCTGCGGGACGCGGCTACGTGATTTCGGGCGAGGCGCAGATCAAATACGCGCTCGAAGGTCAGCGGCAGACCGCGCTCGAAGCCGTGCGAAATTTGCGCGAATCCACCAAGGACAATCCCGCTCAACAGCAGCGCATCGCGGCATTGACCGAGCTGGTCGCGCAGCGTGCGGAGATGTCGCGCGAGCTCATCGAACTCAAGGACGAGGGCCAGCTCGATTCCGCGACCGCGGCGGAGCTCGTGAAACGCGGGCAAGCAGTCTCGGATCAAATCTGGACGCTGCAGCGCGAGGTTTATCTCGAAGAAAGTGCATTGCTCACCGAGCGCCGGCACGACGCCGTGGAAGCCGCCGCGTTTACGCGGAGCGTGATTATTTATGGATCGATCGCTGCGGTGCTCGTGGTCGCGATCAGCGGGATATTCGCGAGTCGCAGCATCACCGCGCCGCTCGATCAACTGCGGATCAGCGCGTCGCGTATCGGCGAAGGCGATTATGCTCATCGCGCCCCTGTGCTTCGTGACGACGAAGTGGGACAACTCGCGGCGGTCTTCAACAAGATGGCTGCGCAAGTGCAGCAACGACAGACCGCGCTTGAGAATCAGGATTGGCTTAAAAGCGGCCTCGCGCGTTTCGATGCGCTGTACCAACGCCAGCGCGATCCGGTGGTGTTGTGCAACCAGGTGCTCGCCGAGCTGGCGTCACTCGTGGGGGCGCAAGCGCTGGTGATTTATCGCGTGAAGGAAGAAAACGGTTGGCGCGGCGTCGCTCTGTGCGCGGTGCATGCCGCGGCAAATCCGCCGGAGCGCTTTGCCATCGGCGAAGGGCTTCCCGGCCAATGCTACGCAGACAAACGTCGCCTGCACCTTCGCGGCACGCCACCGGATTACCTACGCATCACCTCGGCGCTGGGTTCGGCGCAACCGGCCGAAGTGTTGGTGGAGCCGGTGCTGTTCGAGGGCCAGCCAAAGGCGGTGCTCGAGATCGCGTCGTTGCGGACTTTTACGCCGCTTCAACTCGAACTGATCGCGCAGCTCGCGGCGGGCCTCGGCATCACGTTGCACACCATCGAAGGCGCGCTGCGCACCGAAGAGCTTCTGCGTCAATCGCAGGCGCTCGCCGCGCAACTCGAACAACAAAGCGCGACGCTCGCCGCCAAGAACACCGAGCTCGAAGAGCAGGCGGATCGCCTGCGGAAATCCGAGCAGCTGTTGCAGGAACAACAAGTCGAGCTCACGCAGACCAACGAAGAGCTCGAGCAGACCAACGAAGAACTGCAGCAATCCAATGAAGAGATGGAGGAGAAGTCCAATCTCCTCGCGGAACAGAAGCGCGAGCTGGAACGCTCGAATCGTGCGATCGAGCAGGCGCGGGCGGAACTGCAAGAACAGGCGCGCCAACTCGCGATCACGTCGAAGTACAAGTCGGATTTCCTCGCGACGATGTCGCACGAGTTGCGCACGCCCCTCAACAGCCTGCTCATCCTTGCGCGTCTGCTCGGCGAAAACAGCGACGGCAATCTTACGGCCAAACAGGTCCAGTTTGCGCAGACGATCGAGTCGTCGGGCGCGGATCTGCTTGAGATGATCAATCAGATTCTCGATCTCGCAAAGATCGAGTCGGGCAAGGTCGAGTTGCAGATCGACGATGTATCCGTGCAGGAACTACAGCGTTCGCTCGAACAGCAGTTCCGCCACATGGCCGACGCGAAGAAGCTCGCGTTCAAGGTGTCGTTCGATCCCGCGATGCCGCCCGCGGTGCGCACGGATATACGGCGTTTGCAGCAGATCCTGAAGAACCTTCTTTCCAACGCGTTTAAGTTCACCGAGCGCGGATCGGTGGACGTTTCGATTCGTCCCGTGAGCGATGGATGGTCACCCCATCCCTCGCTCGACAAAGCAGCGAAGGTCATTGCGTTTTCGGTCTCCGACACCGGCATAGGCATTCCGAAGGAAAAGCAGCAGCTCGTGTTCGAGTCGTTTCAGCAGGCGGATGCCGGCACCTCGCGTCGCTACGGCGGTACGGGCTTGGGCCTCTCGATCAGCCGCGAAATCGCGCAGTTGCTCGGTGGCGTGCTGCGGTTGTCCAGCGAGCCCGGCAAAGGCAGCACGTTTACGTTGTATATCCCTGCGGAAATCGAAGCACCCGCGCCGACTTCCTTGCCGACGTCTGAAAAGCCGGCGGCTCCCGCTGTCGTTGCGGAAATACCCGAGGAATTGCCGGTCGAGGAGGAGGAACTCGGGATCAAAGATGATCGCGACTCGATCGAGCCGGACGATCGTGTGTTTCTCGTCATCGAGGACGATCCGCGCTTCGCGAGCATCCTGCTGGATTTTGTTCGCGAGAAAAATTTCAAGGCGCTCGTCGCAGGCAGCGCACGCACGGGCTTGGCGTTGGCGCAGCGTTTTCGTCCCGCCGCGATCACGCTGGATCTGCGTCTCGCGGATGAAGACGGCTGGCTTGTGCTCGATCGACTCAAGCACGACGAACGCACGCGGCACATTCCCGTGCATGTGATTTCCGTCGAGCCCGCACGCAGCCGCGGCCTGCGATTGGGTGCGGTGTCTTATCTCCAAAAACCGGTCACAAAAGAAGCGATCGCCGACATCCTGCAGCAGACCGTCGATTTCATCGAACGACCGGTGAAGCGCTTGCTCGTGGTTGAGGACGATCCCGTGCAGCGTGAAACGATTCGTGAGCTCATCGGCAACGGCGACGTGAAAACGATCACCGCGGGCAATGCCGCCGAAGCGTTGGCCGCGCTCGCGAAAGATCGTTACGATTGTGTGGTGATGGATTTGATGCTGCCCGACAAGACGGGCGTGGAGCTCATTCGCGAGATCAACGCTATTCACGGCCTGCACGCACCACCGGTGATCGTTTATACCGGAAAAGAACTCACGCCCGCGGAGGAGACGGAGCTGCGCTCGCTGTCGGAATCGATCATCGTGAAGGATGTGCGTTCGCCCGAGCGCTTGCTCGATGAAACCGCGCTCTTCCTGCATCGTGTGCAGTCGAAATTACCCGAGGCCAAACGTCGCATGTTGGAGCAAGTCCGCAAACAGGACTCGGTGCTCAACGGCCGTCGCGTGCTGGTGGTCGATGACGACGTGCGCAACATCTTCGCGCTGACGGCGCGACTCGAAGCGTATGGCATGATCGTGCGTTTCGCCGAAAGCGGTCAGGCGGCGTTGACAGCGCTCGAGGAAGATCCGGCCTGCGATGTCGTCCTCATGGACGTGATGATGCCCGAGATGGACGGCTACGAAGCGATCCGGCGCCTGCGGAAAAACCCGCGTTTCGCGCGACTGCCGATCATTTCGGTCACCGCCAAAGCCATGAAGGGCGATCGCGATCGCTGCATCGAAGCGGGCGCCTCGGACTACATCACCAAACCAGTCGATACGGAGAAACTCATTTCGCTTTTGCGAGTCTGGCTCTACCGATGAACGGACCGAGGGATCAGCCGCGCACGCCGGAAGACGCTTTCGCAAGCCCGATTGCCGACGGCGACGAACTTCAGGATTTGCGCGCGCTGCTCGACACCGTTCATCAACGCACAGGCATCGATTTTCGACAGTACAGTTATTCGTCGCTGCGGCGGCGCGCGACGCGAGCGGCGCAGGAAGCGAACGCCGCCTCGATCGCCGGTCTGCATCAAAGCATCAAAACCGATGACGCCACCTTGGCGCTTCTCATTCGGATGCTCACGGTGCACACGACGGCGATGTTTCGCGATCCGACGTTTTTCCGGGCGTTGCGCGAACATGTCGTGCCGGTGCTTCGCACGTATCCCTTCGTCCGTGTATGGGTGGCCGGATGCTCGACGGGGGAGGAAGTTTATTCGCTCGCGATTTTGCTGCATGAAGAAGGACTCGCGGAGCGATGCCGCATCTATGCGACGGATCTGAGCGACACCGTGCTCGATCGGGCGAGAGCCGGTGTATTTCCGCTCGCGCCGATGCAGGAGTATTCCCGGAACTATCAACTCGCGGGCGGACTGAAACCGTTCTCGGAGTATTTTTCCGCCGACAGCCAATCCGTTGTATTCAGTCGGAAACTACGCGAGAACGTCGTTTTCGGGACGCACAATCTCGTCTCCGACGAATCTTTTAACGAGTTCCACCTGATCCTCTGCCGGAATGTGCTGATCTACTTTCAGCGTGAACTGCAGGAGCGCGTGCACCGGCTGTTCCACGAAAGTTTAATCAATTTCGGCTATCTCGGACTCGGTCGGAGCGAAGCGGTGCGATTCAGCGCGTATCGCGACTGCTATGACGTCGTGGCGGCGCGCGAACGCATTTTCAGGAAAATAAAATGATCGTGATCGGTGGGTCTTGGGGCGGATGCGATGCGCTCGGGGAAATCCTGAGGCGTTTGCCGCGCGATTTCGCGCTGCCGGTGGTCGTGGTGTTACATCGACATCGCGAGAGCGAAGGTCTGTTGCAACCCGTACTTCAACGCACGAGCGCGCTGCCGGTGGTCGAGCCCGAAGACAAGACGATCGTAGAGCCGGGCTACGTGTATATATGTCCGCCGGATTATCACCTCACGCTGCAGGGAAATTATTTTTCGCTCATCGCAGATGAACTGGTGAACTTCGCGCGACCCTCGATCGACGTCCTTTTTGAGTCGGCCGCCGAGTGGTATCGCGAGCGGACAATCGCCGTGGTCCTTTCCGGTGGCGGCTCGGATGGCGCAGCGGGCGCGGCGCGTATCCAAGCCGCAGGCGGTCGTGTGATTGTGCAAAATCCTGAGTCGGCAGTCATGGCCTCGATGCCGGCTGCGGCGCTCGCGCGCACAGGCACGCGGGATGTTTACGAAGTGCCCGCGATCGCAGAGCTCCTGATCAGGCTGTCCGTTTCAACTATTAAGTAGCCAACTCGGCGTAATTGAGCTGAAGCGTTATACAAAGAACGTGCTCTTTCGCATTTTAGTTACCGCTATCGCACTCAGTACTGCGACGATCGCCCGTGCAACGGAGATCGTTGGTACGTCGCTTGGGCGACAGGTCGAACAGGCTTCGACGATCGTTTGCCCGAGCTCCAGCCCAGCAAAACCAACTACCAAAAGGGTGAACCATTTTATACAATCCACTCGACACGCCTTTTCATGGAAGGCGCCAGAGCCAACGCCGGGATCTGTCGTCTCCTGCTGCGCAGGAGCCGCGCCAGCCATGACCGTGGCTCATCTGTAACGTTAGGCGGAAAAAGACTCACATGGATAATCAAACCCCCGAGCATCATATCCATTACACGCTCGAGAGCATCAAGCAGCTGGCCGCGGCAAATCCGAACGCGACCGCCTCGAATGAAATGGTACATCGGTTTGCATTTCTGCTTTCCAAGCTCGCAGAACAAACCGACCGGAGCAGTCGGCGTATGGATTGTATTGCACGCATCACGCTAGCCGTCGCTGCCACCGCAGCGTTTCTCACGCTCGCTCAATGCGGCATCGCATTGATTCAAATTTGCCCCCGATAGTAAGGCATGGTTTCAGATTTGAGATGTGGGTCGCAAAGCTGAAACCGTATCGCCTGAACAGTGAGGATGAGAAGGCATCGAAAGGCCGGGCAACGCTCGTGAGCGGAGCCGGTCGGAAGACGCCTCATGACCTCGAACAATAAAATACCCACGACAGGACTGACGATCGGTTTGGATTTAGGCGACCGCCGGCACGCGGTTTGTGTATTAAATACTCGCGGGAATATAATCGCTGAAGGGACGTCGCCCAATACGCGCTTCTCTCGATCGACTCCCCAACGTTATCCAGCGCCACACTTCGACGACGGAAACGGATGATCGCCCCGAGCGTTGAGCGGCGCGCAGAGTCTTAGAGAAAGCCAGCCGCGCGGAAACTGTAATAACCAAGACCGCGTGGATCGGCGGAAGGACGTCCGATGATGATGTGATCGAGCAGATCGATCGCGACGGTTTTGGCGGCTTCGCGAAGTTGTCGTGTCATCTGCATGTCCTGGGCGCTGGGTTGCGGATCGCCGCTGGGATGATTGTGCGCGCACACGATGGCGACGGCGCCTTCACGGATCGCTTCGCGAAAAACTTCGCGTGGATGAGCGAGGCTGGCGGTGGCGATGCCCGAAGTGATCTCCACGCGTTTGATGAGGCGGTTTTTCCGGTTGAGACAAAGCACCCAGAATTTTTCGACCTCAAGGCCTGCGGTGATCGGCTGAAAGTGGCGGAAGATTAATTCAGGGCGATCGAGCACGGGCGCTTCGCCGCCTTGTTGTTTGAGGATGCGGCGGGCGATTTCGGTGACGGTCATCAATTGCAGCGCTTTCACGCGCCCGATACCTTTGATGCGGGAAAAGTCCGCTTCGCGCCACGTGATAAGTTGGGCGAGCGAACCGGCCTCCGCGAGCAGGCGCGAGGCGACGCTGAGAACATCGTGACCGCGGGTGCCGCTGCGCAGGAGCATGGCGAGCAATTCGGTGTCGCTCAGCGCAGACGGACCGTGACGGATGAGGCGTTCTTGCGGACGTTCGGCGACGGCCATGTCGCGCAAGCGCAGGGTGGAAGGTGTCGAATTGTGCATGAGGGGTGGGGTAAGCCAGGCGCGATCGATCGCAGGAGTTCGCGTCGTCGCATTCCCGCCAAGGAATACTGGCTCACAAAACGCATCCATCGCCGGATGGAAAGTCCGCAAATATGCCGGTGAAAGCGCACAAAAAAACGCGGTCCGAAGACCGCGTTCGAGAGGGGGAGAAGCCGGAATGGTTCAGTAGTGTTTCACGTAGCCGTTGCGGCGGAGGCGCTCGAGCCAGCGTTCTTCGCTGCTGCGTGCCATCTGGGCGACGAGAGTGCGTTCAATTTGATCGCGGACTTCGTCGAGCGGCTGGATGCCGGCGTATTTGCGATCCTCAATGTAGAGAATGAAAGCGCCTTCGGCCATGAGGATGGGTTCGGTGACTTCGCCTTTCTCCAACTTGAAGGCGGGCTCGCTGAGCTCGGGCTTGAGGTCGGAGCGTTTCAGCCAGCCCCAATCGCCACCGCGAGAGCGGCGGGCGTCCTGACTGACTTCCTTGGCGACATCTTCGAATTTTTCGCCGGCTTTCACGCGAGCGATGATCGCTTCGGCCTTGGCGCGGAGTTCGTCATCCGTGGCGCCGGGCGCGCGGTTGAGTTGGATGAGGCGCAGGTGCGCGCTGTCTTCCTGGTGAAACTTGTCTTTGTGCTCGTTGTAGTAGGTTTCCACCCTGACCGGGCTGATCACGCTCTGGCTCTTGCGTTGTTGCTGGCGCATGTAGCCCTCGACCATCTCTTCTTCCAGATCGCGGCGGAATTCGCGGATGGTCTTCCCCTGACGACGCAGGTGCGCGAGGAACTTGGAGCGGTCGTTGTCGAATTCGTTGATCAGGATTTCCGCGAGCTGGTTGTCGATGTAGCTGGCGGGAATGGACTTCTTGGGCTCGCCATCTTTTTCGCGGTAAAACTCCTTCACCATCAGCACGCGGTCGATTTCGTCTTGGATGATGGCGTCCTGAAGCGCTTCGAGGCGGTCGTTAAAATCCTTTTCGTTACGCGCTTCGCGTTGGAGCGTGGGGATGTGCGGCTGGATCTTGCGGCGCACTTCGTCGACCGTGATCGCGCGATCCTCGACGATCGCGATGATGCCGTTGGCGTAGCGCAGGTTGGAATCGTCCTGCTCGGTCGACTGGGCGTGGGCGAGGACAGGGCTAAACGCCAGCGTTAGGGGAAGGAGAACGCGGGGCGAGAAACGGCGGACAAACGTCATGGAGCGGGCTGGTTGTTTAAAAAGCTGATAATTTCGCGCAACCGTAGAAGGGGCCGGGGGGCGGTCAACCTTGGAAACCGCGAGCCAATCATGATGTAGTCGTCGCGGCGTCCACTGTTTCGCAGGCACTTCAGACGGGTGGATTCTGTTTCGACGGAGAGGATGTTTTTTTGTTCCGCGCGGATGCGGATCTCGGTGACCAGCAAGAGCGCGCGGACTTCGTCGCCGAATTTCCCGAAACGATCGCGCAGGTCGGATTCAACCTCTTTCAGTTTCGCCACGGTGTCGGTCAGTGCGAGGCGGCGGTAGAAATCGATGCGCAAGCGTGTTTCCGAAATGTACGCGGTCGGGATGCGCGCCTGGATTTTGGGAATTTCCACGATGCCGCTGGCGTCGTCTTCGGCGTCTTTGATCGCGGTGTAGCTGTCTTCGTAGCGACGTCGCGCGCTTTCCGACTCACCGCCTTCGCCAACAAAAACGAAATCGAGCTTCACGTTGGCGCGGATCGCCGCGGCGGTTTTTTCGCCCTTCAAACGCGCGACGGACTGCCGCAGGAGCTGACAATAAAGCTCAAAGCCGACGCCGACGATATGGCCGCTTTGCTCGGCGCCGAGGAGATTGCCGGCGCCGCGGAGTTCGAGGTCACGCATCGCGATGCGAAAACCGGCGCCGAGCTGGTTGTGCGTGCGGAGCGCGTTGAGGCGCTGACGCGCGATCTCGAGCATACGCGTGTGACGATGAAGCAAGAGATACGCGTACGCCTGATGTTTGAAACGGCCCACGCGACCGCGAAGCTGATACAATTGCGAAAGACCGAAACGGTCGGCGCCCTCGATGATGATCGTGTTGCAGTTGGGAATATCGAGACCGCTCTCGATGATCGTCGTGCACACGAGCACATCGTAATTGCCGGCGACGAAATCCGTCATGTGGCGCTCGAGTTCTTTTTCCTCCATCTGCCCGTGACCGACGCCGATGCGAAGATCGGGCAGCAACTCCCGCAGACGCGCGGCGACGAGTTCGATCGTTTGCACGCGATTGTGGAGATAAAACACCTGGCCTCCGCGACGGCGTTCGTGGCGGATCGCATCGACGACGATTTTTTCGTCGTACGTTTTCACGATGGTCTGCACCGGATGGCGGTTCGTCGGCGCCGTTTCGATCACGCTCATGTCGCGCGCGCCCGTGAGCGCCATGTACAACGTGCGCGGAATCGGCGTGGCGCTCATCGACAACACGTCGACGGACGCGCGCATCTTTTTAAACGCCTCTTTATGCTTCACGCCGAAGCGCTGTTCTTCGTCGATCACGACGAGACCGAGGTCTTTGAACTTCACGTCGGACTGAAAAATCCGATGCGTGCCCACCAGGATGTCCACCTGGCCCGCGGCGGTGGCGGCGAGGATCTTGGCTTGTTCGGCGCGCGTGCGAAAACGCGACACCATCTCGATCGCGATCGGATAACCCGCCATGCGCTCGCGAAACGTATTCAAATGCTGTTGCGCGAGCACGGTCGTCGGCACCAGCACGGCGACCTGGCGTCCGCCTTGCACGACCTTGAACGCGGCGCGAATCGCGACCTCGGTTTTGCCGAAACCGACGTCGCCGCAAATGAGGCGATCCATCGGACGCGCGCGTTCGAGATCGGCCTTGGTTTCCTCGATGGCGCGCAGTTGGTCGCGCGTCTCCGTGTAAGGAAACGAACTCTCAAACTCCTTCTGCCAGTTGTTATCGGGCGGAAACGCGTGCCCGGGCTGCGCTTCGCGAGCGGCTTGGATGCGCAACAACTCGGCGGCGAGATCGATGGTCGCGACTTCGGCGGCTTTGCGCGTTTTTTCCCAGCGATTGGAACCTATGCGACCGAGCTGCGGACGCGTTTTGCTAAGCCCCACGTAACGCGAAATCAGATGCGATTCCTGCAACGGCACGTGCAGCGTCACGTGGTCGTCGAACTCGAGCGAAATCACTTCGCGTTGCCCGCCCGCGAACTCGACCTTCGTGAGGCCGCGATAGACGGCGATGCCGTGCTGCAGGTGCACGACGAAATCGCCTTCGACCAATTCGGAGAAGTCGAGCAGCTGGTCGATCTGAGCGCGTTGCGCAACGGCGCGCTGCACACCCCGCGGACGACGCACGCGCTGGCGACCGAAAATCTCCGTTTCCGTGACCACGACGCGTCCGCGTCCGTTGTCGTGGTTTTCTGGATACGTGATGCGAAAGCCTTCGTTGATGGTGCCGCGCAGAAATTGCGGACGCAGTTTTTTCAACAAGCCGCTTTCTTCGAGAATCTCGCGGACGCGTTGCTCTTCGCCCTCTTTGGAAACGACGACTTCGATCGAATATCCGTCGGCCTTCCACTTCGCCAGAAGTGCGATAAACTGACCTCGTGCTTCTTCTTCGGCGACGAGTCGATCTTGGGCGACGAGCGCGTCGTCGGGATAGCGGCGATGATGAATCAGGCTCTCCGTGTCGAGGGTGCGATCGGTGTCGGGTGTTTCGAAAAGCGCCGAGGCTTCGTCGAGATCGCCGAGTCCGTATGCCGCCGCGGCGCGCGCCAAGAGGCCGGGCAGAACCGGCGGAATGCCGGGCGATGCGGACGCCTCTTGCGCGAGCAGACTGAAGGCTTCGTCGAGCGATGCGGGCTCCACGAAGACGAGATGTGTTTTCGGCGAAAGATAGTCGGCGAGTCCGGTTCGCGACGTGTCGAGCCGCACGCGTGGCGTCGCCGAAAGCGTCAGCGAATCGACCGACTCACCGGAGCGTTGAGTGACGGGGTCGAACGCGCGGATGTCTTCCAACTCATCGCCAAAAAAATCGAGGCGGTAAGGCTGTGTCGCGGTGACAGGATAGACATCGATGATGCCGCCGCGCACCGCGTAGTGACCGGGCGCTTCGCAGACCGCTTCGGAGTCGTAGTCGAGTTCGCGAAGTTTCTCGAGCAGACCTTGGAAGGATTGCTGCTGCCCCTTGGTGAGCACGAACTCGGACTCCGCGAATTTCTCGAGCGCAGGCACTGGCTGCAAAATCGCGGCCGGCGTGGAAATCACCACCAAGGTGCGCGCGTTGTTCGCGCCGCTCAGCTGACGCGTCGCGCGAAGTCGCGAAAGCACCGTGAGCCGATCCGCGGACGCGGCGAAGGCTTCGCGCATGTCGCGCGTGTCGGGCATCGATTCGGGAAAAACGAGCGCATCAAGCGGCGGTTTTCCTCCGGCGGCGACGTGAAAGATCGAGAGATCTTCGGCGAGTTGTTCCGCCGCGCGCAGATCTTCCGTGATGACGAGCCACACCGGCGAGGGATCGGTGCGCGTCAGATCGTACAGGCAAGCGCCGCGAGCGGGCGGACAGACACCGGTGATTTTATGACGCGGAGACGTGGCGGACATGTGGCAAGACGAAGCGCGACGAAATCCTGTCGCGCGACAAGCGGATCATCAGAACGCGATTTTCCACCCAGCGCCAGCCTGGCGAACTATTTTTGCAGCACCTGTTGATTTGCCAACGCGGCGCGCGCGGCGGCTTCTTCGGCGTTCTTTTTAGACGTGCCGCGACCGACGCCGATCACTTGTCCATTGAAGAGGGCGACCGCTTCGTACTCGCGCGCATGGTCTTCGCCGGAAACATGCGTGACCTGATAACGGAGCGCTTGGTTGCCGTGCTCGGCTTGGATGAGTTCTTGCAAGCGGCCCTTGGGATTTTCGGTCGGTTGCAGCGCGGCGAGACGTTCCGGCAGCGAGCCGATCAACCCGAGGATTACCCGGCGGGTGATCGGCAAATCGCTATCCAGATAAATCGCGCCGATGACGGCCTCCATCGCGTCTTCCAACGCCGAAGGACGCGTGCGCCCGCCCGATTGCTCCTCGCTGGAGCCGACGCGCAGGCAAACCGGCAGACCGATTTCGACCGCGAGCGTGGAGAGAAATTTCCCTTTGGAGAGCGCCGAACGCCGTTGACTCAGCGCGCCTTCGCGGTCGGTGGGAAATAAGTTAAAAAGCGCCTCCGTCAGCACGAGCTGCAGCACGGCATCGCCGAGAAATTCCAGACGCTGGTTGCTCTCGGGGATGTCAGGATGCTCCTGCAAAAACGAAGGGTGCGTGACGGCGCGCACGAGTAATTCGGCATTGCGAAACGTGTAATCGAGCCGGCGCTGGAGAGCTTCGAGGGCGGAGTTTTCGGAGTCAGACACGTTGGAAAAATCACACGCAAAAAACCAAAGCGCCGCAAAAACTACAAACCCCAAATCGCACGACAAACAGTGATCGCGCGAACAGCGAAACGATGAGCTCTCTGCTTTGGCGTGTGGAAATGTGCCTTGGGGTTTTGCCGCGCATCGCGCGATCACGAACTGGCGCTGGAGTAGCGACGCAGGCCGCGATTAAACACGATGGTCGCAAGCGTGAACCAGAAAAGCGCGGCGCCGATGAGCCAGAGCGCGTGCGGCCAATACAGACCCTGTTGCAGTGCGCGCGCGGGCACGTTGCTCACGATCACGACCGGTAGTGCGTAAACGAATACAACGCTCGCGATGCCCTTAAAAATACCGCGATACGCCTCGCGCGGCAGACGGGAAAATTCCGTCAGCGTGAAGTAGCTGCCTTCGATGCCTTCCGATTTCACGATCCAGAACGTCAGCGAAACCGAGATCATCACGACGCTGTAGTGAATCACGAGGCCGCAGCCGAGCATCAGGAGATAGACGAGGATATCCGCGACGCTCGGATCGAGCTGAAGTTGACGCGCCGCATAGACGACGATGGCCGCGGCGGCGAAGACATTGACGATGCCTTCGAGCTCCAATTTGCGCGTCGACGCCATGAACATGAGGTTGCCGGGCTGCGCGAGGAAGAAGTCGAAGTGTCCCGTGCGGATGTTGCGTCCGAGCTCGTAGAGATTGCTCCAGAAGAAGCCCATGAGCATTCGCTGCACGATCATCGAGCTGCCGACCAGGAGCAGCATCTGGTATTTGTTCCACCCGGCGATTTCGTCGGTGTGTTCGTAGATGACCGAAACGAGCGCGACGTTGACGCCCATCCAGAACAACTCGACCAGCGACCACATCAGAAAATCGAAACGAAACATCATCGTCCGCGTGATCGAGTAGCGCGCGCAGGCCAGCCAGAGTCGCAGGTATTGAAACAACTTCATCGTGATAACGGGCGCGATGCGATCAGCCGCCGACTGCGGTGTGGCGGCGCAGACCGCGATGCCAGAGCGCTTGCGCGATGAGCAGCAGCGCGAGCACCCAGAACGCCTGAATGCCGAAGTTGCGCAGGATCTCCGCCTGATCCGTGGCGCGCCCGGTGATGATCGAGGCGGGGAAATACATTTGGTAATAGTAGGGCAGGTACTGCGAGATCTCGAAGAGCCGCTTGGGCAGCAGATCGAGCGGGAAGACCTGGCCGGCGAGCAAGGTCTCGATCGCGAACGAGAGGATGATGAACGACTGGATCTCGAGGAACCAAAACGCCAGCAGTCCGAAGCAGTATGCGATGGTGAATTGAATCATCGCCGACATGAGCACTGCGGGGATCGCGTATAAAATCCGCCATGTCTCCGCCGGGAAACTCAGCAGATCGCCGAGAAGCGGCAGGGCGATCAACACGGGCAGTAACGCGAGGCCGCCCGACACCATGCGCGCGGCGAGAAAGATGCTGAAGCGATATAGGTAGTAATTGATCGGCTTGAGCAGGAACTGATTGATGAGCCCGTTGCGGATTTCCTCGCTGATCTGGTAGTCCTCGTTGAACGCGCTGATGAAAAACTGAAGGACGAGCAGCGTGATGAAATACGTCATCGTCTGCGCGAGATCGAAACCGCCGATTTCCGTTTTCCCCTGAAACGCCGCGCCCCAGAGGATGAAAACGACGAGCAGGTGGAAGAGCGAAAACGTCGCGCGGATGACGAAGTTCCAGCGGTACACGAGATTGCTCTGCAGCCCGAGCAGGAACGCGTGCCGGTATTTGTTCAACGTGGCCAGCATGAGTGCGGAGCGTTACTGAGAAACGGGCGGCTTCCGGCGCAAGCACGTCGCGCAGAAAAACGCCGTCACTTGGTCAGCCTGAAGCGCTCGATGACTTCCTTTGCGAGCTTCTTGTACGCGGTGGAGCCGGGGCTCAGCGGATCGTACGCGAAGATCGTTTTGCCGAAGCTGGGCGCTTCGCTCAAACGCACGGTGCGCGGGATCACCGTTTCGAAGATTTTGTCGGGCAAATGTTGTTTCACTTCCTCGACGACCTGGCGCGAGAGATTCGTGCGGATGTCGAACATCGTCATAACGACGCCGCCGACTTCGAGGTGGTCGTTGACGTTGGCGCTCTTGAGACGCTCCACGACCTTGAGGATCTGGCCGAGACCTTCGAGCGCCATGTATTCACATTGAAGCGCGATCAACAAATAGTCCGCGGCCGCGAGGCTGTTCATCGAAAGCATGCCGAGCGCGGGCGGACAATCGATGATGATGGCGTTAAAGCGGCCGGAGTCGCGCACCGGTTGGAGCGTGGTGCGCAGTTTCATGAGATAGTTCTCCGTCTGCGCGAGTTCGATCTCGGCGGCGGCGAGGTCCACCTCGCTCGGGATCAACGACAGGTTGGGGTAGGCGGTCTCGACGATCATGGAGAGCGCGTCGCCCTCGCCATTGAGCGGGCCGTAGAGACTGCGGCCTTCCTGCTTCTCGACGCCGAGCGCGCTGGTGGCGTTGGCCTGCGGATCGAGATCGACGACCAGCGTGGGGATTTTGCGATCGGCGAGTGCGGCGGCGAGGTTGACGGCGGTGGTGGTTTTGCCGACGCCGCCTTTTTGATTGGCGATGGTGAAGACGAGGCTGCCCATAGGAGAGGCGCGATTAACCGCAAGCAACCGGCCGGGGTCGAGCGTGAAACGGAAGCGTTGCACGGCGGCGCGGAGTCGCGATTTTCGCGGGATGATTCCCGAGATCCCCGCAGCGTGGCAGCCTTTGCTCGGCCAGGAGCGTGAGCAACCGTATTTCCGCGCGCTCGACGATTTTCTCCGCGCGGAGAAAGAAGCCGGTGCGCACGTGTTGCCGGCGCGCGGAGATATTTTTGCGGCGCTGAAACTCACACCGCCCGACGCGGTGAAAGTCGTGCTGCTCGGCCAGGATCCGTATCCAACGCCTGGACACGCGCATGGGCTCTGTTTCTCCGTGCGTCCTGATGTGCGTCCGTTGCCGGGATCGTTGCGAAACATTTTTAAGGAGCTCGCGGCAGACGTCGGTTTTGAACCGCCCGGACACGGCTGCTTGGAAGAATGGGCTCAGCGCGGCGTGCTCATGCTCAACACCGTGCTTACCGTGCGCGCAGGCGAGGCGGGCTCGCATCAAAAACGCGGTTGGGAGCACTTCACCGATCGCGTGATCGACGTGATCAACGAGCGGCCGGAGCGCATTGTATTCGTTTTGTGGGGACGCCACGCGCAGAAGAAAACCGAGCGCATCGATACAAAACGTCACGCGATTGTGGCATGCGCGCATCCATCGCCATTATCCGCGCGACATTTCCTCGGTTGCCGCTGTTTCTCTGAAATAAACCGCAAGCTCACCGACGCCGGCCGTGAACCGATCGTCTGGCAGCTCTCACCACGCGACGAGTTGTTGGCATTGGGATGAACGCAGCCCGTCTTGGGGCGGTTTTCGTAGGTGGGGAGGGCCATGTGAATTGTGAACGACTCGAGTGGATCAATCTTTGCTCCACTCGTCGGCCAAGGTTTCGGCCTGCTGGAGGACGAGCGTCACCGCCTCCTCCTGACCCTCGGGCGGGT
>CALFXL010000071.1 GCA_937958045.1 uncultured Opitutaceae bacterium | reverse complement strand
CCGCTCACGAGCGTTGCACGGCCTGTCGACGCCTTCTCATCCTTACTGGTTAGGCCGGATTGTGAACATGGCGTCGAAAGTTCTCGTTGCTGAACAAAACAATCCAGCGCCCCCGGACGAAAATCTCTGCGACAGATCCTCGACCTGTCGAATTGAGCCTGATGCCTTCGATCTCCTCTAACCGCAGCACCTGACGGTATAAACCAAGCGGCGCCGCTCCCTTAAGCATCTCTTCGTCTATTCGGATAGTGCGAAGATTCAGCTCAGACATGAATAACGGAAACAGAAGTAAAAGAGCTAACACGAGATAATTGAACGCAGAAACGCTCCCGCCGAAGGCTTCATACGCGATGCGATAGACGATTATCAACGCCGGCACAAAGGAGGTCGCAAAGAACACTTTCTCCTTCATCGAAGGCCGGAAGACTCCGCGTAGTTCGATAGAGCGTATAGTGTTCATCCGCTTACTTTGCCTAACAGTGTTATTAGCATCAACTCAGTTGAGCTTTGCGGGGGTTGGGGTTTCGGACTGGGAGGGGGAGGGGTATTGCAGCGATAGAGTCATAAGTCGTATGGGGTGAGAGGGCTGGGTGATTTTTAACAAAAACAAGATGGATTCCCGCTACCAGGCAAAGCTCAACTGCGAGTATGGGGTTGCCAGGTGGGAAAAATTGGCGCGGGGCGGCGTTGCTGGGGGCTCAAGATTGAACAAAGTTGTCTAGGGCCGGCTTTGTCTGAGGGTGTGCGTATATAATACGCGGCGGTGGGTCTTGGATTTCAACGCAAATGGAATACGTCGGCGGGAAACGATGGCTCGGTGAAACTTTAATAACCACCGTCTACTGATCACCGCCTAGGGTGGTTGTCGCATTTCCGATAATTTCCTGTCTGTTTGATTTCGCCCGCGCCGCCCCGGTTCGAGCGCCTGCACTGCGTGGGCGCGTGTTGGTTGTTATGGTTTTTCTCGAATCGCGGTAAGTTGTGCGAGGAGGTTTTTTATACGGGCGGTCTGGGAATCGGTGGCGGCGGGATCGATGCCTTGTGTGAGCGCGGTGATGGCGCAGTCGGTTTCTAATGAAGATGTGAGCGCGAGAGTGCCGGTGAGTTCGAGCAAGGTGAAATCGCGCGGATGTTGTTCGAGCGCGGCGAAGAGTACGCGCAGGGCGTCAGCGGGGCGTTGTTGGCGTTTATATAAATCTGCCAGGATGCGCGTGCCGCCGATGGGATCGGTAAGGCGGAATTTTTCGGCGTGCGCGTAAGCTTTGTCCCAACCGCCGCCGGCAATCGGGGGCGCCTGACGATAAAATTGTACGAGCGAGTCGTTGGCTTCGAAGTCGTGTGGCGCGAGGGCTACGGCGCGCTCGAGCGCGTGCAGGCATTTGCGCGCCCAGCCGAGTTTGGAAAACAGCGGCGCGCTGCTGGCGCGTTTGCCGCAGACTTCGGCGTAATCGAGCAGGTAGCGGAGATTGTTGGGCGAAAGCGCGAGCGCCTGTTGGTGAAAGCGCGCGGATTCTTCGAGTTGATTTTCACGGAGCGCGATGCGGCCGAGGAAATAGAACGCTTCGGCGTCGTCGGGTTCTTCGGCGATGAGGCGTTCGAAGGCGGCGCGGGCGTCGTCGTTTTTCTTTTCGCGATAGAGTGCGATGGCGTTCTCACGAACCGTCGCGGTGGCGTCGGCGAATGCGGAAAGGGGAAGAAAAATCGCGACTGCGACGAGAAGCAGTGGACGCGAGAAGCGCATGAGCGATTGAGGCAATCGCTCCGCGCGGAAACGGCGAGGCGGTTTTTCGCGCGATGCTTTAATGCGCTCGCGGGGTTGCGGAAAAGCCGGTGAGGACGCCGGCGGCCCCGACTTTACTCGTAGCGCAGGGCGTCGATCGGGTCGAGCTGGGCGGCTTTGCGCGCGGGATAGAATCCGAAGAAGATGCCGACGGCGGCGCTGAAGAAGAAGGCGACGACGACCGACGCCGTGGAGATTTCGACGGGCCAGCCTTTCCAGATCGCGAGGCCTTGGGCGGTGCCGATGCCGAGCAGAATGCCGAGTGCTCCGCCCAATACACTGAGTACGACGGCTTCGGTGAGAAACTGCATCAACACGTCTTTGCCGTGTGCACCGACGGCAAGACGGATGCCGATCTCGCGTGTGCGCTCCGTGACGGAAACGAGCATGATGTTCATGATGCCGATGCCGCCGACGACGAGAGAGACAAACGCGATGCCGGCGAGGAGCGCCGTCATGGTTTTGGAGCTGGCGGTGGCGACCTCGGCGATCTCGAGCTGATTGCGCACGGTGAAGTCGGGTTCGCGTCCTTGGCGGCGTTGTTGGAGCAATGCGGTGACTTCTTCCTGCACGCGCTCCATCGATTCCTGACTCGGTGCTTGGACGAGGATGCTGTTGATGCGATCGCGGCGTGTGACGCGTTTCATCGCGGTCGTGTAAGGAACAAGGAGAACGTCGTCCTGATCCTGTCCGAAGAAGTTGAAACCTTTGGAGCCGAGTACGCCGATGACACGCATGGGAATGTTGCGGACGCGGATGTTTTGTCCGATCGGATCGGTGCCGGCGAAAAGCTGGTCGGCGATCGTTTTGCCGATGACGCAGACCTTGGCGGTGGTGCGGACGTCGTTGTCGGAGAAAAATTCGCCGTCGGCGAGCGGCCATGCACGGACATCGAGATAGTCGGGAGAAACACCGGAAACGGACGTGTTCCAGTTGAGGCCGTTGGCCATGACTTGCTGACGGTCGCGCACCTCGACGCTGACGCCGATTGCGCCGGGGATTTCGCGTTTGATGGCTTCGGCATCGTCGACGGAAAGCGTGGACGCGGAGCCCCAGCCACCGCGGAGACCGCCCGAAGTCATGCTGCCGGGGAAAATGCTGATGACGTTTTGTCCGAGTCCGGCGATTTGGGCTTCGACCTGGGCTTTGGCGCCATTGCCCATGCTGACCATGGCGATGACGGCGCCGACGCCGATGATCATGCCGAGAGCGGTGAGGACCGAGCGCAGTTTGTTACGACGCAGGGCGCGGAAAGCGATGATGAGTGTGGCGACGAAGCGCATGGGAAAAACCCGAAACGAGAAGGCTGAATGCCGAAGAGATTAATGAAATGGCCAGAGACTAATGACCGGTGGTGAATGAACGGATAGGCTAGTGTGCCGACGGGGCGTCGGTGAGTTTGGCGGCGGCTTCGGCGGCGGCGAGTTTGCGGAGTTCTTCGTCGGCCATGAGGCGCGGCGAAACTTGCACGTCGCTGACGATGACGCCGTCGCGGAGGATGAGGTTGCGTTTGCAGTAGCTCGCGATGTCGAGCTCGTGCGTGACCATGAGGATGGTGATGCCCTGGTCGTTGAGCTTTTGGAAAACGCCCATCACCTCGACGGAAGTTTTGCTGTCGAGATTGCCGGTGGGTTCGTCGGCGAGGAGGACCTGCGGCTGGTTGACGAGAGCGCGGGCGATGGCGACGCGCTGTTGTTGGCCGCCCGAAAGCTGGCTCGGGTAGTGGTCGAAACGTTTGGAGAGGCCGACGATGTCGAGCGCTTGCATGGCACGCTCGCGCATCTCGCGGGAGGAGATGCGCTTTTTGGCGTAGAGCATGGGCAGCTCGACGTTCTCGAGCGCGGTGGTGCGGGCAAGCAGGTTGAAGCCCTGGAAGACGAACCCGAGCTTCTGATTGCGGATGTCGGCGCGCTCGTTGCGATCGAGCGAGGAGACATCGATGCCATCGAGGAGGTAGCGACCGCTGGTCGGCCGATCGAGGCAGCCGAGCATGTTCATGAGCGTGGACTTCCCCGAGCCGGAGGCGCCCATGAGTGCGACGAACTCGCCCTGATGGATCTCGAGCGAGACCCCGCGCACGGCGCGGACCTCGATCTCGCCGTTGCTGTAGGTCTTGTGGATGTCTTCGAGTTTGACGACGGGCTGCATGAGCGTGGGCGCGCGTGAGAAATCAGCGACGGAATCCGCCAGGGCCGCCGCCGCCGAAGGGATTACGGTTGGGCTGGTTGGCGGCAGACGATGAGGCGTTGGGCACGTAGATGCTGGTGATGATCGTGTCGCCTTCCTGGAGGCCGTCGACGACTTCGGTGGACGAACCATCGGTGATACCGAAGCGTGCTTGGACCGGCTCGATCTTGAGATCGGGTAACGGGCTGAGCTGGCGATAAACAGTGCGCGTGGTGATGACCGGTTCGTTGCCGGAATCATCGCGATTGCGGCGACCGCCACTGAGCATGCGTTCGGGGAGTTCGAGACCGCGTTCGGCGGCGAGCGCTTTTAGTTTCTCGATCGAAGCGGCGTCGAGCGGTGTGCCGGGCGTGAAAGTCACACCGGCGTCTTGCATGAGCTGGCGCATCTGCTCGCGGGTCGCAGGTTGGGGAGCGCCGGCGGCGTTATTGCCGGCGGGTGCGGGCGGGAGGAATTGGTCGGGCACGCGGGCGCGGAGCGCGGCGTTGGCGATCTTGAGGACGTTGTCGCGGCGCGCGGTGATGATGGAAACATTGGCCGTCATGCCGGGCTTGAGGCGCAGATCGCGATTATCGACCTCGATGATGGTCGCGTACACGACGACGGATTGCGCGGTTTTGGGGAGATTGCGGATCTGCGAAACGCGACCGCGGAACTGACGGTTGGGATGCGCGTCGACCGTGAAAGTGACCTCTTGTCCGACGGCGACGGCACCGATGTCGGCTTCGGCGACGTCGGCGCTGATTTCCATCTTGGTGAGGTCGGTGACGAGCGTGAAAAGCGTCGGCGCGTTGAGGCTGGCGGCGACCATTTTGCCCACTTCGGTCTGACGATCGAGGACGATGCCGTCGATCGGCGCGTAGATGGTGCAACGGTTGAGATTGACGATGGCGTCTTCGACGGAGGCCTGCGCGGTGAGGAGCTGCGCTTCGGATTGGGCGAGCTGGGCCTCGGCTTGATCGAGCTCTTGTTGAGAAACGAGATTGCGGGCGCGGAGCTCGCGGGTGCGCTCGGTGTTTTGGCGGACGAGACGATTGCTGGCTTCCGTGGAAGCGAGGCTGGCGCGAGCCTGGCGCAGTCGAGATTCGTAGGTGGCGGGATCGATGCGCGCGAGCACGTCGCCTTTGGTAACCTTTTGGTTGTAGTCGGCGTTTACCTCGATGATCTGGCCGGAGATCTGAGAGCTCACGTCCACACTCGTCGGCGACTGCAGAATGCCGGTCGCCGTGATGGTCTGGATGATGTCGCCGCGAGTGACCGTCGCGACCGAGACTTCGGGCGGCTTCACATCGCCGCGTTTCCAGAAATAATAAGCACCGCCAGCTGCGGCTGCGATGCAGACGAGCGTGATGAGCGTGCCGCCGAAAGATCGGGATTTGGCCATAGGTGGTAAAAGGGAGGATGAAAAAGCTGAGTCGCGCGGGCGTCGAGCCGGTAGAGACGCCGGAGCAACGGTTGAAGCGGTGAGGGGAAATGACGCCAATCGCTCCGAAAGGTGACACGTCATTTGTAGAAGAATGAAAAACGTTTATGCCGGGCTGGTCAGGCACTGCAAAAATGCCGAACATCCCGCTCGTCCATGAACGCATCGACCATGTTTTATCTCTGGGTTGCTCTCGGCGGAGCCTTGGGCAGTGCCGCGCGCTTTGGCCTTGGTCAATGGGTGACGCGCGTCAGCGCTCCGGGTTTTCCATGGGGGACGTTGCTCGTGAACGTGGTGGGGTCGTTTGCGATCGGCTTCATCGCGGCGGCGACCGCGCCCGGCGGACGCTGGCCGGTGGGAGATGCGGGAAGGCAATTTCTCATGACCGGCGTGTTGGGCGGTTTCACGACGTTCTCGGCGTTCAGTCTGCAAACGCTCGGTTTGATGCAGGAAAGCGCGTGGCTGAAAGCGGGCGGCAATGTCGCGGGCTCGGTCGCGCTGTGTCTTTTGGCCGTGTGGCTCGGACATCTGGCGGCGACGACGTTGGCGCCGGCGCGCGGCTGACGAAAAAATTTCGCGCGAATCAGACGTCGGGGCAAAAACCGTAGAGACGATCGTCGCGGCCCTTGCCTGGCCAGTTGACCTGATCGACGCGGAAATACGTCATGAGCTCAAACGTGAGCCGGTTGAGCGCCGCTTCGAAAGCGAAGATCGACAGCAACGGCGGCGCGTCGACACGCAGCACATACGCGGTGAGGCCGATCTCGCGCAGCATCGTGAGACTGCGATCGACGAGTTCGGCTTCGATGGGAGAACTCGCCTGGAGGATCAGCGTGGGATGCGGACGCGCGGCCATTTGCTGAAAAGGACCGTGCGCGAATTGGAGGAAGTCCGAAATCGGTGGGCAGGGCCAGAAAAGGCCTTCCATGAATTTGCACGCGAGGTTTTGCGCGAACTCCGAGATCGGCGCGGCCGTGAGGAGATTGAAGCCCTCGGCGAAGCGCGATGCGGGCGCTTTCATCGCGGCGATGAGTTCGGCGGGGGGCGCGGCGTCGAGCAGCGGCAGCAGTTCTTCCGCGGAGGGCGCGCGAAAACGTGAGCAGGAAAACTGCGCGGCGAACTGCAGACAGGCGAGATACCCGGCCATCGGTCCGACGAAGCGGATCAAGGTCGTGTACTCTTCCGCGAGCGGAAACTCGATCAACTCGCAGCCCTCGTCGAGCAACGACTGAAGCATCGCGGCGCGATCGTGTTTGCCGGCGGCGCGGGCGGACGCGGGCGAGGACGCGGTGAAAAGAATCGTATGTGAAAAATGGATACGCCGGCGGAGCGCGATTTGCGCGTTGGGCGAAACGCCCTGGCTGAAGACCACGAGCGTTTTCCCGGCGAAACTCTCCGGGTGAATCGCGGTGAAACCGGAGAGCGGCAGATACGTCGCCGCGCGATCGGTGTGGAAGTTGAGCAGCGTGGCGAGGTAACGCGCATGGGCTTCGGAGCTGCCGGTGCCGGTGACGATGAAACGCGAAGAGGCGAGCGTGGCCGGTTTGAGCGGCGCCGGTCCGCGCGCGATCATGTCGCGCAGGATGGCGGGGATCTGCGCCAGTCGTTCCGCCAGAAGCGTGTGGCCGAGGGGATCGGAGGCACTCATGGAACGCTCAACACTTCCCTTGAACGCTTAACGCCCAAGTGCCGGTACGATGAAACGCGATTGTAGGACTAAACGTGAATGGGGTACACGATCCGGTCATCGTGGGACGAGCGTTAAGCGTTCGAAGTTCGATATTGGATGTTCGACGTTCGCGCGAAGCGCGCGCGTCATTCGCTGACGGTGTGTTCGTCGAGGAAGATCCATTTATCGACGTCGATTTTGTGCGCGTTGAGCGCGGCGGCGTACTCGTTCTTTTTCACAAGGCTCGCCGGCGAATTCATCACCATCTGGATCTTTTCGTTGGGGATGTGGTGGCGCAGCAGGAGGATCGAGGCGTCGTAGTCGCGGCTGTCGTAGCCGACGCCGAGTTTGCGATACGCTTCGTCGGTGGAGAGCGCTTGTCCGGTTTCCGACATCATGCGGTCGGTGGCGTAGGCGCCGAAGCCGGCGCCGCGTCCGTCGTTGTGGAGCAGCAGCATCGCGCCCACACCGTAGGAGACGATGTGTTTCACCGATTGCTTGAGCTTGTCGCGGTTTTCGACGGTGCGAAGCGGGAAGCGGTTGAAGAGCGATTCGCTGTGCACGCGCACGACGGGGATGTCGAAGATGCGCGGCTTGCCGTGCGTGAGGACGACAAACTCCTGGCTCGTGACGACGTCGTAATAAACGTGCACGCGGAACCAGTACGGTGTGGTGAGCAAATCGACGATGGGATCGGCGGGATGTTCTTTTTTGAAAGCGGTGAGATTCGCCGGGTCGATTTTGACGAAGAAACGATTTTCGCGGATGAGCTGATAGCCGAGCACGAGCGGCTTGGGGCCGGCCATGTAGCGATCGATGGATTTCTTCTGAAAGAGGTCCTTGAACTGCGCTTCGGTGAGCAGCACGTCGTTGTCGACGGGCTTCATCGGCAGATAATAACTGGCCGAATAAATGAAGCGGCGCGCCTCGGGCAGCACGTGCGGCTTGAACGGCACGACGGGTTCGGGCGGCAGCGCGCGTTTCACCGTGGTGAGCGCCGGGCGCTTGAGAATGTGTCCGCCGGCGGCCTTTGAAGTAAGGTACGCGAGATTGAACGGCGATGGCTCAAACTCGAGCGTTTCGGTCCCCGCGATGGCGATGCCTTGAGCCTTCAACGCCTCGACCTTGTCGGGGTTGTTGGTGAGCACGATGAAGGGAGCCGTGATGCCCAGCAGATAACAAATCTGCGAAATGTTATCGTAGTTGCGGTGGTCCTTCATGAGGCCCATCGCGGCGTAGGCCTGAAACGTCGAGAGCTGATCCAGCGACGCCTGCACGAGCATACGATCGCGGGCTTTGCCGACGTAGCCGACGCCGCGGCCTTCTTGCATGAGGTAGAAAACGATGCCGTTGCCTTTTCGCGCGATGACCTCGAGCGCGCCTTCGAGTTGTTGCACACAATCGCAATCGCAGCCGCGCAACGTCTCGCTCGTCACGCACGAGGAGTGCAGTCGCGTGTAGAGCGGTGTGGCGGGATTGACGATGTCGCCGTGCGCGAGGGCGATGATGTAGTGCTTGTCGATGATGTCCTGAAAAATGTACGCGCGGAAGGTGCCGAAGCGCATATCGAGCGCGCAGTTGGCGATGTACAAGGTTTGTCCATACAACGGACGGTCGTCGGCCGAGGTCGGATGGATCACGCTGCCGGCGGTGTGCTGGATGCTGCGCACGAGCGCTTCGAAGTCGGGAATGGAGCCGGCCGCTTGAGCAGGTGGCGTGAAGGGAACGACGTTGGTCATGAGAGAAAACGGATTCGTTCGGGCGGTTGGTCGATCACCACCAAGCACGAATCAGTCCCCAGAAGATATGCAGGAAAAAGACGCCCGCCAGCCCATACGTAAAGGCCGGTACGGAGCGCGCACGACCCGTCGCGAGCGCGATCAGGGCGAAAGCGATCACGCCGAGCCCCAAACCTTCGGCGATGCTGAACGTGAGCGGAATGCACAGCAGCGTGATGACCGCAGGCATGGCTTCACCGAAGTCGGCGAGTTTGATCTCGGCCACCGCCTGAAACATAAAGATGCCGACAATCACCAACGCCGGCGCTGTCGCCACCGCGGGGATCGCGAGAATCAGCGGCGTCAAAAACAGCGCGAGCAGGAAACAAATCGCGGTCGTGATCGCCGTGAGTCCGGTGCGTCCGCCGGCTTCCACGCCGGAAGCGGACTCGACGTAGCTGACGACCGTCGAAGTGCCAAACAACGAGCTCAGGATCGCCGCGAGCGAGTCGCTCACGAGCGCGCGTCCGGCTTTGGGCAAAGTGCCGTCGGGCCTCAGCAAACCCGCGCGTTTCGTCACGCCGATCAACGTGCCGATGTTGTCGAACATATCGACGATCAGCAGCGTGATGAGAATCGGCAGCGCGCGCCAAAAATCGCCGAGCAGAAAATCGAAATTGAGTTCAAACATCAGCGGCGCGGGCGACGAGGGCCAATCGAAGAACGAACCGAGCGACGGCGATGTGGTGACGTGGCCGCCTTGTCCATCCGGCACCACCGTGCCGACCACCGTGATGATCAAAATCGACAACACGATCGCACCGGGAACGCGGCGCGTGACGAGGATCGCGGTGAGCAAAATGCCGCCGAACGCGAGCGCGACGGGCGGCGCGCTGAAGTCGCCTTGCGCGACAAATGTGTTCGGATTGGCGACGACGATACCGGCGTTTTTCAGACCGAGAAAGGCGATGAACAAACCGACGCCGCAGGTGATCGCGATTTTGAGCGAGTAGGGGATCGCGCCGACGATTTTTTCGCGTACGCCCGTCAACGAAAGCAGCAGGAAGATCACGCCATTCACGAACACCAGGCCGAGCGCGGATTGCCACGGCACGCCGGCGCCGAGGCAGATCGCGTAGGTGAAGTACGCGTTGATTCCCATGCCCGGCGCGAGCGCGAGCGGGAAGTTTGTCATGAAGGCCATCAGCGCGGTGCTGATCGCGGCGGTGAGCGCGGTGACGGTGATCAGAGCGCCGTGCGGCATGCCGGCCGCGGTGAGGATCGAGGGGTTCACCGCGAGGATGTAGGCCATCGCGGTAAAGGTCGTGAGGCCGGCTTGGATTTCGCGCGGCACAGTGGTCCCATGCTCGGCGAGACGGAAAAAACGCGCTACCATAAGCCGTCGATTCCGCACCAAGCCCGAAACGAGCGCGAGCCGGATTCGTGGGTTTCTTCGCGCGAAGATTGCGATGTTTTTGCGCGTTTCTTGCTTGGTTCCGCGGCGCGCCGGACGCTTGTATGCGCATCGCGATGCCGATCATCGACGCCCATGTTCATCTGTATCCTGACGAGCTCAACCGTGCGCCGGCGGCGTGGGCTGAAGCGCATGGAGAAAAACACTGGGCCACACTCTGCACGCGCGTGCGCAAAAACGGACGACCGGTGCAGGGCTTTCCGCCAGTCGGAGAATTGTTGCACGCGATGGACGACGCCGGCGTGGAGCGCGCGATTCTCCAAGGTTGGTATTGGGAAAACCACGACACGTGCGTCTGGCAGAATCGATTTTATGCGGAGTGCATTCGCGCGCATCCGGAACGGCTGAGCGCATGTGCGACGTTTCACGTGAACGGAGGCGACGCCGCGCTCGCGGAGATCCGTCGCGCGCACGCGGAGGGTTTTTGCGGCCTGGGCGAACTCTCGCCCCATTCGCAGGGATTTTCGATCGAGCATCCGGTGTGGCGCGAGGCGCTGACACTCGCGGGCGAGCTCGGTTTGCCGGTGAATCTGCATGTCACCGAATCGGAAGGTCGCGCGTATCCCGGAAAGATCGCGACGCCCGCGGAGGATTTCGTGCGTATGGCGAAACTGAATACGCGCACGACCTTCGTGCTGGCGCATTGGGGCGCGCGGCTGCCGTTGCATCCCGAGCTCGGCGCAGAAGTGAAAACGTTGCCGAATCTTTATTACGACACCGCGGCTTCTCCGCTGATTTATTCGCCGGTGGTCGCGAGCGAAATGCTCGAGGCGTTTGGCGCGGACCGCGTGTTGTTTGGATCGGATTATCCGTTGTTTCTGTACCCGAATGCGCCCGAACAACCGTCGTCGTTGCGTGCGTTTGTCGATGAAGTGCGCACGGCGGAAATGAGCGATGCTGCGCGCGCGGCCGTGCTCGGCGACAACGCGGCGCGCGTGTTTGCGCGGCGCTGAGGCGCGGTCGCTTACTCGATTTTCTTCGCGGCGGCCTGTGCGAGCAGACAGAGCTCGGCGGCCTTGAAGGCGTGGGCCTGCGTCATCGCGTTTTCGGTGCGATTCAGGCAGTCGAGGATGAGTTCGCCAAAGAAACGGAAGCCGACCTGGCCGGTGACGTTGAGATGATGTTCGCCGTGCTGATCGACGAGGTAGAGATGATCGCCGGACCTCTCGCGACCGACATCGATGTATTTGCGCAGCTCGATGTAACCCTCGGTGCCGAGGATGATCGTGCGACCGTCGCCCCACGTGCCGAGGCCGTTGGGCGTGAACCAATCGACGCGGATGTAGTTCGTCGCGCCATTGTTTCCGATGAGCGACGCTTCGCCGAAGTCTTCGAATTCGGGTTTGTCTTGATTGGCGTAGTTGGCGACGGCGGCGTTGGCGATGGTGGCATCGGTCGCGCCGGAGAAGGTGAGAAATTGTTCGAACTGATGACTGCCGATGTCGCAGAGGATGCCGCCGAAACGTTTTTTTTCGAAAAACCAAGAGGGACGCGACGCTTTGCTCAGACGATGCGGACCGAGTCCGATGACCTGGAGCACGCGTCCGATCGCGCCGGCTTGCACGAGATCGGTGGCGTGCATGGCGGATTCCACGTGCAAGCGCTCGCTATAATAGACCGCGTACTTGCGTCCCGTGCGTTCGACGGTGGCGCGCGCGGCGGCGAGCTGGTCGAGCGTGGTGAACGGCGTTTTGTCCGTGAAATAATCTTTGCCGGCTTCGAGCGTGCGGCAGCCGATGGGGCCGCGTTCGTTGGGGATCGCCGCGGCGGCCACGAGGCGCACCTCGGGATCGTCTAAAATTTCATCGTACGCGCGCGCGATGCGCGCCTGCGGAAAACGTGCGTGGAGCGAAGCGACTTTTTGCGGATCGGGATCGTAGATCCAACGCAGTTGCGCGCCGGCTTCGGCGAGGCCTTCGCATTGGCCGTAGATGTGACCGTGTTCGAGAAACGCGGCGGCGAAAACGAACTCGCCGGGAGCGACGACGGGCGTGGGTTTGGGTTTTTGAGGAGTGTAGCGCTGAGCGTCGGCGGACGAAGACATCGCGAAGGTCGTCAAAGCACGGGCTTCTTGGCCGCGTCCTTGGTTTTCTGAGCGAGCGCCTTCACGGCGCGATCGATGCGCGAACGCACGGGTTTGGCCATGCGGTCGATGAAGAGCACGCCTTGCAGATGATCGTTTTCGTGTTGGATGCAGCGCGCGAGCATGCCGTTGCAGACGAGGACGTGCGGCGTGCCGTTGGCATCTTGAAACGAAACGGAAATCGCATCGGGGCGAACGACGTCCCCGCGGATGTTGGGAAACGAAAGACAGCCTTCCTCACACACGTCGTCGGGCGACGGGAGTTTTTTCACCTCGGGATTCACGATCACCATCGGCATGATGAGATCGAGCGGCGGACGCGAGCCATCGAGTTCCCACGAGAAGTCGTGATCGCACTCGCGCAGATCGATGACGCAGAGCTGCAGCGGTTTTCCGATTTGTTGAGCGGCGAGGCCGATGCCGCGCGCCTTGTGCATGGTGTCGACCATGTCGCTGGCGAGCTGAGCGAGCGACGCGTCGAAAGTCGTGACCTTCGCTCCCTTTTTACGCAGGACGGGGTCGTTATAGTGAACAATTGGCAGCACCATGGGTCGATTGAGCGGAAAAACTTGGATTCACGTCAGGGTCCTCGCAAATAAATATTGTCCATTACGATGAGCGTTTCCGGCACTCAGAGCAAAAACCTGCCCGCGGCCGTGGTTTGGCTGACCTTGGGGTTGGTTCTTCTCGCGGGCGCTTGGCTGGTGCCGGTGAATCTGAAGTCGGTGACACCCGCGTTGATGCGCGAAGCGGGCCGTCGGTCGGCGTCGGTCGGCGCGTATGGGCAGCAACTTCTCGATGCGGAAAAACTGGGAGCCGCGCAGCTCGTGCTCACGGCGGCGCGTCTGGTGGACGACAAGGACGCGGGCGCGCTCGATCGCAGCATCCGCGAGTTGTCGGCGCGACGGCCCGAGTGGGTCGTTTGGGGCGGCTGGGATGCGTTTCTGGATCCGTTGATTCGCGAGAACGAGCCGACGGCGGGGCAGGGCAGCACGCCTGTATTGAATTTCTTCATACGCGAAAAAGCGCGTCGCTCGCTCGAAGCGTTTCTCAGCGGCTCGCGTTCGCTCGGTGTGCAGACGGTGCTGCGCATGCGCGACGTCGAAGGCACCGAACAATTTGTGCCGGCCAGACGCGCGGGTGGTCAGGCGCTCGACGCGGTGATTCTGCTCACGGCGCTGTTGTATCAGTCGGAAAATCTCGCGCCACCGCTTCAACGCGAACTGCGGGGACTCGCCGAACGCGCGGAGCAGAACAATCACCTCGGCGAACTCGAGCCGTTTTTCACCGATCTGCTTTCACTGGGGAAGCGCCTGAACTGGGTGCAGTTGTGCGAACTGCTGCGCAAGACCGACAGCACGAAGACGGTCAGCGAATTCGCGCATCTCGCCCGCGTGGCGCGCGACGATCTTGCGGTGATCTACACGGCGGCGTTGTTCACCAACTCGGCCGATCGTGTGGCCGCGTATTTGATTCAGTACGGAAAGAGCGGTTTGGAAGATTTGCGCTACGCGCTCAGTTTCGGCCAAGGCGCGGCGCAAGTGCTCTTGCTGCATCAGCAACCGGTGAATCGCGGTGTGACGCCGAGCATCGGTGCGGTGGCGCAGATCGCGTTGCTCAACCCGAAGTTCGCGCTGGGCCTGAAATATCTTGGGTTCCTCCTGGGAGCCTTCTGCCTGTTTCGCGGTCTGGAATTTGCATTGCGCAGCGATGCCGGCGGCCTCGCGCCTCTGCGTCTGAAAAGCGGGGCGCTGGCGGTGCTCATCGCCGCCTTTCTCGTGCTGCTCACCGAGCCGTTCCTGCTCAAGACCGTTCCGGTCTCCGAATTTAAACTCAAACTCAACCTGCCCGTACTTGTCAGTGCGGCAGACGTTCACCAACAAACTCCGCCCGCTTCTCCCCCCGCCATGGACAACTCAACCATCTTCTCGATCGCCTTCTTCGCCGCGCTGCAAGTCGGCATGTATATCATCTGCCTGTTGAAAATCCGTGAGATATCCCGTCAGCCCGTGTCCCCGATGGTAAAGCTGCGCCTGATGGAGAACGAAGAGAATCTCTTCGACGGCGGTCTCTACATCGGCATCGGCGGTACCGCGACCGCGCTCGTGCTCCAAGTGCTCGGCATCATCCAGTCCAACCTCCTCGCCGCGTACTCCTCCAATCTCTTCGGCATCGTTTGCGTGGCGCTCGTGAAGATCCGCCACGTGCGTCCCTACAAGCGCTTGTTGATCCTCGAAGGTCAGGCCGCCTCGCTGGGAACGCCGATCGCGCCCGCGCCCACGGTGAAGCCCATGTCGTCGTCCGCCCTCTGATCGGACCATGAACAAAACGCTGCTCCTCATTATCTGTGACTTTCTGTTGCTCAACATCCTCGCGCTCACGCGTTGGGAAACGGCGGCGGAGCCCATCCGTCCGCAACAGACGCCCGCGGCCGCCAACGGCGCCAATCCCGCCACGCAAGAAGAGGACATCGTGGATTTGATGAAGCTCTCGCTCGAGGATGAGCGCGCGCAACGCGAACAGCTCGCGCAACAACTCCAGGCGACCGCGCAGGATCTGCAGTCGCGCGAACAGATGCTGGCCCAGTTGCAAAACGAGAAATCGCAGATCGCGAACTCGCTCGCCGACACGCAGCGCAATGCCGAGCGACTCGCGCAGCAGTTTGAAAACGCGTCGCGCGACGCGGCTATTTCCAAAGAAAAACTCGCGCAGCTGCAGCGCGAACTCGAAGAGCGTCAGGCCGAGGCCGAACGTCAGCGTAAACAGCTCGCGCAGTTGGAGGAGCAACACGCGCAGGCGCGCGAACGCATCGAGTCGCTCAATGTCGCGGTGAAAGTCGCCGAGCAGGAAAAGGTGATGCTGCGTGAAACCGCCGAAACGCTGAAAACGCAAGTCGAGCAGGAGCGGCAGGAACGTCTGCGCGTGCAAGAAACCACCACGCAACTCGCGCAGGGCGTCGGCACGCTGGCGGAGCGTTCCAGCGAACTCACGCGCGAACTCCGCGATAGTCGACCGATCAACGCGAACATCCTTTTCAACGACTTCCTCGCGAACCGCGTGCAGACGCAGTTCAACGTGTCTCGCCCTGCATTGTTCGGCCAAGCCAATCGTCAGAAAGAGGCGCGCACAATTTTCGTCACCGATGGCGAACGCACCTACGCGTTGCTGCACATCGACGACACGCCGTTTAACTACCGCGAGCTCGGTGCTGATTGGGAAAATATTTCGATCACCTTCGCCAAAGGCGGCAGTCGCGCCTCCGTGCCGATGATGCATTTTCTTTCGATCGATCCGCGGCTCGTCGCACTGCCGGTCGATGAAGAGCAAGTCGCTGCTATCGGCGCCAAGGTCTACAAGACCGCGCTCGATCCGGTGAAATTTCCCGAAGCGTTGCTCATCAGCAACGGCGGTGCGGGTTATGGCGAAGTCGCCTTCAAGCTCGACGCGTCCACGCCTGGGTTTGTGCGCATGGACAATCGTCTCATGAAACGACTCATGGGCGACTTCTCGCCATCGCGCGGCGATCTCGTGCTCAGCAAAACGGGCGAACTGCTCGGCATCATGGTCAACGGCGACTATTGCGCCGTGATTAATAATTTCCTTCCCGCGCGCACGATTCGCACGGGGACCGGCGTCGCCGATCAGAAAACAGGCGAGATCCTCAACGAAATGGCCGCGCGTGTGCGAGCGCTGCCATTCCGCATGCAGTGATGGCGGAACAGGCAGGGAGGGGCGCGGGGTCGATGCGCGTCGTGATTCCCAGGGGCTGTGGGGGGGCACCTCGCGTTTTTGCCGATTTGGCATGAAATAGAGCTCGTTTCTAAAGCATCTGCGAGCTGTGTCGAAGGACACGGTTCATCACCGTTGCTTGGTCGCGATGCGAGTAGCGAGCGTTGCCACCAAGCGGCGCGGCCGTCGTCCCCAACCTGTGAAGCTGCGATCAAAGTCATTTCTCCTCATCTTTCTCGCATTCATCGGCGCTACGGTGCTCACGCTGCTGGGCACGCGGGTGGTGGCCTTGCGGGGGTTCGAGCAACTTGAAGAACAGGAGGCGCTCCGCATGGCCGGGCGCATCCACCGATTGACGCAGGCCGGCTTGGAGGACCTGGAGCGCGTGGCGTGGAATTTTGCGCGTTGGGAGGAAGTGGCGCTGCTCGTGAACGATGGCGATGTAAACGCGCTGGAAGACGTGCTCGCCAGCGATCCCGCCGTGGAAAGCCGCTGGGATCTGATGATCATCGCGCAGCAAGATAGCCGTGTGCTGATCGCGCATTCGAGCCAGCGCGACGATGACGGACTCGTGCCGATCGCGGATGAACTCACGCAAGCCCTGTTGGCGTACGTGTATCCAAAAAACAATGACACCGGCGAGACGGGACGCGCGGAGTATGCCGTGGTGGACGGGCGCGTTTTCCAAATCGCATGGGCGGGCGTGCATGCGCGCGCGGCGGGAGGAGCCCGTGTTGGCGTTTTGCTGGTCGCTCGCGAGATGAGCGAGGCGCTCTGCCGTCGCCTGGGCCATTTGATCGATGCGCCGATTACACTCGTCGCGCCATCGGAGCTGGTGGATCGCAACCGCCTGGAAGGAGATTTTGTTTCGCGTGATGAAGAGGGTGTAGTGTCCGGTTTTGCGGTTCTGCGCGCGGCGAACGGTGGCGTCGCCGCGGTGTTGAAAGCGAAGCACGAGACGTCGTTTCGTCAGCGCAGTGCGCATTTGCTGCGAATTTTGATGGTGGTGCTCGTGGCGGGCGCGCTGCTGCTGTGCGTGTTGATCGACCGATTGTTGATCAACACGCTGATCGATCGCCTCGCAGGCATTGGCGAAGGACTCGATCGCATACAGCGGACAGGAAGTCTCAGCGAACGACTCGCGGTCAACGGCCACGATGAAATCACCGCGCTCATCCATGAGATCAATCGCTTGCTCGATTCGGTCGAAGCCTCGCATCAAGCGCTCGAGCGCGCCAACGCCGAGATGCAACAGCGCGTGGCGGAGCGCACCGCTGCGCTAGCCGATGCGAATGCAGCGCTCGAAGCGGATATCGCCGAGCGCATCAAAGCGGAGCAGGAGCGGGAACACCTTCGCGAGCAGTTGGTGCGTGCGCAAAAAATGGAAGCCGTGGGCACGCTCGCTGGCGGCATTGCGCACGATTTTAACAACATCCTCACCGGCATCCTGGGACATGCCCAATTGCTGGCGGGCGCGCTCAAAGGAGGTCCTCAGGACGAAACGAATCTCAAGCAACTCGTAGCCGCAGCTGAGCGCGCCGCGGCGTTGGTGAAGAAGATCCTGGCGTTCAGCCGCCAGACTCCCGGCGAGCGGCGGCTCGTGCCTGTTCGCCAAGTGGTGAATGAAGTTCTTTCGCTTTTGCGTGCCGGGCTGCCGTCGGCGATCGCGATGCGCTGCGTATCGAATACCGAAAACGATGTGGTGATGGCCGATCCCACACAGTTGCACCAAGTGCTCATGAATCTCGGCACCAATGCAGGCTATGCGATGGGGGCGAGCGGCGGCGAACTCGAGGTGCGTATCTCGCGCGACAAAGTGGTCCAGCCGCTCCTAGGCCTGTCACCTGGCCACTATGTGAAGATATCGGTGCGCGACACCGGTTGCGGCATGTCGCCGGAGGTGATGGCGCGCATTTTCGATCCGTTCTTTTCGACCAAGCCCGTCAATGAAGGCACCGGGTTGGGCCTCGCCGTCGTGCATGGGATCGTGCTCGATCATGGCGGCGCGATCGACGTGCAAAGTCGCGTGGGACAGGGCACGACGTTTCATATCTGGCTGCCTGCGGCCGACTCCGCTGCGGATGCGCCGGCGCAGACGCCGCTGCCGCCGCTTGCAGGCAACGAACGTATCTTGTTGGTCGATGACGAGGAGATCGTTCGCACCGTATTGGAAAAAGGACTACAGAAGCTCGGTTATAGTGTGATTGCGGAGTCGTCGGGGCAGGAGGCGCTGGCACGAGTCAAAGCGACGCCGGATGATTTTGATTTGATCATCACCGATCAGACCATGCCGCAGATGTCGGGCTTGCAGCTCGCCGCGGCGATTCACGCGATTCGCCCCAATCTGCCGATCATTTTGGCGACGGGCTATTCGCCGGACGTCGCTGGCCGCGATCCTGCGGCGCTCGGGCTTGTCGGCATCGTCGGCAAACCGATGCATTTCACGGAACTCACGCAGATGATCCGCGACGCGGTCGCGAATAAATCGTCATAAGTGTAATGATTATTCGGATACAAACGTGACCTGGAGAGTTTCCCGAGGCGCGATGTCGAATGCGGTTCGATATGCTTGGTCGGAGTTGAACTGAAACGTGCTGAAGCGTCGCGCTTCGAAAGACAGGGCGACCGGCTCCTGTTGGAACGGCCAGGGCGTGATTTCGAAGGTGGATTTATTGCGCGGCTTGCAATGGATCTCAGTGCTTTCGCGGGTGGTCGTTTCGATTCGATGACGCAGGGTGCAAGGCTCCTGATAAGCGACGCAGGCTACCAGCGAAAGCTGGTCACAGGTTTGCAGAAAACGAAAGGCGCGTTCGAGCGCGGTCGGGCTGGCGTGGAGTTGCGCGGCGGTGTCGCGCTGAAAGGCGCGCTGAGCTTCGACAAACCCGGCATGCAGCGCGCGGTACTTTTCGGGGATCGTCGAAAGATCGGCCCGCTCCGTGAGGAGGTTGACCGTGTGCATCGAGACGATGATGGCCGCGAACGGATTGCGCGCGGCGACGGCCTCGGTCGCTTCGGCGCGCACGCGGAGATAGGCGGGCAGATCGATATTTTCGAAAGCCGAATAGGCCCCCACCAGACTTCGCGTGAATGCCTCTGGTTCGCCGTGCTGGTTGAGCATGGGACGCGAGTCGCGCAACAACCAGCCGTCGTCGTGCGTGAGCACGGCGGACAAGATATCATGGCGCGGTTCGGGAATGGGAAACTGCGCGTTGCCCCACTCGCAGGCGATGCGCCAGGCGAGGCGGGCGTGTTCGCCGTGCGTGATCAGAAATAAACCGTCATCCGTTTCCCTGCGGATCATGCCTGCTGATTAGCAGAAGGCAGGCCGTTTTAGCGCCCAGTTGATCACCGGACTTTGCGCGGAAGGAACGATGAGTTGAAGCCCGGTGCTCAGACCGCCGGGAAGCGGCACGGGAATCGTCAAAACCGCCAGACCGCCGAGGCTGGCGGGTGTCGTGAGCGCGAGCAGCCGGTTGCGGTTTCCCAGCGTGCATTGTTCTTTGGTCAGCGCCGGAAACGGAGTCGCGGGCATGATAAGGAAGTCGTGGTCCTCGAAATACGTCTGCCACGCCGCGCGCACGCGGTCCCAAACGGACTGCGCCTTTTCGACATCAGCGGCTTTCCAGTGACGTCCGCGGTCGATGCGCTCCCACACTTCCGGGCTGTAATGATCGCGATAGCGGTCGAGCCACTCGGCGTGAACATCAAAGGCCTCGATGCTTTGGAGCACGGCGTACGCTTCGGTGGAGCCGGCGAATTGTTGTATTAGAAATTCGGATACGCGCGCGGGCGCAGGTGCCGAAAATTTCCCGGCGGCTTTTGCGAATGCCCGGGCGACGTCTTCATCGGCCGCTTGCCCGAGCGCGTTGAAATCGAGGAAGCATCCGCGCGGTTCGCGCTCGGGCGGCGTGGGTTTCCCGAGCAGGTAGCGGTTGATCAACTGGAGGTCGTTGGCGTTTTGCGTGAACCAGCCGGCGGTGTCGAAGCTGGGGGCGAGCGGAAAGGCGTCGCTGATGTACGCGTCTTTAGGCGTGAGCCGGAGCCCGTAGAGGCCGCAGAAAGCGGCCGGCACGCGGATCGAGCCGCCGGTATCCGTGCCGACCGCCAGCGGGACGATGCCGGCGGCGACCGCTGCCGCGGAGCCGCTGCTGGAGCCGCCGGTCGTGCGACCAGGGAAATGCGGATGTTCGCAATCGCCGTGGTGAGGGTTTTCGCCGGTGAGACCGTACGCGAATTCGTAGAGATGGGTTTTGGCGGCGAGGATGGTGCCGAGACCGCGCAAGGAGTGGGGGAGTTTGCTGTCGCGCGGGCGCAGCGGCAGCGTCGCGGGAGGAAAATTGGAGCCGGCGTTAAGGGGTTGGCCGGCGGTGAAGAAGATGTCTTTCAGCACATAGGGCACGCCGGCGAGCGGTGCGATCGTGCCGACCACACGTTCGAAATTCGCCAGCAAATCCGCTTGAGGCGTTAGCGAGGCGAAGACGGCGCGCGCTTGTCCATCCGGCAGACCAGCACGCAGACGGCGGGCGATTTCCTTCGCGGCGCCGGCCGGATCCTGAGTTCCCAGTGCCTGCCACTCGGCCATGGTCATGGCGGAGAATTGTGACGACATGGCGACAAGGCTGAGCTCCGCGCGCGCGAGGGCAATCCTGACCTTGTGCATCTTGACGCGACGAAAACCTTGGCAACGGCGCAGGCATCTCTGAAACAACACGCATGAATCCTGAAGCGAAGCTCGCCGAACTCGGACTTTCACTGCCCGCCACGCCTGCCGCTGGCGGCAACTACGTGCCCACCGTGCGCGTCGGAAATGTGCTGCACTGCGCCGGCACCATCAGCGTGTGGGACGGAAAACTCACGCATGAGGGCCAGGTAGGCCGCGAACAAACCGTGCAGACCGGCTACGAGTCGGCGCGTATTTGCGCGTTGAATACGTTGGCCAACATCAAAGCCGCGGTCGGCTCGCTCGATAAAGTGGCGCGCATCGTGTACGTCGGCGGTTACGTGAACGCGATCAGTGGCTTCTCCGACAGCCCGGCGGTGATCAACGGCGCGAGCGATTTGTTTGTGTCGATTTTCGGCGAAGCCGGAAAACACGCCCGCGCCGCCGTGGCCGTGGCTGGACTCCCGAAAAACTCCACGGTGGAAATCCAAGCGATCGTCGAGTTGAAGGCTTGAGCGCCTGAACAGGGGCGCGGCGGTTGGATCTCGACCGTCGTTCCAGGCAGGAAGCGCGGCTAAAAGCGACGCTCCCCAAGGGCGTTCCGACATCTTCACATTCGCCGGAGAAAAGTCCTTGCGCTCCATTCTGACGAGGTTTTGCTTCGTGCCCCTGCTCCCGGAGAGATGGCTGAGCGGTCGAAAGCGGCGCTTTGCTAAAGCGTTGTACGGGTAACACCGTACCGGGGGTTCGAATCCCCCTCTCTCCGCCAGCTTTCCCTCTGAAAAACGAGGGATTTTGAGCCCGGCCGGGCTGGACTGATCATCCGATCGAAAACGCTATAGAGCGGTCTGAAACGAGGGCGTGTTCATCACTCTCTTCATCGGCGAACCCGTTCTCGATTTTCTCATCGAATCTGCATTGGGAATATTGGCGGCTTCGCCGTCCGTGAGCCGGGGAATATGCGACTAGGTCTTCCGCTACGCGGAAGGTTTACGGTCGAGTTCTATGCTCACCGTGGTTGGCCGGGGCTTGGGGCGAGGTCGGTGGCTTCGGCGATGAGCGCCTGCATCTTGTTGATGAGGTCTTCGTGCGCGAAGGGCTTGGGGATGAAACCGACAAGCGGGGCGGCGATGATTTGTTTGCGGGCGTCGGTCTCGCTGTAGCCGCTCATGATGAGGACGGGCACGGTTTTGCTCAGGGCGCGCAGTTCACGCAAGGTGGCGGGCCCGTCGATGCCAGGCATCGTGAGGTCGAGCAGCACGGCCTTGAAACTCATGCCGTGCGCGAGCGCGAGCGCGAGGGCTTCGTAACCGTCGGCGGCGAGCGCGACGGTGTAGCCGTGTTTTTCGAGGATGGATGCGGCGATTTTCCGGACCTGTGGCTCGTCGTCCACGACAAGAATGGTGCCTTCGGCTTTGTTTTCCCGTGTGACGGGGCGGACGGGAGCTGGAGTTGCGGGCGTGGGGCCAGAGGCGGGAGGCAGCGCGAGGGTGAAGGTGGTGCCTTTACCGAGTACGCTGCGGACGAAAAATGCTCCGCGGTGCGCGCGCACGATGCCGAGAACGGCGGCAAGCCCGAGACCGCGGCCGGTGAATTTAGTGGTGAAGAACGGGTCGAAGATGCGCGTGATCGTTTCCGCGCTCATGCCGCAACCGTCGTCCTCGACTTCGAGTGTGATGTACTCGCCCGGGGGACGTTCCTGGCCGATGCGCGCGTCGCGCAGTTGCTCGGCGGTGATGTGGGCAGTTGCGCTGCGGATGCGGATGTTTCCGGGCGCGGTGCCGATGGCATCCGACGCGTTGATCACGAGGTTCATGATCACCTGGCGGATCTGCGAGGCATCGATTTCGACAAAGAGCGGTTCGCTCGAAAGTGCGAACTCGAGCGCAGCGTTTTTCGCGATCGAGGTTTTGAACAAGTGCGTGGTGTCTTCGATCAGACTGTTGAGATTGTGCTTCTCGAGCGAGAAGCGGCTCTTGCCTGCGTAGGAGAGCATTTGACGGCACAAGTCGGCGGCGCGATTGGCGGCGGTTTCGATATGCTCAAGCGCTTCGGCGGATGCGGCCCCGTTGGTGACACGGGCCAGCGAAGCGTTGCCCATGATCACGGTGAGCAGGTTGTTGAAGTCGTGCGCGATGCCGCCGGCGAGTACGCCGAGACTCTCGAGCTTTTGCGCTTCAAGCATTTTAAGCTGAAGCTTTCGGCGCTCTTCGTCGGCTTTTTTGTTGAGCGTGATGTCTTGAATCGAACCGAAGACGCGGACGACTTTTTCGCCCGCAAGCTCGACGCGGCCGATGTAGCGCACCCAGACGGGACGGTGTTCAGCGGTGACCAGCTCCAGCTCGAGGTCGAAGGGCTGACCTTCATTCGTGGCGCGAGCCAATGCGGCGGTGAGCACTTCGCGGCTTGAAGGCGTGAAAAACTCAAAAACGCGTTCCTCGGGCAGCGAATCTTCGGAAGGGGGCAGTGCGTGGATGCGCCAGGTTTCTTTGGTCCAGAAAATCGTGCGTGTGCGCAGATCGTATTCCCAACCGCCCATGCCCGCGGCTTGTTGGGTTTGTTCGAGCAGTGCCTGGCTGCGCACGAGGGCTTCCTCGATACGCTTACGCAGCGTGATGTCGGTGGCCGCGCCGGTGATGCGGATCGGTTGTTGATCAGGACCGCGCGCGACGACTTTGCCGCGGTCGAAAATCCAACGCCACGAACCGTCCTGTGCGCGCAGACGATATTCGGTGCGCGCTTGGCCATCGCGGATGAGGCTGCGTTTGAATTGTTCGAAACGATCAAGATCGTCGGGATGCACGTGATCGCGCAACCCGTCGATCTGCGAAGCGATTTCGTTGGCGGGATCGGCGAGGATCTCCGTCCAGCGGTGGCCGCGGTAAACGCGGCCGTTCACGATGTCCCAATCCCAAAACGCGTCTTCGCTTCCCTCGAGCGCGAGCGCGAGGCGTTCCTCGCTGGTCTTTAACGCTTCGGTTTGGCGACGCAGGCGACGGAGCAAACGCCGCTGCACTAAAAACACTGCGGTCAACGCGGCCGCGATCAGCGTGAGCGTGAGCCAGTGCGCGCGCAGATCGCGCCAAGCAGCGAAAGGCTGTTCGCTTGGATCGATCCACTTCGCGTACAGACGATCGTAGGTGCCGTTTTCGCGAAGTGCGTGGAGGCCGAGATTCAGTTCGTAGAGCAGCTCGCTGCGTCCGCGCGGAACCGCGAAATGGGTGTTGTAGTGCAGACCCGCGGGAACGAAGTCGGACTCGGCGACATGCGGGAGCGGATTTTCCAGCAACGCACGACGGCCGCGACCGGCCGGGATTAACGCGGCATCGGCTTCGTTGTTTTCCACCGCGATCAATGCCTCGCGGAGATCGCCAACGGGATGAATTTTGGCGCCGGGCATGTGCGCCTGGAGAAAATCGTGCGCAAGACTGTGTTCGGAGACGGCGATGCGCAGAGCGTTCAACGCCTCTTGCGAATGAACACGGGGCGCGGTGGTGCGCAGGAAGAGAGCGGCGGGCAGCTGCGCATGAGGTACGGAAAATTCCGCGTACTGCATGCGTGCGGCGTTGGCATATAGATTGGCCAGCGCATCGAACTCGCCGCGTCGGAAGCGGTCGAGTGTCTCCGTCCACGATTGCGCGGAATAGCTGAAAGTGAGGTTTCGCTCTTGAGCGACCGCCTCGAGGAGTTCGATGCAGAAACCGGCGGCGCGGCCTTGCTCATCGAGGAATGTGAAAGGATGCGCATCTTCATCAATTCCGACATGGACGACGCGAGGAGGCTCCGCTGCGTATGAAGAAATTGAATACAATGCTGCCGTGAAGGCGGCGATCCGGAGCAGCGCGGTGCGTGCGCGCGGTCGGGGTGTGCGCGCCGGGGGTGGCAGGCGGTTCAGGTGGGAAAAGCGACTCACTCGGGATGGCTGGACGGCGCCACGGCGTTGATGCCAAGGGCCTTGGAAAAATGATCTTGAAGATGTTCAGAGAGAGAAAGCAAGAGCAGGGGCCGTACCGCGGTCGTTAACGTTTCCCGCGCATATTTTCGTAGTCCGAATAGGTCACGGTCATGTCCTGATCGAGAGATTTAAAGAACATGGCGCGGCCGCGGACGCGGACTTGAATTTCTTTCAACAAGGTCGGCGTATTTTCATCGGGCAACGTGTACCAGATCACCGTGCGCGCTTCCTGAATCTTTACCGCAAACATCGGTGAAAACGGACGTATGCTCGCGAGCTCGACCTGTTCAATGGTGCCGGTTGGTTGATGCAGGGTGAACGTCACCGCCATGTGCTCCGCGCTGCTGTCGTCTTCGGCGCCGGGTTTGAGTTGAAAACGATAACGCGCGCGGTCGCCCTCGACGCCGAGGGCTTCACATGTTTCGGGGCGGATCTGATCCTTCACATTCGGAGCGGTCTCGCCGCGCGTGCGGCGTACGAGCACTTGGCGATAGTCGCGAATCTCGTCCTCGGTGGGCGCTCGACCATTTTTTTCCAAGAGCGTCCAGCGCTGCGCTTCGGGCTTTGCGGGGTTGTAGCGTTCGACGAGTTGCTTGTCGGAGGATACGGTGGTCTGCGTGAACGCCCAGCCGCGTGTGCCTTCGGCTCGATAATCCGCGAGCGCTTTTTCGAGCTCGGGAGGCATGGCGCCGGCGTGAAGCGCGGCGGCCCAAAGGACGTTGAGGACAAAAAGAATCAGACGCGGCATGTCCGGGAGAAACGGGAGCGGCGCTTTTTTTTCAATCTCTTGCTGCGCGAGTAATAAAGCGCGTGGCCGTGCGTTTCTTTTTCGAAGCGAAACTCTAACCCCGAGGACAACCCCATGAAACGTCACTTCGCCTTGCCAGTGGTCATCGTGGTCTCCGCCCACGCATTTCTGTTGTTCGGTTTCACCAAGCCTCCAGCGGCCCCCGGAGGATCGGAACCAAAGACCAAACCGATTACTCCACACGAACCCGTGGAGGTCGTGCTGGACGACTATACTCCGCCCGACGACGAGGCGGGCGCTTCCGGAGAGACTGCTGCGGGAAATCCGCCGCCGTCGCCGCCGGTCGCACCTGAACGCATCGAGACGACCTATTCGATCGACGATTTTGTGATGGAGTTCGATCTGCTGCCGCCGCGGACGATCACAGACATCGTCACCAACATCATCCCGGGCGGCTTTACGCGCGGCGACGGCAAAGGACCGTATTCGGGAAATGGATACGGTGGTGACGGCATCCACAGCGTGCTAAGCCTCGACTTCGAGCCGCGGGCACGGGCGCGTCCGGCGCCGATTTATCCCTTTGCGCTCAAGGCGAGCGGTGTAAGCGGAGAAGTGTTGGTGGAGTTTGTCGTCGATGAAGCCGGCCGCGTGCTTTCTCCGCGTGTGCTGCGGTCTTCGCATCGTGAGTTTGAAGAACCGACCATAAACGCGGTTTCGCGCTGGCGGTTCGAGCCGGGCACCCGGCGCAGCAAGCCCGTGCGTTTCAAGATGGTGGTGCCGGTGAAGTTCAACCTGAACGATTGAACGTCGGGCCCGTGATCACGCGACAGCGACGATGCGTTGGGTGATCACGGTGCCGCGTCCGGGCAATTGCACCGAGTCGCCGACGCGACGTCCGGGCAACTGGCGGCCGAGCGGCGATTGCGGCGTGACGACGAGGAGCGTTTTTCCGTCGAACTCGATCTCCATCCCGCCGTTGCGTGGGCCGAGAAAATAGTGCGCGGGTTTGCCGCGATTCTCGAGCGTGACGACTGCGCCGAGATCGATGGCATCGGTGGCGCCGAAAGCGGGCATGGGAAGCGTCTGGTAGATTGTGATGGTTTCTTGAAGCTCGGCGGCGAGGCGCGCCTGGCCCTCGGCGAGATAAGCCGCTTCCTGGCCGCGCATGTCGTATTTGTGCTCGGATTTGCTCTCTTCGCTGGTCGCTTCCTCGCGCGCCATGTGCGCGGCGCGCGTGAGCGTGTCGAGTTCCACGGAGAGTTTTGCGAGCAGTGCCTGCCGGAGGAGAGCCTTATCCATCGCGCGAACAAAAAGTTCGCGTCGGGAATTTTCCAGCAAACTTACTCGGTGCTCGCGACCGGCGATGAAGAGATTGTTGGCGCGGAATCGTAGCGTGCGACGCGCTCCACGATTTCCCGAGGGCTGAACGGCTTCGTCAGATATTCGAGCGCGCCCAACTCGAAACCCATGCGTCGCGCGTCCTGGGTAGCCCACGCGGTGAGCAGGATGATTGGCAATGCGGCTGTGCCCGCTTGGCGCCGAAGGATTTCGCAGACGCCGAAGCCGTCGATGTCCGGCAGCATGAGGTCGAGGATCACGAGTTGAGGCGGATGGCGCGCGATAGAGATGAGCGCTTCATGTCCGCTCATGGCGGTGCGAACCACATGGTCCGCACGTTCGAGGTGGAGGACGAGGAGATCGAGAACGTCACGTTCGTCGTCGACACAGAGAATGATCATGCGGCGAATGGTGGCCGAGAAGCGTGCCGAACGAGTGGCGAGAAGGTGACAAGCGCGTTACGTTGCACGCCGCGTCCTCCGTTTGTGTGCAAACCACATGCTGAAAAATCCGTCAAAAGACAGCTGCTGACTTTTATCCTCGCGAGGGCGTGCTGATTGGCCGATTCAACTCTCTAGCGCTTCGTGCGTTATTCTCTGTTTTCTGCACATCGGATGGCTCGTAAAATCAGTTTTATTAACTACAAAGGCGGCGTCGGTAAGACGTCGCTGATCGTCAACCTCGCGGCATGTCTGGCGAAGGCCGGCAAGCGCGTTTTGCTGTTCGACTTCGACACGCAATCCAACGCGAGCATCTGGCTGCTCCGTTTGGAACGCTGGAACAAGATCAATAACACGGGCGAGGGAGCGGTTTTCTCCATTTTCGACCCGGGTGTGGCGCGAGTGAAAGACCTCGTGGTGAAAGATGTCGTCGAAGACAAAGCGGGCGAAAAACTTCTCCCGGGCCTCGATCTGGTGCCGACGACCTTTAATCTCGTGGATCTCGAAGCCGAGTACGAAGGCGCGCCCGGCATGCCGCCGTACCTGTTGTTTCAGCAGCAGCTCGCCGAGATCGAAGATCAGTACGACTTCATCCTTTTCGATTGTCCGCCGAACATCCTGCGCGCGTCGCAGTGCGGCATCTTTTGTTCGAATGAGATCTACGTGCCGGCGAATCCGGATGCGTTGAGCCTCATCGGCTTCACGTTGTTGGTGGAGAAGCTTGTGAAGTTTCACCGACTCTCCGCGAGTTTCCGCACGGCCGAGATGGGGCCGCCAGCGTTGGTGAACGGGATCATTTTTAACGCGATCAAAGCCAACGTGGACATCGAAGTGCCGAAGATGCGCATGCAACTTCGCATGAACCAATTTCGCACCGTGAAGCGCGTCGCGCCCAATGCGAAGATTTTCAATACGCACATTCGCGATGCGATGGTGGTGCGCCGGGCGGTCACGCTCGGTTTGCCGGTCATTCTGGTCGGCACGGAAGCCGATCAGACGGACAACGTCGCGCAGGACTACCGCGACGCTGCCAGCGAGTTGATGAATCATTCGAGCTAGTCCATTTTCCAGCTGTCCGTTCCATGTCGTCGAATTCAGAAGCCACTCCGTCGAATCAGCCGGTTGCCGGCAAATTCAGCCCGCGCGAATGGGATGCGGTCCGCGCCGCGTTTCAGACCTCGATCATGATCGATACGCGATTGGCCGGGCTCGCGGAAAATCTCAACGTCGCGCCCTGGCCGTTGACCGGCGCCGACGAGACGCCCGCGAAATACATCGATCTCCCTTTCCGCGAACTCTGCGCCATGCCCGGACTCGCCGGACATCCGGAGCGCGTCGATCAGCTCATCACGATTTTGCAGGAGACCCTCGCGTTCGACGAACCGTTTGGCGAAATGGTGACCAACGACGCGTTGGTGGACGAGCGCGACAATCCGATCCTCAAAAATCTCACCAAGCTGGGCATCCCCGAAGATTTTCCGATCTCGCTCATCGCGCTCACGCCCGAGACGCGCGAGTTCTGCAATCTGGAAAACATCACGACGCTCAAAGCCTTCGCGATGTTTGCCCAAGGCATCTCGCACAACGTCATCCTCGGAGGCGATTTTCGTGCGTTGATCAATTCGCTGTCGCACATCGACGAGCAGACGCTCGCGCAGTATCTGCCGTTTCGTCCGGGAGATAAAGGCCTTCATTTGCTCGAAGGCATCGCGCTCGCCGTACGTGCGTTTCCCGATGAAGTCGCGGCCTCGCTCGCCCAGCGCTATGGCGCGATCCTCGGCACCGAAGACGCCGAAAAAGCCGCCGCGGCGCAACAAGCCGATGCCGACGCTGCGGAAGAAGTGCTCCGCCAGCATACGGCTTCCTACATCGAATATTTCCAGGCGGACCACGCCCAACTTCAGGAACAGGTGAACACGGGCGTGCCGGTGGCGCGTCTGGCCATTGTGTTGAAAAATCCCCTCATCGAGTCGATCGTGACCGGTCTCTTAAAACCGTATCTCGTGCCGCTCGACGATTACGCCAAACCCACCACCACGATCACACCCGCGACTGACCCGGCGCAGTCGCCGCGCAGTGGTCTGTTTGCCCGTCTCGGCCGCTTGTTTAAGAAATCGTGAAAGGTGCCGATCACGAGTAACCGCTTGTAATGTCCGCCGATCCGCAACCCGTCGTCATCAAGTTTCCGCCCAAGCCGAAGTCCGAAACGCCTTTGGTATTGCCGCGGCGCAAACTGCGATCGCCGTTCGAAATTTCCGAGACGGCTGCGGAAACAAAAAAAACGCTCAGCGCGCTTCGTTCCGCCACGCGCAATCCGTGGGGCGATCCGCTCAGTGTGGATCATCACAAGATGGCGGAGCTCGAAAAATCGCTCCGTCAACTCACGCAGAAACTCGAAGAGCGGGAACGCAGTTTGCAAGATCTCGAAGGCCGGTTACTTGAGCGCGAACGCGAACTTGCCGAGATGGAGAATCTCCTCCGCGCGCGCGAATCACTTCTCGAAGCCACCAAGAATAAAGCAGCGGCGGCGGCGGATGCGCGTCCGTTGAGTCATGAAGAACAGGCTGCGCTCGAGCAGTTGAAAGCCGAAGTGGAGCGCCAGCAGGCCCTGTTGCAGGAGCAACGCGAAGCCCTGCGCGAACGCGAAGCCTTTTTGGACGAGAGCGAGACCAAGCTTTTCGAAAAAGTTCAGGAGCAGCAGGAGAAGGAAACCGAGCTCGAACAGCGCGAAGAAGAGTTGCGCGAACGCGAGCGCCGCCTGCGCGAACGCGAGGCCCTTCACGACCCCAAGCTCGCAGCCCAAATCGCCGCGGAGAAAGCCGCGCGCAAACCGCTGGGCGAGTTCGGCGAGTAAGTGTCGCGCTCAGAAAGCATCACAAAGAATTGGGTGGAGAATCGCACCCTGACGGGCGCTTGAGGCGTGGCATCGCGAGATGCTTCCCGGGAGGCGGCGTTATTTGCGGGATTGACGCACGACAGCGGGCTGACAGTTCAGGCCGTTTCGTTCATGGTTTTCAAACGCTGGTACCTGACAGGACTCTTCGGATTATTCGTTTCAACGATTCACGCAGCTGTGGACGATTTTGGGAAAAGCGAAAGGCGCGGAACGCTTTATTTGCACGGAGGAATTTCCGGCGTTTTTGACGGGGAAAAAAATCCGCTCTTGGGCATCGATTACCAAGGAAGCGCTTGGAAAGCCGGCTTAACGCCGTGGATCTTGGCGAGCTGGGCGACGGACGGCGCGGTTTTTGTGGGGGGGGGCGTAGCGCGGAGTTGGAGCCTCGCGGACGGGTGGGAGGGCGCGGTGGGTTTTGGTCCTGGCTATTACGAGCGCCACGAAGGCGCAGATCTGGGCAGCCATTTGGAGTTTTATTCGTATGGCGAACTGACGCGAAAGATCGGCGTGCGCCAATGGATCTTTCTGCGACTGGCGCACATCTCAAACGGCAGTATCTCGGACCGAAATCCCGGCACGGAGCTGCTGACGATGGGTTGCCGCTTCGACCTGCTGTAAAACGGCCCGTAGAAAACTCCCAAACATTTGCTCGCAACTTTTTTATTAAGCAGGCGTCCTTGAAAGGCTCGTTTTCCATGAAATCCTCCCTCCCTCGTGTTGCCCTCGTCAGCCTGACCCTCGGATTTGCGTCCGCAGGATTCGCTCAGGAAGCAGTCCCCATTGAATTTTATCGCCCTCTGAAAAACAGCGTTTCCGTGGGAGTCCGCATGATCGGCGGCAACGCCAAGGTGACCTTTGGCAATCTGGGCACCATCCCGTCGCGGTACAGCGCTTACAACGACGCGTCCACCGACCAGAAAATTTACGACAACGGCTCGTGGACCAAGACAACGGCGCGAAAGCACGATGTGGACGATGAGAAGGCTGCTGAAGACAAGCTGTACGGCGAAGCAAACGGCACGACGAGCGGTAACACGAAGACGTGGACGGAGCGTGTCTGGCTTAATGATGACCAGACGCGTTACCGGTTGGAAACGCACATCCGCTACACGGACGAGGAGCATCCCGAGTACAATTACACCACGTCCTACATCGCCGGTGAGTACGTCCGCTACATCGAGGGTACGCATAATGGCCTGACCTATAACTGGGTCTACAACTCGACCGGTCAGATCGGGGGCACCGATGGTAATGCCTACGTCGACATGAGCTCTTATTCCGTGACGTCCTCAGGCGCCACCGCCCAAGCGGAAAGCAAGACGAGTGGCGGCGTGGAGCTTCAGTTCAGCCACATTTTCAAGCGTTACAAACGCTTCGAGTGGGGCATCAACTTCTCGGCAGGCGCTTCGGATATTAACGCGAAAACGCGCAGTGCAATCGGCGCGAATCTCGTGAAAACGACCGATCGCTACATGCTCGCGTCGCGCGACAGCAAAGGAAATCTGGTCGGCCCGAGTTCATTCCCGAACTGGTGGTATGCGTCGGGCGACGACTTCGAAACGATCACCGATAAGTACATCATCTACAATGAAGGCGAACCGGAGGAAATCGAGTACACCTACGCGTCCGAAAATCTTAAGTACCTCGACTACGCGAATCCGCTCGCGCTCGGATCCACGGAAGTGCCGGTGGACGTTTTTGGTTACTGGCAAATCAAAGGTGCGTATTACATGCTCCGCGTTGGCCCCATCATTCGATTCCCGATCTCCAAAAACTGGACGGTCAGCGTGAGCGCCGGCGTGGCCGGAGCGTATGTCGGCACCGATTTTATCGTCGACGAGTACATCGAGCTCCCCGATGTCGCCGGCAACATCCGCATTCAGGAAGGTTCTTCGGAAAAGCGCTTCGTTCCCGGCTATTACGGCGACATCAATATCGAGCGCTGGCTCACCGTGCGTACCGGTTTCTTTGCCGGTTATGGTTTCGAGAAACTCGGCGATTACTCGCAGTCGGTGCGCGGGCGCACCGCCCAGATCGATCTGGGTTCAAGCAGCGGTTTCCGCTTCGGCATCATCACTCGCTTCTAATCGAAGGAACTTTTCCCGCAGCAGCCGCCGGCGATCAACCGGCGGCTTTTTTGTGTCGATAATGGCGCATGATTCAACGCGGCTATCTCCGTCGCGATCGTCATGGACGCCCGCTTCCACCGCCCATCTCGCCGATCCAATCGCCCAAAACTCTCGAGGCGTTTGAGCGGGCATCGGCCATGGTGATTTCCTGCGTCCGCGAGGCCCGTATGCTCACGTCGCGTGAGGCGCTGGCTTTGGCCGGCGGCGAGGCGAGAAACAAAGAGACGCTCTACTCCATCACATGCCAGTTTGCGCGCGAAGAGGGCGTGGATTTTCAGGATCTGCTGCGCGATCTGGAAAATCGCTTTCCCGAATACATGTGAACGATGGAATTTTATCCCGCTAATCTCAGGCCTTGACGGACTCATGAATCGGCCCAATTTCCACCCCTCTTTGCCCGATGGTGTAATGGCAGCACAGGTGACTTTGACTCACCTAGTCATGGTTCGAATCCATGTCGGGCAGCCACCTCGTAACAAGAAAGAGGCGAGGCCTGAGTTAGTCGCGGTCCCGCGAAATCGACGGAGGTTCGGAGATATCTGCCTCGGCGCAGCAAGATCCTCGTTCGGTGTAACATTGAAGACAGAGATTCACACCGTCCCAACGGTACGCACCAAACGCGCCGCATTTGTCGCATGGGATATTTGGATCGGCGACAACTGCTGGATCAGTGCGGCATGAGGGCGGAGGTTTTTTGTTGTCGTTCATGACGCGAGGGCTTGCTCGAGGTCGGCAATCAAATCGTCGGCAGACTCCAAACCGGCCGATAGGCGGATCAAACCGTCGGTAATCCCGGCTTGAAGACGCGCTTCCGGCGTCATTCCGCGATGGCTGGAGACGGCGGGACGAGTCACCAGTGTTTCCGGTCCGCCCAAACTCACCGCATGCACGATCAATCGCAGGCGATCGATGAAACGTGCGGCCGCTGCTTCGCCGCCGGCGAGCTCGAACGAAAGGAGGCCACCGCCGTGTTCCATTTGCTGCGCGAATATCGCGCCCTGCGGATGCGTGCGAAAGCCCGGATAATACACCCCTGAAACCTCCGGACGCTGGGCGAGCCAGGTGGCGATTTCGCGGGCGTTGCGGTTGTGCGCCTCCATGCGCAGCGCAAACGTGCGCAGGCCGCGAAGAACGAGCCAGGCCTCGAATGCGTTCACGGTGCCACCGAGATTCTTGTGAATGACGCGATGAGCTTTGGTCAGCGCTTCCCGCCGAATGACGCAGCCACCGACCAAGTCGCCGTGACCGTTGAGATATTTGGTCGTCGAATGAATCACCCAATCGGCGCCGAACTCAAACGGCCGCTGGTTGAATGGCGTGGCTACGGTGTTGTCCACGATCACTGGGACTGACTTGGCGCGCGCCCGCTCGACCGTCGCGCGCAGATCGATGAGGCGCATGAGCGGATTGGACGGGGTTTCCATTAACACCGCGCCGGCGCGATCGATCGCGGAGAACCACGCGCTTTCGTTCGCGGGATCGACGATTTCGACGGATACCCGGTAAGCCGACCGCAGAATTTGCAGCAGTTCAAAACTGCCACCGTAGATGTCGGGATGCGTGAGCAGCGGTCCATCGCGTTCCTGCAACGCAGCGGTGACGGCGCAAAGCAGCGCGGCGTTTCCAGAGCTCGTCACCAGCGCGTCAGCACCACCTTCGAGATTCGCGAGCGCACGTGCGAGCGCATCGACGGTGGGATTCCCAAAACGCGAGTACGCGTAGCCTTTGCGCGCACCGGAGAAAATGGCTTCGGCGTCGGCGGTGGAACCGAGCTCGAAGATCGCACTTTGCGCGATCGGAGTTTGCACGGGGGCGTTGTCACCGGGTTTTCGATCGAGAGAACCGGCGCGAGCGCAGCGGGTCGCGAAGTGGAGGTCGGGATTTTTCATGGCAGGACTGGAAGGAACGATAACGACTCCTGACGAAAGATAGGTGTGACCCGGGCGGAGAGTTTGGCAACGCGGGCAAATGGAAAATCAAATTGCATCGTGATGCGATATAATTAAGTATGAGTACAACCTTCGTTCCTTCTCATCATGCCCAAGATCTACAACGACATCACGGAAACCATCGGCAATACACCACTCGTTCGTCTCAACCGGACGGCTGCAGCACACGGCGCGCAGGCGGAGATTTTGCTGAAGCTCGAATTCTTCAATCCGCTCTCGAGTGTCAAAGACCGCATCGGCCTCGCGATGATCTCCGCGGCGCTGAAGTCTGGGAAGATCAACCAAGACACCGTGCTCATCGAGCCCACGAGCGGAAACACGGGTATCGCGCTGGCGTTTGTCGCCGCGGCGAAGGGCATTCGTTTGATCCTCACGATGCCGGAAACGATGTCTATCGAGCGGAGGAAAATTCTGAAGATCCTCGGCGCGCGTCTCGTGCTCACGGAAGGTTCCAAAGGCATCAAGGGTTCGATCGCCAAAGCCCAGGAACTCGCGGAGAAAATCCCCAACAGCGTCATGCTGCAGCAATTCGAGAATCCTGCGAACCCCGAAATTCATCGTCGCACGACGGCTGAGGAAATTTGGAACGATACCGATGGGAAGGTGGATATGGTTGTGAGTGGCGTCGGAACCGGCGGCACGATTACCGGCGTGGGTGAAGTGCTGAAGTCGCGCAAAGCGTCGGTGAAAATTGTCGCCGTGGAACCCGACACTTCTGCCGTGCTGTCCGGCGACAAACCAGGACCGCATAAGCTGCAGGGACTCGGCGCTGGTTTTGTTCCGGCTGTGCTCAACACGAAGATCTACGATGAAGTGATTCGTGTGAAAGACACCGACTCGGGGCCGATCAGCAAACAAGTCAACGCGCTCGATGGAATTCCGATCGGCATCTCCGCCGGCGCCGCGGTGTGGGCGGGGTTGCAGCTCGCGAAACGTCCGGAAAACAAAGGCAAACAGATCGTCGTCGTCGTGCCTTCGGGCAGTGAACGTTATCTATCGTCGTGGTTGTTTTCGGATATCGCGATCGAGTCGGACTCGATCGCCGATCTTCTTTGAGATGAACTCGGAGAAGCGCGCAGCGCGCTTCACGACTTGCCAAGCTGAGCGCGTCTGCCGGAAATCGCGGCGATGATCATTCACTCTGTCTTTTTCTGGCTGAAACCCGAGTTGAGCGACGCCGAGCGCGCGCAGTTTTTTGCGGGCTTGGAAACCTTGCGCGGCATCGCGGTGGTGCAGTCGCTGCACATCGGGCGGCCGGCGCCAATCGCTCCACGTCCGGTGTTGGATGCGACGTATACGGCTGCGCTTTCCATCACGTTTGCAGACGTATCGGCGCACGACGCGTATCAAGTGGATCCGATCCACAAGGCGTTCTTGGAACAATTCCGTCCGTGGTTCGCGAAGGTGCAAATTTACGACGCGAGCGTCTGAAAAAACGACGATCGTTTGTCGTGAAAATTTGAATACACGCGCGGCGTTTGACCGCGCGTTTTTTATCGGCCGACTTCGAAGGGCGCGTAGATCGCTTTTTGATTGGGCGGAAAACGGCCGTGAATGCGCACGCCGTTCTCTTCCTGCTCTTCGCTTTGCACGTGCCCAAAAGCGTGGAGCTTCGCGATGACGTCGTAGCGTGCGTGCGGGATGAACAGCTCGGTCGCTCCGAATTGATCCGCGATGAGCTCGATGCAGCGGTCTTGAAGGGCATCGAGATTTTCGCCGCTGCGTGCGCTGACGAAAAGCGCGTCGGGCACGAGGTGACGCGCGCGACGTCGCATGTCGTCCGTGGCGCCGTCGTTTTTGTTGAAAACCGTGATGATGGTGCGGTCGCTCGCGCCGAGTTCTTCCAACACGCCGAGTGTGGTCGCATGATGTTTCTCGAAGTCGGGATTGGTGACATCGAGCACGTGAATGAGGAAATCGGCGAGAATCACTTCCTCAAGCGTCGCCTTAAACGCATCGACGAGACGGTGGGGCAGGCGACGGATGAAACCGACGGTGTCGGTGACGAGGAGCTTTTGATTGCCACGGAGAAGGAGCTGGCGCGTGGTGGGATCGAGCGTCGCGAACAGTTTGTTTTCCGCGAGCACTGCCGCGCCGGTGAGGGCGTTGAGCAACGTGGATTTGCCGGCGTTGGTGTAGCCGACGATGGCGGCGGTCGGCACGGGCACGCGCAGACGCTTGTTGCGCTGCACACCGCGTTGCTGGCGAACCTCGCCGAGTTCGCGTTTGAGGCGGGCGATGCGATCACGCACGAGACGGCGATCTTGTTCGAGCTGGGTTTCGCCCTCACCGCCCAAGGCGCCTTTGCCGCGCTGACGCGAAAGGTGCGTCCACGCGCGCGTGAGGCGAGGCAGCGAATACTCCATGCGCGCGAGCGCGACCTGCAAAACGGCTTCGCGGGTGCGCGCGCGATCGGCGAAAATATCGAGGATGACCTCTTCGCGATCGATGACGGCGACGCCGGAGAGTTTTTCCCAGTTGCGTTGCTGTGCGGGCGTGAGCGTTTCGTCGATGACTATCAGGTCGGCATTCACGGCCTTGGCCTGGGCGATGATCTCCTCGGTTTTGCCGCTGCCGAGCAGCGTCGCGGGCGTGGCGGAGCGAAGGTTGACGAGTTCGCGGCCGACGATGCCGATGCGGAGGTTTTCCACCAGTTCGTGCAATTCCTCCAAAAGCTCGGCGGCCTCGCCGGTTTGCATGTCGGGCGTTTGAACGCCGACCAGGAAGGCGCGTTCGCAGCGTTTGGAGTCGTCGGTGGAGGGTGTTTCGTCGAGGAAGTCGGCCATGCAGGAAAAGCGGACGCTAGGTCGCGTCGGAGCGGAGTCAAACGAGCTGGGAAACAGATGTGTTCTGCGCGAATCGCTCAGGCTTTGATACCTGAGGCGAGCAGCGTTTCGAAACCGGGCTCATGGGTTTCGCGGGCGACGATGGTGACATCGACCTGTTGGAACCCGGCTTTTTGCAGGAAGCGATGGAGCTCGCTTTCCTTAAAACCGAGCCAGACATCGGCGTAGAGCTCGCGGGCTTTTTCGAACGTATGTGCCTTCAAATCGAGCACGAGAATTTGTCCGCCGGGTTTGAGAATACGGAAGGCTTCGGAGACGGCTTTTTGCGGATGCTGCGCGTGGTGAAGCGCTTGGCTGAGGATCGCGAGATCGACGGAGACGTCGGGCAAGGGAACCGCTTCGATATCGCCGAGCTTGTAGGCGAGGTTGGCGAAGCCGTTTTTCGCGGCGAGTTCGGTGCCGACCTCGACCATGCGCGGAGAGTTGTCGATACACCACACGCGCTCGGCGCGCCGTGCGAGGAGTTGGGAAATGAGACCTTCGCCCGCGCCGAGGTCGGCGATGGTAATGGCGGGCGTAAGTCGAAGCGCGAGATGGCCGATCGCTTCCCACGAGCGACCGGGGCAGTAGTTTTTGCCGAGTTTGCCGGCGATAAAGTTGAAATACGCCTCCGATTGCTGGCGACGGCGCGTGAGGATGCGTTCGAGATTGGCGCTGTCGTCGGCGAGCTCGGGTTGATCGGCGACGGCGTCGCACGCGGCGCGCACGAGACTGAGTTGGCGTGCGGGGATCGACGGGTGAAGCGAATAAAACGCCTTTTTGCCCTCGCGGCGATCGATGACGAGTTCGCTTTGGCGAAGCAGCGCGAGTTGCGACGAGATACGGGACTGCGCCATGCCGAGGATCTCTTGGAGTTCCGCGACGGCGAGTTCCTCTTGTTGGAGCAGCGCGAGCAGACGAACGCGCGTCGGATCGGAGAGGATTTTAAGCGTGTCCCAAGAGGCGTTCAATGCAGTGCAGAAAGGATCGAGCGGTAGATAAGAAAAACGGCGAAAGCCCGAGAGCTTTCGCCGCTAAAAGACGCACGGAATGCGTTATTTGATCAAGTTAAGAGAAAGCGGATATTTCCAAGGCTCGCCGTTGTTCGCCTTGATCGCAGCGATGATGGTGCACACCAGGCTGAAGATACCGACGGCGAAGAGCAGAAAGAGGCCTACCAGGACGACGATGAGAATGGCCGAGACAATCGCGTAAAGGAGGCAGGAGAGTTGGAAATTGAGCGCGGCTTTCGCGTGGGGCACGACAGACGGCATCTCGTTTTTCTTGATCTGCCAGACGATGAAAGGCCCGAGGAACGTGCCCAAGGGGATGATGAATCCCGCGAGAGCGGAAAGATGCGCGAGCATTTCCCAAGTGCGAACGGCGGGGGCCGGAGAGCCGACGGGCGGCGGAGGAGGAGGAACGGAAGCTGTATCCATGGCGCAAACTGCAGGCGTGAGGCCCTCTGTAGTCAAGCCGCTGGCACAGAGGCATGATTTCAACAAAAAGGCCGACGAAGGGAATTCGTCGGCCTGAATGAGGAGAGTTGGTTTTGCCTTACGCGTCGGCGTAGCGGCTGATCGTCTCGACCTTGTAGCTTTCTTCGGTGGTGCCGATTTTGACCGTGACGGAATCACCGACTTTTTTGCCGAGGAGGGCGAGTCCGAGCGGGGTCTTGTAAGCGATGATGTTTTTATCGGGCACGCTGTCCCACGCGCCGAGGATGGTGTAGCGCACGGTGCTGCCATTGGTGGTCTTGAGATCGACGATGGAGCCGACGCTGATCTGCTCGGTGGAGGCTTCTTTGAAGTCGGTGATGCGGGCGCGTCCGAGTTCTTTTTCGAGGAGGGCTTTTTGCGCCATGAGAACCTGTTGGTCCTGCTTGGCCATCTTGTACTCGGAGTTTTCCTTGAGGTCGCCGTGTTCGCGGGCAGTAGCGATGGCGCGCGAGTTTTCCGGGATCTTTTTGGTGACGATCAGCTCGTACTCTTCGCGACGGCGTTCGTAGCTCTCGCGCGAAACGAGGAGCTGCTCTTCCTTGCTGTCGGCATCGGATGCGACGAGCGACTGGATGGAGGGGAAGATTTTGATGAAGCGCGCGAGGAGCGACTTCTTGGTGAGCTCTTCGAAGCCTTGGTTGAGCAACAACGCGTTGGCGAGGTCGCGGGCGGTTTCAGGATCGGCGGTGGAGAGGAGATCGCCGATGAGCTCGGTATCGTCGCTGAGGATTTCGGCGAGCGGGATACGGCGCGCGTTGGCGGCCTGCAGCGCTTCGTAATCGATCGCGAAGAAAATGGCGCTGAGCAGACGCGGCGTGATGAGATCGTTGAGGAGCTTCGCGAACTTCTTCGAGTGGCGGTTCTTGATGATCCACAGAAGGACGGGAGCGCGGAGGTTTTGCTCGACCTGCCAACGTTTGAGCGAGGCGGCGAGTTCTTCGGCGTGGCCGTTTTCAACGAGGAAGTTGATGCACTCGGTCGTGAATTTGCCCTGGCTGGTCTTGAGCAGCGTGAAGGCGATGTCGCGCGCTTCGATCGGGTGCGTTTCCTTCACGAGTTCGAGGAAACGGCTCTGGAACTGAACCGGGATTTTTTCGGCGATCGTCGGGAGGTCGCGGACATTGGCGATCAACGAAGCCTGCGAGGGCTCGAGTGTGGAGGCATCGACGCCGGCGGCTTTGGCGAGATCGTCGCGGATGGCGGCCCCGTAGAGACGCTGAGCGGCATCGAGTTGATTGGAGTCTTTGACGGCCTCGGTGAGTCCGGCGAGCACCTGCGGAAGATCGGGGTGCGGGTTTTGCGGATCGATCACCGCAAGCAGCTCTTCGGCGAGCGCGATGCGGCGGCGGGCGGAGCGGGTGTTGTTAAATTGCTCCAGCACTTCGTCTTCGGCCGAGACGGGCGTTTCGCGAAGGACGTAGCACTCGGTTTTCTTCGCGGGAATCGCGATGCGGGGATCCTTGGCGATGGCTTTCTTCGCGCCGGACCACCATTTTTTGAATTTATCCTCGCCGACGACCTGAGCGAGCGTGAGCTCGAGGTCGATCGCGGTGGTGGCGTTGTTATCGTAGCCTTGAAGCGCTTCGACGACCAACTGCGCGGGCTGGTTGGCGATCAATTGGTTGATCACTTCCGGCTCGGTCTGCTTGCGGACGAGCAGATGTTCCTCCGGCAGAATTTCCATGGTGTTCACGCAAAACGCGGGATCCATGGCGTGGCCTTTCTTGGAGTTAAAATCGATGATGAGCTTCTGCGCGCTCTCGTCGTAGGACTTAATCTGACCGAATCCCCAGCTGCGATGGATCACGTAGCTTCCGGGCGTCATGGCCTCCAGCTTGGCTTTGGACGCCTTGAGCGTCGGGTTTTTGGCGATGAGCGCAGAGACAGCTTCCGAATTCATAAGGTGAGTGTTGCGATTCTGAATTGTTCAGTTGAGGGCAGTGGGGGGGAGAATGTCAACCAACGCGTTTCCGAGGGAAAATCGCGCGGGCGTGTCGATGCCTTCGCGCTTGCCAAGCAGGGAGGGCCGGGAAGTTTGACGCGATGACGAGCACTTCCGACTCTACCACAAAATTCACGCCATGGGCGCATGCGGCCCGATTGGTGGCGCGGTGGATCGAGAGCGGAGAACGCGTGGATGCCCTGCTCGAAACGCTCCCGCGCGGGCTCACGGGCGTGGAGCGCGGACGCTGCCAGAATTTATTTCTCGGCGCGGTACGCCATCGCGGTCGACTCGATGCGCATCTGCGGGAGTTGATCACGCTGCCGCCGCGACCGCGCGTGCAAGGCGTGCTGTTGGTCGCCGGTTACGAATTGATCGAAGGCGGCGATGAACATCATGCGGCGCGCGTGGGTCACTACGCGGTGGAGCAGGCCAAGCGCCTCGCGAATCCTGCGGAAGTGCGCTTGATCAACGCGGTGGTGCGCAAGCTGGCGGCCGGGCTCGCAACGGAGCCGGTGCCTTCGGCTGACGCGCCGGTGGCGGAACTCGCGCGCTATTTTTCTCATCCCGAATGGCTGGTGCAGCGTTGGCTCGGGCAATTTGGCCAAACGGCCACGCGCGCACTTCTCGAGTGGAACCAAAAACCCGCGACCGTGTATGCGCGCTGGCGCGACGTGAACCAAGCGCCCGACGATAACGAGCGCATGTGGTTGGTGCCGACGGAGTGGCCGTCGTTTTATGAAGTGAAACCGGGCAGCTGGTCGAAAGTGGAAACCGCACTCGCCGCGGGACGCGTGTATTTGCAGGATCCGGCTACACGATTGTCGGTGGATTTACTCGCGCCGCGTGCGGGTGAATCCGTGCTCGATCTCTGCGCGGCGCCAGGCGGCAAAAGCATGGCGATCGCGGATCGGATGGGCTCGGGAACATTGGTCGCGGTGGATCTGCCGGAGCGTGCGGAGCGATTGAAAGATAACTTTTCGCGCATCTCCGGCGTGTCGGGACAACCGCTGGCGGGAGATTTTGTGGCGGAAGGCGAGGCGCTGTTCGCGCGTCATGATCTGCCGAAGCAGTATGCGGCGGTGTTGATCGATGTGCCTTGCTCCAACACTGGTGTGATGCGTCACCGCGCGGACGTGAAATGGCGACTGCGCGCGGGCGATTTTGCGCAACATGCTGCCCAGCAGCTTCGCTTGTTGCGTGCTGCGGCCGCGCTCGTGAGTGAAGGCGGTCGGCTCGTTTACAGCACGTGCAGTCTCGATCGCGAGGAAAACGAAGCGGTGGCAGAAGCGTTTGTCCGCGAAACGAACGGACAATTTGATCAAATCGACGCGCGCATCGCGCAGCCGTGGACGAGCGGTCATGACGGCGCGGCGGCGTTTTTGTTTAAACGTGTGCGCTGAGAGTCGCGACGCGGCACGGATCTTGTCTGCCGTAGTTTCGGAGTGAATACGCGGTGATGGGCGCAAAAAAAACCGGCGTCGGGTGACGCCGGTTGAAAAAACGCGAGTCGCGCGTTAGCGGACGGTGACAGGAATCACGAGCTCGCGAACGCCGATGCCGGTGCAGAAGAGGCTCCCCTGACCGGGACGCCCCGCTTCGATGCTGACGGTGATCGTGTTGGAACCGGCGGGAATGACGACCTCCGGCATGATCACGCTCTCGGGAATGTCGGTGGTGATATCGATGAGCAAACCACCCGCGGGAGCTGCGACCGGCGCGGTGAACGTGAGGTTAACCTTCTGGCCCTGCTTGAGGGATAGCGCCGTCGGATTGACGAGCAGCGTGCCACCGGACTGCGCGGCGAGACCGGCCGCAGGCGCGGATGCGGCGCCACCGATGCCGTCGACGCGGAAGGTGCCGACTTCGGCCTGACCGAGATCGCCGCCGATCGTGACGTTGTAGTTGCGATTGGGTTCAACCGCGGGGACGTAGAAGCTCACCGCGCTGGACGATTCATAAACCGTGCGGACAGGTGTGCCGTCGAAATACACGACGTCGTTCGGTGTAAAGCCGCGACCAACGATGCTGATGCGAGCGCCGACCGGACCGCGCACGGCTTCGAGCGAGAGCACGTAACGACCGACGATGCTGGATTGATACACCTGGGTGTAATCTTCGCGCGTGCTCAGCACGCCGTTGTTACGCACCTGATAGGTGTATTCAAAATAGTACTTCAGCTCCGTCTGGCCGGCGGGAATCTGGTAATCGAATTCGAAAATATCTTCGCCGAGCGGGCTCTTCGTCATGCGATAGCGCTGGCTATTGATGATGATGCTCGGAAGCACGGTGCCCGGCACATAGTTCGAAACCCGGGGCTTGATGCGCGCCGAGATCGTGTAGATGTGCGAGGGATTAGCGCGCAAACTGCTCGGCGTCAGATTCGTCACCGAGGTGGTGTTACAGCCACTCAGGAGGATGCTGGAAATGAGGCCGAGGCCGAGGAAGAATCGTCTCGCGTGGGAGAAACGGGTGTTTTGCATGTGGATTTTTCCGATTAAAAATCGGGGGCAAGGCAACATAATCTCAACACCATTGCAATGAGCGAAATCACCTCAGTGCGCGACGCGCGCAGCGCCGACACCCCGTTGGGGCTGTACGTGCATGTTCCGTTTTGCGCGACGACGTGTGATTTTTGCGCGTTTTATCAGGAGAAGCCGACGCGCGAAGGCATCGATCGCTACCTCACCGGCGTCGCGCAGGAAGCGGATTTGGTGACGTGGGATTCGCCGGTCTCGACGGTGTTTTGGGGCGGAGGCACGCCGGGACTGCTGTCGCCCAGCGATCTCGTGCGGCTCGGCGAAGTGGTGCATCGGTGCTGCGGCGAAAAGCGTCCGGCGGAGTGGTCGGTGGAAATGGCGCCGGCATCGGTGACCGATGCGCGTTTGCAGGCGCTGAAGGAGATCGGCGTCACGCGCATTTCGATGGGCGTGCAGAGCTTTCAGCCTGATCTGCTCGAAGCGCTCGGACGCCAGCACACGCGTGAGCAGATTTTTCGCGCGTACGAACGCATTCGCGCGGCGGAATTTCAGAGCGTGAACCTCGATCTGATGTTTGCGCTGCCGGGACAGGACGAGGCGCTTTGGCTCGGCGATCTCGAGCAAGCGCTCGCGCTCGGGCCGGATCATCTTTCGACATACTGCCTGACGTTCGAGGAAGACACGAAACTCTGGGTGAAACTTTCGCAGGGGAAAGCGAAACTCGATCCCGAACGCGAAGCGCGTCTCTACGAACGCACCTGGGCCAAACTCGATGCCGCGGGTTATCCGCAGTACGAAATCTCCAACTTCGCGCGGCCGGGCCATGCATGTCTCCATAATTTGAATACATGGCGCATGCATGCATGGGTGGGGCTTGGGCCATCGGGAGCCTCGCAGCACGCCGGCGCGCGCGGCACCAACGTCGCGGATCTGGAGAAATGGCTCGAACTGTTGGGACAGGGACATCGCGCCACCGAAGATCGCACGGTGCTGACGCCGGAGTTGTTGGTCGAAGATTCGCTGATCTTTGGGCTGCGCATGAATGAAGGCGTCGATTTGCCTGCGCTGCGCGGAAGACTCTCCGATGCCGCCTCGGCTGCGCTCGATGCGTTGAGCGCACGACTCGTCGCGGACGGATTGGCGGAAAACGCCGATGGCCGCCTGCGGCTGACGCTGCGCGGTCGACTGGTCGCGGACGCGATCGGATCGGAAGTGCTGGGCGCATTGACGGTGGAAGCGTCGGCATGAATCGCCTGTATCCAAAATTTGAATATGCCGGCATCGGCGCTAACTCATTCGTTTTCTTATGATCTCTTTTCGAATCCTCGGAGCTTGGACGCTGGCATCTGTGACAACACTCGCGACGCAGGCTCAGTCGCTCGAGCTGTCGTGGCCCACGCCGAGCCGCGCGTATTGGGAAGGAAAACCGTTTACGGCGTTTATCCAGCCGACGGCGTCGGGTGTGCCGGAGTCGGGATTGTACGGCTGCGTGCGCAACGGCGGATCACGTTTTCACGAAGGCATCGACATTCGTCCGGAGAAACGCGATCGACGCGGCGAACCGACCGATCCCATTTATGCGATTCTTCCGGGAATCGTGCGTCATGTGAGCCGCCAGCCGGGACACAGCAGTTATGGACGCTACGTGGTGATCGAGCACGTGGATCAACAGCCGGCGGTATATTCGATGTATGCGCATCTCGCGAGTATTCCGGCGGACGTGCGCGTCGGTGCGCGTGTGGAGCGCGGACAGGAAATCGCCATCATGGGCAGAAGTGCGAGCGGCTACGCGATTCCGCGCGAACGTGCGCATCTGCATTTGGAGATCGGGCTGCGCCTGACGGATGATTTTCAGAGTTGGTACAACTGGAAGGAATTCGGCAGCCGCAACGAACATGGCGTGTGGAACGGCATGAACCTGCTCGGGGTGGATCCGCTCGATGTGTACGATCAGTTTCGCACCGGGCGCGTGACGAATTTCCAACAATATTTTCGCGGACTAAGCGTGGCGGTGAAGCTGCGCGTGGCCGCGCGGACGATTCCGGATTTTGTGCGCCGTTATCCGGCGTTGTTAACGAAACCGCTTTTGTCCGAGGCGGAGATTGGCGGTTGGGAAATCGGTTTCGACGCAACCGGCATACCGATCGCGTGGACGCCGCTTTCGGTGATGGAAACGTTGTCGCTGCGCGGAAGCGAAGTCCGCGTGGAGGAAGCCGATGAAGCCGCATTGAAGAGCAACCGCTGTCGCTCGCTTGTATTCAAAAAACGGGGACGCTACGAAATCGGAAGCGATCTCGAAACGGTGCTCCAGTTGTTGTTCCAATTGCGGCGTCCGCTGTGACGCTCTTCCGCAAGCAACGGAGAAACCACAGGTGCATTCGGCGCTGATTACGGTGTGCTCCGCAAAAAAGCGCGCCAGCCGCCGAACTGGGTGATGTCGCGGGCGCCGGTGATAGCGGCGGCTTCGCAAAGAAAACCTTGGACGGTTTCGCCATCGGCGAGCGTGAGCGTGCCGATGCCGAGCGGGGCTGGAATTTGGGACACAAAATGTCCGTATGCGGCGACGGGGATTTCCCAGACTTCCACATCGATGGCGGCGCCGTCGTCGGAGACGCGAACAAGACCGGGCTTGGGCGGAGTGGTGCCGGGAAGCGCGAACAGTTTGTAGAGCGGCGCGGTCTGCGTGGTGCGGGCGAGACGAGCGCCGAGGCGGGTAAGTTGGCTGTTGAGAGGAAGACCGCTGAGATGAGCGCCGCAGACGGCGAGTTTGACGGTGGGGCCGGCCGCGCGGAGGGCGCGAACGGGCGATTGTTCGCCGAGGAATTTTGCAGCAAGGCGGAGAACGCGGTCGTCGTGAAACGCGGGAGCGACCAAGGTGACGCCCCAGGGCAAACCGTTGGGGAGAAAACCCGCAGGGATGGCGACGGCGCAGAGATCGAAGAGATTCAGGTAGTTGGTGTAGTAGCCGAGATTGCTGTTGAGCTGGATGGGATCGGCTTCGACCTCGGCGACTTTGTAGACGGTGCCGGCGGTGGGCGTCAGCAGCACGTCGATGTTTTCCCAGACGGATACCGCGCGGCGGCGGAGATCCGCGAGTTTGTAGATCGCCTCGAATGCGCCGACGGCGGTCAGCGTACGCGCGCCCTCGATGATCTTGCGCGTGACGGGATGGAGCGCGTCAGGACTTTTCTCGATGAAGTCGCGAATGGCGGCGAAACGTTCGGCAACCCACGGACCCTCGTAGAGCAAGCGTGCGGCTTCGACAAACGGAGCGAAGTCGATCTCGACGAGCGTCGCGCCCAATTCGCGCCAGCGCTCGATCGCGGCGGTGAAAAGTTTTTCGGCGTCGGTGTCGCCGAAGAATCGGAGTTGGTCGGCGCGCGGCACGCCGATGCGCGGCAGCCAGTTTTCGTCGATGAGCGGAGGAGCGGCGGGACGGCTGTAAGGATCTTGGGGATCGTAAGCGGCGGCGACGGAGAGGACTTCGGCGGCGTCGGCGATGGTGCGTGTGAAGATGGAAACGCAGTCGAGCGTGCGGCAGGCGGGAACAAGGCCGCGTGTGCTGAGGAGGCCGCGCGTAGGTTTGAGGCCGACGAGATTATTGAATGCCGCGGGAATACGTCCGGAGCCGGCGGTGTCTGTACCCAAAGAAAAACTACAAAGACCGGCCGCGACGGCGGTGGCGGAGCCGGAGCTGGAGCCGCCGGGGATGTAGTCGGCGTTGAAGGCGTTGCGTGGCGTGCCGTACGGCGAGCGAACACCGACGAGACCGGTGGCGAATTGATCGAGATTGGTTTTGCCCAGCGGAATCGCGCCGGCGTTAAGCAAACGCTCGACCACAGGCGACGAAGTGGCGGGCGTGTAGGCGTAGGCAGGACACGCGGAAGTCGTGGGGACGCCGGCGAGATCGATGTTGTCTTTGATCGCGAACGGAGCGCCGAAGAGCGGACGTTGATCGGAGGGGCCGAGGGCTTCGAGAGAAGCGGCGGATTGTTGCCAGGCGGATTTCGGAAGACGGTGGATCCAGAGCGCGGGATCGGCCCAGGTGTCGTCGCGACGCGCGATCTCATCGACGAGTGCGGAGGGCGCGAGACTTTGCGAAAAGGCGGAGCGAAGAGACGCGAGATCGAGCGCGAGCGAGGAAGTTTTCACGTGGGCGAATTAAGCCGGATGCGTGCCGGGCGGACGGAGGAGGAGGCGGAGCGGTGACGAATCATGGCGTCCAAGTAAGGACGGAAATGTCAGCCGGCGGGGTTTGCGCGGCGGAGCGATCGTTGCCGTCGCGTTGCTCGGCGTGCTGCACGAGCATGTGGAGCTGGCGATGCTTCTGCCATGCGCCGGAGTCGTACGACGGTTCCCACGCGCCGACGGAATTTTCGGTGATCAGATCTTCGGACCAAGTGGAGGCGTTGTTGAGCGAGCGCGTGGCTAATACGATGCGGCTGTCGCGTGAATCGTCGCGATAAACGAGATGCAGCCGCTCATCGCTGACGAGAAGCAGCCCGCGTGAAATCGGCGGACGCTTGGTGCCGCCGCCGGCGAGCGTGAAGGTGTTGCGCGGTGTTGGTCCCAAAATTTGGCGCCAAGCCTTGCCGTCGTGATGAACGATTTGAAACTGCGGCGGGTAGCCACTCGCAGGCGACCAGTAGCTCAAGAGATAAGGACGCTGCCGGGCATCGGTCGTGATGAACGGCGGGTTCATCAGGTTGGAGTTTTGCGGGATGCGCGCGGCGTAGCCGCCGTTGGCGGCGGTGATGGGCAGCGCCTGAGGCGTTCCGTCGATTTGTATCCACGTTTCCCCTACATCGTCCGAGCGCGCGTAGGCGAGGTCCTGGTTGGTGGCGACGTCGGGGGATTCGCGCCAATTCCACGCGAGATGAAGCGAGCCGCGCGCGTCGACGGTCATCGCCCAGTAAGGGCTTCGTTTGGCTTCGCCGTCGATGAGGTTGGGCTGCACGGTGCGCCACGTTTGGGTGGCGACATCGTAGCGATTGAGCACGAGTGAGCCCTGTCCGGAACGACCGTCGCGATAGAGAAAGAGAAGATCGCCGGACGGATGCGCGAAAAACTGCGGGTAGGTGACGCGCGACTCGCGCTCGCCGGTCATGGAAATTTTAGGGCCGAGTTCGAGCGATCCGGGAGCGACGGAGCGGGCGTAGTTGAGAGGATTGCCGTGGTGATCCCACGAGACGTGAAGAAAGCCGGCGCCATCGACGATCAGGCTGATCGAGTTGTGCGCGTCCGCGACATTGCCGCGATGGGGCGTGCGCACGATTTCCCAAGCGTTGTTTGTATTCGGTTTTAAACTACGCGCAGCGAGGACCATGTAGCCATCGGCGTCGTAGTAAGCGGCGAACTGGCGATCGTCGTGCGTGCAGACGGATTGGCGAATGTTGGCGACGACGTTGATCGAGCTGCCGCTGAACGCGTTGTCGGAAATCCGTGACAGCTGCGGCGGCGCGGCCAATGCGGATGTCAGAAATAAACTGAAGCAGGCGGCGAGAAGGCGCATGGGGTGGCGCGGGTTATTTCGCTTTTAGGTCCTTCGACGTGGCGAGGGCGATGACGCGACCTTTGTCGCCGACGGCGCAGTAAAAGTGATAAACAATGCCCTCGTGTTTGAGGACCCACGGCTTGTGCGCGAAATCTTTGTCATAAGGTTCGCTGGGCTCGACGAGATGCGGGCCGTCCCACTTGGTCCAGTGCACGAGGTCGTAGGAAGCGGCGAACGTGTCGAAGGCCTTTGGCTTATAGAACGCGCCGAAATAGAACATGACCCACGCGTCGCCGATCTTGGTGATTTGTGGATCGCCGCTGATGGCCCACGCGGAGCCGCCGATGTTGGCGATGACGGGGCCGTGGCCGAAGCGCCGCCAATTGCGCATGTCGTCGGAGACGGCGATGCCGATGGTCTCGATGCCACGCAGCGGGGATTTGCCGTTGTAGAACATCACGAACGGCGCGCCGAGCGTGCGTTGTTCGTCGCGGATGATCGCGCTCTTATAGAGTGTGGCGCGTTCAAAGTCGCGGACGTCGGGCTGTTCGGTGGAGAGAATAGGATTCTCCGGGATGCGTATCCACTCTTTAACTACAGAAGGATCGTCGGTGTGCGCGAGACCGATGGCGAGCGGATCGGGTTCGTAGCCTTGTTGCGCGCCGCCGATGTAGGAGAGCCAGTATTTGCCGTCGTGCGTGGTGAGCTCGTGAGTGCCGTCCCACCGCGTATCGTAGAGCGCGATGCCGCCGTCGCCCTGCCAGGCGTCCCAGCCTTGTTTCGAGAAGCTGAGGATTTTGCCGAGGCGCGTCCACCGCAGCAGATCGTCGCTCACGGCGAGGTGCGTTTCGTAGCCTATATTGTCCTTGTTGGACACGAACATCATGTACCAGCGTCCGTCGTGTCGGAAGACGTTGGGGCAATCGAGCACCTCGTTTTCGCCGGCCTGAAGCACCACGCCGAATTTATGCGGCGTTTTCACCTCGTCGTAGATCTGCTGCATGACGGCGCTCTTCACGAGACGCGGTTTGGCTGCGGGAAAAGGAATCACGCTGCGCGCGGCAGGTGCGTCGTTAGCGGCGGGCGACGCGTGACCGAGCGATGCGAGCGCGAACAAGGAGAGTGCGGAGAGGAAGGGAAAACGGATGCGCATGCGGCGAGAGTTTGCCCGAGATTCCGTTATGCTTGGGTGACGAGCGCGAGTGAAAAGGATCGAGGTGGCGCGTCAGCTTTGCGGCCGAAGGATCGCGATGATGTCGCCGGCGTTGACGGGTTTTCCTTCGGCGCAGCGGATTTCGACGATCTCGCCGGGCTCGGTGCTGAGGACGGAGATTTCCATCTTCATCGATTCGAGAATGACGATCGGCTGATCGCGCGTGATCGTGTCGCCGACGGCGGTGGTGATTTTCCAGACATTGCCCGGAACCTGTGCGGTGATGGCTTTGCAACCTTCGGGGATCGCGGCGGCATCCGTCGCGCTGGAGGCGGCGGATTCGTTTTCGGCGGAGAAATTGAGCTGGCCGGAAACTTCCCAACGATGGCGTTCTTCCTCGAAGGACTGTTGTTGCCTGGCCTTGAATGCGGCGATCGAAGCGGCGTTGTCGGCGAGAAATTTTTGGTAGTCTCGCAGACGGAATGTTTCTTCCTCGATGCGCAGTTTGAAGCGGCCGAGCGGGAAATCTTCGCGGAATTTCAGGAGCTCTTTCGGACTGCATTCGTAGAAACGAATTTGGTCGAAGAAGCGGAGAAGCCAGGGCTTGCCGTCTTTGAAGTCCGTGGTCTGGCGCCAGCGATTCCACATCTGTACGGTGCGGCCGATGAATTGATAACCGCCGGGGCCTTCCATGCCGTAGACGCAGAGATACGCGCCGCCGATACCGACGGCGTTTTCGGGAGTCCAGGTGCGCGCGGGATTGTATTTTGTGGTGACGAGGCGGTGACGTGGATCGACCGGCGTGGCGACGGGTGCACCGAGATAAACATCGCCGAGGCCGAGGACGAGATAGGACGCGTCGAAGGCGATGCGTTTCACGTCGTCGATCGATTCGAGGCCGTTGATACGGCGGATGAACTCGATGTTACTCGGGCACCAAGGCGCGTCCTTGCGGACGGTCTGCATGTATTTGCGGATGGCGAGCAACGTGGATTCGTCTTCCCACGAAAGCGGCAGATGCACGATGCGCGTGGGAACCTCCATGTCTTCGACGCCGGGGAGGTGTTTTTCCGCTTCGATCAATGTCTCGAGCAAACGCTCGATAGGAAGAATGCGACTCTCGTAATGGATTTGGAGCGAGCGAATGCCGGGCGTGAGATCGAGGAGGCCGGGCGTGTGGTTTTCCGCAAGCCACTGCATGAGCGCGTGGACGCGGAAGCGGAGATTGAGATCGAGGACAAGCGGACCGTATTCAACGAGTAAATACTTGTCGCCGGAGCGACGGTAGGTGACCGCGGGAGTGGAAGCGCGGGCGGGGATGGTGTGGAGGATGGGAGAGCCGAGGTCTGCGGGGGGTGGCGGGACTGGCGGAGGAGTCGTTGGTAGTTGGTAATTGGTAGCTGGGGCGGACGCAGGCGTGGTCTTGCGAAGAGGAGAAGGCTGCGAAGGTTTTTCACCAACCACTAAATCCAAACTACCAACTACTCTGGCCGCGATGGGTGTGAGCGTTTCGATGGACGCTTCTTGAATACTTTCCAACTGGCGCGCGATGGATGCGTCGACCGGCCGGAACCGGACCTTGTCGCCGGGTTTGAGCTGGCCGATTTTCCAGAGGTCGGCGGCGATGATCGTGGCCGGGCAAACGAAACCGCCGAGGCTCGGTCCGTCGGGGCCGAGGATGATCGGCATGTCGCCAGTGAAATCGATGGTGCCGATCGCGTAGGCGTTGTCGTGGATGTTGGACGGATGCAGGCCGGCCTCGCCGCCGTCTTTGCGCGCCCAGCGCGGTTTGGGGCCGATGAGGCGGACGCCGGTGCGGGCGGAATTGAAGTGGACTTCGTAGGTGGACGAAAAGAGATCCGCGATGTCGTCCGGTTGGAAGAAGTCGGGCGCGCCGTGCGGGCCGTAGAGGACTTTGATTTCCCAGTCGCGGGTGTAGGTGGGGATGAGCGCGGTCGGGAGAGTCTCGCGAAGAGGTGAAGGATGCGAAGGAGTAGTTGGTAGTTGGTAGTTAGTAATTGGCGCGGACGCAGGCGCGTGCGAAGTGTTTTCACCACTTACCAAATACGAACTACCAACTACCGCTTCGTTTATTCTGAGCACATCGCCGGCGCGGAGGGCGCGGCCGGCGTGGCCGCCGAATTGGCCGAGGGTGAAGGTGGATTTGCTGCCGAGGTAGTCGGGGATGTCGAAGCCGCCGGCGACCGTGAGGTATGCGCGCATGCCGGCGCCGGAGGCGGTGCCCACGCGAAGCGTCTGGCCGCGTTTGACGGCGTGGGTTTGCCAGAACGCGAGCGGTTGGTCGTCGAGCGTGGCGTTGGTGGTGGCGCCGGTGAGCGCGATGACGGCGTCGGTGTTGAAGACGAGCGTCGGACCCGTGAGCGTGATTTCGAGACCGGCGGCGGAAGGCGGATTGCCGAGAAGGCGATTGCCGAGGCGAAACGCGAGGGCGTCCATCGGACCCGAGGGCGGCACGCCGACATCCCAGTGACCGAGGCGGCCGGGATAATCCTGGACGGTGGTTTGAGTGCCGCCGTCGAGAACGGAGATCGTGGGTGCTACGTAGGGAAGTTTTTCGAGAAACCGTGTAGTGACTTTTCCAATACGAAAACCTTCCGATGCGGCGATCTGGCGGAGATAGAGGAGATTGGTTTCAAGGCCGGAAACGTGGGTGTCGGCGAGCGCTTGCTGGAGGCGCGTGAGCGCTTCGGCGCGATCGGCACCGCGCACGATGATCTTGGCGATCATAGGATCGTAGAACGGACTGATTTCGCTGCCGCGCGCGATCCATGTCTCGATGCGAGCGTCGCGCGGAAACGTCATCTTGGTGAGCGTGCCGGTGGAGGGCTGAAAATTTTTGCCCGGATCTTCGGAGTAGAGACGGACCTGGATCGAAGCGCCGGAGGCCGCGCGCTTGAAGTGCGAGAGGTCGAGTTCGCCGGCGGCTTGTTTGATCATCCATTCGACGAGATCGATGCCGGTGACCTCTTCGGTGACGCCGTGTTCGACCTGGAGGCGCGTGTTTACTTCGAGGAAATAGAATTCGTTCGTCGCGTCGTCATAGACGAACTCGACAGTGCCGGCGGATTCGTAGCCGACGGCGCGGCCGAGTCGCTCGGCGCAATCGAGGAGTCGCGAGCGCGTGTCTTCGGGAAGATTGGGCGCGGGGGTTTCCTCGATGATCTTTTGATTGCGACGCTGGATGGAGCATTCGCGTTCGCCGAGCGCGACGACGTGGCCTTTGCCGTCGCCGAAGATCTGGACCTCGATGTGACGCGCGCGCTCGACGTATTTTTCGAGATAGATGCCGGAGTCTTTGAAATTGCTGCGGCTGAGACGGTCGACGGTGGCGAACGCGGCGGCGAGATCTTCGGGTTTCCAGATGAGCGACATGCCGATGCCGCCACCGCCGGCGGTGCTTTTGAGCATGACGGGAAAGCCGATACGCGTGGCTTCGCGGAGAGCTTCGTCGGCGGATGAGAGCAAGCCGGTGCCGGGAAGGAGCGGGACGTTTTGCGCTTGGGCGATTTCGCGCGCGGTGTGTTTGAGACCGAAGCGGCGCATCTGCTCGGGCTTGGGTCCGATGAACACGATGCCGGCGGCGGCGCAGGCTTCGGCGAAGGCGGCGTTTTCGGAGAGGAAACCGTAACCGGGGTGGATGGCTTGCGCGCCGGTTTGCCTGGCGACTTCGAGTATTTTTTCGGCGACGAGATAACTCTGCGCGGCAGGCGGCGGACCGATGAGAACAGCTTCGTCGGCCTGATCGACGTGGAGTGAACCGGAGTCGGCTTCGGAATAAACGGCGACGGACTTAATGTTCATGCGCCGGAGCGTTCGCTCGATGCGGCAAGCGATGGTGGCGCGGTTGGCGATCAAAACCTTTGAGAACATGAAAGGCGGTAGTTTGTAGTTGGTAATTGGTAGTTGGGCGGACGCAGGCGTGGGCTTGCACGTCGTGCGGGCGGTCGCTCAATTGGCGCTATGGAGAAGTTTGCTCTGGAGGGGCTGCGGGTTTATCGCATGGCCGAAGATCTGGCTGATCTCTGCTGGGAGATGACTGCCGCATGGGACCGGTTTGCGCGTGATGCGGTCAGCAAACAGCTGGTGCGAGCGGCGGACAGTGTTGGTGCCAATATCGCGGAGGGCTATGGACGTGCGTCCCCGGTCGATCATCAACGGTTCGTACGAGTTGCGCGCGGATCTCTGTATGAGGTGCGGCACTTTCTTCGACGGGCGGACAAGAGAAAGCTGGTGAATCGCGAGCAGAAGAGACGATTGCAGCCGTTGCTCGAAGAATTGCTCCCGGCGTTGAACGCGTACCTGAAGTCGCTTGGCGGACATAGTGAGTGATCGGACCAACTACTAAGCACCAACTACAAATTACCGCTGGGATGCATCGGCATCCCAAAGCAGCACTTCGATGGGGGTGGGGTTCCAGCCGTTGCAAGGGTTGTTGAGCTGGGGGCAGTTGGAGATGATGCAGATGACGTCGCGTTCGGCGCGCATCTCGACGTATTTGCCCGGGGCGGACAGACCGTCGGCAAAGGTGAGTTGTCCGTCGGGAGTGACGGGCACGTTCATGAAGAAATTGATGTTGCAGGTGATGTCGCGTTTGCCGAGGTCGCAGCCGCATTCTTGCGCGCCGCGGATGAAGCTGTCGCGGCACGCGTGCATGTACTCTTTCTCGTGAGCGTAGCGCATGGTGTTGCTCTCGCGGGAACAGGCGCCGCCGATCGTGTCGTGACGACCGCAGGTGTCGGCCGTGATGGTGAGCAGGATGTCGCCTTCGGTGGACATCAGCTTCGTGCCGGTCGTGAGGTAGAGCGCTCCTTGGTGACGGATGGTGTCGGAGGCGCTGTATCGATTTTCTGGATTCGCGGCGTCGAGGAAGAGCGTGTCGGCGGCTTGGTTTCCTTCGAGGTCGACGATGCGGAACGTCTGGCCGCGTTTGATGGTGTGGGCCCAGTAGTCGCCGGCAGGAATGGTGGCGCGATAAGAAGCGTCGGAGGGAGAAAGTGGGCTGGTGGTCATTGTCGGAAGAGGATGAATGCGTTTGGTCTCGCGAAGGGAGCGAAGGAGGCGAAGGGAAGGTCGTGGCTGCGGTAGTTGGTAGTTTGTATTTGGCAGTTGGTGACGAAGGCGTGGTGGATCGCACGGATTGGCGATGGTGAGCTTTGCCTAACTACCAATTACCAAGTACCAACTACACGCGGCTCAGCCGCGTAAGGCATAATAGAGTTCGGTATTTTCGAAGGCGCGGATGTTTTCCGGGCGGGAGTTGCGGCAGGGATCGTCGGGCGTGGGTGGTGGTGAATTGAAAACCTCGAGCTGAACGTTGCGCGGATGGTAAGCCGGGTCGGGATCGAACGGGTGCTGGCAGGTGTTGAGCACGACGAGGGTGTTCATCTCGAAGCGGAGTTCGATGAAGTCGCCGGGCTTGGAGTTGTTGGGGACGAAGCTGAGGCGGCCGGCGTCGTCGGAGACGAGTTTGCTGAAGAGATTCAAGTTGGGAACGAGGTCGCGTTTACCGAGGCCCCACTTGGCGAGCTCGATGAGGAAACTGTCGTGCGCGTTGCGGTGGTAGTCGTTGCGGGCGGTCTGGTAGTTTTTTTCCCCGTATTTGGCGGCGACGGATTTTTTGTCGGAGCAACCGCCGACGGTGTCGTGCCAGCCGACGGAGTCGCGCGTGATCGAGGCGAGGATGCGGCCCATGTCGGAATGCAGGCAGTAGGGCGCGCGGAGGTAGAAGATGTGCTGCCCCTTGAGCGTGTCGGGCATGTTGTAGCGCTCGCCGGGGACATCGGCGTTGTAGAGCAGAAGACCGACGTTGGCGCCGCCTTCGAGGTCGGTGAGGCGCAGCGTTTTTCCGCGACCGATCACGCCGGACCAGAGGCCGGAGTGGGTGAGCGTTTTGCTGAGAATCAGCGGAGCGGAGGTGGGCGTGGAGGTGGACATGGCGTGGCGTGAAGAGAGTGGTCTCGCGAAGGATGCGAAGGCGGGATGGTGGTTGGGAATTGGTAGTTTGTATTTGGAAATTGGTAGCTGGCGCCTTCGGTGTTACGAAATGTTAGAAAAGTGTTACCGGCGTGGCAAGGCGGTGATGAAGGAATGAAAATTTTTCGGGTTTTATCTGGCTCCTCGCGATTCCTCAGAGGAGCGGAGGCATGGATGAGGCGGTGAGGTTCAGCTTGCCGTTTTTCACGCCGCGAACGGTGACAAGTTCGTCGGAGAGTTTTTGGAGTTCCCTGGCCGGACCTTGGACGAGGAGGACTTCCATGTAGTTATGGTCGGCGAGGTGCACGTGCATGCTCGTGACGACCATGAGGTAGTACTTGTGCTGGATGGCGGCGAGGCGTTGTTGGAGACCGCGCTGGGTGTGATCGTAAACGAGACTGATGGTGCCGGCGACAGATTCGGTGCCGAGCTGACTGGCGTATTCGACAAGGCCCTCGCGCGCGAGGGCGGCGACGGCTTGGGAGCGGCTGGCGTAGCCGCGGCGGGCAACCATGGTGTCCAATTCGTCGAGGAGACTTTCGGGGAGCGAAACGCTGAAACGGGTGATCTTGTCGGACTTTTTTTTCTTGGGCATGGACGTTTCGATGTTCGCGGAAGACATGCCGAGCGCGGCGCGGGAGAGCGAGTCTGTTGCGGTGGAAATCATTGGGTTGTCTCGTGAAGGGGGAGGAGGAGGCGAAGGTTTGGGCGAGGTAGTTGGTTATTGGGAGGGGGATTTATTCTACATCGTCGCCGGATTGGGTGAGGCGGATGATGGGGAGGTTTTCGGTCGCGATGGCATCGGAAAGGGCTGATGCGGGTTGCGGCGGATGAATGAGCGCGTCGAGACGAGCGCGAGTCGCGAGGAACTCCGCCGAAAAAAATTGCTCGGGACTGCGCGGACGCGGAACGGGGACTTCGATGAGTTCGTCGACGCGGCCGGGATTCGCTTTGAGGACGAGGATGCGGTCGGCGAGGTAGATGGCTTCGTCGAGATCGTGCGTGATGAAGAGGATGGTGACATCGACGTTTTTCCAGATTTGCAGAAGATGTTTTTGCATCTGCGCGCGCGTCTGCGCATCGAGCGCGCCGAACGGTTCATCCATTAAAAGAATGCGTGGGTTGTTCGCGAGGGCGCGGGCGATGGCGACGCGTTGTTTCATGCCGCCGGAAAGTTGATTTGGGTAGGCGTCGGCGAACTTGGAAAGACCGACGAGTTCGATCCACTGAAGCGCTTCGCGACGGGCTTCGTCGGAATCGGTGCCGCGCATGATGGGGCCGAACATCACGTTTTGCGTGACGGTTTTCCACGGGAAGAGCGTGTAGCCTTGGAAAACCATGCCGCGCTCGGGGCCGGGGCCGTGGACCTCTTTTCCATCGAGGAGCAGGCGGCCCGAAGTGGGTGTGTCGAGTCCGGCGAGGAGGCGGATAAGCGTGGATTTGCCGCAGCCGGAAGGACCGAGGATGCAGACGAATTCACGGCGATGCGTGACGAAGTTGATGTTCTCGATCGCGGTGGTCTCGGTGCCGTCGGCCTTGGTGAAACGACGCGTGAGATTTTCGACGGTGAGGACGACCGGGCGCTCCTTGAGTTTCGCGAAGCGGGCGGCGACGGCGGGAGATTGCGCGCGGTAATCGGGAAGAGGTGAGGCAGACGTGTTCATGAGCGGGCCTCCGGCGATGTCGCGGTGGAAGAAAGCGGCGGACGCGGTGAAGCGGTGAGCGGTGTGCGCCGGCTGGAAAAGAGGCGTGTAATGAAAGCGCGGATACGGCTCGGGCGCTGAGTTTCCCACGGGAAAAGACGCTTGCCGATGAACGCGAGGATCTGATCGGTCGCGAGGCCGAGCAGGCCGATCATGATGATCGCGGCGTAAACGTTTTCGAAGTTACGGTACTTGGCCTGCTGATTGATGAAAAACGTGATTCCGGAACTGACGCCGACGACTTCGGCGACGATGAGATAAGTCCAGGCCCAGCCGAGCAGGATGCGCGTGTCGGTGTAGAGCTCGGCGAGTTTCGACGGCACGATGACGTGAAGCACGAGACGGAAGCCGCGGCAGCCGAGCGTTTGCGCGGCTTCGAGAAGCGCAGGATCGGTCCGACGAATGGTGTTGGCCACAACGAGGACCTGCTGGAAAAACGTGCCGATAAAAATGATCGCGATCTTCGGAGCGTCGTTGATGCCGAGGACCGCGACGGCGAGGGCGCCGAAAGCGGGCGCGGGCATGTAGCGGATGAAGTCGATGACGGGCTCGCCGATGCGCGACCAGAAGGCGTATGCACCGCAGAGGATGCCGAGCGGGATGCCGATGATGCAGGAAATCAGGAATCCCCAAAAAATCGTCTGGATGCTACGCCAGAGACTTTCGTGGAGCCAGACATCGCCGCGGAGTTTGGGCTCGGTCGTGAAGGCGGTGTAGAAAGCCTGCGCGACTTTATGCGGCTCGGGGAGAAAAACGGGATTGGCGCGTTTGCCCGTGGCGGCGGGCTGGCTCGCGGCGAGGGCTTTTTCGTTTTCCGCAGCGAAGACCGCGCGCTCGACAAGCAGGCCGGGACGGAACCAGGAAACGCCGCCGGGATTTTCGACCCGCACCATCGGGTGCCAGATGAACGGCGTGTAGCTGACGGCGCACCAGATGAGCAGCGGGAGAACAAATGAAACGATGCCGAGAAGAAGACGGCGGCGCGAAGCGAGAGGCTGCTGAATCGCGAACCAAGGAGGAGAAACGGACATCGTGAGCGTGGCGGTGAAAAACCGAAGGCCGAATGGCGAATGACGAAGGGACGGCGCGTGGTCGTTTGTCGTTTATGGCGCGGCTCGCGAAGAAGCGAAGGCGGCGATGGAAACGAACTGCCAACCACGAACGACCAACTACTAATGACTAACTACCCACTCCCGGCCCCGAGTCTCCGCGCCTTCAGAACATTTCCTGAAAGCGCGGAACAGGTGGGATTATTTCGTGGCGGCGAGAGCGTCGGTGGTGAGGGAGGCGTCGATGTACGAGGCGACATCTTGCGGTTCGCTGTACACACCGTTCTTCACGTTGAAGTCATCGGCGATCTTGGACGAGCCTGCGACGGAGCCGAAGGTGTCGGTTTTGCCCGTGATGATTTTGGCGCTTTGCGCGAGCGTGAGCAGTTTGGTGCCGGACATGAAGGCCGCGTATTCTTTCGGATCCACGCCGGCGCGGGCAGCCATGATTTTAATACCATCTTCGCGCGTAGTTTCGTCGTTCAAATAGGCGACGACGCGGTCCCAGACGCTGACGAACTTGACCCAGTCGGCACGACGTTGGGCGAGGCTTTGCGGGCTCACGGCGACGGTGTCGTAGATGAGGCCAGGTTCGTCGGCGGAGGTGTAAACGGCCTTGGAACCGGCGACGGCTTTGAGGGCCTGACCGGAGTTGGGCTGCCAAGCGGCGATGGCGGCGACCTGGCCGGATGCGAGCACCTGCGGCGTCTGATTGGTCGGCGTTGGCACGAGCTCGACGTCGGATTCCGTCATGCCGGCTTTCTTGAGACCATTGAGCAGAAGAAGGTGATCAACGAAGCCGACTTCGACGGCGATTTTTTTGCCTTTGAGTTCTTTGAGCGAGCTGATGCCGGGCTGGGCGACGATCATGTCGTTACCGTTGGAATAGTCGGTGACGAGGATCATGACGTTTTTGGCGCCGTTGGCGCCGGTGACGAGGGCGTCGCCGTTGGTGACCATGACGGCGTCCACCTTGCCGGCGGTGAACGCTTCCATCGATGGACCGTACTCAAACCAGAGGAGCTCGACCTCGACGCCCGCCTGCTTGAACCAGCCCTTTTCGTCGGCGATGGCGAAGGCGGTCCAACCGGGCCAATCGGAGTAAGCAACTTTGAGCGGAGCGGCGGCGGCCCGGGAAAGGAGGAGAGCCGCGAAGGTGAGTCCGAAGGCGAGGGGGCGAAGCAAGCGCGTGGTGAGGCGTGGGCGGTGGATCATGGCTGTGTTACTTTTTGATCAGATAGTGTTACGCGGATGCTTTTAGCAGGGGATGTGCCACGGCGAAGGGGTGGTAAAAAGGGGCGGTGACGCTGCGCGCGAATGCCCAATGACCCATGACGAATGCTCAATGAGCATTGACGGATTGGTGACGGGGAAAACCGGTGGCACGGAACGGGGATTTTGAGTGCGCACTGGGCACGACGTTTCAGGTCAGTCAGGAAACATGGATCTCGTTTCCGGCTTTCCATTTTCGATCATCAGAAAGGGCATGCTCCGCGTATATCCGCCGCTCCGCGAGAACACGGAGTGCGAGGTCGTCATCATAGGCGGCGGCGTCAGCGGGGCGTTGATCGGTTATTTTCTCGCGGAAGCGGGCGTGGACGCGGTGCTGCTCGATCGACGCGACATAGGCACTGGAAGCACCGCGGCGAGTACGTCGTTGTTGCAGTATGAACCGGACCTATCGCTGGGGCGTCTGGGCGACCGCATCGGAGAAAAGAATGCGGTGCGTGTATATCGCGCGTGTCGCGATGCGGTGAAGACGATCGGCCAACTCGCGCGCGACGTGAACGACGGCGCGTTTGTGTGGCGGGAGAGTTTGTATCTGGCGAATCGCCGACGCGAGGTGCCGGGATTGAAACGCGAATATGCGCTGCGACGCAGACATGGATTCGACGTCGAGTGGTGGACGCGGAAACGAATCGCGAGCGAAAGTTCACTGCCGCATCACGCGGCGATCGAGAGTCGCGGTGCGGCTGAGATCGATGCGTTTAGTTTCACGCATGCCTTGCTCGCCGCCGCGGAAAATAAGCGACAGAGACTGCGTGTGTTCGACCGCACGACGGTGACCGCATGGCATCGCGAGAAGAGGGCGCGCGGTCGCGATGACGGTCCGTTCGTCGTGACGACGTCGGAAGGTTTTCGCATCAAAACGCGTCGAGTAGTTGTCGCGGCTGGCTATGAATCGCTGGGATTCTTTCGGAAGAAACCGGCGCAGTGTCACAGCACGTATGCGTTGGTGACGGAGCCGCTCGAGACACACGATGGCTGGCCGGGAAAACGACTGCTTTGGGAAACGGCGCGTCCGTACATCTACGCGCGGACGACGAAGGATGGACGCGCCATCATCGGCGGTTACGACGAACCCTTTCGCGACCCGCAGAAACGTGATGCGTTGTTGCCGGCGAAAACGGCGGCGTTGACGCGACGGTTCGGCCAGTTGTTTCCGAAAATCCGCACGGACGTGGCGTTTTCGTGGACGGGGACCTTTGCGGAGACCAAGGATTCACTGCCGTACATCGGTGAAGCGCCGGGGCGGCCGGGCGTGTATTTCGCGCTTGGATACGGTGGCAACGGCGTGATTTTCAGCCTGCTGGCGGCGGAGATCATCCGCGATGTATGTATTGAAGAAATGAATACAAACGCGGAGCTGTTTCGATTTGACCGGTGAACGGCGGGCAAATCCGAAACAGGATCAACGGGTCCGCTGGACGGGGAAATTAGGAGGCATCACTCGCGTTGGCGCGAATCGATGACGAGTGTGACCGGGCCGTCGTTGACGAGCGCGACTTTCATGTCGGCGCCGAATTCGCCGCGGGCGACGGGGCGGCCGAGGGCGGTTTCCATTTGCGCGAGGAAAAATTCGTAGAGTGGGCGCGCGAGGTCGGGTTTGGCGGCGTCGTTGAAGGACGGGCGTGTGCCTTTGCGCGTGCTGGCGATGAGCGTGAACTGGCTGATCACGAGGATGCCGCCGCCGATATCGCGGACGGAGCGGTTCATGAGTCCGGCGTCGGCGGGGAAGATGCGGAGCGCGGCGGCTTTTTCGGCGAGCCAGCGGGCGTCGTCTTCGGTGTCACCGGCGGCAACGCCTAGAAGGATCAAGAGGCCGCGGTCGATGGCGCCGCGCACGGTGTTGTCGATCGTGACGCTGGCGGAGGAGACGCGTTGGAGGACGAGTTTCACGCTGCGAAAGCAGCGTGAAAGGCGGGAAGGGCCAAGTAACAAGTGAGAAGGCGCGCCGCGGGGCGGCGCGAAATCGCAAAGGCCAGAACACCAAACGCCAAAAGTCAGCGCACGAGTGGTGGTTCTTCAGGGAGGACCTTTTCTTTGGGCTTCGCATTGGATGGCCTCCTCGATTTCCAAGCGGTTTTGTTTTCGTTCCTCGTTCACTGCGATGATAAGGTGTACGACGCGATCGTGAGGAAAGTGAAAGCGGACTATTTCGAAGAGTTCACCGCTAACCGAGTCGATATCTTCTCCGCCCAACGGTGAGCCCATTTTTCTGAAAACGATGATGTCGCAGTCGAAACAGAGATCGGCTTCCACCACTTGGTTTGCGCGGTGAAAACGGAGCCGTGCATTAAACGTGGGCATGCACGCTTTTGCCGAGTCCCAGTTGTAGGTTTTTTGGTCGATCAGTTTGTTGCTGACCAACGCAGCATCGGTCGACGAGAGCGTTGCGTATCGTCCCTCGCGATACTTCGTCGGATGTTTTCGGCTAAACCAAGGCTTCTTGGGGTAAAGAATGCAGACCTCGACTCGTTCGGGCGCGGCTACGATCTGAAGGTTTTGCTCGGTTTGGAAAAGCGAGACGACGAGCTCGTGCGGCTCCGCGGAATGAGCTATTCCGACCAGCATCAGGAGAAGCGTGAATCGGAATAGGTTCATGTCCGGCGAAAGCACCTCAGACCATCGGCACGTGGGGTTCGACGTCGGCGTCGTAGTCGATGCCGGGGAGGCCGAAGCCGAACATTTTTAGGAACTCGGTGCGGTAGCCGGCGATGTCGGTCAGCTCGGGAAGAGTCTCGGTCGTAATTTGCGGCCAGATTTTTTTGACCTCTTCCTGGACGTCGGCGCGCATTTCCAAGTCGTCGATACGGACGCGGCCGCCGTCGTCGAAATTGAGGGCGGAGCCATTGTACATCTGCGTGGCGAAGAGGCGCTGGATTTGCTCGATGCAGCCTTCGTGCGTGCCCTTGGCCTTCATAATCTTGTAGAGGATCGAGATGTAGAGAGGGACGACGGGGATGGCGGAGCTGGCCTGCGTGACGAGCGCTTTGTTGACGGAGATGAAAGCGCGGCCGTAACCGTGGGCCTTGAGCTTGGCATCGATTTTTTTCGCGGCGCGCTCGAGGTCGTTTTTGGCGAGGCCGATGGTGCCGTTTTTGTAGATGGCCCAAGTGACTTCGGGGCCGATGTAGGAGTACGAAACGGTCGTGGCGCCGGGCGCGACGACACCGGCTTCGAGGAGGGCGTCGATCCACATTTCCCAATCTTCGCCGCCCATGACCGCGATGGTGTCAGCGATCTCGGCGTCGGTGGCGGGCTCGATGGTGACGTCGCTGACAACGCCTTTGTCGGTATCGACGGTCTTGTTGGTGTAAATCTGGCCGACGGGCTTGAGGCAGGATTTGTGGACGACGCCGGTTTTCGGATGAGTGCGGCGGGGCGAAGCGAGCGAGTAAACGATGAGATCTACCTGGCCGAGGTCGGCTTTGATGGCGTCGATCGCCTGCTTCTTGATGTCGTCTGAGAAGGCGTCGCCGTTGATGTTTTTGGCGTAGAGACCGGCGGCGCGGGCGGCATTGGTGAACGCGATGGTGTTATACCAGCCGGGAGTCGCGGGGCGGCCTTCCTCGGAGGGGCGTTCGAAGAAAATGCCGAGGGTGTCGGCCTGGCAGCCAAAGGCAGCGGTGATGCGCGAGGAGAGGCCGAAGCCGGTGGAGGCGCCGATGACGAGGACTTTCTTGGGGCCGTTTTTGAGCAGGCCTTTGGATTTCACGTAGTCGATCTGCTCCTGGACGTGAGCAGCGCAACCGGTGGGATGAGCAGTGACACAAACGAAGCCGCGAACTTTGGGTTTGATGACCATGGGAAGAAAAAGGGGAGAAATCGGTGGAGTGGGAAGGGGAAATTTCGCAGGTGCGCGGACGCTCCAATGAACGCGAGCGTGCAGCTTGGATCGGGGAAAATTAGCGCAACGCGCCCGTTGCAACAACAGGACCGGTCGGGCTCGCGGCACCGCCGGTGCGTTCACGCGTGATGACGAATGCCGTGACGTTAGCGGGACTCTGTGCGGGTTGTATGACGATGCGAGCGGGGGGCGAAGCCGTCGCGGAAAACACGCCAGCGTTTATGGGTGACGATTGTGCGGCGTCGGTGATCCAGAGTTGGAACTGTTGGTCGCTGGGAAGCGCGGGGAGATTTTCGATGAAAAGGAGTCCCGTTTGTGTCTTCGCGTTCCAAACGACAAACGCCAACGCATTGCTCGCAGTCTCGTCGGAAGGCGCGCCGAGCGGCGCGATCTGGTAGTGGGCGGGCGCGTTGTTGCTGCGGAGATGTTCGATGTACGATGCGCTGAGGATGCGCTCGGCTTCGAGTTGCTGGCCGAGGCTTTGAGACTCCGTGCGCGCGAGCTCGGCGTCGTGACGATGCAGTGTGTTTTGGGTGCGCAGTCCGAGGGATTGGATCCCGCAGCAGCCCGCGATCAACGCGAAGAGAGCGGCGACAATCCATCCGAAAGCCGCAGACCGGAGCAGGGAAACACGATCGGACGAAGAGGATGGCATGGAGATGCGCTGGATTGGGTTTGGCGGGAACGCGATGGAATGCGTCGAGGCGGGGCGCGCAATGCAATAGCGAGGCGAGCGCGACAAGCGGCTTAAAGCAGCCACAAGCCCATCAATCCGAGTATGATAAGAGTCGCGATTACACCAAGGGCGCGACGTTCGCGGGCAGTTAGGTGAAATAACATAGCTGAAATCGGGGCGGCGCCCGGACAAGGGAAGTTGTTAACTGATTTTATATGAAAAACTTGGAGAATGTTTCAACCCTGCTTGTCCCGCAAGTCGCTACCGGCTGACAGGATGGGAATTGCTGTGAGTTATTTGCGGTTTTTGCGGGCGATTTTTTTCGAATTTTCGTGTGGCCACGGACGGTTGCGGCGCGTCTCTCTAGCCTGTCACCTCTTACCTCATATGAAAAACTTCCTGAAACTGTTTTCTGTCGCGGCGATTCTGGCCGCATTGTCTCTCACGAATCTCTGGGCGGTCGCGGAAGTCGGCCAGCCGGCTCCGGATTTCAGCCTCAAGGACGTTAACGGCAAGACCATCAAGCTTTCGGATTTCCGTGGAAAGACCGTGGTGCTGGAGTGGGTGAATCCGGAGTGCCCGTTTGTCGTGAAGCACTATGAGAGCGGCAACATCCCTGGTCTCCAGAAGGCCGCTGCTGCGGATGGTGTTGTCTGGATCACGATCAACTCCGGCAAACCCGGTGCGCAGGGCGACTACGATGAAGCCAAAGTCGCGGAATGGATGAAGGCCACGAATGCCGCTCCGGCCTCTTATTGCCGCGATAGCGACGGTACTGTGGGAAAACTTTACGGCGCGAAAACCACGCCGCACATGTATGTGATCACTGCCGACGGCACCTTGGTGTATAACGGCGCGATCGACAGCATCCGCTCGACCAAGGTGGAAGACATCGCGAAGGCGACCAACTACGTCACCGCCGCGCTGGCTTCGGTGAAGGCGGGGCAGCCGGTCGCCAAAGCCGTGTCTGAGCCGTATGGCTGCTCGGTGAAATATTAAGGCCATTCGGGGCCTTGTTCGCAGAAGGACGTCGCGTGGCCATAGCCGCGACGCCGTTCAAAAAGCCGGGACGCCGGATGTGCGTTCCGGCTTTTTCATTTTTCGCAAAATTCCCCGGCGTTCCGCGTGCGCGCGTTTGCGCGTGGGTCAGGGATAATATTTCCGCCGCGCCTTCACCTGAACGACGCGTTTTTCGGGCAGGATGTATGCGGTGAGGCAGCCGCCCATCGCGCAAGCGGTGTCGATGCCGAGCGACCACTTGAGCTTGTACACATCGGGGCGCGGCGTGTGTCCGTAGACGACAAACGGCGGGCCGCACCAAAAGTCGGCCCAAGGCGGCGCGTCGGGCGCATCGGCGCGTTTGCGCGGACGGCCGTCGGCATCGATCACTTGGATGCGGGTGACGATGTCGGCCGGTTGTTTTTGCCACGGCTGCCCGGGCAGGAAGCCGCCGTGCACGAAGACGACATTGAGATCTTCGATGAAGTGCGTGAGCGGCATTTTTTCGAGATACGCCCAGTCGGACGGACGCAGTTTGGCAAACGTGATGGCGTCGTTTTCGCGCAGACCGGCGACGGTGCCGGCTTTGCGCGCTTCGAGCAGACGCAGCTCGTGATTGCCGAGGAGAGAAAGAGCGCGATGTTCGCGGGCGAGGTCGATGACCTTGCAGCTATCGGGGCCGCGGTTGATGAGATCGCCGAGGAGAATGAGCTGGTCGTCGGGCGTAAGCTCGAGGTGTTGGAGGAGTTCCGCGAATTCGGCGTGGCAGCCGTGGATGTCGCCGACGGCGATGATGCGACCTTGCATGACGATGCAGGTGGGAAATTGGCTAGCGTCGTGCGGCGCGACAAGTAAACAAGTGGCCAAATGGATCTGCCGTTACAGCCGCCAGCCACCGCGTGTTTTCTCACGCAACAACCGTTTGTCGAAGGCCAGCGTGTGGCCAGTTTCCTGGTGAGGGGGAAAACCGGCGAAGTGATGCGCTACGACATCGTCGAATCCGAGCGCGAAAAATTCGAATGGGAAGGCTCGCTCGTGTGCACCTGGGTGCGCGCCTACAAACCGCGCAAAGCCGGCGAGAATCCCGACCGCGAACTCAAGCTTACCGCGGAAGCGTTATTCCTCACGCTGGCGGATCCCGCGACGGAAGCGACGCCCGAGAATACGCGTCTGCTGCAATTCCTCGCGCTCATGCTCGAACGCAAACGCGTGCTGAAACCCAAGGGCCGCTCGCGCGATGGCACGAAGAACATTTTTGAACACGCGAAAACGAAGCAGTTATTTGAGATCGAAGCGGGCGAGTTGAGTCCGGAGTTTTTTGTGCAAGTGCAGGAACAACTGAGCGTGCTCGTCGGCGGACCCGCGAGTTCGACGCCAAACGCGGGCGCGGCTTAAGCGCCTGGGGCGAGTTCGCAGCGAGCGCGCGGACGGGTCGTTTTGTTTGGCCACAAAAAAGCGCCGTCCGATGAAGGACGGCGCTTGGGCGAACAGACAAGCGATCAGAGATATTTGTCAGTGACGGCGCCCTCGGACGCGGTCGAAACGAGCTTCGCGTATTTGGCCAACACGCCGCGAGTGACCTTCGGCGGCAGCGGTTTGTAGGCGGCCATGCGCGCGGCGTATTCCTCGTCGGAGATGAGGACGTTGATGGTGTTTTTCACCGCATCGATCTCGATGATGTCGCCGTTGCGGACGATGCCGATCGGACCGCCTTTGGCGGCTTCCGGCGTGATGTGGCCGACGTCGAAGCCGTGCGAGCCGCCCGAGAAGCGTCCGTCGGTGATGAGCGCGACGTCTTTGATGAGACCGCGACCGGCGACGGCCGAAGTGGGCGACAACATCTCGCGCATGCCGGGACCGCCGACCGGACCTTCGTTGCGGATGACCACAACGTCGCCCTTCACGATGTCGCCGCGGAGAATGCCTTGAAGAGCGTCTTCTTCGCCTTCGTACACCTTGGCGGTGCCCTTGAAATAGAGACCTTCCTTGCCGGTGATTTTGCCAACGGCGCCTTCGGGCGCGAGATTGCCGTGAAGGACGCGAAGGTGCGTGGTGGCTTTGATCGGGTTGTCCCAAGGACGGATGATGTCCTGCTCGGTCGGATACGCGCCGTAGGGCTTCACGTCCTTGAGCGTTTCGGCGATGGTTTCGCCGGAGACCGTGAGGCAATCGCCGTGAAGCATGCCGCGATCGAGGAGCATCTTCATCATGGGACGGATGCCGCCGATGCGGATGAGATGAGCCATGCCGTATTTGCCGAAAGGCTTCACGTCGGCGAGGAGCGGCACTTTTTCGCCGATGACTTTGAAGTCTTCGAGCGTGAGCGGAACTTCGGCCGCATGCGCGATCGCGAGGAGATGGAGAATGAGATTGGTGGAGCCGCCGAGCGCTGTGCAGACGACGATGGCGTTTTCGAAGGCTTTTCGCGTGAGGATGTCGCGCGGTTTGATGCCCTTGCGGAGCATGTTCATGACGGCGGCGCCGGCGCGTTCGCAGTCTTCGCGTTTTTCTTTGCCGACGGCGGTCTGCGCGGAGCTGTTCGGCAAGCTCATGCCGAGCACTTCGATGGCAGACGCCATAGTGTTGGCCGTGTACATGCCGCCGCAGGAACCGGGGCCGGGAATGGCGGAAGACTCTATCTCGTGAAGACCTTTGTCATCGAGCTCGCCCTTGGCGTGTTTGCCGACGGCTTCGAAGACGGAAACGATATCGAGCGGCTTCTTGTGATCGCAGTCGCCGGGCGTGAAACCGGGAAGAATCGTGCCGCCATAAATGAACACCGCGGGGCGGTTGAGGCGCGCGATGGCGATCATCATGCCCGGCATGTTTTTGTCGCAACCGCCGATGGCGATGAGTCCATCGAAGCCTTCTGCGGCGACTGCGGTCTCGACGGAGTCGGCGATGACATCGCGCGACACGAGCGAGTAACGCATGCCTTGCGTGCCCATGCTGATGCCGTCGGTGACGGTGATGGTGTTGAAATAAACGGCTTTGCCGCCGGCCTCGTTGACGCCTTTGCGCGCGTGCTCGCTGAGCTCGCCGAGGTGGACGTTGCAGGGCGTCATGTCGGAGGCGGAGGACGCGACGGCGATCTGCGGCTTCTTGAAATCATCATCGGTGAAACCGACGGCGCGGAGCATGGAACGGGCGGCGGCGCGGTCGTTGCCATCGACGACGACGGCGGAGTGGGGACGCAGCGGATCAGCGGGCTTTTGATTGCTCATGGGAGAGGGAGCAGATCACCAAACGAGCGGGTGTCGGGCAAGAATTGAAAACGCAACCGAGAGCCCGGCGGCGCGATTTCCGAAAGAAAACAGCTGCGCGATCGCGGCATAATTGGGGTTGCTTCACCGCGCGTGCGCCGCATTCACTGACCGGCTCTTCCGCATGGCTTTCAATCTGCAAAAAGTGCTCAAGGCGCTGCTCTTTTCCACGAGCCAACCGCTGTCCGTTAAAGATATTCAGGCAGTTTTTGCGCGTTTCCACGATCAGGCGCAGGCATCTACGGCCGCTGCCGCCGACGCGGAGGCGCCTGCGGAAGACTCCCCCGCCGAGCAACCTGTGAAAAACGACGCTCCTCCGGCCGAAGCGCCGGCTGGCGATGTTAGGGCAGAAACGGAATCTCCCGCTGCTTCCGAAAACGCGGAAGCCGTCGTGGAAAGTCCCGAAGACACCGACGCCGAGCTTTATCAAGACGTGCCATCGCTCATCACCGCCACGCAGATTCGCGAAGCGATGGCTGCCATCGGCGAAGAGCTGAAAGCCGCGAACGATATTTATCTGCTCATCGAAGGCCCGACGGGTTTCCGCATCGTGACGCATCCGCGTTTCGCGCGTTGGATTCGCATTCTTCGCGACGAACCGCCGCCGGTGAAACTCACGCAGTCCGCGCTCGAGACGCTCGCGATCATCGCGTACCGCCAACCGGTGACGCGTACCGAGATCGAGACGATCCGCGGCGTGTCGGCCGAAGCGGGATTGAACAAACTTTTGGAGCGCGAGCTCGTGTATATCACGGGCCGCGCCGATCTCCCAGGCCGTCCGTTGCAATACGGCACGACGGATAAATTCCTCGAATTTGTCGGCGTGAAATCGCTGGTCGAGCTGCCCGCGTCCGACGTGCTTTCGCCGCGTCAGATCGACGAGTGGTTGAAAAATGCGACCAACGTGAAAGCGCCGTCCGACGCCGAGATGGGCTTGCCGCTCGAAGAAGGTGAAGGACCTTCCCCGAATCTCGAAGCGGTCTCCGTCGAACATCCCTTGCACGAAGAGCCGGAAGCCGCGCCGGAAAGTGCTCCCGAAAGTGCGCCGGAGGCCGAAGTGGTGTCCGAGCCCGTGGACACACCGGAAAACGATGCGGACGATCGCCCGGCCAATCCGGCGGCCGCCGAGTAAGAGGAACGTTTCATGGACCTGACGCCTATTCGCGAAAAAATCGACGGCATCGATCAGCAGATCGTCGAGTTGCTGAATCAACGTCTCGCGCTCGCGGCCGAGATCGGAAAATTGAAACGCGGTTCGGGCGGTCAGATTTATGTTCCCGAGCGCGAGGATGCGGTTTTCCGCAAAGTCACCTCGCTCAATCGCGGCCCGATCAAAGACGACGCGCTTCGCGCAATCTATCGCGAGATTATGTCGGCCGCCATCGCGCTCGAGCAGCCGTTGCTCATCGCGTATCTCGGACCGGAAGCGACCAACAGCCATCAGGCGGCGCTGAAGAAGTTTGGCGCGAGCGTGGACTACCAGCCGTTCGCCACGTTCGCGGATATTTTCACCGCGGTGGAAAAAGGCGAAGCCGACTACGGCATCATCCCGATCGAAAATTCCACCGAAGGTTCGGTGCGTGATGCGTTGGATCAGTTTGTCACGTCGGAACTGAAGATCGTCGCGCAATTGTATTTGGAAATCTCCTACACGCTGATCTCGAAGTCGCCGTTGGAGAAAATCACGAAGGTTTACTCCAAAGACCAGGCGCTCGCGCAGTGCCGCATGTGGCTGCAACGTCATCTGCCGCACGCGCAACTCGTCGATGCGTCCAGCACGGCGCGCGCGGTACAGATCGCGCGCGATGAAGAAGGCGCGGCGGCGGTGGCGCCCGAACTCGCGGCGACCGTGTACGACGTGCCGATCGTGGCGCGGAATATTCAAGACAAGGCCAACAACACCACGCGCTTCTTCGTGATCGGACGTCAGCCGTCCGGTGCCGTCGGTCAGGGCCGCGACATGACGAGTTTGTTGATCTCGCTCGGCGACGAAGCCGCCGCGCATTCGGGCGCGCTTTTGAAGATGCTCGAACCGCTCGCGCAGCGAGGCATCAACCTCTCGAAGATCGAATCGCGTCCGAGCAAACGCCGGGCGTGGGATTATTATTTCTTCATCGATATCGCGGGGCACTACGACGATCCCGCGGTGAAAGACGCGGTGGCTGAGCTGAAGCAGTTCTGCACGATGGTGAAATGGCTCGGCAGCTATCCCGTCGCGGGCTGACGCTCGGAGCGGGAAAGATTTCCTGCGCTGGTCAACTCGCGAGGCAGGGCGGTTGCTTCGCAACGCCGCCGCCGAAAACTCGTGGAGCCTTCCGAATACGGCGGTAGCCGTTGAATAGAAAACGCGGGGCGCCGGCGATCGCGAGGAGCCGGCCGGCGCCCGCGCGCAGGCTACTACTTGATCGAAAATACTCTCGTTAAAAAAGGCGCGCCGTTGAAAGACGCGCCTTGTAGTGGAAAATCAACTACACTCAGGCCAGCAAGTGCTGCCACTGGTTCTCGCGAGCGGCGCGGGCGGCTTTGAGGGCCCCCATCGCGACGTAGCGTTTGTAGTCTTGTCCGGCGACGCGCACACGCGGCGATTCGAAGCCGTCGTCGGCGAGTCGTTGTTGAAGCAGGGTATCGATGCCTTTGATCTGTGAACCACCGCCGGTGACGACGATGTTTTGGAGCAACGCGAGGACGCTGTCGGAGCTCGCACGCGCGATCAACGTGGTGAGCGCGGGATAGATTTTATCGATGAGCGCGTTGCAGGCATTGCCGATGGTTTCGCCGAGTTCGAGCGAGTGGCCTTTGCCGCCGATGACCACTTTCACGTCGAGCGGTTTGCGAATCGCGCCAACGTACGAATGCGCTTCCTTGAGTTCGCGGACTTTTTGGCGGGATAGGCCGTTGTTGGGATACGTGCGATCGAGATCGCTTTGGATCAGCGCATCGATCGCATCGCCCGCGAACGGAATGCTCGCCTGATCGTCGGGACCGGGGAAATAGCCCTGCACGAGACAGAGATCGGAAGTGCCGCCGCCGATATCGATGAAGAGCGAATTGATCACCGGATCGGCATAACCGGCCTGGCCGACGCGCGCATCGTCGCGGAAACCGAGCGCGGCGAGGAACGGCTCGGGAATGAGCAAGAGACGATCGAAAATACCTTGGGCGCAGTGGCGAATTTCTTCGCGCGCGGACGCATCGGCATTGGCGGGCACACCGATCACCGCACGAAGTTCGGCTTGACCGGACGGATCGACGAGCTGGCGGATGTGACGGAATAGATCGCGCGCCGCTTCCGGATGCGCAACGACGCCGTTGGCGAGCGGTGGGACGAGATTCACGTGAAGATGATTTCTCAGCGCGTCTTCGCCGAAGAGCTGCGTGGCATTGTCGGTGATGATGCCTTCGACGATGCCTTCTTTGACGTAACCGACGACACTCGGGATGACTTTGCTGAGGACGATGTCGGTGCTGCCGGCGGCGCCTGCGAGAATGCAGGATTTGTTCGTGCCGAGATCGAAACCGAGAAGGATGGTTTTGGCGGCAGCGGGGCGTTTGGCGGGCGCGGTGGCAGGAGGTGAAAAAGGCGCGGCGCTGACTGCGGGGATGCCGTTGGCGGTGGGCTTTTCGGTTTTCTCGAGGGTAGCGGAACTCATGGATGTGTTTTTCTGCGATGGTTATCGATGGGCGCCTCAACGCGGGCGACGGGTGCGTGCGTCGTGATCCAGTGCGAGCATGCCATCGAGAAGATCGGCGATGCCCGGCGGATCGGCCGTGGCGGTGGGCGGAGACGAAGCGGGAAAAGGGGCGGGCGGCGGCGCGGGTGCGGGACGCGTTTCGCGGGACTGGGGTGCTCCCATGGCGGCGAGCAGACGCGGCGCGAGCAGCTCGGCGAGTATGCGGGCATCGGTCACGCGGGCGGCTTCGCGTTGGAAAATCTGGTCCAAGTCCTCGTCGTTGACGCAGGCTGGACCATAGCGCTCTCGCACGGCTTTCAGCGCGTCCATGAGCGCTTGCTCAAGCACGGCGGTGTCGAAAGCGGTGCTTTCGTGGGCGAGGCAGATCTCCCGGCAGCGACGGGCGAGCTCCAGGCGCGGAAGATCCGCGGCGACGGAAGATGTGGCAAAAACGGCGGTCAAAACTCGGCGCGCTAGACCAGTCGTGCGCGAGCTGGTTCACGCAAATCCGAGGCCTGCAAGCCGCGAACAGCGTGGAGCGCCGCGCATCAAGCGTTTGGAAAATGCGCAAAAAAAACGCAGCCGAGAATCGGCTGCGTTGAGCGTGAAAGCGAATGTGGGTCGATTAGACGACGGCGACCTTGCGGTGAGCCTTGTCGTACTGGACCACGCCGTCCTTGAGGGCGAAGAGGGTCCAGTCGCGACCGGTGCCGACGTTCTTGCCGGCGTGCAGCTTGGAGCCGCGCTGGCGGACGAGGATGTTGCCCGCGACTACGGTCTGGCCGCCAAACTTCTTGATGCCGAGTCGCTGCGCGCGACTGTCGCGACCGTTCTGAGTAGATCCTGCACCTTTTTTATGCGCCATGGTGGGTTGCTCCTTTGATTAAGCGTTGATGGATTGAATCTTGATCACGGAGAGCTCCTGGCGGTGGCCCTGCTTGCGCTCCATGCCCTTGCGTTTCTTTTTCTTGAAAACGACGACCTTGGGGCCGCGCTTGTTTTCGAGCACCGTCGCGGTGACGCTGGCGCCGTCGAGGAGAGGAGCGCCGACGCGGAAGGAATCGCCTTCGCCGACGGAGAGCACCTCGTTGATTTGCACGGTGGAGCCGGCTTCGGAATTGCGATAGCGGTTAACGATCAGGATGTCGCCCTCGGAAACGGCGAACTGCTGCCCCTGTGTTTTGATGGTCGCTTTCATAAAATAAAGGGGCGAACTAAGTGAATCTTAGTTCGCCCTAGCAAGGATATATTTGGGAAAAAACGGCGGGGAATGCAGATCAAGGCTGCGACGAGGCGGGACGCTGCACCGCGGCCTCAGCTTGAGCTTCGGCTTGAGCGTTTCTCATGTCGACCTCGAGGTAGTAGTGCTTCCGGCGTTTGTAGTCGGTTGGATAGATGGAGCGGGTGAGGAGCTCGACTTTGCGCTCTTCGATCTCGGCCGCCTTTTGGCGCTCGAGCTCCTGCTGACGCTCGAGAGCGGCGAGACGCGCGGCTTCGCGCTCTTCGGCCTCCTTGCGCTGGCGTTCTTCCTCCGCGAGACGCTCAAGAGCGGCCTGACGTTCGCGTTCGGCGGCGATGCGGGCGGCTTCACGCTCGGCGGCGATGCGAGCGGCTTCACGTTCGGCGGCGGCGCGCTCGGCGGCCAGGCGCTCGCGTTCGGCGGCCAGGCGGCGGGCTTTTTCTTCTTCTTCAATGCGACGCGCTTCCGCGGCGGCCTGCTCGGCGCGAAGACGGGCTTCTTCCTCGGCCTTGCGAGCGGCTTCGCGCTCGGCCTGGAGCTGCCTGAGCCGTTCCGCTTCCGCCTCGGCGGCGAGACGCTGGCGCTCCGCCTCCGCTTTGCGCTCGGCTTCGAGCTGAGCCTCCGCGGCGATGCGAGCCTGTTCTTCGCGTTCCTGCTTGGCCTTAAAGCTGCGGTAGCCGAAGAATGCGCCGCCGGCGATGATGAGGAGAATGAGAATGGGAACGACTTTACGGTTCATAATGGAAATGACCTCTTGTGAGGGAGTTGGTTCAGGTTGAACTCCGCAATTCCCGGGTCGGCGGCGTTTGCGGAAGCAAAAGGAAGAGCGAACGAAACTGCCTCAAATAACGTCAAGCCTTGCCCATAAAGGAAATGCAGAATGCAGGCAAAGAGCACGTCGCCCGATCCGGTCGCAGAAATTTCTTTTATAGGAGGCGGTGTCAGCAGTGTCGGCGGCCGAGTTGGGGACGCGATACCGACGGGATTGGGTCCGTCCGTGATCACCCAAGCGCGGACCGGCCAACGGCGGACGGCCGCGGCCAGCGCATCCTCTAAAGTGGGTGGAAATTCGGGGCCCCAAAGTTGAGCGAACTCCTGGCGATTGATTTTCACCAATGAGACCGGTTGCTCAACGAGCGCACGCAGAGGCGGGCCGTAGGTATCGACGCATACGGTTGCGCGAGCGATCAGCCGAGTGAGGGCTTCGCGCAGCGGGCGGGCAGCGTCGTTTTCCCAGCCGGGAAAACTGCCGCAAAACGCCAGCACCGTGGATGCGTCGCATGTATCCAAAAACTGGGCACACGCCTCGCAGGCCGCGGCGTCGGGCGGCGTGTCGGGGCCGAGGAAGGTTGTTTCCTCGATGCCGGGAGCGCGAACCACGAGGCCGGTGCGTGTGGGACGCGAGGTGGCGAACATCTCGTGCCTGAGTCCGCGTTCGCGCAACCAGCGCCGGCATTCGTCGCCTGTTTCGCCGCCGGCGAAGCAAAGCGCTGTATTCGGAATTTGGAGACGCGTGAGCATGCGCGAGACGTTGATGCCCTTGCCGCCGACTTGGAACGACTCCGCCTGGGCGCGCTGTGTGCGGTCTGGTTGCCACGTCGAAAACTCGAAGGTGCGCTCGGCGAGGAGGTTTCCGGTTAAGGTGTAGAACGTGGGCGCGATCATTGGAGATGTTGCGATAAGCGGGAGGGCGTTGCGTTGGAGCTCACGCGGGATATGTGGAGGACTCAATCATGCCGGATCCGATCCAAGCGAGAGTCTTTCAGGCGCAAAACACGGTCGCGCTCGCGCGAAAACTGATCGGATGCGTACTCGTGCGACGGATGCCCGACGGACAGGAAATCCGCTCGGTCATCACGGAGACGGAGGCTTATCACGGCGAATCCGATCTCGCCTGCCATGCGAGCAAAGGACGCACCGCACGCACCGATGTCATGTATCGTCGCGGCGGCATCTGGTACGTTTATCTGTGCTATGGCATTCACGAAATGCTGAATCTTGTGACAGGGCCGGAGAACTTCCCGGCGGCGATCTTAATCCGGGGAACGCAAGCCGTCAGCGGGCCGGGACGATTGACCAAAACGCTCGCGATCGATCGTTTGCTCAACGGACTGCCGGCGGCTCCCGAAAGCGGGCTCTGGATCGAAAAAGGCGAGCGCGTAACCAAAAATCGGATACAGATAACGCCGCGTGTCGGAATCGACTACGCCGGTGACGAATGGCGGTTGAAACCCTGGCGTTTTGTCCTCGTTTCGAAGACGGCTCAGTCTCCGAGAAGCGCGACCGCTGTCGTGGGCGGACGATAGTGGATGAGCGTGGCCACGCCGGTTCCGTACTTGAGCGAGACCTCGAGTTTCACGGGCAGGCGTTTTTCGTCCTGGGAAATCCAAACGCGCACGGTGCCGCCGCGTTTGAACATGCCTTTGGGGGATTGCTCCATCACCGGTTTCACGACGAGAGCGGGGCCGCGGCCCAGCGGTGTATCCACTTCTTCAATACGTTCGGCCACCAGCACCAGATCGTAGAATTCATCGTCGAACATCACCGTGACCGGGCGACGGTCGCCGACCTTCAAATCCCACGTGCGCGCTTCGATCAGACTCGTGATGAGATCCTTGGGCTGGCCTTCGGGGATGGGAATGTTGGCGCTGCGTTCGGGCCGGAGGAAATCTTCGTAGAGCACACGACCGCCGGCGTAATCGAAGACCGCCATGGCGTGGGTCTTCTTTTTCTTCATGGATGTGGTCGCGGTCGCCGCGAGCAGCCGACCATCGTCGCGATCGAAGATCGAAACAACGACGCCTTCGAAGAAATATAGATTTCGGACGAAGCCTTTGGTTTCGGTCTGCGTGGTGAGGCGTATCTGGGGAAGACCGGCGACGGTTTCTTCGCGAGCGTTGATGGCGATCTCGCCGGCGTTTCGGAAGATGCCCCACGAGACGCGGAAAAGAAATTCTTCACCGTCCTTAAACGATACGGGCGTGTTGCTCCATGCGGCGGAGCACAGCGACATCAGCGCCGGTAGCAAAAGCACGAGCCTGATACAAATACGCGAACTGCGAGAAGGAGGGCGCTGCGCCTGAAGGTGCAAGGGCATGCAAAGGAGAGTTGCGGCATTGGACGCGCTGAACACGGGGATTGTTCCCCGCCGGGGTTCGCTGTCACTTCGCGTGGTCCGAAACCGGGCCAAATGCACTGGAGTCGGCGAGTCGCCGGCATGTTTGCAGTGTATCGATATCGGCGAGGGTTTTGTCCGAGCGGATTCTCACGATGCGCGGGAAGCGGAGCGCGTAGCCGCTTTCATGACGTTGGCTCGGTTGAATCGAATCGAACGCCACTTCAATAATGACCTCCGGAACGACACGCCGCCGACGTCCTTGCTGCTCGATGGTGGTGGCGAGAAAATGCTCCGTGAGATGCGCGATCTCCGCATCGGTGAGGCCGGAGTAGGCTTTGCCGACGGTGAGGAGCCGATCGTGTTCATCGTCGCGAATGGCGAATGTGTAGTCGCTCAAAACATCGCGCCGCTTGCCGTGGCCGTACTCGACCGCGACGACCACGACATCGAGGGTGGCGTAGGCTTTCTTCAACTTCAGCCAGGCGAGCCCGCGACGACCCGGCGTGTAACGACTCGTCGGATCCTTGGCCATGAGCCCTTCGTTGCCGCGTTGGCGCGCCGCGAGAAAAGCGGCTTCGATTTCCACCGCCGATTGGGCCCATTGTCTCGGTGCGAGGGTGAGAGCATTGGTCCGCGATTTGGCGAACAAGGCTTCAAGCGATTCGCGGCGAAATGACAGCGGTTCTTTCAGCAAGGAGCGGCCATCGAGCCAGAGAATGTCGTACGCGGAAAACGACACGGGAATCTCCGCGCCGAGGAAAAAATCGTCGCCACCTTTTCGCCCGAGACGTTTTTGCAGCTCGGCAAACGGCAGCGCGCGGCCGTCGCGCCACGCGAGCAATTCGCCATCGAGAACGCAATCGGCGGGAAATGCAGACGCCGCGCGAGCGAGATCGGGAAACTGATCGGTGATGCGATGGAGATCGCGCGAGTAGAGTTCTACACGCGAGCCCTGTTTGTGGAGCTGGCAGCGGATGCCGTCGTATTTCTCCTCGAGCCAGACGGAAGGCGGCATTCGCTCGAGGATCGCGTCGGCCGTGGGCTCGGGACTCGCGAGCATGAACTGCAGCGGATGAAAAACCCGCAGAGATATCGTATCCAGTTTATCACTACGCGCGGCGCGCACGACGGCGGGAATGTCTCCGCAAAGCATATGCGCCTCGCGCACGGCTTCGAGAGGACGACCGGACGACAACGCGACGGCTTCTTCGACGAGACCTTCTTTGAGGCCGATGCGCAGATCGCCGGTGATGATTTTGATCAGATATTTCGCGGCTGACGGCGGAAGTCGCGAAAGCCGCTCCTGCAACAAAGCGAGTTTGGCGGCAGGCCCGCGCGCGGCGGCGAGGGAGTCGAGCAGCGATGCGGTTTGCGCGAGGGAAAACGATTTCGGTTGCGTGCGTCCGGCGAGCAAAGCTCCGGCGGTGTCGCCGCTATCGGCGAAACGTTGATACGCCTGCCGAAAATCCGCGATGGAAAGTCCGGTGGCTTCGAGCACCGCGCGACGAATCAAGGACCATCCGAGATTCAGTGTGCGCGGATCGGATTGAGGAAACGGACGGCCGGTGAAGTAGAGCGCCGCGCGCGCGGCATCGTCATCATCGCGCAGAGACGTGAAGTAGTCGCGGAGCAAACCGACCTTCTCGAGTTTGCCGGCGGCGGTTTTGATGCGATCCGCGACTTCGGCGAATACTTCGAGATCGTCGGCTGCGGTCGACGCGGAGCGCGGAAGTGGTGTCGGTTGCAGTGGAATGCTGCTCGACGAGGGCTGCGCGAGAGCGAACTCGAGTTGGTTGTGTTCGTTGATCGCCCACGCATCGATACCGCGGTCGCGCAACGTGCGGGCGAAATCGGCGGCGAAGCCGTGAAGCGTGAGCACGCGTTTGGGCTGCACGAGTTGCACGAAGCGCAGCAGGTCGGGAAAGTCGGCGTGATCGGAGAGCGGAAAGGCGGCGTCGCATTGATAACGATATGTCGCCCCAGGATCGAGCGCCCAACCCGTGATCATGGCGGTGCGACGCTTTGCGATTTTTCGCAGGAAGGCGGAGTTGTTCGATTGCGGCGGACAGATGACGACGTGGCCCGCGAGTTCGTCAGTGGAGAATTCGCGGTAGGGCGGAAACTGCAGACCGAACTCTTCGTAGATGCGCGTGAGGCGGAAAGTCTGGGGATGCAGCATCACGGGAAGCGCTGCTTCGGCGAGGCCGCGCAGTAGCTCCTGACTTTTGCCGAGGCTGTAGCCAAACAGAACGGGCGTTTCGTTATCTTCGATCGCGTCGCGGCAGAAACGCGTGATCGCGGCGAGTGTTTCCTCGGTCGGCGGAAACACGTAGTGCGGACGACCGAAAGTTGTCTCCATGATCAACACATCCGCGGGCGGTGTCGCACAGGCTTCTGCGGAGCGGCCTGCGCGCAGTTTGAAATCGCCGGTGTAGAGCAGCGAGCCGAGCGCGTCGTGCTGGATCAGACATTGCGCGGAACCGAAGATATGTCCGGCAGGATAGAGCGTGATGCTGGCGTCCGCGGTGAGTTGCTCGGTATGCCCAAAGGGAAGGATGTGTTCGCGACGCACGGCGGGCATGCGCGATCGCATGAGGCGCGCGGTGCCTTCGGAGCAGATGATTTCGCGATGCGGAGCGAGATGATCGAAGTGGGCGTGCGAAACGAAAGAGCGCTCGACGGGATGATGCGCATCGAGCCACCAGTCGATCTGCGGCAGGAAAACGCCGTGGCGAAATTGGACGTCCCAAGAAGACATGAAGGCGGGCGATAATGTGGGAAGAGGGTTGAGGAGGACAGGATGGGAATTTGAGACGGGAGCAAGGGAGAGAATGAAAGTTTGGCGGCTGGAAATGTCGGCGTGCTTGCTTCGTGGAGCGGCCGCGACTCCTTCGGGGCGTGAACATTTCTCCGACGATCGTGTGGTTTCGTCAGGATCTGCGACTGCAGGATAATGCGGCGCTGGCCGAGGCGTTGAAGCGCGGTGGAGCGATCGTGCCGGTGTTTATCCGGGATGAAGCGGGCGAAGGACGTTGGACTCCGGGGGCTGCATCGCGCTGGTGGCTGCATCATTCTCTCAAGGCGCTCGAAGCATCGCTGCACGAACGCGGCTCGCGACTCGTGGTCGCGCGCGGAGAAGCGATCGAAGTTTTGCGTCGCCTGATACGAGAAACGGGAGCGAATTCGGTGTATTGGAATCGTCGATACGAACCGGCGGTGATCGCACGCGACAAGCGCCTGAAATCGGCGCTGACCGACGACGGCGTAGAGGCGAGAAGTTTTAACAGCGGATTGCTATTTGAGCCGCACACCATCGCGAATCGCGCGGGCGGACCGTTTCAAGTGTTCACGCCCTTTTGGCGCCACTGTTTGAGTCTGCCGGTCGCGGAGCCGATCGCGGTGAAGCAGAATCGATTTTTCGCGCCGGAGCGTTGGCCTGCATCGCTGGAGCCGGATCAGCTTGCACTCCTGCCACGCGGGAAATGGGACGCCGGTTTATATGATACGTGGACGCCAGGCGAGACGGGCGCGCAGAAACGTCTGAAGTTTTTCGTGCAGAAACTTTCATCGGATTACGCGGAGCGACGCGATTTTCCTGGCGAGGCCGGCGTGTCGCGTTTGTCGCCGCATCTGCACTTCGGCGAAATCGGACCGCGTCAAATCTGGGCCGCGGCGGAAGCGCAGTCGAAAGCATCGGGCGTGTTTCCCGCGAATGCAGGCGTGCAGAAATTTTTGGGCGAACTTGGTTGGCGCGAGTTTGCGCATCATGTGCTATATCATTTCCCCGAAACACCCGAGCGACCGTTGCGAGAAGAGTTTTTGGCGTTTCTGTGGGCGGCGGATCCCGGCGGGAAAAAACGCGAAGCGTGGCGGCGTGGATTGACGGGATATCCGATCGTCGATGCGGGCATGCGTGAGTTGTGGGCGACCGGCTGGATGCACAATCGCGCGCGGATGATCGTCGCGTCGTTTCTGGTGAAACATCTGCGGCTGTCGTGGGCGGAAGGCGCGGCGTGGTTTTGGGACACGCTTGTCGATGCGGATCTGGCGAACAACACGCTCGGTTGGCAGTGGAGCGCGGGCTGCGGAGCGGATGCGACGCCGTATTTTCGGATTTTTGCGCCGGTCCTGCAGGGCGCGAAATTCGATCCGGCGGGCGCGTATGTACGGCGTTGGGTGCCGGAACTCGCGCGGTTGCCCGACGCGGTTTTGCACGCGCCGTGGAAAGCGTCGGCGGAAGTCTTGGCGTCGGCGGGCGTGGAGTTGGGAAAAAATTATCCGCATCCGATCGTCGATCACGCGGCGGCGCGCGCGGAGGCGTTGGAATCGTTTCGACGACTCAAGGCGCGCCCGTGAATACTCTTGAGCGGGCGAAGCGCAAAGCGCGTCGAATGCATCGCCGCGTGATTGAGAGTTGCGAACGGGGCGGTCGGAGGCGTATGGCCGTGCGCTTCATTCATGAGTGTCGAGTCCTTTTCACGGTCCATCCGCATCAATCGCCCGGCGGGCGAGGTGTATGACTGGCATTTGCGCGGCGGCGTGCTGGAGCGACTGACACCTCCGTGGGAGACGATCGAGATCGTGCGACACGATGGCGTGCGGGAAGGCGCGCGCGTAGAAGTGCGCATGAAGGCCGGGGCGTTTTGGACGAGCTGGGAGGTGGAGCACTACGATGTGAAAGAGAGCCGGCATTTTCGCGACCGGCAGCTGCGCGGCCCGTTTAAGCGGTGGGAACATTTGCATCGGATCGAGCCGGATGGCGCGTCCGCCTGCGTGCTGACTGACGCTATTGAATACGAAGCGCCCGCGGGTTTTGTCACCAATTCCTGGATACGCGGGAAACTCGAACGGTTGTTCACCTACCGGCATGCGATTACGAAGGCGGATACGGAACTGCGCGCGCGCTACGGCGCGGTGCGTTCGATGCGTTTCCTGATCGCCGGTGCGTCGGGCTTGCTGGGCGCGGCGCTGATCCCGTTTCTGCATTCGCAAGGGCACGAAGTCGTGCGTCTGGTGCGTCGCACGCCGCGCGGAGGGGACGAGATTTATTGGAATCCGGAAACGGGTGAACTGGATCCGATGAAGCTTCGCGGTGTGGACGCCGTCATCAATTTGTCCGGGGAAAATCTCGCTGACGGACGATGGACGCCGGCGCGCCGCGAAGCGATTCTCGCGAGTCGCGTGGCGGCGACGCGCACGCTCGTGACCTGCATCGAGAAGATGAAGCACCGGCCGTTCGTGCTCGTGAGCATGTCGGGCGCGGGCATCTATGGCGCGCGCGGCGAGGAACACGTTGATGAAGACAGCATGCGTGGCACGGGTTTTTTGGCGGGCGTGTGCAAAGCGTGGGAAAACGAAACCGCCAAAGCCGAAGCGCTCGGCATGCGCGCCGTGGCGATGCGTGCGGGCGCGGTGCTGACGCCCAAAGGCGGCGCGCTTGCGAAATTGTTGCCGCTGTTCCGCGCCGGACTTGGCGGACGTCTGGGACATGGCGAGCAGGCATTCGCCTGGATCAGCATCGACGATATGATCGGCGCGATTTATCACGCTGTGCTCGATCAACGCTGTGGCGGTCCGGTGAATGCGGTTGCTCCCGAGTTGGTGAGTCAGGCGGAGTTTGCCGCGACGCTCGGGCGTGTGCTCAAGCGTCCCGCGTGGCTGCCGACGCGGGCGTGGGCGCTGCGACTCGCGGTGGGCGAGATGGCCGATGAAGCGTTGTTGAGCGGCGCGTTTGTCGTTCCGGCGCGATTGGAGGAAGCTGATTTTCCGTTTCGGCATGTCAGGCTGGAGAGCGCGCTGCGGCATTTGCTGGGCAGAGCCGAACCTGCGGAAGCTTCGCGGACACGCACTTGACTGCCAAGGCGCGGGGCGCGTGATTGTGGAGCATCATGTCCGCTCGCGCTTATCCAAACATCGTCGCCACTGTTGGAAACACCCCCTTGATCAAGTTGAACCGGATCACCGCCCGGCTCGACGCGGAGATTTGGCTGAAGGCGGAATTTTTTAATCCGCTCTCCAGCGTAAAAGACCGCATCGGCATGGCGATGATCGACGCGGCGGAGCGCGAAGGTCGTTTGAAACCCGACTCCGTCGTGATCGAGCCGACCTCGGGGAACACCGGTATCGCGCTGGCGTTTGTGTGCGCAGCACGCGGCTACAAATTGATCCTCACGATGCCGGAAACAATGTCGGTGGAGCGCCGCGTGTTGTTGCGCATGCTCGGCGCGGAAATCGTGCTGACACCCGGGGCGGAAGGTATGCCCGGCGCGATCCGCCGTGCGGGTGAGTTGCTCGCGCAACATGGCAATCGCGGATTCATGCCGCAGCAGTTTGAAAATCCGGCGAACCCGGAAGTGCATCGTCGCACGACCGCGGAGGAAATTTGGGAAGCGACCGGAGGAAACATCGACGCATTTGTCGCCGGCGTCGGCACGGGCGGCACGATCACGGGCGTTTCCGAAGTGATCAAAGCGCGCAAGACGCTGAAGACGTTTGCGGTCGAACCCGCCGCGAGCCCGGTGCTCTCGGGCGGCAAACCCGGACGTCACAAGATCCAAGGCATCGGCGCGGGTTTCATTCCGAAGAACTGCAACACGGCCGTGATCGATGAAGTGATCACGGTGACCGATGATGCGGCTTTCGAAACGGCGCGCTTGCTCGCGACGCAGGAAGGTATTCTCGGCGGCATCTCGACGGGTGCCAATGTTTGGGCGGCGATGGAAGTCGCGAAACGTCCCGAGTTCGCTGGCAAACGCATCGTCACCGTGGGCTGCAGCTTCGGTGAACGTTACCTGAGCACGGCACTCGCGGAAAAAGCCCGTCAGGAAGTCACGATCTGAGAATTCTTCCGTGAAGAAATGTCGTGCGCAGGCTCGCGTGTTTCACGCGAGTTGCTCGCGGCCGTGGGGCGCGCTGAGATCGAGCAGCGGTCCGATCGGGACGATACCGGTCGGATTGATCTCGGTGTGCGTGACGTAGTAGTGCCGCTTGATGTGATCGAGGTTCACCGTGTCGGCGATGCCCGGTTGCTGATAGAGATCGCGCAGATAACCGGAAAGATTCGGGTAATCGACGATGCGCCGCAGGTTGCACTTGAAGTGGCCGTGATAAACCGAATCGAAACGCACGAGCGTGCAGAAGAGTCGCCAGTCGGCTTCGACGATACGCGAGCCAAACAGAAAACGGCGCGAAGCGAGACGCAGCTCGAGTTCGTCGAGCGCGGAGAAAAGCGCGCGACACGCGCGTTCGTATTCGGATTGGGATGTCGCGAAGCCGGCCTCGTACACGCCATTGTTGACGCGCTCGTAGATGAACGCGGCGAGCTTTGCGTGCTCGGTTTCGATATCGATCGGAAAGAGATTCACATCGCAGCGCGCGATGGCGGCGAAGACATCGTTGAACATGCGGCAGATGTCGTCCTCGGAATTGTTGACGATCTGTCGCGTGGATTTGTCCCAGAGAACCGGCACGGTGAAACGCCCCTGAAAGTTGGCATCGGTCGCGCGATAGGCCTCGCTGAGGAACTTGAAACCGTTGACCGGATCGGCGCTGTGCCCCGGACCTTCGGTGAAACGCCAGCCACGTTCGTCGCGTTCGGGATCGACGACGGTGACGCCGATGACGTCATCGAGACACTTCACATGACGGGCGATGAGCGTGCGATGCGCCCACGGACAAGCGAGCGAGACGTAGAGATGATAACGATCGCGCTCCGCACTGAAACGTGCTCCCGGATCAGCGACGATCCAATGGCGAAAGGCATCCTCCTGGCGCTTGAACGCACCGTCCTGCTGCTCGGCGGCGAATTGGGGTTTGGCGGGCATGGGAAGACTGAGCGCAGGGAAATGAGAAAAGCAAAATGAGCGCTGCAGTCACTTCAGCGGCAGGCCTTCGAGGATGGCGGTGGGTTTGCCGTTGGGCGCGCGGATGGCGAAACCGCCTTGGTAATCCCAGACGGCCCAGGTCCAGCCGTGGCGTTCGGCGGCGGCGGTGACGGCTTTGACGTAGTTGCGGCGTGAATCCGCATCGGCGACGTCGTAGGCGCCGAATTCGCCGATGTAGAGTTCGCGGCCTTTGAGGTGTTGATCGGCCCAGGCGGCGACTTTTGCGAAGGCTTCGTCGATTTGGTCAACCGTGAGTTCGGTGTTGGACGAGTATTGCACGAAGTGGTCGGCGGGAATTTTCGTTTTGGAAAGATCCGGAACGCGTCCGGGGAATTTGATCAACGGCATGTCTGGCGGCAGCGGAACCCAGCTCGCGCGTTGATGGGTGAAAACGAAGGGCTCGTAGAAATGCAGCGTCAGCGCGATGAGCGGATCGTCGGGGAGGACGACATCGGTGACGGTGTCGAAACTGCTCCAGCGATTCGACGTGAGATAAACGATCCGCGTGGGATTGGTTTTGCGGATCGCGGCGAGCATGCGCGCGTTGAACGGGTTGAGCTCGGCGTTTTGTTGCGCGACCGGTTCGTTGAGAATTTCGAAACGAAGATAATCGCCTTCGTCTTTGAAACGTGCGGCGAGTTTTTCCCAGAACGCGGCGACTTCTTCTTGAAGGGCGGTGTCGGTGAAAACGGCGTTTTCTTGATTCGTAGGATCGAAGCTCGCACCAGGGAGAAAATGCATGTCGAGAATCACGTTGAGCCCGTGACCACGCGCCCAGGCGAGTGCGCGGACAAAGGGCGCGATTTTCTCTTCGTCGAGTGAACCGTCGTTTTTGCGCCAGAGACGTCCATCGACGGGAATGCGGAGATGGTCGAAGCCTTGGCTGGCGATCCAAGCGACGTCCTCTTCGTCGAACCAATCGGCGGCGTAGGGACGATGATCGAAATTTTGTGAGAGCCAGTGGCTGACGTTGACGCCGCGTTTGAAGGTGAACGTGGGCGCAGGTTTCGGCGCGCCGGCGTGTGTGTTCTGCGCCATAAATGGAACGATGAGTGCGACGAGCACGAGCCACGACGCATGCAAAGAGCGCGTGAGGGGCAGAGAGAAACTCAGGGGCATGTGAGTACGAAGCAGGCGTGTGCGACCCAGCGCAAGCAGTGCGATTTGAGAATGCTGCCCGAACAGTTGAGAATACGCGTCGAGGCGCGAAGGAGCTTTTTAGGACTGGCCGCCGCGAGCATCGCAGCCTGAGATGCGCAAAAACCCCGTTATCCTATGATGAAACTCAAACTCTCGGGCTGTGTGTTGGCGTTGGTGGCGAGTGTGCTTTCTTTCGCAATGACTGAAGCGGTTGCAAACACGCTGGGACGCGTCGCAAGTCCCGACGGCGCGATTCGCGTCGAAATAGTGGCCAATGACGCGGGCGAACTCCGATACACGGTGAAGCGTCACGAAACGTTGATCATCGGTGAATCGAAGCTCGGCGTGGTGTGCGAGGACGCGGATTTCTCGCGCGGGCTGAAACTCCTTCGCGAAGAGCGGACGCGCGAAGTGCAGGACGAATATGAGATCCTCACGGCCAAACGCCGTGTGAATACGTATCGCGCGAATCGAAAGGTACTCCACGTGGAGTCGGCGAACGGGCGGGCGATGGAAGTGGTCTTCCAAGTGTCGAATGACGGCGTGGCGTTTCGTTATCGTTGGCCAAGTGCGGAAGAAACCGCCGTGCGGAAGGTGCTTGAAGAAATCACCTCGTTTCAGTTTTCGCCGGAAACACGCGCGTGGCTGCAACCGATGTCGGTCGCCAAGACGGGTTGGAGCCGGACGAATCCATCGTACGAGGAGCATTACGAAAAGGACATCCCGGTCGGAACGCCGCCCAAGCTCGGCGCAGGCTGGGTGTATCCGGCGCTGTTTCGCACGGGCGAAACATGGGTGGTGATCAGCGAGGCGGATTTGGGACGTGGATATTGCGGCACGCGGCTGCGCACGGCGTCTCCAAAAGGTGAATACACGATCGGGTTTCCGGACGAACGCGAAGGTTTGGGTAATGGGCCGGTGAAGCCGGAAGGTGCGACCGAATCGCCGTGGCGCGTGATCGTGATCGGCGATCTGGCTACCGTGACGGAATCCATGCTCGGCGTGGATCTCGCGTCGCCGGCGAAGGTTTTGGCGAAAGCCGAACAATCGAAGATTGTGCCAGGAAAAGCTGCGTGGAGCTGGCCCCTGCTCGGTGACGGAAAAACCGTTTACGATGTGCAGAAGCAGTTCATCGATTACGCGGCGGAGATGACCTGGCGTTATTGCCTGATCGATGCGCTTTGGGATCAGCAGATCGGCTACGAAAACGTGAAGGAGCTGGCCGAATACGCCGCGACGAAAGACGTGAAGCTGCTGCTTTGGTACAACTCGCGCGGGGATTGGAACGATGCGCCGCAAACACCGCGCGACCGCATGCTGACGCGAGAAAGTCGGCGCGAGGAATTTGAGCGTTTGGTGGCGATGGGCATCGCGGGTGTGAAGATCGATTTCTTCGGCGGCGACGGGCAGTCACAGATCGAATATTATCTCGATATTCTCGAAGACGCCGCGCCGTACGGATTGCTGATCAACTTTCACGGCTGCACGCTGCCGCGCGGATGGCAGCGGACGTATCCGCATCTGATGACGATGGAGGCGATCAAGGGGCTGGAGTTTATCACCTTCGAGCAAGCGAATGCCGACGAGGCGCCGATGCATGCGACGATGCTGCCGTTCACGCGGAATCTTTTTGATCCGATGGATTTCACGCCGGTGGTGTTGGACCGCATCAACAACATCGAGCGACGCACGAGCAGTGCGTTTGAGCTGGCGTTGTCGGTGTTGTTTACGTCGGGCATCCAACACTACGCGGAGATCCCGGACGGCATGGCGAAAGCGCCGGAGTATGTGCGCGCGTTTCTGCGCGATGTGCCGGGCGTGTGGGACGATGTCGTGTTTCTCGACGGATACCCCGGTAAGTTCGTCGCGATCGCGCGCAAGGCAGGCGGCCGCTGGTACGTTGCCGGAATCAACGGTGAAACGACGGAGCAAAAACTGTCGTTCGATCTGACGCGTTTGAAACTCGGTCAGCGCGCGAAAGGCATGCTGATCACGGATGGCGACACGCCCGGCAATCTGTCGTTTGCGCAACGTGAAGTCGCCGTGGTGAGCGGGGAAAAATTGCCGCTGACGTTGGCGCCGCGCGGCGGCGTTGTGTTGGTCATCGAATGAAGATGACGGAAGCGACAAACAACCTGAACGCGCCCTTGGATCTCTCCTGGATCACTGCGACGCCGCGCGACGAAGCTGACGTGCTGACCTCGCTGCGCGCGTTTTACGAAGAGGAAAAACTCGTCTTCGATCCGCAAGCGGTGCCGAAAGCGATTCGCGCATTGCTCGAGCGACCGGAGCTCGGGCAGATCTTTTTGCTCAAAGCATCCGGCGAAGGAGCGAGGTATGGGCATCTCGTCGTGACGTGGGGCTTCAGTTTGGAGTTTCGCGGACGCTTTGTGTTGCTCGATGAGATTTACCTCGCGCCGGCGGCGCGCGGACAAGGATGGGGAAAACGTTGTATCCAGTTTGTGGAGACATGGGCGCGAGAACGCGGCGCAGCGGCGGTGCGCCTCGAGGTGAATCATGCGAACAAACACGCGAAAGCGTTTTATGAACGCATGGGCTTCGGCGACGATCGCCGCGATTTGATGACGCGGTGGTTGTGAGCGCGCGGAGGCCGGAGTGTTTTCGCTGACGGCGGAGCGGGAATGCCGGCCGGCTCCTCTCGAACATTGCCGGCGGGCCGCCGGCGCTCCCAGACGGCACGCTTCGACTCAGAGCAGCGCGAGGTCGTCGCGATGGATGACATCGAGACGTTTGCGTCCGGGAAAGAGCGCGCGGAATTCGTCGCCGTGTTTTCCGACGATGCGCGCGAGTTCTTCGCTGGAGTAAGCGGTTTTGCCGCGTGCGAAAGGAGCGAGATCGCCCGTGGGTTTTTCGCCGCCGCCGTCGAAGGCGACGTTCACGATATCACCGGCGTTGAATTTGCCTTCGACGCCCGTGATGCCGACGGCGAGCAGGCTGCTGCCTTTTTCGCGAAGCACGGGCACGGCGCGGGCGTTGACGTAAAGTGTACCCGCGGGCCGTTGGTAGAACGCGATCCAGCGTTTGCGGGATTCCATGGGGAGACCGCTGGGCACAAAGAACGTGCCGGGGCCTTGTCCGGCGAAAAGTTTCGGCAGGATGTCCGGCACGGCGCCGCTGGCGATGAAGACGCCGCAGCCGGCTTTGGTGGCGAGCTTCGCGGCGGAGATTTTCGAAATCATGCCGCCGGTCGCGGTCTCGCTCGTGGTGCCGCCGGCCATGGCCTCGATCTCGGGCGTGATTTTTGCGACGACGGGAACGATTTCTTTCGAACCCTTCATGTCGATCAGGCCGGGCGCGGTGGAAAGGATGACAAGGTGCTGCGCCTCGACGAGCGCGGCGACCATGGCGCCGAGCGTGTCGTTGTCGCCGAACTTAAGGAGTGCATCGATCTCGGCGGCGCTGACGGCATCGTTTTCGTTGATGATCGGAATCGTGCCGTACGCCACGAGCTGATTGAGCACCGACTTGATGCTGAGGTGGCGGTCGCGCGCGCGAAGATCTTCACGCGTGAGGAGCACTTGCGCGACGGTAAGTCCGTGCGGATCAAAACCGCGCTGCCACGTTTGCATGAGCAGACTTTGGCCGACGGCGGCGCAGGCTTGTTTTTTGGTGACCTCTTTGGGTTTTCGCGAAAGTCCGAGGCGGCCCATGCCGAGGCCGACGGCGCCGGAGGAAACGACGATCACTTCCGTGCCGGCTTTGCGAAACGCGGCGATTTGCGAGCAGATGCCGGCGATGCGTTCGGTATCCAATTGTCCAATACCGTAGGTGAGGACGCCGGTGCCGAGCTTGACGACAATGCGGCGAGGCAGTGAGCGGGGGAGAGGCATGGGAACCGCGGAGGTGCGAAAAACGCGGAGAGTTTCGGCCGATGACGGGCGGGCGCGTCGAGGGTCGCCGGTTGAAAAAATGGCCGGGCGCGAATCCACACGCATGCCCGGCTCGTTTTCGAGGGCGCGTTTAAGCGTTGAGAAGTTCCTTCTCTTTTTTGGCGAGATGTTCGCCGATGTCTTTGATGGTTTTGTCGGTCGCGGCCTGGACTTCTTTTTCGTAGCGCTTGAGATCGTCCTCGGAGATGGCGCCGTCTTTCTGGGCCTTCTTGATCGTATCCATCGTGTCGCGACGGATGTTGCGGATCTGCACGCGGCCTTCTTCGGCCATGCGGTTGGCGACCTTCACAAACTCTTGGCGGCGTTCGCGGCTGAGTTCGGGGAGGGGAATGCGGACATTGGCGCCATCGACCGCGGGATTGAGGCCGAGGTTGGCTAGCTGGATGGCTTTCACGATCGCCTGCGTGATGCCTTTATCCCAAGGCTGGATCATGATGAGGCGAGGGTCGGGCGTGGTGATGGCGGCGCATTCCTTGAGGCGCATCATGGAGCCGTAGGCTTCGACCATGACGCCTTCGACCATGGAAGGCTGGGCCTTGCCGGTGTGAATGGTGCTGAACTCGTGCAGGGTGTGCTCGAGGGCCTTTTTCATCTTGGCCTGCATTTCGGAGAGGGCGGGATGAGACATACTGAGGTTTAAGTTGAGAGTTTAAGTGTAAGGAGCGGATGGCGCTGGAAGGAGAAGCGATTTCTTCGGCTTCAACCTCCTGGTTTTAACAACCGCTCGCTGGCGTCAGCTCGCTCAGCTATGGACGAGTGTGCCGACTTTTTCGCCGAGGACAGCGCGGCGGATGGAGTGATCGGCGTTGAGATCGAAGACGAGGATGGGGACGTTGTTATCCAAGCAGAGGGAGAACGCGGTCGAGTCCATGACATTGAGGCGCTGTTTGAGCGCATCGATGAAAGTGAGGCTTTCGTATTTGACCGCGTCGGCGTATTTTTTCGGGTCCTTGTCGTAAATGCCGTCGACCTTGGTCGCCTTCATGATGATGTCGGCGTGCATTTCGGAGGCGCGGAGCGCCGCGGTGGTGTCGGTCGAGAAATAGGGATTGCCGGTGCCGGCGGCGAAGATGACGACGCGGCCTTTTTCGAGGTGGCGGATCGCGCGGCGCAGGATGAACGGCTCGGCGATCTGGTTCATCGGGATGGCGCTCTGCACGCGGGTGGTGACGCCCATCTTCTCGAGGCAATCCATCAGCGCGAGGGCGTTGATGACGGTGGAAAGCATGCCCATGTAGTCGCCGGTGGTGCGATCGACGCCGCGCTTTTCGCCGAGCGAACCGCGGAAGATGTTACCTCCGCCGATAACCAGGCCGATCTGCACGCCGAGGTCGTGAATATCTTTCACCTGCGTGCAGATGCGTTCGAGGATCCCGCCGTCGATGGGATCGCCGGATTTACCGCCGCGAAGCACTTCGCCGCTCAGCTTGAGCACGATGCGCTTATATTTAACCGCCGAAGAGGAGGCCGATGGTGCGTTCATGGAAGTCCAGAAAACGCCTCGGTAAAACACGGGTCAATGCCCGAGATTAACGCACGTCGTGCGCAAGACGGTGAGCTGACGTTTTTTTCTGAATGCGCGCGCGCTACCGCGAGATGTGCGCTTGTCGTGCTCCGGGCTGGATTGTCGCGACGCGTTGGGGCATGGTGACGGCACTCACGAAAGGATTTTTCTCATGCCCACCGCCATCGTTCTCCTGAAAACCGACCGCAAGCGCATGACCGGTATCGCCGAGACATTGCTCGCGTTGCCGGATGTGTCCGAGGTTTATTCCGTGTCCGGACGCTACGACTTGCTCGTGATCATCAAGTGCAAGGAACTCGATCGCATCGAAAGCGTGATCACGGATCATCTGCTCAAGACCGACGGCATTCTCGACAGCGAAACGATGTTTGCCTTCCGCAGTTACGATAAGCTCGAAGGCGGACGCGCGATCAGCGTCGATTGAGCGAGGAGGCGAAGCGTCTCCTTGGGCGGGAGAAAAACCGCGAAACGCGGGACGACGTGACGCGTTTTTCGCGCACGATCTCCCGTTGAGGGAAACCCCGGTTGTGGGCGGCTGCGTCCCTCTGGCGTCGACACGCCAGTGGCGAGGGGCATTTTGCACGACGACGATGAGCGGCACGACAGGAAGCCGTGCGCGTCATCGCGGTTCGAACAAAAACCCCTGATCAGTATGAAAAAATACAGCGCAGAGTTCATCGGAACCTTCTGGTTAGTGTTGGGCGGGTGCGGCAGCGCGGTGTTGGCTGCGGCGTTTCCTCAAGTGGGGATAGGGCTGCTGGGCGTGTCCCTGGCGTTTGGTTTGACGGTGCTCACCATGGCTTTCGCCATCGGGCATATCTCGGGCTGTCATCTCAACCCCGCGGTCTCGATCGGTCTTTGGGCGGGGGGACGTTTCCCGTCGAATCAATTGGTGCCGTACATCGTGGCGCAAGTGCTCGGTGCGATCGCGGCGGGCGGTGTACTGTATGTGATCGCAAGCGGTGCGCCCGGATTCAGCGTGGAAGGCGGCTTTGCCTCGAATGGCTACGGCGCGCATTCACCGGGCGGATACAGCCTCAGCGCGGCGTTGATCACGGAGGTGGTGATGACGGCGATGTTTCTTGTGGTGATCCTCGGGGCGACGGATCGCGCGGCGCCGCAAGGTTTCGCGCCGATCGCGATCGGACTGTGCCTCACGCTCATCCATTTGATCAGTATCCCCGTCACGAATACATCGGTGAATCCCGCGCGCAGTACGGGCGTGGCGGTGTATGTGGGCGACTGGGCCGTTTCGCAGCTGTGGTTGTTCTGGCTGGCGCCGATCATCGGCGCGCTGCTTGGCTCGCAGATCTACCGCGGTATTTGGTCGGATAAAAAATAAGCGCGATCCTGTGCGCAGGATTTTCGCGAGCTCCCCGGCGGCAGGGGAGCTCGCTTGCTTTTTGCCGGGTAAACATTTCCGCGATTGCGTCGCCGCGCTCAGCCGATGGAGATGAGACGGTCCGCTGCATGTCGTCCCCGTCCTCCGTCGATCCCATCGTGCGCCGCCGTGAAACCGCCATCTGGCAGGGGGCGGCGGCGTCGGTCGTGGCGAAGGCGGTCAACGCGCTCTGTCTGCTCGCGCAAGTGCCCATCGCGCTCGGTCATCTCGGCGCGGAGCTGTTTGGACTTTGGATGACGCTCACGAGCATCTTGTCGCTGATGGCGTTTGCGGATTTCGGCGTGGGCTCGGGCGTACAGAACGAGGCGGGACGATTGCTCGGTGAAGAACGTCGCGGCGATTTGATGGCGACGTGCGTGAGTGGCGTGGCGGTGCTCGGGCTGATATCGCTCGGCCTCGCGGCGTTGCTCCTCGCGGGCTGGCGTTGCCTCCCGTGGGAAAACTGGCTGGGCATCGCCAATGCCGCGATGCGCGAAGAAGCGCGAACCGGCTTGTTGATCCTGATCGTCGTTTTCTGCGCGAATTTTCCGCTCACGGCGGTGTCACGTTTTGCGTTTGGCGTGCAGCTCGGCTGGCTCGCGAATCTCTGGCTGGCTGCGATCGCGGCGCTAACGCTGATCGCGGTGTACGCGGCGAGTGGACTCGCACTTGGATTTGCCAGTTTCGTGCTCGTGGCGGCTGCGCCCGTCGTGCTCGGTCATGTAGGACTCACATTTCACGTGGCCCGAAAACTCGATTGGTCGCTGCGCGACGTGCCGTATCCAAATTTCGGACACATGCTGGCCTTGGCGCGGCATGGATTGCCATTCACCCTGCCGCAACTCGGCGCGCTGGCGATGACCTTCATGCCACCGCTGGTGATTTCCGCGCAGCTCGGACCGGCGGCGGTGACGCCCTGGCATCTCGTGCATCGTTTGCTCGGACTCTTCAGCGTGGCGCAGCAAGCGCTGCTCACGCAGCTCTGGCCGGCATACACCGAAGCGCGGGCGCGCGGCGACTGGCCGTGGATGCAGAAACAGTATTGGCGATCGGTGCTCGGCGGCGTGGCGCTCATCGCGTTGCCGCAGGCGTTGTTTTTCCTGTGGGGGCCGATCGCGATCAGCGCGTGGACGACGGACACGGTGATGATGCCCGCGTGGTTTGCGTTGTGCGCAGGCCTGCAAGCGGCGGCATTGTCGCTGGGACAAGCGCCGTCGTTTTTGCTCAATAGCCTGAGCCGGATGCGCGGTCAGGCGACCTATGGTTTCGCGGCGACCGCGCTCGCTCTGGCGTTGACGCCGACCCTTGCCCACACGGGAGGACTCGCGGGCGTCGCCGGTGTGATCGCGGTGGTGTGGGCGGTGTTTTATCTGCCGTTGATTTACCTCGAAGCGAGACTCGCCAGTCGCGGCGGAGTGGGAACGATGAAATTGATCCAGCCGTCATGATGCCCGCTTTCGCACCGAATCCACGCTTGCGTCCGCACGTCTATGAAGACGCGCTGCCGATGAAGCTGTTTCTGCTGCTCATCGGCGCGGGTTGCTTTTGGGAGATCCGCATCATCGGTGCGTTCACGATCGCGGAAATCGCGCTGCTCGGGCTCGCGGTTTTTCATCTGAAAGATCTGCGCACCTTGTTCGCCGGAAAAATCGGTCGCACCGTGCTGCTGCTCGCGGGCGTGTGGTTCGTATCGCAGGTAGCGACCGACCTCTATCGCGCGACGCCGTTTCGAGATTGGAGCCGCGGGTGGGGGCGCATCGTGATCTGGACCGCGAATTTTTCGACGCTGTATCTGTGGCTGCACGGAAACTTGAAACGCGCGGCGTGGTTGATCGCCGGATTCGCACTCGGACTGATCGCGTATGCGTGTTTGAGAATTGGATACTGGCATGCTGGCGCGCTGTGGAAATTCGGTTTCGCGCTGCCAACGTTGTACATCTGCGGGTTGATCTTCGCTCGCTGGCCGGGATCGCCGTTGTACGGACTCGCCTTGCTTGGTTTGGCGGGCGCGGGACTCGCGTTGTCGTTTCGTTCGTACAGCGGGGTGTGTGTCGCCGCGCTGGGACTTTGGATCGTGTGGTTGTTCATGCGAAACCGCGAACATCCTCACGCCGTGCGCAAACTCGGTTGGATGCTCGCAGGCGCATCCGCGATCGCCTTGGCGTTAGGTGTGTTTTTCTATTCAACGCTCGCCCTCAACAATGCCTTTGGCGACGACGAGCGTTATCGCACGCAGGAGCAGATGCGACGTGGCGTCGGCCTGTTGGGCAACAGCACGCTCGGCGAACCGATCGGGCTCATCGCAGGAGCGCGCGGTGAATTTCTGGTGGCCATTCGCGCGGTGGCGGATTCGCCGCTGTTGGGGCATGGCTCGTGGGCGAAAAATCCGCTCTACAACGAACTCTGGATGACGATGGCCGGCGAAGCCCACATCTCGGAAGTGCGCGTCGCGCAGGTGGAGTTGGTCGAGCCGGGATTGATTCCGTCGCACTCGCATGTGCTCGGTGCGTGGGTGGATGCAGGCGTTGGTGGTGGCGTGTTTTGGATCTACGCGATCGGACTTTGCTACGCAGTGCTCGCGCTCAGCCTGTGCACGCGCCAACCGCTCACGACCTATCTTTTGCCGATATATTCGCTGTTTTTGTGGGACATCTTCTTTTCTCCATTCAGCACGCAATCGCGGCTCTTCAGCGCGTTCTACATCGCGCTCGCAGCGTGTCTGCTTGAACGCCACTTCGCGCGACTGAACGCCACCGTCGGATCTGCCGCCGCACCGGTTCGCACGCTATTCGCACCGGTGAGCGCGCAACCGCCTTTCCGCTCACCGAGATGACTTTCAGTATCGTCACCTTGAGTTTTCAGCAGGCGGCGTTTCTCCCGCGATGTCTCGCCACCGTGAGCGCGCAATGTCGTGCGGGCGATGAACATCTCTGTGTCGATCCGGGTAGCACCGATGGCTCGCGCGAAATCATTCAAAAGGCCGGTGGCGCGGTGCAACCGGTGTTCGGGCCGGACGAGGGCGCGGCCGATGGACTTAATAAAGGGTTCACGCGCGCTCGCGGTGACGTGCTCGCATTCATCAATGCCGATGACGAACTGGCGCCGGGCGCGCTTGATTGGGTTCGCGAGTATTTTGCCGCTCATCCCGATGTCGATATGGTGCTCGGGGCTGTGCGTGTGATCGGCGCGCGCGGAGAGCGGTCATTGCGCAAACGCATTTGCAGTGAACCCTCGCTCGCAGCGGTCCGTTCGGATGCTTTCGCGTTCTATCAACAAGGGCTCTTCTTCCGTCGTGAGATCTGGGATCGCGGCGTGCGATTTAATCCGGACAATCACACGTGTTGGGACTACGAGTTTGTGGTCGATGCGCTGCTGGCGGGCGCACGTGCGCGCTCGGTGAGTCGCGAACTCGGACGTTTTCGCGTGCATGCGGGATCGATCACCGGCAGCGGACGGCTGAATGCCCGCTATCTCAAGGACCGCGAACGCGTGCGCGCGAAGGCTCTCGCGGCGCATGCCGAATCCAATGAATCCAAAAACTGGATACGCTTGCGCGCGAAAATCGATCCCTGGCGACGGGTGCTGGAATGGTCGAGTGTCGATAACGCACCGGATGAGATGATCGCGTCGCGTACACCATCGTTGGTGCAATCGACCTTCCGCCCAGACGTGGTCATCGCGTGGCAGGGATTTCCGTTTTATGCGCGACGGTCTGTGAAGCGTCTCACGGAACTGCGACCCAATTGGCGAATCGTCGTGCTGGCCGACGAAGTCACGGACGCTCCGCGCGAGGTGGCGGCGGCGTGCGGATGTCGGTTCATTCGGGTAGATTCCTCTCGGCCGCTCGGATGGGCGGATTTGGGATTGAGCGCCCCGACACATTTCTTCGCGACCTCGTGGACGCACCCGGCGTATCGCGCGTTGGGGAGGGAAGTGCGCACGCACGGAGGCGCGACGACGATGCTGGCGGACAATTGTTTTGTCGGATCGCTGCGTCAGTGGTTGGGCAGTCTCTATTTCCGCATATTTATTCGTCCGGACTTCGACTCGGTTTGGGTGCCCGGACGATCGGGACGTCGGTTCATGGAGGTAATGGGCATGCCGGCTTCATCGGTCGCCGATGGACTGCTCGCCGGAGATCCCGCGGTTTATTCGTCGCCAGAAGAAACGCGCGCGCGCCGCGGTGTGTTATACGCGGGAAAACTCATTCCGCTGAAGCGCGTGGATACGCTGTGGCGATTCTGGCGCGAGACGGCGTCGGATATTGCCTTGTCGTTCGCCGGTGATGGCCCCTTGCGGGACACTTTGCACCAAGAAGGCGCCGCGCTCGAAGGCGCGCTCTCCCCGCAAGCATTGGCGGAGCGTATGCGGGAAGTCAGCGCGTTGGCATTGGTCAGTACGATCGATCATTGGGGCCTGGTGGTGCACGAAGCGGCGCTGTGCGGCTGCTTGTTGATCGTGACGCGCAGTTGCGGAGCTGCCGACGACCTCGTGGTGCATCAGAAAAATGGATACGTGATGTGCGATCTAACGCCGGCCGAAGTCACGGCGGCGGCGGCGTGGCTGCGCAGTTTGACGCCGGCTCAAGAAGCCGACGGGCGGAGGCTTTCGCTCTCACTTGCATGCGCATTCTCGCCGCAGCGATGGGCGGAACGTGCCGTCGCCATCGTGGAAAATCAACGTGACCGGCAGTCGCGCGCTATCCTCTAGCCATGCGTCCTGTGTTCATCAACGGACTCGGTTGTCTCGAAAGCGGTGCACGTCTCGTGCTCCGAGAATTGGTGCGTCATTATCCGGCTAACGGACCACGCGCGATCTTGGTGTTGCCCTCGTGCAATCGCGCCGATGTGGCGAATCTTCCTTCGCAGATAAACGTGATCGCGTTGCCGCATGCGATTTTTGGCCGCTGGCTGCGTCCGTTGTACGAGTTGATGGTGTGGCTGCTCGCGAAGTGCGGACGTTTTTCGCGCATCGTGAATCTCTCGCACTATGGGCTGTGTCCGGGTGGGCGCTACGCGCTTTATTTTCACAACCAGCTCTTGATCGAGGAAGGCGGCAACGTGCTCGTGGGACACCGTGGAAAACCGGACCGTTTCAAACGCTGGTTATTCCAAGGCTGCTTGCGCCGCGCGGAGCGCATCATCGTGCAAACGGAGCAGGCGAAGAAAACAATGATTCGTTATGCGGCGGCTCGCGGGATCACGCCTGCACCGATCGAAGTCGTTGCACCCTTGCCCGTGATGCCTGCGATCGAACCTGATGACGGACATCGGCGGTTGTTCGCGTATCAGTTCTTTTATCCGGCGTCGGATTTTTCACACAAACGCGCCGAGCTCGCGGCGCGCGGAATCATCGAAGCCAACAAACGCGATGCGCGCATCGGCCTGGTCATGACCACAGGCGAGAACACCGGCCCAGCGGCGTCTTGTGTCGCGCGCATCGGACGCGTTTCCCACGCAGAAGCGTGTGCGCAACTCGCGGCGTCCGACGCGTTGTTGTTCACCTCGAGCTACGAAACGCTCGGTTTGCCGCTGCTCGAAGCGATGACGTTTGGCCGGCCCGCCGTATTGCCTGATTTGGACTATGCCCGCGCGATCTATGGCGATGCCGCGGCTTTCTTTGAACAAGCCACACCGGAATCGGTCGCGGACGCGATTCTGCGCTGCGTGAAACATCACGATGACTGGCATGAACGGGTGCGCGGGCGACGAGAGGAGGTCGAGCGAGGACGCGTGCCGTGGGCTGGACATTGGCGGCGTTTTGGCGTCGTGTAGTGAAATAGAGGATACGCGTGAAGATCCATCTCATCAGCTATCTTTTTTACCCGGATTCTCTCGGCGGCGGCGCACTCTACACGGATTTCGCGCGGTTCATGAAAAGCCGCGGACATGAGGTGCGCGTGACCACGACGTTTTCGTTTTATCCGCAATATCGATACCGCGAAGAAGACTCGGGAATTTCGCGACGCGACGAAACGTTTGAGGAGATTCCTCTGCGGCGAATCCGGATGAAACTGCCGCGTCGATATCAAGGTTGGCGTCGGCTGATTCCTGAGCTCAGTTTTTGGCAGGCGTTAAGACGACGTGCGCGTTTCGACGGGTGGACACCCGATGTGGTGATTGTGGGATGTCCGATGCTCGCGCAGTCGCTCGCAGCGCGTGGACTGTATGGCGGCGGCGTGCCGCTGATCGTGGTTGTGCAGGATCTCATGGTCGATGCGGCGGCGAAGCTCGGTATCATCCGTGCGCGCGGTTTTTTGAAACTATTGGCGTGGGGCGAACGTCGCGCGCTCAGCGGCGCGGACCGGCTGGTGACGATCAGCGAGGAGATGAAGACGCGTCTGGTGGAACTCACGGGCAAGAACGTGGCTGTCATGCCAAACTGGATACACGGCTCGCTCGCAGTCTGTGCCTCAGAAGAACGGACGCGTGCGCCGGCGACGTTGTTTTATTCCGGCAATCTCGGAGTGAAACAAGGGTTGCCCGGCTTTCTTCCCGACTTTTTTGCCGAAGCGAATGGCTGGACGCTGCAGATCCACGGCGACGGACCGGCGGCCGAGGACTTGCGTGCGGTGCATCGTGCGAATCCCCAGTTTTCGCTGAACCCGTTGCTCGATGAGCCGGAGTACGTGCGCACCTTGAGCGGCGCGACGGTGTGTTTGATCACGCAACGCGCCGGCGCGGGCGACAGTTTTTTGCCGAGCAAATTGTTGCCGGCACTGGCGACGGGCACGCCGGTTCTGGCGGTGTGCGATCGCACATCGCCGTTGGGACGCGAAGTGACTGAGCACGGCTTTGGCGTCGTGATCGCGCCGGGCGATCGCGAGACATTGGGCGCCACGTTGCGCCGCTGGCGCGAGCAACCGGAAGCGTTGGAGACCTTGCGTCGCCGTGCGCGCGAACGATCGGCCTATTTTCAGCGAGACCGCATCCTGGGCGAGTATGAGCGCTTGATGCAGCGTGTGATCGCGGAGGCGCAGCGATGAAGTGGGCCACGATTCTCGCGCTGATCGTTTTGATCGCCGGCATCACGTTGCAATTTCGCAGCTGCGCCCACGAACCGGGAACAACACCGCCTCCGATCGCGGAAACAATTGTTTCCCAAGCAGGCCACTGGATCGCGGAGGATTTGCCGATCGCGGAAACGGAGGAGATGAAGCGCGCGGTTGGCGAGTTGTTGAACTTCGATGACGCGGTGTTCCGCAGTTATCGCAAAGGCGGCTGGCAGTTCGACGTGTATGCTGCGTACTGGCGTCCCGGAAAAATGTCGGAGCGTCTCGTAGCCGGCCACTCGCCCGATGTGTGCTGGGTGGCGGCAGGTTGGAAACCACTACCGCGTGAAGCGCCTGCAGACCAAAACTGGGCGGCGTCAGGCGCGCAGTATCGAATTTTTGGAGACAACGCCGGACGTCCGCGGCACGTGGTATTTTGGCACGTATCGGGAGGAGAATCGGTGGATTATGGCGGCGGCGTGCCCCCGTGGTGGACGATTTTTTCCGATCTGAAAAAACACGGATTTAATCAACGCCGGAGCCAGTACTTCGTGCGCGTGTCGTCCAATGTGGCATGGGATGAACTTGCCACGGATGCGGGTTTTCTCGACGTGATGAGCAGCGTGCGAGGCCTGCTCGAAGCGGACGCTCACGCGCCGTAGTTGGGACGACGACGCAGGCTTTGCAGCAGCGATAAACTGCGAAATGGAATCGTGAGCGCGAACCACTCGCGTCCGGCGATGAAGCGTGTGTCGCGGAAGAACCAGGGAAACACGAGCGCGACGGCGCCTTGTGTGGCGAAGCCGGCCCAAGCGGCGCCCCACGCGCCATGCAGCGGAATGAGCCAGGCGTTGAGTCCGAGATTCAGTGAAACGCCCAGCGCGCTAAACCACAGCTCTACGCCGCGACGTTTAATCGCGATGAGATGACGCGCGCGAGCCACGCTGAGAAAAACGAAAACGCCCGCCCAGGTCTGCAACGCCAGGATGCCGCCGGCTTCCGCGTATTCTTGTCCAAAGAGCAGACGGATGACGGGAACCGCGCAGACCGTCATGACAAGACCTGCCGCGATGCCGGCGCCGGCGCTGAGATCGAGGTAGCGTTGGAGAACGGACGAATAGCGCGCGCGATCCTGGCTTGCGCGCATCAAGTCGGGTAGCAGCGCCATGGCGCCGATCACGGCGATCGACCACCACAGTTCGACGATGCGCATGGCCGCCGCGTAGATGCCGGCTTCGGCTTCGTCGCGCCAGCGAGCGATGAGCACGAGATCGATTTTTTGATAAACGGTGACGAGCAACGCAGAGATCCACACGGGCCAGGCTTCGCGCAACATCGCCCGTGCGAGCGACGCATCGAAACTGAGCGAGGTGCCGGTGAGATGTTTTCGCGCCCAGCGCATGACGACGAGCGCGCCGAACAACCGCTCGGCGACAGCGACGATGGCGAATGCCACGACGGGTGCTTGCAGCGCGATCAGACCCGCGCGCGCAGCGAGACACACGGCGAAACAGATGTTTTGCCCGACAACCACCGGGCGAAGATCGGAGCGCGCTTGGAAAAGATACTCCCACGCGGCCAGCGCTTGCGGCACGGCGAGCAGCGCGAGCCATAGCAGCAGCGTACGCATCGTCGGCGCGTCGACCGCGAACCACGCGAAGAGCGCGAGTACGATCCAGACGACAAGCGCGGTTGCCGACGAGAGCAGGGTAACGGTGCCGAGAATGCGCCCGGTGTTTTCTGGATGCTGCACGAGCTCGCGTTGCACAAGCCCATCGAGTCCGAGTTGCGTCGCGACGACGCCGAGCCAGGCGGCCGCCGTCGCTGCACTGAGAAAACCGAAATCGGAGGGACCGAGATAACGGGCGAGCCAGAGGCCCACCGCGAAACCGCCGAGCAGGCGGATGCCGCGATCGGCAAGCAGCCAGCCGAAGCTCACCACGACTCGTCGAAAAGCGCCGCTGGATGGCGCGGGATTCACCGGGCCGCCTCCTTCTTCACCGTGCCGATCCACTGCGCGAGTTGTTCATACAACGTGAAGAAGTCGGATCGCTTCCAATCGCGCAAGGCCGCGCGATGGCCCGCTTTGATTTCGCGATCGAGCGCGCTTGGCGTCAGCGCCTCGTCGCCATGGCCCGTGGGCAAAAGTCGCAGAAGTCGGGCCTGCCAATGACGCATGCGCGCACACCGCTGCCAGTCGTCGGGTTTCGCGCGCCCGGAGAGAAAATCACGGTAGGCGCCGAGTACCGGCAGCGCGTCTCCAAAACTTCGATACAACGTGCGACAATACTCCTCGGTGAGTCGGCGTGCGGGAATCGCATGCCTAAACGTCAATCGCGGAGAGTAGTGGACTTCCCAGCCAGCGAGCGCGAGCGCGAGGCAGAGTTCGTTGTCGTCGCCCGATTTGATGCCGGCGCCCACGCGACCCGCGAGACGCGAACGAAAACCCGACGCGTGAAGATCGTCCCAGGCTTCGCGTCGTAGAACCATGCCTGCGCCGTAAACGAAGGCGCGCGAGAACGGCACATGTCCCTCGGTTTCTCCCTGCGGGCCGACGGCATAACCGGGCGCCGCGTGCGATAACCATGCAGGCATGACGACATCGCTGATCGCTTCGCCCCGACCACCGAGCGCTCCGATCGCGGAGTCATTTTCCATGAACTCCACCGCGACCATGAGATAGTTCGGCGAGAGAAAATTGTCGTCGTCGCAAAAACAGACGAACGGATGCACCAGGTGCTGACGCGCTTTTTCACGAGCGTACATCTGGCCGGGTTTCGGTTCGGAAAGGACGACCAGCTCGACATCGCGACGCGGCCACAAACGACGCGCGGCCTCCGCGGTTTCGTCCGTGGAAGCATTGTCGACCAGCACGACGCGCCAGCGAGCGCTATCGAGTGTCTGCGCGGCGAGCGCATCGAAGAGCGCGGGCAAACGCGACGCGCCGTTAAACGTGCAGATGACGACATCGATGCCGGGAGCGTTCACTCTTTGTTCAAAAGGATTTTTGGGGGAGCGGGCACGTGCACAGGAGCTTCGGCGGCGGGTGCGGCGCGCGCGTATTCGGCTTCGATCGCGCGGAACTGCGCGTGGCTGGAAAAAGAGGCGAGGGCGATCTCGCGATGATTGCTCGGACGTCGATGACGCGTGTCGTCGTACCACGACATGATGGCGGCGGCGAAAGCCTCGGGCGATTCGGGCTGCGCGCTCCAGAAGTGGCTCAGATTGAGTTGGGCAAAATCGCGATTGCCCGGTGCATCGCTGAGAATCAGCGGCAGATCCACCGCAAGCGCTTCGAGCACGGCCAGCGAAAGACCTTCGTAACGCGACGAGAGAATGAAACCGTCGAGCGATTGATAAAATCCAACCGGATCACGCAGGTACTCGATCCACGTGACGCGACGATCATAGCCATGCTCGCGCGCGAATTCGAGAATCTCATCGCGCAAATCCCCACGACCGACATGCACGAGATGCAGCTCGGGCACGACTTTGGCGCACGCGAGGAAGGCGCGATGAAGGGTGGCGGGGTCTTTTTGAAACGAGAAACGCCCGAGAGTGCCGAGTACGATGGCGTCGGGCGGAATGCCGAGGCGCACGCGCTGCTCGCGGCGCGTGGCGGCATCCGCCGGCGTGAAATGGTCGGTGTTGACGCCGTTGAGGATCAAACGCCGACGATGCGCGGGAATGCGCAGCATGGTTTGCGCGAAGTCACTTTCGTCCTGCGAACAGTTGAGCGTGATGCTTGTGTATGCGAATAAACGCTCGAGCAGGTTGAAGAACGTTCCGAGCAACCACGGCCGCGGACCCATGCCGTAGTACGCGTGCGGCGAATAAAAAATCGGCGTGCGCAGGCCCACGCAACGCAGCGAGCGAATGAGCGCGCCGGCTTTCGCGCTGTGCGCGTGGATGACATCCGGCCGTGTTGAGCGACAAAGGTGAAGCAGGCCTTGCAACGCCCGCAGATCGGAGACGCCGGGGCGGTTGTCGACTTTGAGATTGAAGGTCTCGCCCCCGGCAGTGCGCACACGTTCGACCAAATGGAGCAGACGATCGGAACCGCGAATATCCGAGTAAGCGAAATGAACCACATGACCCTCGCCAATCATGCGGTCGATGAGGTCCTCCACGTAACGAAACGCGCCGTCCACACCAGGTTCGGATATGACGAGGATTTTCATGCGGTGACGGCGGCAGGGCTGAGGACGCGGGTATAAACCTCTTCGAGGCCGGCGACATGATGCGCAAGTGTGAGCGGTTGTTCCCACCAAAGCGCGTGGGCGGTGGCACCGAGTCGCGCGGCCGTCGAGGCATCGCGCATTTGTTCGAGACAGCGCGCGAGTTCGTCGACAGATCCTCGGGCGAAGAGCAGTCCATTATGACCATCGGCGATCTGATCGGCGGCGGCCGTTTCGCGGGAAGCGATCACCGGCACGCCGCGCGCAAGGGACTCGGCCACCACGAGGCCAAACGTTTCGGCCCATAACGACGGGAAAACGACGGCGCGGGCTTTGGCGACCTCAGCGCGCAATGCATCGCGATCGAGCCAGCCAGTGATGCGCGCTTGCGGATAAAGCGCGCGAATCTCGGCTTCGGCGGGACCTTTGCCGCAGAACACCGCTTCCACGCCGAGACGCGCGGCTGCGCGCGCGAACAAGTGCGGACCTTTGTTGCGCTCAAGTCGTCCCACAAAAACGAACGCGTGATTACGAGCGACATCGAGTGGCTCGTCGTAAACGGCATCGACTGGATACGGCACCGTTGTGATGGGCACCGAACTCGGCAGCAATGTGCGGGCGGTGTGCCGGCATTTTTCCGAAACGGCGATCACGTGCGCGAGACGATGCGGCAGATCGACGAGGCGGTTTTGCACCCACGTGCGCGCGAAGCGCCAGAGCTTGTGCGTGTAGCGGCGCGCATCGCACTGGCAGGTGAAACAACTCACGCCGAGCGGCCGCAATGAACACGGCTCGAGATGCGGATGGAGAAAGTAAGCGCCGTTGGGGCAGGCGAGGAAGTAGTCGTGCAACGACAACACGACGCGAAAGCCCGCGCTCGCGGCCGCATGAGGCACCGCCATCGATAACGCTTTCGTGTAGCCGTGTACATGCACGACCGTGCGCGACGGATCTCGGGAAGAAAGTATCTCGCGGAGCTGGCGCGCCACCGGAGCGTTCCACATGCCATGCAACGCGGCGCGCGCGCGGCTGTGATCGGCGAGGATGTCGCTCGTGCCGAGACAGACGACTTCGAGATTGGGAACCTCGCGCAATGAATCCGCCATCGGGCCGACGGCGGTAAAAAGGAGCACGCGATGACCGGCCTGCGCGAGGCCGACCGCGCCTTCCAACGCCGCGCGGTCCGAACCGCCGCGGATGTGGGCGAAATCGTTGGCGACGATGACGTCGAGCGGATCCTTGGGCGGGGCGACGTTCATGATTCGGGCGCGGGGTCCGCCAGCATGTCAAAGCCGCCGCGCCAACCGCAGCGGCGTATCCGTTCCAGGTAAACGAAAGCATTGCCTGCGCGAAAACGTGTGCGTGCGAGGGCGCGCCGAAGCGGACCGCTGCGGCCGGCAAAAACGCCTGCGACCGCGCGTGCGAACTCACGACGATGCGCTTCGACGTCGCCGGAGATTTGTCCCTTGCGCAGACGAAATTCCGCGACGGTCGCGCCGGTTAAACGGAAACGCGCGCCATCGCGCAGACCGCGGAGCCAGAAATCCACATCGCCGCAGATACGCAGATCTTCGCGAATATTGCCGAGCTGCATCAGCGCCGGACGAGGCACGAGCATGCCTTGTTGGTTGAGCGGATTGATGCCGGCCTCCGCCAGCGGAACGATGTCGTTCGTGAAACGTGCGATAGGCAGATGCCCGAGATTTTCATCGCTCGGACCGCGCAGACGAACACCGCCGTAGAACCAGATGTTTTCTTCGGGATCGCACAAAAGCGCGCGAGCGAGATGACGACTGAAACCCGGAGCAAACGCATCGTCGTCGTTGAGCCACGTAAAGTATTCCCACGATTCTGCGAGGGCGGCGGCGATACCTTGATTGATCGCGGGATAAACGCCGCGACGCACGCGATCAGCGACGATGATACAGTGCGGGAAACGCGCGTGCAGTTCGTCCGCGCGAGATTCCGGCGCGACGAGGATATGACGCGTGTTCGCGCCCGCATAATGCGCCACACTCTCGACCGTGCGCGATAGCCACGGCGATTCGCCGAGCGTGGGAGTGACGACGAGCAGCGCGGGCGTTTTCATGCGATTTCTTGCCTCCAATAAAGCCGGCCGCGACTCTCCTGCCAGAGCATCAACGCCAGCACGGCGGCGGCGGCGATCTCGACGCGTTTCGGACCGGAGAAAGGCGTCATCGCGAGATTCCAGATGGCCTCGACGAGCAGGAAAATCACCAGCGCTTGGTGCGGCCGTTCTGTGCGCAACACATACAGCAACGCCCACGCGAGCATCAGCGCGTATCCAAAAAAGAATGACGCGCCGAAGAACCCGCCCTCGGCCAGCGCGGTGAGCAGTTGCGAGTGCACGGTCAGCACTTCCTCCTGCTCCTCGGTGTATCCACGGAAGCCTTCCTTGAGGTCGATCTTTCGCTCCTCGATGCGCTGAATCATGCGCGTATTACTGAACCATGAACCGTGCCCGATAAGCGGCGATTCGAGGAAGGCTTCGGCGGCAGATTCCACCATCGCGCGACGCTCGGCGTCGGATTCGTGGCGGGCGGCAAACGTCGCGTCGGACTTTTCATGAAACACGCTGAACATCGTGTAGCTCGCGGCCACGACGATGAGTGCGAGACTGAAAGCGCGCCCGCCTGCGTTCATGCGCGGCAGGTGCAGGGCGGTCGCGACGATGAAGCACTCGGCGCCGAGACTGCGGTAATCGAGCGCGAAGTTGAGCACACCGAGACCGATTGCCACCGCGCAGGCGATCCACCGGCTGCGTTGTCCGACAAGAATCAACCCGAGCAAAGTCGCGGGCATGGCGAAGCCGAATTTCCACCAGGCGCCATAAAGCGGACCGAAGATCATCGCTTCCGCGGCGAGTCCGAAGATCAGGCCAAACTTCATCATCACCAGCCGCCGCCACGAAAGTCCGATGAGCGCGGCGAGGGCGACAAGGTCGATCGCGACAAAAATCATGCGCGCCCAGCCGCGGAGATAATCGCGCGCCGCGCTGTCGCGGTAGAGATCGGAAAAAATGTACGCAAGCAGGCCGATCGTCTGCAGCGCGAGGAAGACGAAAAAGATGCGACTGTTCGCGACGCCGTCGGGCCAGCTGCGTCGACTGAAACGGACGACGAGCGCGACGCCCGCGATGACCAAGAGGAACCACTCCGCAATCGGGAGATTGCCCGCGGCTCTCACCGTAAACGGCGTGAAAACCCCCACGCACATGCACAGCAGCATTTCCCACGACCAGAAACTTTCCCTGCGGGAGTTGTCCCGCGGTTCCGACCAACCGTACGCGAAGCTCGCGGGGTCGGATGTGTCGAAGAAATGCACAGCGCGGGAGCTCATGACGAGGGAAGATGTGCCGCGGGCGGGCGGCCTCGATGTATGCGTCGACGGATGTGCGCGGCCACCTGGGCGCGTTGACGCCAGCGCAGAAGCGCGGCGCCGCCTTCAAATATCAACCACGCGACCGCGAGGCCCGCGCAACTCCAGGCGATATCCTGCCACTCCACCCAGCGTTGCGGACGGAAGTATTGAGCGAGCTCCAACAGTGTCGCGAAAACGGCGAGTGCCGCGGTGATGATCGCACGCGTCCACGTGCGACGCGCGAAACAGAGGAAGGGGAGCGCCAGCAGGGAAAACGCGGGAAAGTTTCGGAAACGCCCATGCGCGTCGGCCCAACGCGCGATGGGTTCGGGCAACCATTCGACCAGTTGGAGAATGCCTGATTGGCGGAGCGCAAGATCCAGGGCGGCGGCGATTCCGCAGACCGCGAGAATCGCCGCGAAGAGCTGCATCTTCCGGAAACTGTCGGGACGCGCATATTCGCGACGACGGCGCACGCGCGCGTGTAGTGCACGATTGAATACACGCCGGGAAGAAGCGTTGGTGTGGCGGCGGTGGTGGGTGGGCGTCATCATGCGCGAAGAACGTTCACGGTTCGTCGATCGCCGGGCTTTCCGCAGGCCATACCGTGCCTTCGAACAGATCCGGGAATTCGGTTTCGAGAAAACGGCGCATCTCGGCGCGAAAACGTGCAGGGCAGAGATGCTCGACATTGCGGCGGCAGCGTTCGGCTGAAAAGGCCGGTGCGCGCTCGAAGCGTTGCAGTGCATCCATGAGATTTTCGACCGTCTGCTCGCGGAAGAAGAGTCCGGTTTCGCCGTCTTGCACGGTTTCGAGCGCGCCGCCTTCACCAAAAGCGATCACGGGCGCGCCGGCGGCCTGTGCTTCGCAGGGCGTGATTCCGAAATCTTCGATGCCGGGAAAAATGAACGCGCGGCAACGCTCGAAGCGGTCCTGCACGACTTCGGCGGGTTGCCAGCCGAGAAACTCCACGCACGGCGCAGCACGGCGGCGCAGGTCGGCTTCTTCAGGACCGGTGCCGATGATCACGAGACGACGTCCGAGGCGTGAGCAGGCATCGACGGCGAGATCGATGCGTTTGTATGGCACAAGCGCGGAGACGATCAGGAAAAAATCTTCGCGCGGTCGCAGCGCGTTGAAGCGATCGATATTCACCGGCGGGTGAATGACCGCGGAGTCGCGATCGTAGCAGCGACGAATGCGTTCCTGTACGCAGCGCGAATTGGCAATGAAGCGATCGACGCGGCTCGCTTTGCGGCGATCGAACTGGCGAAGGCGAGGAAGCGCGGCGGAGAATAAAAATCGTCCAACGGGATTCGTGTGCGACGACGATTCGAGATACGCCTCTTCCATTCCCCACAGATAGCGCGGCGGCGAATGACAGTAGCACACATGCACCGCGCCCTCGGGAATGCTCACGCCTTTCACCAGGCTCGCATCGCTGCTGAGCACGAAGCGTGTATCGGACGGAATGTGCAGACTGCGAATGATCTCGGGAAAGAACGGCAGCAGCTTGCGGAAGTGACGCCGAAGCACGGGGATTTTTTGCACGAAACTCGTGTGAAAGCGGTGAGACAGCAGCGTGGACGGCAGATGCTTCTCGTCGTAGACGAGCACCGAAATCGGCGCGTCGGGGAACAGGAGGCAAAACTGTTCCAGCACCGCTTCGCCGCCGCGAAAGAACTCCATCCAGTGATGCACCAGCGAGACACCTTCATGCCGCCGATTGTGCGAGGCGCGGGGACGATGCACCCGCAGCGCAGATTCGGAGGACGAAGCTTCCAGTCGGTGAGTCATGAGGTACTGGCGATCAATGAAGGTGTGGTGGTGCTTTCGTCGGATACCGGCAGACCGGCGTAACGATGAAGGACGTTCAGCGTGGCTTGCGCGCAGCGATCCCATGAGAAGCGAGCCGCGTGCCGACGGCCGGCCTCGATCATCGATTGTCGTGTATCCGCAGAAATATTACAGAAGCGTTCGAGCGTGGCGGTGATGGCCTCGGTCGAATCGGGCGCAAAGTACAGACAGGCTCCGTTTTGTTCCCACGACGGGCCGCAGATTTCTGGAAGACAGGTGGCGTTTGAGGAAAGCACGGGGCAGCCGCGCGCCATCGCCTCGAGCGGCGGCAAACCGAAACCTTCGTAGAGCGAAGGGAACACAAAACCCTCGGCGCGGCGGTAGAGTGTTTCGAGCGCGGTGTCGCTCACACGACCGAGCGTGCGCACGCGTGGAACGGACAGGGTTTGTCCATCGGATTGAAACAATCGCGAGTCCGCGCCGCCCGCGAGCAGCAGTTCGATATCGCCAAGACGCGCGCGAGAAAACGCTTCGATAAGCCGCTGCACATTTTTGCGCGGATCCTGCGTGCCGACGAACAAAAGAAAGCGCGGCGGCAGGCGCAGTTGTTCAGCGTCTTGTGCGATCAACTCTTCCGAACGTGGAACCGGCGGCGTGACGCCGTTGGGAATGACGACGATTTTTTCCGGAGAGATGCCGAGACGTTTGCTGAGACGCTCGCGTGAAAATTGAGAAACGGTGATGATCGCGCGCACGCGACGCGCGAGGCGCGGAAGCAGCCAGCGATACCAACGACCGAACAAGCCGGAGAACGCCTCCGGATGATCGAAGGTGGATGCGTCGTGAATGGTGACGACCTGATCACGACACGCGAGCGGTCCGGTGTTGCCCGGCGAAAACAACAGCCGGCCGCGACAATAAGCGGGGAGCAAGCATTGCTCCCAGATATGTCCGTGCACGCCCTGCGCTTGATGCGCGGGACGCACACGCGCGATGTGTGGACCCCAACGCCGGTCGAGTTCTCGCGCATAACGCTGCACTCCCGATTGCGCTGCTTGCAGCGTCCGGATGTTGAAAGTGAGCGAAAGAGGCGAGAGCGACGCGGGCGTGGGCATGAATCAAGGCAAAGGACAGTTCACCGGAAGTACGGTGAGGATGCTGTTGAGGGGACGATTGGCGGAGTTGCCGATGGCGTTGTTGATGGGCGAAGCGCTTTCGATGAAGCGCTCGATTTTTTTCTCGGGCGCCTGCTCGAGACGGATGTTTTCGAGATCGATCGAATTGAAGGTGCTGTTGCGTTCGATGTTGATCGCATCGACATACGCGCGGTTGAGCGTGTTTAGATTTTGCAGCAACACGCCGGAGATGCGCAGCGAGCCGGAGGAGCCTTCGGGCTTCACATAGATGCCGTATTCGCCGACATCGCGAACGACGTTGCGATCGCCATTGCGGGCGATGATGGCGATGTCGCTCGTGCGCGCGGAGAGGATGAGCCCGTTGCGTGCGGCCTTGTTGACCTCGTTGCCTTCAAAGGTGATGGCGCGCGAGTAGGTGCCGAAGACGACGCCGTTGCCGGCGGCGTTGCTGACGCGGTTGCCTTGCAGCGTGACGTTGGCGACCTCGTTAGAGGAGCCATTGGTCGGCGCGCGGCCGCTCATATGAATGCCGCCATGCGCCGGATTGCCGAAGGCGACATCGTAGAGGTTGTTGTCGCGCACGACGATGTCGGAGACACCGTAGGTGTCGTAGCTCGTCTCGGAAGCGAGATAGATGCCGGCTCCGCTGCTTTTTTCGATGATGTTGGAATCAATCGTAATCTTTTCACCGCCGACGACGGAAATACCGCGGCCGTGGTGCTGATTGGAAACAACGTTTTTCGTGATCGTGACGTTGCGCGTCGTACGAGTGTTCCAGCGGTAGGAGACCACCGCGATGAAGTCGTCGCCAGTCTGGAAGACTTCGTTTTGGGTTACGTTAATCCATTCGGAGCCTTCGGTGAGGTGGATGCCATCGGCCATCGTTTGCTGCACAGTGCAGTCGCGGATGATCGCCGGTGAAGACGATGTACCGCGTGAACGGCGGACGAGGATGCCGGCCGAAGCGACCGGACCGATGTGAACGCGCTGAATGGCGAAGTTGGTCGCGTCGACGACATCGATGCCGGTGGCGTCGGCGCGCGTGTTGCGCGCGGTTTGTGTATTGGCCGTACGGATACGGACATCGACCATTTTGGGCGCGCTGCCCGTGAGGATCCACGACGATTGGCCGGGATTGGCCGCGAGCAGAATGGAACGATCGGCGCCTTCGCCGTACACCATGAGTCCATCGACCTTGATCATGCGCGTATAGCGATAGGTGCCGGCCGGAATATACACGGCCGAGCGTGGAAACGTCGCTCGCGCGGCGGCGATGGAGGACAGAAGTGCCTGCGTATCATCGGCGACGCCGTCACCCACGGCGCCGTAGTCGCGTACGTTGATCCAAGGTTGGATCGTTTGCGGACGCGCTTCGGATACGAGGAGCATGAGCGTAATTAAAATCAAGGCGATGCGGCTGATGAGTTGGCCAGGGAAGACCAGTTGGATTGCCGATTGGGAGGATGCGGTTACTGACATTGCAGCGCATCGAATCGGACGCGTGCGTGTTTAATAAATGCGTGATTTCATTTGGGCGGATATTCGCAAAAGCTTATCAAATGCTACGAGCGCGAGCAGCACGGCGACGGAGGCGAAAGCGCGCTTGCTCGTGAGGTAAGGGATTCGCGCGAGCTCCATAAACGCTAGCACACAAATCGGATAAAAAATGAGTCCTGCGCCGCCGCCGCGGCGGTAGCTGCGAAAGACTAAAAACGCGGCCGCTCCACAGAAAAATGCGACAACCACGAGGCCGGTGCGCCCGAAATCGTATTCGTAGCAGAAGATGCCCGACGTGTTGTTGAACTCGATGTTCATGTCGCTCGCGAGCGACGCGTAGAGTTGATCGGAATTGAAGCCGGTCATCTCGCGCCCATCGATAAATGGCAGTCCTGGAAACTTCCAAAACCACTCGAGCGTGAAGTAGGGCATGCGCGCGGGTGGAAGTGTATCGAGGAGAAAGGCGCCGTTGTTGAGCGCGGTGCCGTAATAGCCGCCAATGCGATTCGCACCGTAGTCCACCGCGCCGCGTTCCAGACCTGCTTCGCGTTTCGACGCGTAGGAGCGTCCCGCTTCGGCGATGATAAAAAAGGCGATCAACGCCACCACCGCGATCAGCGGTACGAACCAAAGCAACATACGGAATGCCACGCTGCGCCAACGCGCGATGAGCGAGGGCAACAGCGCGACGCCGAACGGCACGATCACCTCGATGAACGCGAGCCGCTCGGCGCGCAAAAATGCGCGCAAGAACGCCGCGATCACGATGACGATGAAGAGGCCGCGCACCGTAAACGCGTTGTCGCGGAACCACAGCAACCCGGCGAGAATCGACGCGGCCATGCCCATTTGCGTCAACGTGGTGATGCCGGGGATCGTCGCGGCTTTCGCGCGAATGCGCATCACCGCTTCGGGATCGCCGCGCAGTGCGGCGACCGCATCGCCAAGCCCCACGCCTTGTTGCGCGGAATAAATCGCCCACACCGCCGATCCCATCAACGTGAGTCCGGCGCACACAAAAAACACGCCGCGCATCCAGTCGCCGCGCACGAGCAAACCGGGAAACTCCTCCCCGACGTAGCCGCTGCGTGCGGAGTGTTGTTTCCAGAACCAGCACACGAGCATGCCCGCTGCGAACGCGGCGATCGCGTAGGCTATGCTCAGCGCGTTTTCCGTGTCATATACCTTCGGCGTGTGCCACTCGCTTTCAAACACCGCTGCGGGAAGCAGGTAGGTGACGAGGGCGGGAAGCCCCAGGCAGCAGACGACGAGGAAAAACGGATGCAGCCAATAGGGCGTCGCCGCGATCGGCGCCGTTTCTTCCGCGACATCCGAGGCATAACCGGTGGCGTAATGAGAATCTGGATACACGGACGCCATGCGTTACGAAAGAAGCGTTTGCGGTTCGGGGCGCATCATTTTCGGCAGAAGCGAAACGAACTCCACCGCCGCCGGTTTCACGAGAGTATGCGGCGGCACGTCGTGCGAAATGACGCAATTCGCGCCGATCACGGCGTGTTCGCCGACAACGAGCGGGCCGAATAGTTTGGCTCCGCTGCCGATGACGACGTGCGATTGGATGCGTGGAAAACCATCGCGACGACCGGCGCGTTTGATGCCGAGCGTGACCCCGTGGAAGAGCACCACGCGCGGCTTGATGACCACACCGGCACCGATGACGAGACCGACACCGTGATAGATAATCACGCCACCGGCGATTCGCGCACGCGGATCGATGTCGATTGCGTATAAAATCTGACAAAGGCGCGTGAGCAAGAGGCCGAGTGGAGAGAGCGGCGTGCGACGCAAGCGATGCGATACGCGATAGATGGCGAGCGCGTGAAAGCCGCGATTGGTCAACGCCCGGCCGAGAAGGCTGCCGCCATCTTCGGAAACGCCGAAACGAAGATCTTCGGCGAGGTCTTGGAAAAGGGACGTTGAGCGGCGCATCGGGAATTAGGAGTCGTATGGAGTGAGTCCCGCGGCGAAGCGCAGGATCTCATCGAGCCGGTTTTGCCATGACATCGCGTGGGCGCTGGTGCGCGCGGCGACGGAACGCGAAGCATGATCGAGCAACAGCGCATCGAGCGTGGCGGGCATCTCGCGCGAATCTTGGCAGAGAGCGACGAAGGGCAGGGCACGCCGCGCGAGCTCCTCGGTTTTCGACGCGAGCACGGGCAAACCCGCGGCGGCGTATTCGTAGATTTTCATCGGACTACGACCGTGATTCGCCGGATGATCGGTCAACGGCAGCAAGCCGACGGTCGAGTGATGCAGATAGGCGGGCAGTTGTTCGTAGGCGCGCGGTCCGAGCAGATGGAGATTGCGCGGAAGATTTTGGTGGTTGTTCGGCGGCGGGCCGATCAGCACGAACGACCAGAACGGGCGCGCTTTCGCCAGGTGGACGACCGCGTCGAAATCGAAGCGTGTATCCATCGCGCCGATATACACGGCGCGTGGCGAAGGGATGTTGATAAACTCAGCCGGCAGATCCCCGGGTTGGGTGAAATGATCGAGCTCCACGCCGTTTTGCACGACGAGACCGGATTTCGTCGGCGCGAGTGCGCGCAGATGAGCGAAGACCGGCTGCGACGTGGCGACAAAGCCATCGCAACGCTGCAGCGCCTCGCGCTCGGCCGCGATCACCGAAGGATCGTTTTGCATCTCGTGATACAGATCGGTCGACCGGTAGAGGCATCGCTTCGGGCGAAACCACCGAGCCATCGCGGTGAGCCGGGGTTCGTCGATGAAAAGCAGATCCGGTTGCGCGAAGCCGCTGCGCTGCACGAAATGTGCGGCGCGCCACTGAGCATTCGCATACCAACGCGTGGCGTCCGACGTGCGTCGCACAAGCTGCCACGGCAACAGCGCGAGCGGTTGGTATTCCTGCGTCTCGCGAAAGATGCGTGTAAGGGGGCGCCACCAAACCCCGACGCGTCTGCGGTAGTCGGCACGCAGCAGCGCGAGCGGAAAATGTGCGGGCGTGATCGGCGTCGGGATGTGCAGCACACGCCATCCGCGCGAATCCAATGCCTTCGCGAGCTGATGAGAGCCGACGCGAAAGGCTGAGGTGAAACTCGAGTGGGTGAGAAACACCGCCGTGCCCGCGACGGGTGCGCGCCGCGGTGCGGAATGCCGGGATGTGGGAGCGATGGAAGCGGTGACGGGCATGTTCAATTTCACCAACCAAAAACTCGCGGACGCAGGCGATGCGGCACGCCGAGACGAATGAGTTTGCGTATCCAATCTTTGGAGTCGCGCGGTCGCGGTCGCCACGGAGCGAACGGCGTTTGTTCCAAATAGCGAAAGTACAGCGGACGCAGCGGATGATCGTCGGAGAACGCCCAGGGCTTCGTGCTGCCGGAGTAGTGAACGATGAACGGATCCGACGTGAGCCGTTGATAGTCGTGCGTGGACAGACCGAGCCCGCGCGCGCCGACGAGGAAGAACGAGTATTGTTGATTCCAACGCAGATCGAGCCGCTGCCAGCGACCGACGACGACAATGTTGAGCGCGTCTTGATCGTGTTGCTTCAACACCGGCGCGCGGTTGGCGATGACGTCGCAGAGTTTTTCCTGTATGTTTTCGCGACGCCACACATCGAGCGGGATGAGCAGGATGCCTGCATTGAAATAGCCCATCGTCGGCTGCAGGCCGAGACTCGCCCAGCGTTGGAAGCGCGGGTTGACGACGGCACCGACGAGATTGTCGCCGAGGTCGTGCGCGAGCAGTTCCCCGAGGTCGCGACGCACGACAACATCCGCGTCGAGATACACCAAACGTGTCACCGACTCGGGCAACAGCTCGGGAAGGAAGATGCGGAAATAAGTGGCGAGTGTGATGTGTCCACCGACGGGCGCTCCTTGAAGGCGGCGCAGATCTACGGGAAGAATTTCCAATGACGCGCCCTGACGGTCGGTGATCTGGCGCAGACGATCTTCATTGGTACGATTGAGCCCTGAAGTGATGATCCAGAAACGCATCCGATGTGGAGTGGCGGAGGCGGCGAGGGCGGAGGCGATGGCGACGCCCGCGTGTTGGGCGAAGCGATCGTCGCAACTGCAAGCGATGTCGAGGGGGGCAATCATGCGCGAAGGCGAGAGGAGAGTTTTTGGTGGATCAGAGATTTCACGTCATCGAGGGCGTCGCGATTGACGCAGAGAGCGGCGACCAGCCACCCCGCGGAGAAGAGCGCGATCTTGAGCAGAGCGCTGCGCAGCATCGGGAAGAGATCGGGCGATGCGGAAAAAACGAGATCGGGTTGAAGCGCGAGCAGCGCGAGTCCGGCGACGAACGGGAACAGGCCGCGCGAAAACAGACTCGTGGTTGCGAAGCCCCCCATGCCGATGCTGTGCGCCGCGATCCACGATTGGCCAAGACCCATCACGATGCGTTGAATCGCGATCGCGACGGCGGCGCCGGTGACTCCGCCCTGATACGCGCCGATCGCCGCGGCGACGCACACAAGAACACCATCGAGCAACAGCATTTCGGTGCGGCGGCGCCAGCGTCCGAGCGCCTCGACCATGGAGGTGCCCACCGGTGCGAGCAGTTTGAACGGAAGGCTTGCAGCCATCGCGATCGCGACGAGCGCGGCGGCGTTCCATTTTCCGCGCCAGAGCAATTGAAGGAGTTCGGGGCAAACAGCGATGAAGAGGCCCGCGATGAGCGTCGCCACGATCAGCAACATCCGGCACGAACGCACGAAGGCGCGTCGCATGCGCGCAGGTTCTTCGGCGAGCGCGCTGAAGGCCGGCATGAGCACATTCTGCAGACCCGACGTGAAGAGCACGCCGAGCGACGCCGCGAGTTGAAAACCGAAGTAGTAGATGCCGAGCGACGCCTTGTCGTCAAAGAGTCGTCCCAACACGAGATAGTCGCCGCGGAGCACAAGGCCCATGCCGTACGCGCCGATCATGAGCCATTTGCTCTGATGAAAAATTTCCCAGAACAACGCGCGATTCAGTTGTGCGCCGGGCGGCAAAGGACCGACGGCGCGGCGGTACGCGATCATCTGGAAACACGCGGTCAACGCGAAGGGGACGACAAAACTCATCACACCGAAGCCCAACCACGCCATCAGCACCATGAGCGCGTTTTGAATCAGCGGTATCGCGGATTCGATTTTGCCCACGAGCGGATAATTGAGATCGCGACTCGCCTTGGCCTTGTAAACGACTGCGGCGGTGGTCCACGGAATCGCGATGGCGGAGATTGGAATCAACCACAGCAATTGCGGCTCGCTGTAATAATGCGCAAACGCGGGGGCTCCGCCGACGAGGAGAAAGATCGCGATGGCATTCGCGGCAAGCGAGAGCTTCAGGATCGGGCGCGCGAGGCGGTCGTAGTGACGCCCTTGTTGCACGAGGATGCGCGACGCGCCGATGTCGCGAAAGCCCTCGATGAAATTTTGCGTTACGGTGACGAGCGCGAAGACCCCGAAGTCCGCCGGAGAAAGCAGAATACCGAGCGCCCATTGGGCACCGAAGCCGGACAGCTTTGCGACCAACACGACCCACGTCATCCACGCCATGCCACGCAACGCGGTGCCGGCGAGCGGCCGCGTGCGAGCAGCGGGAAATGTGGTGGCTTGGTCCATGAACAATCAGGCGGAAACGACCGGTGCGGGTTGCTCCTTCAGGACCGACGGCGGTACGAGCGTGACATTCGGGAAACCGGCGAGACTGCGCTCATACACCCCCCGGCACTTGTGATAGCTGCCCTCGAAAAGGAAGGTGCGTTTGCCCATGCGCGCGGCGAGGATGCCGACGTGTAGTCGATCCGTGAATACAAGCGCCGACGCCGCCACGCTATTGACGAAGTCTTCAAAAGAAGCGACCTCGCGGCTGCTCAAATCGCGGGCGAGACGAGGAAGCCCGGCGAGTTGGGGAAAGTCGGCGGAAATCGTTTTTTCCACCCACAAACGATAAGGCGTGATGCGCTCGCTTTTCGCTTCCTGACGGCGTTTGCGAAGAAGCTGTTTGGTGGACGTCGGAAGCACCCAATAGGCGAGGCGTCGGTGCCACGGCTGACGACGATGACGCAATGAACGTCCCGCTTGTGAGTGATGTTCACCGTCGAGGCGCTCGACGATGAGTATATGCTGCTCCGTGCGCGGACGCGTGAAGATCGGGTGCGTCGTGGGGATCTGAAAGGCGAGATCGTGATCACGCAAAAACTCCACGCGGGGAAGGTCGCTCAGGATTTTATCCAGATTCTCCTGACTGGGCGTTTCGCGCACACAGACAATGAGCGGAGCGAGTCTGCGCAGCACGGCTCCGCGCAAGGTGTTCGAACTCAGGTGAAAACTCTGCGGTCCGATGCACAGCGGTTTGTCCGGAAAAATCTCCGAGTATTCGCGGACCTTGGTGACGCCTTGAATGAAACCCTCGACAAACATGCCGCCGCCGTTGATGACAATGACATCGGCCGCGTGCGGTGTATCCACCACACGAATACCGACGGCGGAGAAAACGGACTCCGCGCCGATGATGATGAGATCGTCGCCGTTGTTGCCCTGGCAGGGATCGAAGAAGATCGACCGGCCTTCACGCGCAAGATGGCCGATGAAGGAAACGAAATCGTGATAAGGGCGCCCGGAAGTTTCGGAGCCGATGTTGGATGCAAGACTGATCATGATAAAGCGACGGGAAGAATCATGCCTTGGCGGGAACTTTGGCGGGGCGCGCCTTTTTGGCGCCGGGTTTGCCGTAGCCGTAACCGTATTTTTCCGCCATGTGGCGGTAGGCCATGTGCGGATGGCTCGAACCGGGCGCAAAGGCGTTGAGCACGACACCGACCGCAGGCGAAGGCGTCTTTTCGAGTTCGCCGACCGTGCGTTTGACCTGCGCGGTTTCGGCGCGGCCTTCGCGCGCCACCAGGATCGATTCGTGGCAGTATTTGGCGAGAATGAGCGCGTCTTGGAAAACGCCGGCGGGCGGCGTGTCGACGATGACAACGTCGAACGATTCGCTGAGGCGTTCGAAGAACGCGGCCATCGCGGATGAGATCAGATGGCGCGTCGGCTGCGTATCGACGCCACCGACAGGAATCAGCGAAGTGCCATCGGGCAGACGACGCAGACCGAGCGGGCCGTTGGGCTCGAAGAGATCGGAGCCGACCGGAAACCCGGCTTCGGCCCACACGAGCAACCCGCCACCAGCGGCGGCTTGATGAAGCGTCTGCTGCGTGGGACGACGGAAGTCGCAATCAACAATCACGGTGCTGCGACCCGTGCGCGTGAACGTCGCCGCGAGGTTGGAGACAATCATCGACTTGCCCTCACCGGGCAGCGTGCTGGTGACGAGAATGCGTTTAGGGAACGTTTTCTTCGAGACCAACTCGAGCTGGCCGACGATGCTGAGGAAACATTCCACCGAAGCGAAATCGACGTTGTCGCGCACGATGTGCGGCCTGTCCTCGTTGCGTGTACGGCCGAGACGCGGAATGGCTCCGAGCAATTCCTTGCCGAGAACTTTTTCGAGATCGGCGCTCGCGGAAAGACGCTCGTCGAAAAGATACAACAACATCGGCGTGCCCACGAACGCGGCGCCGGCGAGGCAGAGAATAAACGCTCCGATGAGGATGCGGCGCTTGAAGTTGTTTTGTTCGAGATAGGCCGAATCGACGATGCGCATCACGTCGTTGGGCATTTGCAGCGTGAAGCCGTTTTGCGCGATGCGTTGTAGGAGCAGCGCCTGTGTCTTTTGTTTCGCCGCGAGCTCGTCGCCGAGCGTGTTGAATGTCCCCGAGAGCTTGTCGATATCGAGCGACTGGTTGAACGCCTGCGTGAGCTCGTTGTTGAGCTGTTGTTCGGAGGCGACGGAAAGATCGTATTTCGCCTGAAGATCGGAAAGCGCGAGGGCGAAGTTGGTTTGAAGCGTTTCGGTGAGTCCCGCGATGAGACGATCGGCTTCGACCATCTTCGGATGATTCGGTCCGTATTGTGTGGCGAGCACTTCGCGCTGCGAACGCAGACGATCGAGATCGGCGCGGAGCAGCTGGTTGTTGCCGAAGGTCGCGAGCACCGGGTTGTTGAACGGCGTCGGCGAAGCGGCGAGATCCGCTTTGGCCTGACGAAGCTGCGTCTCGAGTCCCACGCGTTGCACGCGCACATCGGAGAGTGCGGCGTTGATGCGGCGGAGGCGCTCGGAAATAATGCTCTGGTTTTCTTCGACCGAAATCAGACCGAATGTTTTGCGGTATTCGCGCCGTTGATCTTCGAGCTCGCGAATCTCCGCGGTGAGAGCGGCGGCTTGTTCGCGGAGGATGTCGGACGCAGCGGCGGCAGCGGCGCGAAACTCTTGTTGTACATATGCGAGATAACGAGAGACGAAGCGATCGGACAGCATCAGCGCGATCTCGGGCGAGCGGTGTTGCGCGTGAATGGTGAAAAACTCGCGACCGCGTTCGCGTTCGACGGACAGCTTTGATGCGAGGAGCGAATCGAGAAACTGTGGGGATGGCGATTCGTCGGGACGCAAGTAAGGCGTCTGCACCGCGAGCACTTCCTCAGGCGAAAGACTGGCGATGAGCGTTTGACGAAACGAGCGGCTGTTCATCACCGTGAGGTGATTTCGCATGTTGCTCTCCTGACGCTGTTGATCGGGAGGTGTCGGCGCGGTTTCGTTGATCGAGAGAATCTTATCGAGCGGACTCTGGGCGACGATGCTGGCGCTTGCGGTGTATTCCGGAGGATTGCGAAACGCGAGCCAGCCGAGACCGCCGGCGATCACCGCGGCTGCGAGCAAACCCGCCCACCAACGTGCGCGGATTTGCGCCAGGACCATCAGGACGACGGGACGGATCGTGGAGAGCGAAAGATCGTCGCGCGGCGATTGCGCGCGCGTCTGAATGCCCTGCACGAGCAACGGCGGCGTGGAGCCGTTGGCGAGCGGATGCGCGGTGCCGTTGAAGCCAGCGGTGTTCCCATCATAGGCGTTGAAACGCGAGGGAGGCAGCTGAGGTGAGTCGGAAGAGTTCATGATGGGAAAGGGATGGCGTTGGTTCAAAAAACGCGTTCGGGCACGAACACGATGTCGCCAGATTGTAGTTGAAATTCTGATACACTCGACCGGCCTGGTCGGAGGAGGTCGTCAACATTGACCACGAGGCGTTCCTCGCGGCCCTCGGGGCTGACACGCAGCACTTGCACCTGATCGGTGCGGGCCACACGCGTGAAACCCCCGGACTGCGTGATAGCTTGAAGAATGCCGATCGACTTGGTCTCGACGGAAAGCGGGATGCGCTCGGGGTTTTTCACCTGACCGAGAATCGAGACGTAGCGCTCGCCGTATTCCTCGACGGAGAGGATCACTTGCGGCGACACGAAGAAACCGCGCGAACGGTAGAGCTTTTCGAGCTCGTCTTCCGCTTCGCGCAAGGTGCGGCCGGCGATCGCGTAGGTGCCGAGCAGCGGCAGGCGAAGTTCTCCATTGGCGGAGACGCGTTGCGCGATGGTCATGTCGGGTTGGTTGAAAACCTGAAACTGGACGAGATCGCGCGGCGAGATCCGGTAGTCCGGACTGGCTGTTGAAGCCGGTGAAAATTCGCGCGCCAAAGTCGCGTTTTGGGCGTCGTCCGTGGTGTTGGCGAAGGCCGCCAACGGCGCGACGAGAAGGACCAGTAAGAATTTTTTCATGGGAAGCGAATGACGTTTAAAAGCGGAGGAGCACGCGGCCGGTGGCGGTGGTGCGGTCAAATTCGTAGAGATCGATGTCCGATGTTTGCGTGGCCCAGCTGCCCGTGAGCGAGGCGGAGAAACGGTCGGTGAAGGCGTATTCGATGCCGCCGGTCACACCGGCGCGGAAATCGTTGCGCACATAGGTGACGCCGCGGTGATCGGAGTAATCGAATTGCGTACCGACCCGGAGGGTGAAGCCGCCCGCGAGTTGTTGCGCGGCATCGACCAGAAACGTGGTGCGCGTGACGGCGTCGCCGCCGGGCGAGAAGTACGATTTGCGATCGAGCTGCGAACCGAGCAGGAGACGTTCGCGTGCGGCCCACTCAAGACGGGCGCCCGCGATGACATCGCGATCGGATCGGTCCTGCGCGCCGGAGTAGTCGATCGTCGCGAAACCGACGTAGAAAAGCCCCGTGAGCTTCGAGGAAAACGAGCCGCGGCCGCGAAGCGTGAACGAGTGTTGGAGGCTTTCCGTTTTAGGCGCGTCCAGTTGTGGCGTCGATGTGCTGAAGTCGAAACCGTAGCCGGCGCCCAATTGCAGCAGCTCGTGCGGAGCGAGAAGATAAGCGATGCCGGCAGTGAAGGTTTCGTTGGTGTTGTAGTTGTCCTCGGCGTAATCGAAACGCTGCCAGCCCGCGCGACCGCGCCAGACGGATTTCCCGGTGGGCGAGATATTTCCTTCCCAGCTGAGACTCGACTCGCGCTGTTCGAGACGCCCGCCGACATCGGCGTTGGCATGGCTGGATTGAACGAAAGCGGCGTTTATCTCCTGCGCGGCGAGCGTGTCCTCGGTAAATGGATACGCGTATCCAATATATAAGGACGGATCGTAGGAATCCTCGGTTGTCTCCTGGAAAAACTTGGTGGCGTGAAGCTGCGTGCGCACCTCGAACTGCGTGAGCGACGCGCGGCGGAAAAGTCGCAGCGTGGGAATGGCGTAAACAAAGGAGTCCTCATCGCCATCGGCCCGCGCGTAAAGATTGCTGTCATAACCTCCGCCGGCCTCGGCGGAGCCGACCAGCGCCCAGCCGGGAGATTCCCAAAGTGCGGCTTGGAGCGTTGTCGCGGAGGCTAAGGCGGCGATGAGCGCGGAGCGAGAGAGGCACCGCGGGGAGCGGGGCGCCGGATGATGAGAAAACGCCATGGTCACCTCCGGGTCAATGGGCGTTCTTCACTTTGAAGAACGTCGCGATGATGCAGTAGATATCGAGAAAAACGCTCCAGTTTTCGAGGTAGTAGAGATCGGCTTCGATGCGTTGCCGAAGATCGGTGTCGCCGCGCAGACCTTTGATCTGCGCCCAGCCGGTGAGACCGGCGCGAACTTCGTGCCGCGCGTTATAGTTGGGGATTTCGTTCTTAAAACGTGCGATCAACTCCGGGCGCTCGGGACGCGGGCCGACCAGGCTCATATCGCCTTTCAGCACATTCCAAAATTGAGGAAGTTCATCGATGTTCGTTTTCCGCATGAAAGTCCCAATCTTGAGGCGGCGATTGTCCTGCGCCTTGCACCAGACGGCCCCGGATTTTGATTCGGCATCGAGCCGCATGCTCCGGATTTTATAAATATAAAACGAACGACCGCCGCGGCTGGTGCGCTTTTGCCTATAAATAACAGGCCCGGGCGATTCTATATAAACCAGGAGGCAAAACCACGGTACGATGAGGGATGAAATCGCCAGGCCGATGATCGAGCCGACGATATCGATGCCGCGCTTGATGACGCGATTCACCGTTCGATCGAGCGGAAGTTGGGTGACGCCCAGAAGCGGAACGCCGCTGAGTGTTTGCACCTGGAGACCGGAGTTTAGCGCCGGAAAATACTCGGGAATCATTTTGAACCCGAGGAGCTCGCGCTGACAGAAGCGGATCAACGCCTGGATTTCCGCCGAGGGGCAGGAGACTTCCGCAAGCAATACGGAGTCGATCTGGTTTTGCTGTATAATCGACGGAAGTGACGAGTAGTCGCCAAGCACGGCGAGGTCGGAGGGTGGTTGCCGTTGGAAACGTCCGCCTGGCATCGGCACGCAGCCGATGATTTCGCTCAGTTCCGCCAGATCGCCGCGAATGGATTTTCGGAGGTGGGCGGCGTTTTGATTCCAGCCGATGACGAGCACGCGCGACGCGGCGGCATCGCGAACGGCGGGGTTGATAAGAAATACAAACGAGAACAACCGCCAGAGGGCCAGGACACCCGTGAGTGTGACGATTGAATATACAATGCCTACGCGCGGTGAAAACGGCTCGAGCCGGAAAAGTCCGACGCAGGCCCAGGCCACGATCGACCAGATAACGACGGCCTTGATATGATTTCGCGCCCACCGCTGCATGCGGTAGAGGTTGTTCACCTCGTACGTTCGCAGCACGAGCATGGTCCATGCATAGAATAAACTGCTGATTCCGCTCCAGGCGAAGAGTGTGAGCGCGGATGCGGAGTAACTGGTCCAGAATTCCTCGGAGCCTTCGCGCTGCCACTCGCGAAAATTCAGGGCGATGAAGATCGCGCTGAATGCGAGTACCCAGTCGCCGAGCAGCAGAACGGAGCTGATGCGGTAGGCGCGCTCCCTCGGCCGATTTATGCGTTCGGTGGATTCTGCATTAAGTGAAAACGGCGGCAAGGAGTCCGCAGCTACTGCGGCGGCGGCGGACTGAGGAAGATTTCCTGACGGCAGGCCGTCGGGAAGCGATGCGGTAGATGCCCTCATGTATGATCAACGTATTCGTGCTCGCACTACAACAACCCGGGCGAGCGTCTCGGTGGGGCATGGCAACGAAACCAACGGCGCGAAGAGGGGTTCTTCCTCCGACCTCCGGCGAGATTGTATGCAGAAAGTTCATACAGGTTTCGATGTCACTGCTGGTTCACGCACGATTGATGCCACTTCCGAACAATCCTCCGCGCGACGACGAGCCATGTCTGTATAATGACTGCAAACTGCGATGAGGTTGAGTATCGGAAGCGACATGATGGATGAATCGGCGCAGCGGACATCGATGCTTCCGGACGGTTCCCGCATATATGAAATGTAGCATCGTGCTATCTGCGCGACCTTGCGCACGGCGCTGCACGACAAGATGAAAGGTTACTCACGCGTAACACTGTCACGACGGAGCAAATCGTCTGCTTCAGAGGGGAAACGCGGCGTGTCCGCTGCGCTTCAACACGCGTGTATCCCACCCGCAAACGGGCGTGTAATGGAAACCCTTAATATAAAGTCGGAGAATATCCCGGGTTCGCGAAGAAATTTAATACGCGTTGTCGCGGCGGACAAAAGTGAGCAGCAGAATCTGTATATCGAACCAAATCGACCATTTCTCTATATAGAAAAGATCGTATTTGATGCGCTCGGCGAGCGAGGTGTTGCCGCGCAGGCCGTTCACTTGCGCCCATCCCGTCATGCCGGGCTTGGCCAGATGGCGTGGAAGATAGTGCGGAATCTCGCGAGAAAGTTGCTCGACGTGAAACGGACGTTCGGGGCGCGGACCGACCAGGCTCATCTCGCCGCGGAGCACGTTCCAGAACTGCGGCAGCTCATCGAGGTTCCATCGGCGCATGAACGCGCCGATGCGCAGCAAACGAAGGTCGCCGGGTATCGTGCTTTGCGATTCGTCATCCGCGCGATCCGCGCCGGGGATCATGCTGCGGAGCTTGTAGAGCGTGAAGGGACGGTGTCCGGCGCCGACGCGCTCCTGGCGGAAAAAGATCGGCCCTTTGGGCGACTCGCGTTTGATGAGCAACGCGAGCACGGCGATCACCGGCAGACTGAGCACGAGGCCCACGGTTGCGCCTACGATGTCCATCGCGCGTTTGAGGAGGCTATTGCCGAGGGCGCGAATCGGCAGTTCTTCCACACCGAGGATGGGGACGCCCGAGATGTTTTGCAGGCGCAGGTTGGAAATGAAGATCTGGAAAAACGACGGGATGACCTTGAGCGCCGCGTAGCCGCGTTCGCATTTCGCCGCGGCCGCCATGAGCTGTTCCTTGGTGAGATTGAGATCGGCGATGATGACGATGTCTGGACGGTGAATCGCGATCGCTTTTTCGAGTCGATCGATGTGCCCGAGGAAAGGCAGCGTGGGCGCATCGGCTGCGCTGGAAGGCGAGTTGGTCGCGATGAGACCGATGATGTCGTACGGATGATAGCGGTCGTTGGTGATGGCCGTGACGATCTCGGCGGCATCTTGGGTCCAACCGACAACCGCCACGCGTTGTGCGATTTGTTCGCGGAGCCGGCTGTTGTGCAGCCACACGTTAAAAAGCTCACGCCAAGCCACGAGGATCACCAGCGTCGACAACGTGGATGCGGTGACGAACAAGCGGGAGATCGGCGGCTGAAATTTCAGCACGAGCGAAGTGCTGAGAAAGGCGAGGAACCAAAAAAAGATGCCGCGAAAAATGATCGCGCGCGCATCGCCGGAGCGCAGCAGCATGCGCGCGTTGTAGAGGCGGAGATGGGCGCATGCGCCGATGAAAAACGCGGTGCCGAGCAGCAGCAGCGGAAGATAGGAGGCGTAGGTGTGCGAGGCTTGCGGCTCGAAGGCGATCTGGCGAAGCGGCGTTTCGAAGCGCAGCCAGTAACCCAGCGAGAGACCGGCGAAGCAGAAGACCACGTCGCCGATCAACAAGATGGTGAGCAAGAGATACTGGGTGCGCGTGTAGGTTGGCGATTCGGCCATGGGCGAGTCAGGGAATATCGCGAAAACCGTGGAGCAAAGTGAAAATGCCGGGACGTGCTGTGAGGGCGAGGTAATTGAAAAGAAATGAGATGCGGCGTTTATCCGCTGGCCACCGATCACAAGATCTTTTCGTTCACCACCGTGAAACGGCTCCGCGCGTCATCCACTTTAGGCCGATGCTGCAGGCATTGGGCCGGTTTGTTTGCGCTGACGATAGCCGCGATGGCGGGTATCGACGCCGGGGATACCGCGTCGCGCTTCTTGCAAACGATCGACGCGCTCCCGCCTGTGCAGGCGGAGGGGGCGTGGGTGCGGATTCGCGGGCTGTCCGCGCTCAAGAGTCGGGAGGCGATCGACGCTGAACGTGCGGCGTTGCGCGAACTGCGAGCGCGTGGGTGGCGCGTGTGCGCATTGATCGAGTGGGAACAACGCGCATGGGCCTCAGGAACGCGCGAAGCAGGGGGGCGACGCGTGGCGTTGGATCTGCGCGAAGTGCGACGGCTGGCGCAGACGTTGGGCGAACAATTCGCCGATGACGTGGACGCGTGGGAGATCGGAAATGAACCGGATATTTCGTTTTCCGACGAAAATCCGGAAACGACGATCGCCTACCTGAAAGCATGTCGTGCGGGATTGCTCGCCGGCGCTCGCGGACGCAGCACGCCGCAAATCTGGATGCCGCCGATGGCGCTTCCGCCAGGGCCGTATTTTGAAGCGCTTGTGGAAAACGGTCTCGGCGCGGCGACCGATGCGATCAATTTCCATTGTTACGGTTACGCGGAGGATGCGGCGGGCGTGTATTCACAATTCCACGACGCGGTGGAGAAACACGCGAGCGATGGAGAAGGGCGCAGTGAAAACAAAAACGTGGCGATCACGGAGTATGGTTACGGCTCCTTGATGACGTCCGACGGACGTGAAGGCCGTGAACGGCAGGCGCGTTGGTTTGAGTCGGTGAGCGCGCAATGGCGGAAGCTAAAGGTGTCGGCGGCGCTGGCGTTTGTGTGGGTGCCGTATCGAGAGCAGGGGAGATATGAATTCGGTTTGTTGACGGAAGCGGAGGAAACGCTGAGCACGACGCCGGCGGCGGAGGTCGTGCTGCGTGGTCTCGGACGAAAAACAGCGGATGTTTGGACGATGCCTGTGAGCGGCGATGCGGAGGTGGCGTTGGATTTCATCGCGCGCGACGGACTGCGACAGGCAAAGCGTTTCACCGGTTACTTCGCGCAAAACATCGCGCTCGATGGGCGTGCCGCCGGCTGGGGCGAGGTGGTGGTGTACAATTTTTCGCAGGAGACGCTGACCGGCGACTTGGAGCTTGGCACGGGATTGAGCCACAACGGCGAGACGGCGGTTTCCCTCGAACTCGCCTCGGGCGAGCGCGTGGTCGTGCCGGTGCGTGTGAACGTGGACCGGGCGTTGTTTCGACACACGCGCAGCGAAACCCGGTTTGTATCCAAAAAACGGATGCACGCGCAGTTGGTGACGGGGCTCTGGCCGGATCCGGCGACGCTGCAGCGGGAAATCGTGACGGGCTTTGCCTTCGATCAGTACGCGGTGGAGGCGCGTATGGTGCGCTTGCAAACGCGTTCGCGCGCAGCGGAGGAACCGGCGCTTGAGCAAAATGGACGCTGGCTCACGACCGTGGGCACGGGCGTGCGTGAAGATGGCGAGCATTGGTTGATCGAAGTGGCGTCGCTGCCGGCCGAGCCTGCACGTCCGGCGATGGTAGAATTGCCGTTGCCCGAGGACTTCCGATTCGAGCCGGGCATGTTGTTGGAGTTTCGTCATCGCCTCGCGAGCGGGCAGGGGATGGCGAATCTCTGGTTCGATGTGTATTTCCGAACCGAGAATGGAAACCTATACCAAGTCTGGCCGCGACGTGAGGCCGGGCAGGCGTGGATGAGCTACGCGGAAGCGGCGGAGAATTTCACTATGGCGTTCTATGGTCGCGCAGCGTTGCCGTGGCGTTTTCTGGAAAACCGTCCCGTTGCGCTGGTGTTTTTTCTGCGACCGGAGCGGTTGCCGGTGACGCTGGAAATCGAAGGCGCAGCCATCACGCGGCGTGTGCGCGGAAAGTGAATTAAGAATCAGGGATGAAGAATGCGGAAACAGGTCTGAAGGATCACGCGGATATTCGCGCTGCGCGTGGTCAAATGCTGTTCGGCTCTGCCGACGGCCGCTGGCGTCGCCGGTAAATAAGAGACTTGCGGCGCTTGGCGGAGTGCGGCGACGTGAGGCGAGGATGTGGGAGAAATTGCAGGCGTGGTGGCGACGTTGGCGGACGCGCGATGAACGTCAGGCGCGCGGAGCTGATGGTGAGCGCGCGGCGGAGAAGTTTTTGTTATCTAAGCCCGGCTGGCGCGTGATCGCGCGCAACTGGCGGAGTCCGCGTGATCGGCGCGACGAGATCGATTTGGTGTGCCGCGACGGCGACGACGTTTTGGTGTTTGTCGAAGTCAAGACGCGTGCGGCCGGCGCGTTGGTCGGCGGTTATCATGCGGTGGACGCGCGCAAGAAGCGGGCGTTGCGGCGGGCGGTGTCGGTTTATTTGCGCGGACTCGGCGCACGACGACCGGCGACGGTGCGATTCGATGTGGTGGAAGTGGCGTGGCATGCGGACGGCCGGATGAGCGTCGCGCATTTCGAAAACGTGCCGCTCTGGCCGCGCGGATTGCGTTGGTGACAGGCGTTTCGCGCTCGACGCGTTGGCCGCGCAATCATGAACGCCACTCATTGACTGGCTGAAAAAGTCAGGCGAATGGCCATGATTAACCGCTTGCATCCCCATCGGCGGCTGCCGACAAATTCGCCCTCCATGGCAGAAACTCAACGTCACCCGTTTCTTCAGGGATTGAGCAAGCATCGCGGCGCACCGCCTACGGTGGTCGTCATTTTTGGCGCTTCCGGCGATTTGACCGCCCGTAAGCTGATCCCCGCGGTGTACAATCTCGCGTACGATAATCTGCTGCCGGCAGATTTCTTCCTCGTCGGTTATGGCCGCAAACCGATCCCGGATGACGAGTTTCGCAATCTGGCGACGGACGCCATCAAGGAGTTTTCGCGCCGCGAATTGAATCAAGACGTCTGGGCGCGCGTGGCGAAGAACGCCTCGTATGTGGCGGGTGGATACGACGAGCGCGAAGCGTTTGACCGGCTCGCCCAGCACATCGCTGCGATCGAAAAGAAAATCGGCCGGGAGGTGCAGACCCTTTTCTACATCTCCACACCGCCGTCGGTGTTTGCGCCGATTCTGCTCAACCTCGGCGCGAGCGGACTCGCCTCGAAATATCTCGGCCAGCCGCATCATTCGAAGGTCATCATCGAAAAACCCTTCGGCAAGGATCTCAAATCCGCGCGCGAGCTCAACGCCACCGTGCGTTCCGTGCTCGAGGAGCATCAGGTGTATCGCATCGATCACTACCTCGGCAAAGAGACGGTGCAGGACATGCTCGTGCAGCGTTTCGCCAATTCGATTTTCGAACCGCTGTGGAACCGCAACTTCATCGATCACGTGCAGATCACCGTGGCGGAAGAAGTCGGCGTGGGGTCGCGCGGCGGTTATTATGAACAGAGCGGCGCGCTCCGCGACATGATCCAGAACCACACGATGCAGCTTCTCGCGCTCACCGCGATGGAACCGCCGGGATCGTTGGATGCGGAGTCGGTGCGCGATGAGAAAGTGAAGGTTTTGAAAGCCATCCAACCGCTGCGGCTCGGTCCGGGCGGCGATGTGGCGCGCGCGCAGTATTCGACGGGCATGGTCGGGGGCAAGCTGGCCAAAGGTTATCTCGAAGAAGAAGGCATCCACCCGCAGTCGCGCACGGAGACGTACGCGGCGATCCGTCTCTCGATCAATAACTGGCGTTGGCAAGGCGTGCCGTTCTACCTGCGCTCCGGCAAACGCATGGCGCGCCGCGTCACGGAAATCGCGATCCAGTTCAAGCGCCCGCCCGGCACGTTGTTTGCCGAGAGCGATCGCTACAACCTCGCGCCCAACACGCTCGCGTTTCAGATCCAGCCCGACGAAGGCCTGAGCATGATCTTGAACGGAAAAGTCCCCGGCCTCGAAACGCGCACGCAGCCGGTGAAGATGAATTTCCGCTACAGCACAACCTACGGCTCGAACACACCGGAGGCCTACGAACGTCTCGTCCTCGACGCGATGGTCGGTGACGGCACGTTGTTCATCCGCGGCGACGAGGCGGAGACCTCGTGGCAACTCTACACGCCCGTGCTCGAAGCCTGGGCCGCCGCCGGACGCGAAGGGATGGACAGCTATCCCGTCGGTTCATGGGGCCCGGCCAACGCCGACGCCTTGCTCGCCGCCAGCAAGCACACGTGGAGACAACCGTGACGCGCGACAGTCGCCGTGCGAAGTTCCAAGCACCAAGGAGCAAGTAACAAGATGTCAGCACTGCTGAAGAATCTGTTTCCGACGACTTGGCACTTGGTCACCTGACACCTGGTACTTTTTAAACAATGTCTGCTGTTTTTAACGCCTTGCCGGGAATCGAAGTGCCGGTCGGGGCCATTTCCAAAAGCCTCGACAAGATGTGGCGCGAAACGTCCGAGAAGGGCCTGCCGGCGCCCGAGGCGGAGTTGGGCAAAGCCACACAGGTGAATCTCGTGCTGCACCTCGGCTACGGCACCACCGTCGCGGACGCGCAGGAGCAGTTTCAAACGACCGTTCGTTTTTCGAAACGTTATCCCTGCCGCGTGGTCGTGCTTTGTCCGTTGCCGCTCGACGACAATTCGACGGACATGCGCGCGAAAATTTATGGCGAGTGTCACTTGGGAAAATCCAAGGGTGACACGCGATGCTGCGAATTCGTGATGCTCAGCTATCCGCAGGCGGCGCGTCAGTTTTTGGAAGATCAAGTGTCGGTCTGTCTGAGCACGGATCTGCCGCTGTATTATTGGGCGCACGCCTTTTCATCGAGCACGCGACTGAACGATTATCAGTACCTGCTGCGTCGTTCGAAACGGGTGATGTTCGACACCGCGGTGGTCGAAGAACGCGCGGCGTCGTTTCCATGGCCGAAGCCCGACGCGGTGCGCGATCTTGTGTACGCGCGCCTGTTGCCGGTGCGTCAGACGATCGGACAATTCCTCAGCGCGTATGAGCCGAACACGCTCGCGCAAAACCTCGCGCGTGTGACGGTGCGTTATGGCGCGAAGATGTCCGCGGAAGGACGCGTGCTGCTCGGCTGGGCGAAGGATCGTCTGAACGAATGCGGCGCGACCGACCAAGTGGTTTATCAAAACGAAAAGAGCGCCGAGCTCGGCGAACGCGCGTGTGTATTGATTTTTGAATACACGGACGGACGCAGCTTCACGTGGAAGGGCGACCTCTCGCAAAACACCGCGCACTTCGACGCCAACCTCGGTGGCGAAAACGTGTCGTTGGGCGCGGCCGTGAGTCTGCTCAGTCCCGAAGCGACGCTCGGCGAAGCGATGTTTTTCTGAGCGATTCTCGAAGGAAGCCGCGCTTCCTGTGCGTCGCGGCGGGGTAACGCTGGGAGAGTTGTTCGAGGGATGCGCGGGTGTTGGGCAGCGTTTC
>CALFXL010000070.1 GCA_937958045.1 uncultured Opitutaceae bacterium | reverse complement strand
CTCATTCCAAGGGACTCCTTCTCTGTGGCCTCAATGGCCGCTGGGGCGGGTGGATTGGGCTGCTTTTGCTTTGTAGGGCTGGACCTCTGGTCCACGCCTCCGACGGCATCGCGGTCCGGCACGCACCAGAGGTGCGGCCCTACATGGGGATCGAAAGCGGGCAGACATGAAAAACGCGCCGGGACGATGCGGTCCACCCGATACCGCAAGCGTCTGCTGGTTGCAGTCGGCTATCGATGATCAGCGATGACAAAGTGCAAAGTTCGACCCTTTTTCTCCCCTTTTCGCCGGGACGATGCGGTCCACCCGATACCGCAAGCGTCTGCTGGTTGCAGTCGGCTATCGATGATCAGCGATGACAAAGTGCAAAGTTCGACCCTTTTTCTCCCCTTTTCAAAATCGGGCCTTTTTGCCCATGAACTTTGCGTGCGCTTTCTCCCCATCGTCCGTGTTAATTAAAATATAGGGGTAGCCTATGGATCCCTTTTGAGACTCGAGAACACGTACTGAGGAGAGCTTTAACCAAAGAGAGGCGTCCAAACGTTCAAGTGGATCAACTTCCCAAAGTGATCCATCGTCGAGGAGTATCATTGAGCCACGATCTATGTTTTCTTTAATAGCATGCTCCTCGCCGAGAGACGAATAGCCTGGAGCTTTCGGTGCTAGCGGTGCTCGTGTATCCTGGGTTGCTGCTTTTGCGATACCAGCTCGATACATCGATCCCATGTGGCTAACAAAATAGAGCCTCAAAGATTCCTTCTCGGAATCCGATAGTTTTGTGAGCCCCATTTTGGCCTGTGCCTCTGGAGGGAAAACCACATCGAATGGAATTTCCTCTACGGTTTGAGCCGCAGCAAAGCCGAAGAACAACAGGAATGAAAATAGAAGTTTGGTTGGTCCCGTTTTCATCTCATTTATGCTGAAAACAAAAGCGGTCTCCGGCGTTGCTAACACCACGCTTACAACGTTGCCCCGTGGATTTGGCGATAGCCTGACATTGGCCATACGTATAGGCCGAAGGAGAAACTGGAGCGGGTTCGGTCGCTGGACTGCTGACCGGACTAGCGGCGTAAATGAAGATTGGCGCGAGCACCAAGGCGGCCACGAAAGCTTTCAGTTTCATGGCTCAGCCATCGGCTGAAATAAATATTCTTTAGGACAAATATGGATGCCCTGCTATTTCCTCACCGCGGCGGGAATTCGAAGTCGGCTTTCTTTTTGTCTTTGGAGAGGACGAGGTAGGCGCTGAAGTTGGCGCCGCGTTTCGATACGAAACCTTCGATCAGGTTGGTTTTGCCGTCGTCGAGGAGCTGTTGGACTTCGCTCGCGGGGATTTCTTTTCCGAGCAGCGTTTTCTTTAATTCGAACACCGTGCGCAGGGCGTTTTCGGCGCCGGGTTTGGCGACGATGTACGCGTCGTCGGTTTCGTAGAGATCGGCCTCGTGCGCTTTGCTCACGCCGAGTTTTTTCGCCTTCGAAAGATCGAGCGGGGGCTTGGCTTTGCGCTCCTTGACTTTGCCGTCCTTGCCGACTTTCGGCGCGCGGGGAGGGAATTCCCAGGAGATGCGGGCGCCGTTGCGGACGAGGAAGGCGTCGAAGGGGCGGCCGCGTTTCGAGATGAAACCTTGGATGAGCTCGGTTTTTCCTTTTTCGACGAGCTGGATGGCGTGTTCGGGCGTGACGGTTTTTTGGCACATCAGGCGACCGACGCTGAAAGTCTGTTTCCAACCGCCTTCGGCTTCGGGATCGCGTTCGCGGAGCACGTAGCTGGTGGGCGCTTCGCAGAGTTCGGCGCCGGTTTGCGGGTCGGTCCAGAAAGGCGTGAGCTCGCCGAGCTCGAACTTGTTGCCGAAATCGAGCTCCACCTTGCGCTTGCCCTCGTTTTTCGGGTCGTCGACGAGGCGCAGTTTGGCGGGGAAACGGTTGCCGGTGCGCGGCGAGACGAAACCATCGAGCGGGCCGATTTCGCCGGCGGCGACGAGCTCGCGGATCTCGGCTTCTTCGAGTTTGCGGCCGGTGACGACTTTATAGATGGCGAGGGCGCCGTCCTGGGATTTGTAGGCGCGCAGGGTTTCGAGCATCGGCTTGCCGTCGGTCGGCGAGATGATGTCGGTGACGCGGGAATTGGAGTCGTCTTCTTCGAAGCTCTTCGTGCGTTCGACGATGCCTTTGGTGACCTCGACGATTTCCTCCATGAACTGCGGGCGCGAATATTTGCCCTGCTCCATGAGGCGGAGTTTGCGTTCCCATTCGCCGGTCATGTCGGGCTTGGTGAGCGCCTCGGTTTTGACGGCGGAGAGGAATTCGAGGAGCGACTCGGCCTTGGGGGTGGGCGCGAGTTCGCGCTGCTGACGCTCGAGGTATTTTTGATTGATGAGGCCGTCGATGATGTCGGCGCGGGTGGCGGGCGTACCGAGGCCGCGCTCTTTCATCGCTTCGGCGAGTTCTTCGTCGTCCACAAGTTTGCCGGCGCCTTCCATGGCGGAAAGGAGCGTGGCTTCGGTGTAGCGCGGCGGTGGTTTGGTGAACTCGGCGTGGAGATCGGCGGAAAGCGTGCGGGCTTTGGCGGGCGAGCCGTCGTCGGCGGTGAGCGCGGGCAGGGATTTGCCGCCCGAAGCGGCGTCGTCGTCGAGCGTGGACTTGCCATAAACCGCGAGCCAGCCGGCGGAGGTGAGGACTTTGCCTTCGGTTTTGAACTGATGGGCCCCGCCGACCGTGCTGATGCGCGTGGTGACGTCGAATTCGGCGGCGGGGTGGAACACCGCCACGAAGCGGCGCGCGATCATGTCGTACACCTTGGCCTCCATCTCATCGAGGTTCTTCATTTCGGAACCGGTCGGGATGATGGCGAAGTGGTCGGAGATCTGCGCGTTGTTGAAGATGCGTTTGTTGGGGCGCAGCCAGCCTTGGTCGAGAACCTTGGCAGCGTGGGCGGCGAGATCGCCTTCGAGCGCGCCGAGCGTCTGGCGGACGGTGGGGATATAATCTTCCGGCAGCGCGCGAGAATCCGTACGCGGGTAGGTGATCATCTTGTGGCGCTCGTAGAGGGCTTGCGCGATCTGGAGCGTGCGGCGGGCGGAGAGGCCGAAGCGGTTGTTGGCCTCGCGCTGCAAGGTCGTCAGGTCGTACAGACGCGGCGGCGCCTGCGTGGAGGATTTTTTTTCCTCGGTGACATCCGCGGGCGGCTGGCCTTGGCAGGCGGCGAGGATGGCCTCGGCCGTGGCCTGATCCCAGAGACGATCGATGCGATCGTGATCGTCGCCTTCGGCTTTTTTGAAATTGGGACGCTGGTAAACGCCCTCGTAGGTGCCTTGCGCGACTTGGAACTGTGCGGTGATGCGCCAGTAAGCGCGGGGCTTGAAGTTGCGGATCTCGAGCTCGCGGTTGACGACGATGGCGAGGGTGGGCGTCTGCACGCGACCGACCGAAGCGACATTGCCGGCGCGGGAGCCAAACATGCGCTTCGTGAGCGCGCGGGTGCCATTGATGCCGATGAGCCAGTCGGACTCGGAACGGCAGCGGGCGGCGTCGCCGAGACCGGCCATTTCCTCGGCCGTGCGGAGATTCTTAAAAGCCGCGCGGATGCCCTCGGGAGTCATCGTCTGCATCCAGGCGCGTTTCACCGGGAGCTTGGATTTCGAGAGCTGGTAGAGATTGGCGAAAATGAGCTCACCCTCGCGACCGGCGTCGCAGGCGTTGATGACCTGGTCGATGTCTTTGCGGGCGAGGAGCTTTTTGAGGAGCGCAAACCGGTCCTTGGATTCGGCGATGGGCTTGAGCTCAAATTTTTCGGGAATGATCGGCAGCGTCTCCAGGCGCCAGAAGCCGTACTTTTTCTTGTCGATGTCTTCGGGCATCAGCAGTTCCACGACATGGCCGACCGCCGACGCGATAACGTATTCGTCGTTTTCGTAGTGGTCGCCTTTTTTGGGAACTTTGCCGAGGGCGCGAGCAAGGTCGGCCGCCACCGACGGCTTCTCCGCGATGATGAGAGACTTCATGTGGGGGCGAGCCGTTAGGCGGCGTATGGGGCGATTTCAAGGTTTAGTTTGCAGAGCCTTGCGCGCACGCGCGCAGAGGGGCGTGCGCACGCGGAGTCGTGACGAAGTCATTTTTTCGCTCGAAAAAATAACGGAAGCGTTTCGTTGATTTCCCCGCAAAACGCCGCGCTACTTGGCGGCGGCGCCTTTACTAATCACTTAACCACGCGATGGCCACCGTACTGGTCGTAGAAGACGACAAACTTTCCCAACGCATCCTCGGAAAAATCCTGGGCCGCAGTCACGAGATCATTGTGGCCGAAAATGTGGCACGCGCGTGGGAGGAGCTTCGCCGGCATCCGCTGGTCGATCTGGTCATCCTCGACAACCAGCTCGGCAAAGAATGGGGCTGGGAGTTTCTCCAAGGGTTGCGCGCTGATCCGGTGTTCACCAACTTGCCCGTGGTGGTTTACACCGCGCACACTGAACGCAGCTCCATTATGAAGTATGTGGAGCTCGGCGTGCAGGCCATGCTCGTGAAGCCGTATCAGGCGGAAGTACTTTTCGACGAGTTGCGCAAAGCCGCCGCCGCGGATTGGACCGGCCGTCTGCTCGAGCGCCCCGAAGCCGCGTGCGCACGGTTGAAGATTTCCGAAAGCGACTACTACAGCACGCTCAGCGCCGCCGCCACGGTGCTGGAGAAAAACATCCAGGAGCTCCGCGAGGCCTTCGCCCAGAAGCGCGACGAACAGGCGATCAAGACGCCGCTGCTCCAAATCTATAATCAAGGCGCTGCGCTCGGCATGCTCGTGCTCAAGAGCGTGACCGAAGGACTCGTCCGCGGCATCGGTTCACGCCACAACGCTGTCATCCAAAGCGGCCTCCGCGCGCTCGAATCGCTGCAATTGATCCTGCGCCTGCGATCGCTGGAGTACATCCGCGTCAAAGAAATGGCGGACGCCGAGCCGGCTCAGCCAAAACCGGCCGTGCGCACCGGCCCGGCGATGCCGCCCGCCGCCGCTTCGCAGGCCTCGGCGTTTTGCCGCCGCACCGCGCCGGCGCCCGTGTGGGCTTATGGCAGCGGTTTCGCGCGCATCGCCCGCCACGAACTTTTCGAAAAAGGCGAACTCGCGCGTCTCGCCAGCGAACTCGTGCAGAAATCGCCGCTGCGCGAGATCGTGGACGCGTGCACCTTCATCGCGGGCGCGCCCAACGCGTCGTTGGAAGAAACAATGGACGCGATCCGTGCGCTGCCGAACTTCCAGCCGCTGTTTGTGCAGATCGCGTCGCGTCGCTCCGCGCCCGCGCCGGAAGAAGCTCCCATCGCGCTCGAAGGGGAGGAGGCGGACGATTTTGAACTGCGTCAGGCCGTGGATCGTCTCGGCGTGTTTCGTTCGATGATTTTGGTGGCCGCGGCGCGCATCGCCAAAGGCGCTGCCATTTCGTCGCCGCTCGATCTCTCGATGCTGTTGCAACACACGCTGTCGGTCGGCGTGTTGTCGTACGAAGTCGGTCGCATGCTGCGTCTGCCCGAAGAACATCTGCCGGGCTCCGCCGGTTTTGTGCATGATGTGGGCAAATGGCTCTTCGCGATCGCCGAGCCGGGCTTGTACGCGATCGCGCTCACGCTTGCTCACGAAGGCGGGCAAGGCGCGCACCGCGCCGAGCAAGGTGTGTTTGGCGCGACCCACGAAGAAGCCGGGCTCCTTTGCATCGAAGCCGTGCACGCGCCGGCCTTGCTGCACGATGCCGTGCTCGCGCACGAAGATCTCGATCGGATCGCGCACCCCGAATCCGCCGCGGTCGTCGCCAGCGTTTTCCTCGCCAACCATCTCGCCTGGACCGCCGTCGCGACCGAGGAGGCACACGCGAAAAAAATCCGCGATGCGTTGCTCGATCCGCAAAACCCGGTGTGGGCCGTCCTGCGCACCGCGGGCGTCTCGCTGCCGCTCGACATCCCCGAGTTGATCGAAGCCATGACGCGTGTGTCGAAAGTCACCGCGTGGATCGGCGCCGAACTCGCCGAATGGGGTGCCGGCAACAGCCGTAGTTGAACGACGGATACACGGGCATCGCGGAGCACGCACTTCGCGATGTTCGGCATGCCTCGCATGGCGGGAGATTATGGCGGTTTGCGTCAGCAACCACGGAGGCGCGTTTGCGTGCACGGATGTGAGGGTGAGCGGACGGGGCTGGGCGGATTCACGCTCACACGTGCTGCAGGCCGGTGTATGCCGGCTTTTATCCGTACGCATCGGTGAAAGAAGTGGTGCCTTCGGCGCGGTCCCCGAGCCGGAAATTTCGCGAAGTGCGCTTTCTTTTTTGGCGCGATCGCGATTGGTTTACGCGCATGACCACAACCATCGGAGTCATCGGACTGGGAATCATCGGCGGCGTTTGGGCGCGGCATTACGACGCGGCGGGCGTGCTGGCGGGGGCGTGGAATCGCACGCCGCAACCGGATTTTCCGAAATGGAAATCGACGGCGCGCGAAGTCGCCGCGGCGGGGGATGTCGTTCAAATCGTCGTCGCCGATCCGCCTGCCGTGCAATCGGTGCTCGATGCGATTCAGCCTGCGCTCGGTCCGGGAAAAGTCGTGGTGCAGTCGAGCACGATCGACGGCGAAAGCAGCGAGCGCTTTTTGCGTCAAGTGGTGCAGACCGGTGCGCGTTATCTCGAAGCGCCGTTTACCGGTAGCAAACCCGCGGCGGAGCAGAAGAAGACGGTCTTTTTCCTCGGGGGCGATGAGGCGCTCGCGAAGGAATTGGAGCCGTTGCTCTCGCTCGTGTCGGAAACGCGTTTCTTCATCGGCACACATCGGCAGGCGACCGCGATCAAGCTCGCTATGAATCTAAACATCGCGGTGCAAATGCAGGGATTGAGCGAAGCGCTGAGCTTCGCGCGCAACGCCGGCGTGAGCGACGACACCTTTTTCACCGTTATCAAAAAGAACGTGAGCAATTCCGGCCTCGTCGCGCTCAAGGAACCGAAGCTGCGCGAGAACGATTTTTCGCCGCAGTTTTCGGTGAAACACATGCTCAAGGATATGCGCCTCGCGACGCGCATGCTCGGTTGCGAGGAAATGCCGATGCTCGACACCGTCCGCGGCTGCCTCCACGCCGCCTCCCAAGCCGGCTACGCCGACGAAGATTTCTCCGCGCTGATGCGCCTGCTGCAGGCGAAGTGAGCGCTCGCGACGAAATGATTGTCGCGACGTCTCCGCGAGGACCGGGAGGCGCTGCGTGAATTTTTTCGGAAAACGAGGCGTGCGATCGGCTTGACGGAAATCTCGTTTGCGGGGCGGGTTGCGATGCCTACGGTGCGGGCATGAGTGAATCTGTTTCAAGCGGCGCCGCTGGGGAAGCTCGCGAAGTGCTCGGTCGGTTGCGCGCGAACATGCAACGCACGATCCGCGGCAAGGACGAGGTGATCGACCTGGTGCTGACGTGTCTCGCCGCAGGCGGTCATGTGCTGGTCGAGGACATGCCGGGTGTGGGCAAAACGACGCTCGCGTATGCGCTGTCACGCTCGATGGACGCGGCGTTTTCGCGGATTCAATTCACCAGCGATCTGCTGCCGACGGATGTCACGGGAGTGTCGATCTACGACGAGAACGTGCGCGAGTTTGTTTTTAAGAAAGGTCCGGTGTTCGCGAATGTGGTGCTCGCCGATGAGATCAATCGCGCGACGCCGAAGACGCAATCGGCGTTGCTCGAAGTGATGGATCGCGGTCGCGTCACGATCGATGGCGAACCGCATGCGGTCGGCGAACCGTTCATGGTCGTCGCAACGCAAAATCCGGTGGATTACGAAGGCACGTTTCCGCTGCCGGAGAGCCAGATGGATCGTTTCCTGATGCGGCTGCACATGGGGTATCCAAAAAGTCATGACGAATTGGAAATCCTCCGCACGGCGCGCACTGCGTACGACGCGATCGAGTTGAATCCGGTGGCGACACGCGAGGAGGTGCGGCGATTGCAGACGTTGTCGGCCAGGGTGTTTGTCGAGGATTCGGTGCTCGAGTTTTTGCTGAAGATCATCGCGGCGACACGCACGGAGACGGAATTTAAAACAGGCATCAGTGTGCGAGGCGGCTTGGCGCTTAAGCGCGCGGCGCAAGCGAGAGCGCTGTTGCGCGGAAGCGATTATGTGGTGCCTGAAGATGTGTCGGAGTTGGTCGCACCGGTCTTCGCGCATCGATTGGCGCTGCAGCGTCCGGGATCGGATGCCTTGGAAGAACGTCGCGTGATCATCGGCGCGCTCAAGCGCATCGTGGGAACCATTCCGCCGCCGGTGTGAACGGCTGCGTCGTTCACACCGGCGGAAACGCCAAACGCCAAAATCCAAATGCTAAAGAACGAGACGAATCGCAGTGGGCGCGGATGCGAAGTTGTTAGCGTGCGTGAGCTGAGTGCTTGGGATTTCTTTGGCGTTTGGAATGTGGGTCTTGAGATTTCCCCATGAAGACGCGTCACGCGGATGTCTTTTTTGAGCCGGGCGGCGTGGCGCGCGCGCCGGGCGGCCCGCGTCATTTCTGGCGGCGACTTCTGTGGAGTTTGGTGTTTCCGCGACGTGGGCAACGTGTGCGTTTGACGACGTCGGGCACGGTGTTGATCGCGCTGGCGCTGGCGGTGGGTTTGGCCGCGTACAATTCGGGTAACAATATCTTGTTCATCACGCTCTCGTTGCTGCTCGCGTGTCTGCTGCTGAGCGGGTTGATGTCGTGGTTGAATCTCTCGCGCGTGCGCTGGCGCTGGCGCGTCGAACCGCCGTTGCGCGCGGGGCTGGCGCATCCGGTGTCGTTGGAAGTGCGTAACGACAAACGTGTGTTGCCGGCGTATGCGTTGTGGTTCGAGCTGCGCAGCACGAGTGCGACGCGCGCCGAGCGGCTGGAGATGCCGGTGCGGCTGGATCCGGGCATGAGTGCGATGCTCGACTGGACGGTGCGGCCCGCGAAACGCGGCGTGGAGCAATTGAGCCTCGAAGCGGTGGGGTCGCTGTTTCCCTTTGGTTTCTTGCGTAAAACATTTCCGGTCGAGCTGACGAAGGACGTCATCGTGTGGCCGGCGGCGGTGGAATATCGGCGGTTTTCCGCGGCATTGTGGGAACGTGCGCGTCCGGGACGGCCGTTGTCGCGCGCGGGCAGCGGCGCGGATTTGCATGCGATCCGGCGTTATGAACGCGGAGATTCGCATCGATCGATTCACTGGAAAGCGACGGCGCGACTGCGCCGCACAATGGTCACGCAGCGAGCGGCGGACGGCGAAGACGGTTACGGTCTTTGGCTGCGCACGCCGGCGGAAATTTGGACGCGACCGGAGCAGTTTGAGTTGTTGTGCGGATTTGCGGCGACGCTCGCGGAGGATTTTTTTCGCGCGGGCCGACTCACCGCGGTCATCATCAACGACGAAGCGCCGATGCCTGTGCGGCGACTGGCGGATATTGAAGCCTTTCTTGACCGCATCGCGTTGCTGACGCCGGTGCCGTCGGAAGAAAAACGCATTCGTGCGCGTCACCGACTCGCGGGAATATATGGAAAAAATCTGCTGACGTTTGCGCCGGAAGGCGCGCGCGGCGTAGCGGCGTATGTCGATGGAGAAAAAGCGGCCTCGGCTTAAGACGGACGAACTCCGGCAACTGCGCTGGCTGCTCGGTGGAGCGGTGGCGTTGGTGGCGTTGTGGGCGCAGACCTTTCTCGAAATCGGCGGCTGGTGGCTGCCCGGTGTATTGACGATGTTGATACTGATCGCGCTGTGGCGTCCGGCATGGGTTGCGCAAGTGCCGGATTGGTTGCATCGGCTGGCGTTTCCCGGAATCGCGGCGGCGGGCGTGCATGCGTATTATCTCGAAGGCGAATGGATGCCAGCGATGACGCAGGTCGCGACGCTGTTGGTCGCGTATCGAGCTATCCACTACAGGAAGCGGCGCGACGAACTGCAGCTGATCGTACTCGGCTTGTTCCTTGTGGTGAGCGGCGGCGTGCTCACGAACTCGATCGGATTCGCGGTTCAGATCATGATGCTGACCGGGCTGGCGCTCGCGCTCTTGATGACGCTGACGCTGGAAGGGGGAGAAGCGCCCGTCGCGACGAAAACCGTACCGACCTGGGCCGAGCGTGTGGATTGGTTCGCGCTGGCGGCGCGTGTGCGAGCGGTCACGGCGTGGCGAGTGGTGGCGACAGGTGCGGTTTTGTTTCTGAGCCTCGCGGTGATTTCCGGCCTGTTATTTCTCGCGATCCCGCGGTTTGAACTTGGGCAGGGACTTTTTCTCGAAGGATTGCTGAAGCGAAAAACGAGTTCCGGCTTCACGGATACGCTGCGCTTTGGCGATGTGACGGACATCTTGCGCGATCAAAGCGTGGCGATGCGCGTGGAAGTGTCGGATCGCTCACAAGTGCCGGCGCAAGTGTATTGGCGCATGGTGGTGCTCGACGAGTATCGCGATCAGGCGTTTCGCGTGTCCCCAGGCTTGAAAGCGAGCGCTTTCGACAAGCCGGTGACGACACGCGAGGTTCGCGGAGCTGAACCACCGAGACGCGGCAGCGCGGAGTGGACGTTTTATGTCGAGCCAAGCGCGGGACGATTTCTGCCGCTGACCGGCGGCTTTCGCATGCTGCGTTTGACCGAGCCGCAAAATCTGCGGTCGAGCACGGGATTGCGCGTGATCGAGCTGACGCGCGATCCGGTTTCGATGAAAGCGTTTCGCGTGTATGGCATGGCGAGTGTTCCGGAGCTGCGCGATCGCACCTTTGGTTCGTGGTTGCGATTGAACGAGAGTGAGCGTCGGGCGCGTCATCCGAATCAGCCGACGATGATGGAAGTGAATCTGAGCCCTGCAGACATGACGATTTTGCGGCGCGTGGTGCAGGAGATCACGGGAGGCGTGGAATTGCCGGCGAAGGAGTTTGCGCGGCGCGCGCAGGCGTGGATGGGGCGGCGCCACGGGTATTCGTTGAACATCGAGCTACCGCCGGGCGAGGGCGATCCGCTGGTGCGTTGGCTCGTATCCAACGAACCAGGACATTGCGAATTTTTCGCTGGAGGTTTCGCGTTGCTGGCGCGGGTGGCAGGGCATCCGACGCGGGTCGTGGCTGGCTTTGTCGGCGGGGTGTGGAACGGCGATTATGTGATCGTGCGCAACTCCGACGCGCATGCGTGGTGCGAGATTTTCGACGGACGTGAGTATTGGTTGCGCGTCGATCCGACGATGGCTGCGACGGGTGAGCGCGGACGCGCGGATGAACAAGGCCTCGAAGGCGCAACGGTGCGCGAAGAAGAAGGTGGTTGGGCCGCGATGATGGATCGGCTGCGGCTGTTTTGGTATCGGCGCATCGTGAATTTCGACGAGCGCGATCAACGCGTGATGGTGAGTTCGCTCAAAAACTCGGTGCAGGATTTTGGACGGCGAGTGGAGGAGACGCTGAAGACCTGGCTCGCCGGCATGCGCGAGTGGCTCTCGCAACCGTGGCGCGCGGATCGCATGAGCGCGTCAATCGGCGTGTTGTTGGCGGTGATCGCGTTGGTGTGGAGCTGGCGACGTTGGGGACGTGCCGCGTGGCTGCGTTTACGCAGCAAGCGGAGCAGTCATGGCGACGCCGAGCGACGCGAAGCGGGGCGTTGGTTGCGACGGCTTGCGAAGGTGGAGAATCAGACGGCGATCGCGCCGGTGCGGGCCTCGTTGGAGCGCGTCCGTTACGGGCCGCGCGAAACGTGGCCGAGGACCGATGCGTTGTGGCGCGAAGCGCGCAAGCTGAGTCGCCGCCATCGGCTGTAATTCCAATTTCACTACACGGACCCGAAAACAAAACTACTATTGGGCCGTGAATGAGGGAAAAGAGCTCGCAGAGCTTGCACCGCGGGGGAAGCGGACCTTACAACTTAACGGAACCCTTAACTTAATCTGCGTATGAAACTCATCATTGCCGTCATCAAGCCCTTCAAGCTGGAGGAAGTGAAAGAAGCTCTCTCCGAACTTGGGATCGAGGGCATGACTGTTACAGAGGTGAAAGGCTTCGGACGCCAGAAGGGTCACACCGAGATCTACCGTGGCAGCGAGTACACGGTGGACTTCCTTCCTAAGGTGAAGATCGAGGTGGTGGTGTCCGACGACATCGCTGCCAAGACCGTCGACACGATCGTTCGCTCGGCCAAAACCGGCAAGATCGGTGACGGCAAGGTCTTCGTCGTAGCGTTGGAAGAAGCGGTCCGCATCCGTACCGACGAGCGCGGCGAAGCCGCCATCTAAAACAGCAGTCACTTTCGACTACAAAAACCGGTGCCGATTGGCGCCGGTTTTTTTGTGTCTGCGTGGTCGGGTATCAGGAAAAAGGGGCGAGAAGAGGCGAGCGCCGTGGAGGAGCCGGCGGTCCGTTTGGAGCGGAAAAAGGGGCCTTCTGGCGTAGTTAAAATGTGGATACGCTGGCTTTTGGAAGAGGTCGGAACGACGATTTGGACGCGTGGAAGAGCGTAAAAGCCCTCGGTGGCAGAAATTTTTTTCAGAGGAGAAAACCAGATTTTTTGAGCAAAGAACGTATGAATCCGCCTCATGGCATTGTTGTTGCTCAAAGGGGGATCGCCATGATCCGATATTTGATAACACACACCCGTCTATTCGCCTGGTTGTTCCTCGCCTGCGTCACCGCGGGAGGCTCCTGGGCTCAAACCGAAGCGCCTGCCGCGGCGCTCTCCATTGAGGAGCGTCTCGCCGCCTTGGAAACCGCTGCCACCGCCGGCGGCGTCGATTCCGGCGACAACGCCTGGATGCTGACAAGTTCAGCATTGGTTCTCTTCATGTCGCTGCCCGGCCTCGCGCTATTCTACGGCGGCATCGTCAAGAAGAAGAACGTCCTCTCCATCTTCGCGCAGATCTTCGGCATCGCCGGCATCGCGGCGATCGCCTGGTGGGCGATCGGCTTCAGTCTGGCCTTCTCGGAAGGCAACGCCTTCATCGGCGGGACGAGCAAAGCGTTCTTCGCGGGTGTGGATGGCGAACCGGGCACGCTCGGTACGGTGTCGGAAAACATCTTCGCGATCTTCCAACTCACCTTCGCGATCATCACGCCCGCGCTCATCATCGGTGCCGTCGCTGAGCGCATGAAGTTCTCCGCGGTCCTGCTGTTCGTCACGATCTGGTTGTTCGCGGTGTATTTCCCCTTCGCGCACATGGTATGGGGCGGCGGTTTCCTCGCCACTACCATCAAGGCGATCGATTTCGCCGGCGGCACCGTGGTGCACATGACCTCCGGTTTCTCCGCGCTCGTCCTCTGTATCATCCTCGGCAAGCGCAAGGGCTACGGCAAAGATCATCCCTCGCCGCATAGCATCGTGTTGACCGCGGTCGGCACGGGCATGCTCTGGGTGGGTTGGTACGGTTTCAACGCCGGTTCGGCTGGTGCGGCTGACGGTCTCGCGGGCAATGCGTTCGCCACCACGACGTTTGCGGCCGCCATCGCGGGTCTCACCTGGGGCTTCGCGGAATGGATCCTCAAGGGCAAGCCCTCCGTCCTCGGTTTCAGCTCTGGTGTCATCGGCGGTCTGGTCGCGATCACGCCTGCCGCGGGCTTCGTCTCGGTCGGTTCGTCGATCATCTTCGGTTTCCTCGGCGGTTTGGTCCCGTTCCTCGCGGTTGCCTACCTCAAGCCGAAGTTGGGCTACGATGACGCGCTCGATACCTTCGGCGTCCACGGCGTCGGCGGTACTTTGGGTGCCATCCTGACCGGTGTCTTCGCTGACGAGAAGATCAACAGCGTCGTCGCCGACCTGAAGGCCGAGGGCGTCAACCTCGTGGCCGAACAGATCAAGGCGGTCGCCGTCACCGCGGTGTGGAGCGTCGTCGCCACGATCATCATCGCCTTCATCGTCAAGGCCATCACGGGCCTGCGGGTTTCTCCGGAAAAGGAGCAAACAGGTCTCGACGTGGGCGACCACGGCGAAGAAGGCTACATCGGCTAAACCAATCAATCTTTAGGAACTCCCATGAAACTCATTATCGCAGTGATCAAGCCGTTCAAACTCGAGGAGGTGAAAGCCGCCCTCTCGGAAATCGGTGTCGAAGGCATGACCGTGACCGAAGTGAAAGGCTTTGGTCGCCAGAAGGGCCACACGGAGATCTACCGTGGCAGCGAATACACGGTGGACTTCCTTCCGAAGGTGAAACTCGAGATCGTTGTCACCGACGAGATGGTCCAGAAGACCGTCGAGACGGTCGTGAAATCGGCCAAGACGGGCAAAATCGGAGACGGCAAGGTCTTCGTCCTCGCGCTCGAAGAAGCGGTTCGCATCCGCACCGACGAGCGTGGCGACGCGGCCATCTGAACACGGCCGAATCACTGACAGCTCTTTCGCCAAGCCGGCCCTTCATGGGGCCGGCTTTTTTCTTGGAGCGATTCAAGAAGCGCGCCGCTCGGTAGTTGAAATTTGAATACGCCGATCGCCGCAGTGTGTTTGCGGGAGATTCGTTTTAAGAGCTTCCGCGCAGGAGCTGGACGATCTGGTCGGACATGCGCCAATCGAGCACGTAGTCGATGGCGGCGTATTGGTGGATCAGCACCGCGAACCAGAACAGGATGAGAAACGCAGTCTTCGCGGTTTTATGGTTCAAGCGGCATTGCGCCAGATAGGCACCAGGCCATCCGCCGAGCAGCGAGAGGAGGTGAAGCGTGCTTTCCGCGACGCGACGTCCGCCGACGCGCGCGCGATGTTTATCCCATGCGTAAACGAGGAAAGTCGCGACCGAGATCACGACCGCGGCGGAGGTCAGCAGGAAGCCGTTGAGATGTGCGGTCAGGCGGTACAATGCGAAGCCCGGCGCGATCAGTAGCGCGAGCAGCAGCACGAGTTGTTTGCCGTGTATCCGTCCCACGGATGCAACGATGACGGCCTGCTTCGCGCAGGCGCGTCCGGAAAAATCGATGCCCATCACGAACTCAAGCGTGTCCCCGCGCGCGGGTTCTTTTTGATTGGGGCGAAAGTCGCGCCGGTTGATATAAATGCGGTTCGTGCCGTCGTGGATAAAACCAAAGCCCTTGTGGGCGTCCCATTCCACAACGCGACCGGTGCGCGCCTGTTCAGGCGTCTGTGGGGTAGCTGGCGTGGTCCCGTTCATGAGACCATATCGGCCGCTTTACAGCCGGTTGCCAAGCGGGTTGTGGAAAATTCGTGCGACGTCCGCCGAGCTTAGTCGCGCGAAAGTTCTTCCGAGCGAATCTTCGCGGCGGCGACAGTGTCGCGGAGAATGCCGCGGAAATCGCGCGCTTTCATCACCTGCAATCCGGCGTAAGTCGTGCCGTGGGGCGAAGTGACTTGGTTGCGCAGTTCTTCGGGTTCGGTGCCGGTTTGCTCCATGAGTTTTGCGGAGCCGATCACGGTCGCGAGGGCGAGCTCGTGCGCCGCTTTTGGATCGAGGCCGGCGGCGACGGCGGCTTCGCGAAGCGCCGCGGTGAACTCAAACACATAAGCCGGGCCGCTGCCGCTGACAGCGGTGATGGCGTCGAGTTGCGATTCATCGACGGCGACGTGACGGCCGAGCGCGGAGAGGAGTTTTTGAACCAACGTGGTGTCCTCGCTCGTGAGCGGCGATTGGCTGCACCAACCGGTGATGCCGGAACCAATTTGGCCGGGTGTGTTGGGCATGGCGCGGACGATGTTGCGGGCGCGGGGGAAAACGCGTCCGAGCACGGCCAAAGGTTTTCCCGCGAGGATCGAGAGGATGAGCTTGCCGGCGGTGAGCTCGGCGAAACGCGGATCGGCCGAGGCGAGGTGCTGCGGTTTGAAGGCGAGGACGACGAGGTCGGCGTCGGCGAGCAGCTCTGGAAGATCCTGGCACACGCGAATGCCGGTGCGCTGCGAAAGTGTTTGCGCGGTGTCGTCGTCACCACCGAGGCAGGCGAGTTCGGCGGGCGTGGAAACGCGTTGGGAAATGAGGCCGGAGACGATGGCGGAAGCCATGCGACCGGCGCCGATGAAGGCGATTTTGGTCATGCGAACGGAGGCTCTGTAACCGATTTTCGGATACGTTTTTCCAGTGGATGAATGAGAATGGTGGAGGAACCGCCGCCGGGACGGTCCACGAGGCTGATTTCGCCGCCGAGGTTGCGAAGCGCGTGGCGGGCGACGGTGAGGCCCATGCCGACGCCAACGGTTTCTTTCGTGCTCACGAACGGCTCGAACATGGTGTCGCGGATTTTTGGGGAGATGCCGTTGCCGCGATCTTCGATGCGGATTTCCACCGCTTGGGCGCCGTCGGTCATGTCGACGAGACGCGTGGTGATTTCGATGGGGCGTTCGTTGGCGGGTTTGTGGCCGTAGCTTTCCCACGCGTTGATGAGGAGCTTGGCGACGATGTCTTCGAATATTTCGACGTGCGTTTCCACGAGCTGGTCGCCGAGCGGGTTGTTTACGATGACAGGCTGGGTGATTTTGAAATCGTTTTGGTAACGATTAATGCCGTCGTCGATCAGACGTTGGAGGCTGAACTTCAGCATCGGCGGGCGGGATTTCACCACGAGCGTGCTGAGTTGTTTGATGATATTGACGATGCGCTGGACGGCGGCCTCGACGTGCTCGGCGTTCTTTTTGACGAAGTCGGCTTTGTGCGGATGCGCCTTGATGAGATCGAGGTAGCCGAGGACGACGCCGAGGAGATTGTTGAGATTGTGCGCGATGCCTTGAGTGACGGCGCCGACGGTGGCGGCGCGCCGCGATTCCTGGAGGCGGCGCTGCAGATCGATCATCTCGCGATTGATCGCGACGAAACGGAGCTGCGTCTGCACGCGCGCGAGCGTTTCGTCGAGGTCGATAGGTTTGGTGATGTAATCGACGGCGCCGACGGCGAGGCCTTCGAGTTTACTTTCTTTCGAAGTGCGCGCGGTGATGAAGATGACCGGAATCGAGCGGGTGTCTTCGGATTCCTGGAGGCGCTGGCAGACGTCGATGCCGTCCATGTCGGGCATCATAACGTCGAGAAGGATGAGATCGGGCTTGGTTTGGCGGACGAGCTCGAGCGCTTCTTGCCCCGTGTACGCGGCGGAGACCTGAATGCCCTCGCGCTCCAATTTTCGTCTGAGGAGCTGGACGTTAACGGGCTGGTCGTCGACCACCAGGATTTTGGGCGAACTCATGGAACGAAGCTGATGGTGCGTCTGGGCTCTGCAAGTGCGGCTCGCGAAAAACCAGGATGCTTTCGCGCGCGCACACGTGCGAAGCGTTCGGTTACTTCGCTGACATGGCCAGGCGATAGGCCTTCACGGTGTTCTTCATGAGCATGGCGACCGTCATGGGACCGACGCCGCCGGGGACGGGCGTGATCTTGGCGGCGAGCGGCGAAACCGTGGAGAACTGCACGTCGCCGACGAGGCGGAAGCCGGATTTTTTGGACGAATCTGGAATGCGATTGATACCGACATCGATGATGACCGCGCCGGGTTTCACCATGCCGGCCGTCACAAACTCCGCGCGACCGATCGCGGCGATGAGCACATCGGCCTGACGTGTGATCGCGGGGAGGTTGGCGGTGGCGGAGTGGCAGATCGTGACGGTGCCGTTGGCGCCGGCTTTCTTCTGGAGGGCGAGCAGCGCGACGGGTTTTCCGACGATGAGGCTGCGGCCGAGGACGACCACGTGTTTGCCTTTCAAATCAGTGCCGCTGCGCGCGAGCAGCTCCATGATGCCGGCGGGCGTGCACGCGACGAAACCGGTTTCGTCTTCCTGCGCGACTTTGCCGAGGTTGAGGGTGTTGAAACCATCGACGTCTTTCTCCGGCGCGACGCGGCGGAAAACAGCGACTTCGTCGATGTGCTTGGGCAATGGCGATTGGACGAGGATGCCGTCCACGGTGGGATCGGCGTTGAGCTTATCGATCAGCGTAAAAAGTTCGTCCTGCGAAATGGTGACCGGCGGAAGAATGACGCGGCTCTCGATGCCGATCTCGGCGGACGTTTTCTCTTTCTTGGTGACGTAAGAAACCGAGGCGGGATCGTCGCCCACGCGCACCAACGCGATGCAAGGTTTACGGCCGTTGATGGCGGCGACTTCGGTTTTGAGTTCGGCGATGATGTCCGCGGCGATTTTGTTTCCGTCGATTAATTCCATGGCGGGAAAAAGAGCGCCCGGGGAAGCGGCACCCGCGAAAATGTTTTCGCAACGGTGCGAGCTACCGCGGGCGAGGGTGATTATTGAAGCTGCAGGCTCTCGACGACGATCACAATGTCCTTCGTGTTGGGCACAGGACGCGCGGTGCCGTAAACGACGACGGTGCGATCGACGTATTTGTCGATTTGCTCGGTGAGCAGGAGGCGGCTGGTGTCGAGGTAGGCGTAGCGCTCGCCGGCATCGTCATTGAGCTGAAAATCGTAGGGACGGCGTCCACCGATGAGGCCGCGGCGCGAAGGAACGAGTTGGCCTTTGAACAAACGCGGGAGCGAGGCGGCGCTTTCATCGCCGACGGCGCGGGGAGCGGGGCGGGCGGTTTCGACGGAGGGCGTCGCGGGCGCGGCGGCAGACTCGACGGCTTGCGGAGCTGCGGGAGCGGGCGCCGCGGAGGCTGTATCCGAAATTTGGATATAGCCGACGACGGTTTTCTCCAACTTGAACTGAGTCCAGCGACCGCTGAGGCCGGTGATGGTGGCGTTGTCGCCGGGTTCGAACGCCGTGAGTACGGGCGCGTCGGCTTTCGGCTGCGTGCGAAACTCGGCGCCGGGTTTCACATCGAGATTCTTGGTGAGATCGCGGCCGTGGAGATAAACCTGATGCGGGCCCTTGAGCTCGACGGCGAGCCAGCCTGCGGGAACAGGAAGCGTGTCGCCGGTGGCCGGAGTGGGCTCGGTGCCGGCGGAGAAAACCGTGACAGCCGGCGAAGAGACGTCGGGCCGGGTGTGGACGGCGGTGGGCTTGGTGAGCGGCGCGGCGACGAGCGGCGAAGCGACGCAGAGGGCGAGAGCGAGACGCAGGTTAATCATCATGGAGAGCATCGGTTGAATGAGCAGAAGCGCCGGCGATGCGCGGCGTTTTGAACAGTTGCGCGATTTCTTTCGTAGAAAGTGGTTTTACGGCCCGCAAAGGAATTCCTTTCAGCGGGAAAGCGCCGATCTGGTAGCGTTTGAGGCGTTTGACGTGAAAACCGAGCGCGAGGAAGAGCTGGCGGATCTCACGTTTTTTGCCGTGATGCATCTGCACATCGAGACGTGTGGAAGCATTGGCGCGACTGGGGCCGACGAGCGTGACGCGCTCGACCTTGAGATGTTCGCCTTCGACGGTGACGCCGTTGAGAAGTTGTTTTTTGCGCGAAGCGGGGAAGGGCGTCTCGAGCGTCACCTGGTAATATTTAACCACGGTGTTGCTCGGATGCATCAAGCGGTTTGCGAGATCGCCGTCGGTCGTGAGGATCACGAGGCCTTCGCTGTCTTTGTCGAGACGACCGGCGCAGAAGAAACGGTACTTGGCAAAAATGCGCGGAAGCACCGTGAAGACGGTGTCGGCGTTGTGCGGATCGTCGTTGGAGCAGACGAGGCCGCGCGGCTTGTGCATCGCGAGCGTGATTTTGGGCTGAGCGGCGGCGCGCACGGGCTTGCCGCTGACGGTGACCTTGTCCACGCCGGGGACGATTTTTTGGCCGAGCGTGGCGGGTTTGGAGTTTACCCAGACCTCGCCCTCCTTGATCAGGAGTTCGGCGTTTCGGCGGGAGCACAGCCCGGAGTCGGCGAGAAATTTTTGCAATCGGATCGGCTCGGTGTCGCTCATGGGCAGGGCAGTTGGCGGGAATTTTCGAGGTGAAGCAAGCTCTGTGGCCTCGAAGAAAGTAAGTCTTGCGCGCCCGGGGAGGCTGGCCCAAAACGCACGCTTTTATGTCCGCACCCGCAGCCGCTTCCGCCTTTAATAAAGACAATCCGTTCCCGGCGAAAATCACCGAGAACCGCCTGCTGAACAAGCCGGGTTCGGCAAAAGAAACGCGTCACTTCGTGGTGAACATCGATGGCAGCGGCCTCAGCTACAAAGCGGGCGACTCGCTCGGCGTGTTTCCCACCAATCGCCCGGCGGAAGTCGCGGAGATCATCGAGCGCCTCGGCGCGACTGGCGAAGAATTGGTTTCGCCGGCGATGCTCAAGCTCGCGACGCCGATCAAGCTGCATGACGCGCTGATGACGCGTCTCTCGCTCGCGAAGCCCACGCGTAAGATTCTCGAGACGCTCGCCGCGAAAGCCACCGACGCCAGCGACAAGGCGCGCCTCGCCGAATGGCTTGCTCCCGAAGCGAAGGAGCGTCTCGCCGTTTACCTCGAAGAGCGCGAGTTCATCGACCTGTTGATCGAATATCCGAGCGCGAAGCTCACGCCGCAGGAGTTTGTCGATCATCTGCGCAAACTGATGCCGCGTCTCTACTCGATCGCGTCGTCCTCGAAGGTTTTCCCCAACGAGATCCATCTCACCGTCGCCATCGTGCGTTATCACATGACGGGTCGCGATCGCGTCGGCGTTTGCTCGACGTACCTCGCGGATCGCGTGGCCTTGAACACGCCCAGCGTGCCGGTGTTTGTGTCGGACTCGCACTTCGGACCTCCGGCCGACGGCACCAAGGACGCCATCATGGTCGGACCGGGCACGGGCATCGCGCCGTTCCGCGCGTTTGTCCAGGATCGCATCGCCTCCGGCGCGACCGGTCGCAACTGGGTGTTCTTCGGCGACCAGAAACATGCGACCGACTTCCTCTACGAAGAGGAGTGGAATGACTACGTCGCGAAGGGCCAAGTGCACCGCCTCGACCTCGCGTGGTCGCGCGATCAAGCCACGAAAGTTTACGTCCAAGACAAGATGCGCGAAAACGGCGCCGAGCTCTGGGCGTGGATTAACAACGGCGGCTACTTCTTTGTCTGCGGCGATGCCAAGCGCATGGCCAAGGACGTCGATGTCGCTCTTCACGAGATCATCGCTCAACATGGCGGTCTCACGCCGGAAGCTGCGACCGAGTACGTGAAGCAGATGAAGAAGGACAAGCGCTACCAGCGCGATGTGTACTGAGCCGTTTACGATTCAGAAAATCTCCGATTTCCAAAACAAAGAATCCAAAAAATCCCAGACTCTGAACACCGGCAGTAACTAGCAGTTCGCTGAGCCCTTTGGCTTTTGGAGTTTTGGCGTTTGGGATTTTTCTTCCGACATGACCTTCAATAATCGTACCGCCCTCGTCACCGGCGCCGGCCGCGGCATCGGCAAAGCCATTGCTGAATTGCTCGCGAAGCAGGGCGTAAATGTCATCTGCGTATCGAAATCGCCCGACAGTTGCGGCGCGGTCGCCGCGGCCATCGTCGCCGCCGGCGGCAAAGCCAAGGCCGTGCCGGTCGACGTCGCTGACGGCGCCGCCATTGCGAAAGCGTCCGAAGCCCTCCTCGCGGAATACGGCAAGATCGACATCCTCGTGAACAACGCCGGCATCACCCGCGACGGCTTGATTGCCCGCATGACGGACGAGGATTGGAACGCGGTTATCCAGACCAATCTCACCAGCGCGTTTCACTGGACGAAGGCCATCGGCTGGCCGATGTGCCGCGCCCGCTACGGACGCATCGTCAACATCGCTTCGGTCGTCGGCATCATGGGCAACGCCGGCCAAGCGAACTACGCCGCGGCTAAAGGCGGCATGATCGCGATGACCAAATCAATCGCGCGCGAATTTGCGAAACGGAGCGTGACGGCCAATGTGGTCGCTCCTGGGTTCATCAAAACCGATATGACCGCGGTCCTCAGCGAGGAAGTGCACAAAGGCGCGCAAGCAACCATCCCCATGCAACGTTTCGGCGACCCGACCGACATCGCCAACGCCGTCGCCTTCCTCTGCAGCGAGGAAGCGGGCTATATCACCGGCCAAGTTTTTGCCGTTGACGGCGGTATGTCGATGTGACCCCTTTTCAACCTTCGCACACAACCCTTATGGCAGACCAAAAAACCATCGAACAACGCGTCAAAGAGATCATCGTTAACCAGCTTAACGTTAACGAGGAACAGATCACGCCGCAGGCTTCCTTCCTCGATGATCTGGGCGCAGACTCCCTCGACACCGTCGAGCTGATCATGGCGTTCGAAGAAGAATTCAAGGACGAGATCAAGGGCGAGATCCCTGAGTCCGATGCCGAGAAGCTCCAGACCGTCGGCCAGGTGGTGGACTACATCAAGGGCAAGGCCGGCGCCGCTTGAGCCTCGATTGATTTTCGGCGTTCTACCAGGTCTCTCCAGACCCTCGGTAGAACGCCTTTTTGTTTTTCGCTGAGAGCGTTCTGCGCTCCGGCGCGGCGCGTTTTCCTCGCACCGAAAAAAACAATTCTACACTTCGCTCCCGCATTTAATCCTGTCTAATTTTCAGGTCTTCATGGAATCCCACCTGCCTGCCTCCCAACGTGTCGTCGTAACCGGCCTCGGCGTCGTCGCTTCGCTCGGTCATGATGTGGACACTTTTTGGAACAACCTGCTCGCCGGTCAGTGCGGCATCGATCGCGTCTCGCTGTTCGATCCGACCAACTACGCATGCCAGATCGGCGCGGAAGTTCGCGACTGGAATGTCGAGGAACACATGGATCCGAAGGAAGCGCGTCGCAACGACCGCTACACGCACTTCGGTTTCGTCGCCGCCAAGCAGGCTTTCAAGGATGCAGGCATCGACATGGCCGCGGAAGACGCCGATCGCGTCGGCGTTTTGATCGGCTCCGGCATCGGCGGCATGCTCACCTACGAGACGCAGCTCCGCAAATTATACGAAGGGGGGCCGCGCAAAGTTTCTCCGTTCACGATCCCGTCGCTGATCGTCAACATGTGTTCGGGTCTTTTCGCGATCGAGATCGGTGCGCGCGGCCCCAACTTCGGCGTGGTCTCCGCTTGCGCGACCGCCACGCACGCGATCGGCGAAGCCATGCACATGATCCGCCGCGGCGACGCCGATGTGATGATCGCCGGTGGCGCCGAGGCCGCCATCACGCCCTTCGCTTACGCCAGCTTCTGCTCGATGAAAGCGATGAGCACGCGCAACGACGATCCGAAGCACGCCAGCCGTCCGTTCGACCAAGGTCGCGATGGTTTCGTGATGGGCGAAGGGGCGGGCATTCTCGTTCTCGAATCGCTCGAACACGCGCAGAAGCGCGGTGCTCGCATCTACTGCGAACTCACCGGCTACGCGGCGACCTGCGACGCGTTTCACATCACGCAGCCCGACCCCGAGGGCAAAGGTCTCTCGATGGCGATGCAGCGGGCGCTCAACGCCTCGAAGATCGCCCCCGAGTCGGTCGACTATATCAACGCGCACGGCACGTCCACGCCGTACAACGACAAGTTCGAAACGCTCGCCATCAAGAAGGTCTTCGGTGAACACGCCCGCAAAGTCGCGATCAGCTCCACGAAGTCCATGACCGGTCACTTGCTCGGCGCCGCCGGCGGTATCGAGTCGGTGATCGCCGTGAAGACGATCCAGAGCGGCGAAATCGCGCCGACGATCAACCTCACCACGCCCGATCCCGAGTGCGACTTGGACTACGTGCCGAACACCAAACGCCAGGCCAACGTGAAGACCGTCTTGAGCAACAATCTCGGTTTCGGCGGACAAAACGCCGCCGTCGTTTTCCGCGCGCTTTAAGTTTTCTCCCGCTGGCGTATCGTCGCAAAACCGGCGATACGCCACATCTTCACGATCTGCGAACCGGCCGATCGCGCCACCCCAAGGAGAAACTCGACGAGCACGACGGAAGCTCTCTTAACTATCGACCATCATCGCGATGCAGCGGCCGGAACCCCATCTCTCCTGCGGAAAATGACCAACGCTACCAGGTCCCGCATTCTCGTCGTTGAAGACGATCCCGCCTCGGCCGGTGTCATTGAAAAAACGCTTCAACGTTTCGGCTATGAGATCGCGGGCGTTTTTGCATCGGGCGACGATGCCGTGAGCGAAACCCTCGGGCGCAAACCGGATCTGGTGCTGATGGATATCGGCCTGAATGGTTCCATCGACGGCGCGGAGGCCGCGCGACGCATTCGCTTGGAAACGGGTTGCCCGGTGGTGTTTCTCACCTCGCATTTTGATCCTGCCGTGCTCCGGCGCGCCAAGGAAGTCGAACCCTACGGTTACGTGCTCAAACCCTATCGCCCCGAGCAATTGTTTGTGACGATCGAGCTCGCGCTGAGTCGTCATCACTTGGAAACGGATCGCGCGACGCTGCAGCCCTCGCGCGAAGTGGCCGATGCGGCTTTGCGCGAACTGCACGGCATGCTCCCGATCTGTGCCGGTTGCCGAAAGGTCAACGAGACCGATGGCGATTGGACAAAACTCGAAGACTACATCGCGGCGCACGCGTCGATCGAGTTCACGCACGGCATGTGCCCGGATTGCCAAGATCGACTCTACGGCACGCATTCGCGCACGCCGATTCGTCCCGAGCGCATCAAATAAAAAAGCCGCCGCGAGAAGCGACGGCTCTGAAATGCAGCGGACGAAGCGCGTACTCAGGATTTCGCCGCCGCGCTGCGACGCACGACCCAGTCCACGATCGCGTCGTCGTTGTCGATGTGACGCCAGACGAGCGAAAGAAATTCCGCGGGCAGGATGTCGTGCTCTTTGAAGAAACGACGATCGCCACCGCAGCAGTACATGAGCGACGTCGGAAGTTCGCCGCGGAGTTTGGCTTTCGCTTTGGGGATGATGCGCGGCAGCCACTCGATGTTGCGGATCGCGTCGGTTTTTGCCGGCAGCGATGCTTCGTCGAGCACGGCGGTGGACGCTGTGCTTTGTTGGACGTTCAGGAAGTAATCGCGCCGCACGAGTTCGATCCCGAGCGCGATCTCGAAGCCAGGTTGGCCTTCGTAGTTGTTGTGATCTTCGGCGTAGTCGTAGAGATGCTGCGCGGTGAGACCGTTGGCAGAGAGAAAACGAATCTCGTCGGCATTGAAGAACGTATCGGCGCCGCGCTGACCGCGGGCGTAGAGATCGACAGCTTTGTCGTAGATCGAGCGGAAGATTTTTGAGAACTCGTAGTGCTTCATAGTGGAGAGGGGATGATGGACACAAAGCTCGCTGAGCGCAAAGTGCGCGATAGCTTTTGCAGCATCAACGATGGCGGGCAGCGCGACGGTTTCTGTTCGCGTGCGCAGGCGTTTCCGGCGCGAGGCGGAAATCGATGAGGCGCTTGAAGCGATCCACTTTTTCGACCACGACCGGGATGTGCGCGCTTAACGCGAGGCGACGTTTGTTGCGGCGACCGACGAGCGCGTTGCCGTCGTGACTGAGCGAATAGTGATCGTCGTCGAGTGTGTGCGCGGGGATGAAACCGAAGGTCATCGACTCGGAAAGTTCGACAAAAAGTCCGGTGCTGCGGACATCGGTGATGACGGCATCGAAACGCGTTTTCGGTTCGCGCGTGAGTTCGCGTTCGAAGAACTCGAGCAATTTGATCTTCACGCTCTCGCGCTCGGCTTCGGTGCTGTTGATTTCCGTGAGGCTGAGATGTTCGCCGATGGACTCCATCTGCGGCAACGTGAGCGCAGGACGCGAACCCGCAGCGGTGCGATGACCGGCGTGTTTCGCCAGATAATGATCGAACACGCGGTGCACCACGAGATCGCTGTAGCGGCGAATGGGCGAGGTGAAGTGCGTGTAGTCCTTTTTCGCGAGGCCGTAGTGGCCGTCGGGCGACGCGCGATAACAGGCTTTCTTGAGACTGCGCAGAAGCTGGGTTCGTAATGTGTAACCCTGCGGATGATTTTCGAGCGTGCGGAGCAGTCGCACGATTTCGTCGCGCTCGGAGAGATCGCCCGTCTCGATGTGGAAAGTCGCGAGCAGCTGACGAAGCTCATCGAGTTTTTCCGGATCAGGTTCGTCGTGCACACGATAGAGCGAAGGCAGTTTGTGCTGCCGCGTGACGCGCGCGACGGCTTCGTTGGCCGCGAGCATGAACTCCTCGATGAGCTGATGACTTTCGTCGTGCTCGATTTTTTCGAGACGATCGGCGTAGCCCTCGGCATCCACGAAAACTTTCGTCTCGGGCATATCGAGATCGAGCGAGCCATTCGCCATGCGATCGGAGCGAAGACGTGACGCGATGCGCCAGAGCCGGCGAACCCAGGTTTGCAGGTCGGTGAGTTCTGCGTCGGTCAACGAATTGAGCGCGCGACCCGTGGAGCCGGTTTGATGTTTGGGAGGAAGCGGCAGCGCGCGAATGCGAGCGATGTCGTCTTCAAAAAGAAACGCGTAGGCCTGCTTGTAGGTGAGTCGCTTTCGCGAACGAATGACGGTGTTGCCGAACTCGGTTTCTTTGAGGCGGTTCTTTTTATCGAACGTGAGGAAAACCGCTTTGCACAAACGATCCTCGCCCTCGACGAGCGAGCAGAGCCCGTTGGATAGTTTTTCGGGCAACATCGGTACGACGGTGCCGACGAGATAGGTGGAGTTGCCGCGCTTCTGCGCTTCGCGATCCAGCGCGGTGCCGGGCTTCACGTAGGCGCTGACGTCGGCGATATGAATGCCGACGCGAACAGAGTCGCCCTCGAGCATTTCGATCGAGAGCGCGTCGTCGAAATCCTTCGCATCGTCCGGATCGATGGTGAAAGTCGGTGTATCCCGATAATCGATACGACCGACGAGCTCCTTGGGCTGCACTGACGACGGGATGGCTGCGACCTCGCGTTCAACCTCGGCGGGGAAGTGTGTCTCGAGATTAAATTTGCGATAAATGCCGGCTAGCTCGGCGCGCGGCTCGAAGGTTTTCCCGAGTCGCTCGATGATTTCGCCTTCGAGCTTTTGACCGCGCTGTTTCCACTCGCGCAGTTTGACCACAACCTTGTCGCCCGGCACGGGGAGCGGTTTTAGCTTAGTTGTGGCGGGATCGGCCACGTAGATGTCGTGGATGAGACGCGGATCATCGGGTGTGACGTAGTAAGTGCTGCGAATCTTTTGGAGGTGTCCGACGATTTCATCGCGAGCTCGCTCGATGATGCGAACGACGCGCCCCGTTTGCTCGGTGCCGCGACCATCGCGACGGCGTTGCACGCCGGCATGAACAGCGATCTCCACGCGATCGCCGTGAAGCGCGACGCCGGTATCGTCTGCGGCGATCTGTATCGGATCAACGGATACGCCGGTCTCGCTGTCAGGAAAGAAAAGCGCCGATCCGCCCTGACGAAATTGAATGCGACCGCGTGTAGTATCGCTGGCGCGAGGCGATAACGACGATGCGAGCGCCAGTTGGTCGCCGCGCACGCGCTGGAGACGACCTTGTGCGAGAAGGAGACGCACCTCGTGGGAAAGCACCTTGCGATCTTTTTTCTGGAGACCGAGTCGCTTGAGCAGTCCGGCTTCGTCGGTGGGGCGGTAATCGGGGCTGGCGAGGAGGCTCAGGAGCGCTTCGCGAAATTTCATATGCGGGCACGATGAGGGCCGGCGACCACAACGCAACACGCTCGCATGCAAGGTTTGAGGTTGGAATGCGACGAAACCGTCGCCTAGCCTTGTGCGCATGAAGATCGTTCACGTGGCCAGTGAGCTGTTCCCCTACGTCAAAACTGGCGGTCTCGCCGATGCGGTCGGTTCGCTTTGCGCGACATTGGCCGATCATGGGCACGAGGTCTCGGTCTTTATCCCCGGGTATCGCGCGGTGTTTGATCATCCCGACGCGCAAAAGGCGACGCGTGTGATGCCGCTGCGTATCGAGCTCGGTCACGCCTACATGAACGGTGAAGTGCGCGTGTTTTCGCCGCGGCCGAATCTGAAGATCTACCTCATCTGCCGCGAGGAGTTCTACGATCGGCGCGGCCTGTACGGAAACGGCGAACGCGACTTCGACGACAATCATCACCGCTATATCTTTTTCTGCAAAGGCGTCGTCGAAACGCTGCGCCTCACGGACATCCACGCGGATATCGTTCACGCGCACGATTGGCAGGCGGCGTTGACGCCGATCCTGCTACGCTTCGCGGAGCGCCGCCATGGCGTGACGCTCACGCACAAGACGGTGTTCACGATCCACAACATCGCCTTCCAAGGCGTGTTTCCCATGCGCTCGTTTTATCGCACGAATCTGCCGGACGAACTCACGGGCATCGACGGTCTCGAGTACTACGGACAGATGAGCTTCATGAAAGGCGGCATTCTCTTCGCCGATCGGGTGACGACCGTGAGCCCGCGTTATGCGCAGGAAATCCAGACGCCGGAGTTTGGTTTTGGCCTCGATGGTGTGGTCGCGACGCGTTCGGACGACATCGCGGGACTGCTCAACGGCATCGACACGGCGGTTTGGAATCCGGCGACCGATGCGTATTTGCCGGTGCGTTATTCGCGTGAAAACATGGCAGGCAAAGCGGAGTGCCGCGCGCAATTGTTGAAGGCGGTTGGTTTGCCGCCGGCGACAAAGGACGTGCCGGTCTTCGGAATGGTGTGTCGTTTGACCGAGCAGAAAGGCGTGCAGCTCCTGCTCGCGAATGCGTCGTTTTTCCAGAACAACGATTGTCGTTTGATCATTCTCGGTGCGGGCGACAAACGTCTCGAAGCGGGCGTGGCCGAACTCGCGGCGGCGCAGCCGGGGCGTGTCGCTGTCGCGGCGAAACTCGACGAATCGCTCAGCCATCTCGTCGAAGCGGGCAGCGACTTTTTTGTGATGCCGTCGCTCTTCGAGCCGTGCGGGTTGAACCAAATGTATTCGCTCGCGTACGGCACGGTGCCGCTCGTGAGTCGCGTGGGTGGACTCGCCGATACGGTGCGCGACATCGCGGAACATCCGAACAGCGGAACGGGCATCGTGTTTCCGCCGACGTCCGCCGGGCTTGGCGAAGGACTCGTGCGTGCGCTCAAACTTTTTGCCGACAAGTCCGCTTACACGGCCGTGCAGCAGCGCGGCATGGCGGAGGATCACAGCTGGCAAAAGGCCGCACAGGCTTACGAGCAGTTCTACGAAGACTCGCTGTAAGCGCGCGAATCGATCTCCTTGAGAAAATCGTGCGACAAAAAAACCGATGGCGGTGAGCCATCGGTTTGAAGGTGTGCGCCTGATGAGGCGTCAGGCCGAGCTCTTGCGAGAACCGCCGCGGAGATTTGCGACGGTTTCGGCGACCTGCGCGTTGCCGCTTTCGATGAGATCGTAAGCGAGTTTTTGCGCGGCGGCTTTGTGCTTCGGTGTCACGATTTGCTCGGAGAGACGCAGGAAGGTCACGCCGATGAGCAGATTTTTCATGCCGGGCAGATAGGGGCCGCGTTGGGCTTTGCTGCCGACGATCGAAACCGGAATCGCGAACTCTTCAGAGAGTTGAGCCAGGGTCTTGTCAGTGAGAGACGCCTTGGCGGTTGCGCTTTTGGCGCTGACACCAGGAGGCGGAGGAGGAGGCGGAGGAACGCCGGCGAAGTCATTGATTTGACCAAGCAAGCCAGCCAGGTCGCTCGACGCGAACTGTGGCGGATATTCAGGCAGATCTTCTGGCATGACAGTATGTGTGTGTGCCGGTCAGTTGAAGAAGGTCTGGCCGCGCGACCGGCGGACACAGCCAAACCCGTGAAAGTTCATGGGAGTAATCCGCTTAAAGCTGGAGATATTACGGCGAGTTGTTCGGAAAGTGAGCGAAGATTCCACACGAGCACGACATTATCGGTGCTGTGCGCGACGATGCGGTTGCCGTCGGCGGTGCAGGCGAGTCGCGCGTTGCGTGCGGAAATGAGCGGCGATTGCAGGGCGCCCATGCGTTTTCCGTCGAGCGACCACAGGTGAATGGTTTCGCCGCTGGTGGTAGCAATCCAACGTTGGTGAGGATCAAAAACAGGGAAATGACCTTCGCAGACGAAATGTTTATCCGGCGACCAATCGCTTGCGTTGAAAAGATGAGACACCTCGCCGCGACCGAAGAGTTTGAGCCGCTTCCCATCATGCGCGAAACGCGCGGTGCCGAATTGTCCGCCGGGCAAAGTGGCGATGAGTTCGCCCGTTTCGAGCGAACGGATTTGCGTGCGGCCTTTGTCGGGCGCGGCTTGCGCCGAAAAGCTCACCGCCACGGTTTTCCGATCAGGAGAAATCGAGAGGTCCCAGACTTCTCTCAGATCGGTGAGCCTAAAAACGTCGCGGCCTTGCTGCAGGTCGAAGATGCGCGCGATTCCGAGTGCGGGCGAGGTGAGTTCTATCCAATCGGGATGGCCGGTTTGCGTATTGCTGAAAATAAAACCCTTCGCGGCGTCCCACGTGCGCGAATGCGCAAGCGAGAGCGAATCGTCGCGCGAGGTAAGCGTGTATTCAGAAAGTCCCGACACGCGTGAACCGATGAGCAGCGAATCGCCACGGAAGCGGACGGATTTTTCGGCGTCGGGATCGACGGGAAACCATCCGAGATGTCGTCCCTCGGAAAGATTCCAGACATCGAGTCCTTCGAAGGTCGTGGTGGCGGCGCGCTGGCCGTCGTCTGAAAGCGCGAGTCCGCCGACGAGCGTGGCGCGACCGATCGCGCGGCCGTTGACGAGTGTACGGCAGACGTCGTTGGCATTGTGAAGGTGCAGTCGGTACGCGGAGCGGCTCGCGGACGTCGCCGCGAGTGAGCGGCCGTCAGGCGCGAAGCGCAGCGCAGGTTCGCTGCCGTAGCCTTTTAAAACCACTTCCTGTGTGAGCGCACTCAGCGACCACAGGCGAATGGTCATATCGAGACTGGTCGAAATCAGTTGATCGCCAGCGGGGGTGAAAAGCACCTGCGTGACTTCTTGGCGGTGCCCCGAAAACACCGCGCGCACATCGCCGGTGCGTGTATTGAAAAGATAAATACTGTAGTCAAAAGAGCCGGCGGCGAGCTCGTCTCCGCGGTCATTCCACGCGATTGAATAAGCGGTGGCGGGAATATCGAGACGCCGGCGAAGCGAGCGCGCAGAAACATCCCAGATTTCCAGCAAAGGCTGCTCGTAGCCGGTGGCGGCGAGCTGGTTGCCATCGGGCGAAAAGGCGAGCGCGCGATAGACGGCCGCACCGGGAAGACGTGCAAGTTCGCGGCCCGATTGCGCATCGTGGATCGCGATGCCGCCCTGCGGCGCGGCGATGGCGAGGTGTTTTCCGTCAGGGCTGAAAACGAAGTTTGTCGCGTACCAAGGCGCTTTGGGAATGCGTGCGGCGGTGAGATGGAAGCGGCGCGTTTCGGTCGCGATGTTCCACACATTGATGGTGCCGTCCTGATGACGCGCGGCGACCGTTTGATCGTCGGGAGAAAACACGATGCGCTCGAGTGGCACTTGCATGCGCGCTTCATCGACGAGGCGCGCGATCTCGCGATTGTCGTCGAGATGCAGGACGCGCAGCACACCTTTCTCCGCTTCTTCGGCGATATGTGTGAGCGAGGAATCGAAGGCGCGCGACGGACGACTGTTCGGGCCGATGGACCATGAACGTTTGTCCACCTCGAGATCGCTCAGCGCGAGCGCTTGGATGGCGAGGTTGCGGACCTTGAGCGATGGTTCGATGGCGGCCGCTTCGCGAAGCGCCTCGAGGGTTTTAACACGTTGTCCGGCCTGACCGGTGAGCAGCGAGACGTTGGCCTGGGCGAGCAGCGATTCGTGCAGGCGCTCCGTGGCTTTCTTTTGTTCGGAAACGGCCAGGCCGCGCGCGGCTTCGATGCGGAACGCGGCGATGGTCGCTCCGACGGCAGTGATCGCGAGCAACAGTGCGATGGAGGCGATCAGCGACGCGGGCAACGGATTGCGACGCGCCCAGCGCCAAAGTTGTTCGGCGGCGCCGACAGGACGCGCGAAGATCGGTTTTCCTTGAAGCCAGTTGTCGAGATCGTCGGCGAGCGCGGCGGCGGTGGGATAACGTGCGGACGGCTCGCGCTCGAGGCACTTGAGGCAGATCGTTTCGAGATCGCGCGGAACATTGCGCGCGAGGGAAGAAGGACGCTCGGGGGTGTTTTGCGAGGCGAGGCGAAGCGTCTCGATGATGGATTGACCGACGAAGGGAGGACGGCCTGTGAGCAGTTCGTAGAGGATCGCGCCGAGGCTGTAGATATCGACTGCGGTGCTGAGGCCTTTTTGTCCGTTCGCTTGTTCGGGCGCGATGTAGTGCGGTGTGCCGAGGACGGCGTTGGTGACGGTGAGGTGGCGATCGTCTTCGATCCATTTCGCGAGACCGAAGTCGCACACATACGGTTCGCCCGCGGCATCGAGGAGGATGTTTCCGGGTTTAAGATCGCGATGAAGGATGCAGCGCTCGTGCGCGTGTGCGACGCCGCGCGCGATCTTGGTGAGCAGCTGCGCGATCTTGGTGGGTTTGCCGAGAAAATCTCCGATGCGCTGCGCGAGCGAACCGCCGGTCGTCAGCTTCATGCTGAAGAACGGAATGCCGTCGTGCTCGCCGACCTCGTGCACCGGCAAAACGTGCGGATGGTCGAGACTGGTGACGGCGCGTACTTCGGCGCGGAAGCGCTGCACGAGATCGGGAACGGAAAGGTGATGCGCTTGCAGGACTTTGAGCGCGACGATGCGACCTGTGCCCAAATCGCAGGCGCGATAAACGACCCCCATGCCGCCTCTCCCGAGTTCTTCGAATAATTCAAAGTGAGAAAAACGGCGTGACTCCGCCGGCTGCGTCGAAGCGGTTTCCGCGGCGGGCGCCGCAGGTTCTTCCTCCCAGAAAGCGCGGTTCTCGGTCGGCTCAGTGGACGCGAAGAGCGCATTCATCAGACAGGACGGACAAAGCCCATCGAGTTTTTCCGAACGAAACATGAGACCGCAGCGCGGGCAGGTGCGTTCGGGCGCGGCATCAGCCGGCGGCGTATTCATCGCGTGGAGACGTTGTGGCGTCTCGTCGGGGCGGGGAAGCATGGGGTGCGGCTCCGGGCGAAGAATGCAGGGGAAATGTTAACGTGCGTTGCCCAATGTCGCGCGCAGATGGCGCATCTCCTCGTCGATCTGATCGGGCGTGTCGACGGTCTTGGCGATTTCGCGGCGCAAGTGCAGCCGGAAATCATGACGCAAGCGATGAACGCCGGTGCGAATCGCACCCGCGGAAAGGCCCAGCTCGGCAGCGGTTTTGTCGTACGCGCCGGGCGGTTGGTCGCCGAGCAGGTAAGGCTTGAGGGCTTGGAAAACGTGACGTTTGCCGCGTTTGACGAATTCTTCCTCGAGCCGGCTGATCGCGGCTTCGATGGCGGCGATCGCCCATTCGCGTTCGAAGACGGTTTCGGCAGAAAGCTGTGAGGAGTCGGGCGTGCTCGCTTTGAAGCGTTCTTCGGACGAATCATCGTCGAGCGAGACGAATGTCATGCCGCCGCCGCGTTTCTGCGCGTTGTCGCGCGTGTGTTCGCTCGCCATGTGGTTTTGAAGCGAAGCGAGGAGATAGCTGCGGAATTTTCCTTTGTGCGGATCCACGCGCGAGAGCGATTTGCTTTCGATGAGGCTCAGGAAAAATCCCTGAATCATATCCTGCGCGCGGTGATGATCGTGACCGCGGCGGCGCGCGAACGAGTAGAGCGGTTGCCAGTAGGTTTTGCAGAGTTCCGCGAGCGCGTTTTTCGCGCCGGGCGTCTGCGAACGGGCGGAGGCCAGCACGACGCTCCAGCGCGTGGGCTGAAACCACGCGGGCGACGCATCGGGCTGGGGACTATCCTTTTCCACGCGGGCCACGTTGGCGAGGCGATGAAAACTTGTCGATAGGGAGTTACGCGTGGGCGTGTGTCGTCAAGGGCCGCACGCAAAAAAAACGCGCGGTTTACGCAAAAACACGCCTTGTGTGCGATGCGACCGCGATGCGGGGGAAACGGTGCCGGCGGGTCAGCGACGAATGGGAATCTGGCGGCTGGCGAGGAAGTCTTTCACCTGAGGAACGGTGAAAGTTCCGAAGTGAAAAAGACTCGCGGCGAGCACGGCGCTGGCGCGGCCTTCGTCGAGGACTTCGGCGAAATGATCCATCTTGCCGGCGCCGCCGCTGGCGATGACCGGCACTTCCACGGCGTCGCTGATCGCGCGCGTGAGCGGCACGTCATAACCATCGCCCGTGCCGTCGCGATCCATCGATGTGAGGAGGATTTCGCCTGCGCCGAGCGAGACCGCTTTTTTGGCCCAATCGACGGCGTTGAGTTCGGTGGGGTTGCGACCGCCGTGCGTGTACACGCGCCACGATTTGCCGTCGGGTTCGCGTTTGGCGTCGATCGCGACAACGATGCATTGATTGCCGAATCGGCGCGACGCATCCGCGATGAGCTGCGGATTTTTGATGGCGGCGGTGTTGAGCGAAACTTTGTCGGCGCCGCTTTTCAGCATCGCTTCGATGTCATCGACGGAGCGCAAACCGCCGCCGACGGTGAGCGGCATGAAACACTGCTCAGCCGTACGCGCGACAACATCGTGCATGATTCCACGGCCGTCGCTCGACGCGGTGATATCGAGAAAAACGAGTTCGTCCGCGCCTTGCGCATCGTAAGCTTTGGCGCACTCAACAGGATCGCCGGCGTCGCGCAGCTCTTGGAATTTCACGCCTTTGACGACGCGACCATTGGTGACGTCGAGGCAGGGAATGATGCGGCGGCTAAGCATGTGACGAAGAGAAGTTCCAAGGGCCAAGTTTCAGTTCCAAGAAGACAGCGCGGTGGGGGGCTCGTCCTCGTGGAACTTGTTACCTGTTGCCGGATACTTTGCGCCGGAGCGCAGGTCAGCCTTCGACGTGGACGACGTCAGGTTCGAAGTTGACGGCGAGACGGTAGGTCTGGCCCGGACGCATGATCAGCGGATGATCGCGCACGAGGTGCTGCAGATAGTGGATCTTGCCGTAATTGGTGCGATAGAGCGGATCTTCGCTGACCACTTCGGTTTCCTGCCAAGTGGCCTGGAAGTCGTCCTTCTGCACGGTGCAGCGATGGCCTTCGGCGCCGAGGGCGAGCGAACCGCCGACGCGGTACTTCGAGTGTGGCGCGGCGATCGCAAGCATGAAGCGGAATTTGTCCAACGTGACTTGCTGTTTCACGGTGTAGGCGAACTCGGCGCTGATCTTGTTGCCGGCGAAGTTCCACTGGACCTTCGCGCTGCCGAGGCCTTTGACGATCTCTTCCTTGGTGTTGATGAGATCGGGCTGTTCGTAGCGGAAATAGAAGCTGTTGCGGAGGCCGAGACCGGTGACGCAGTTCTTTCCGTAGAAAGCGGGGATGGTCACGTTTTCGCCGAAGGTCAGCTCGGGGAGCATGATCGGCGCGTAGATATTATTCGGCCAGTCGAAGATGCCCGGGCAGTGGGGGAAGGGCAGCGAGTCGGCGACGAGCGTCGAGCCGGAGCTGATGAGCGGGATCTGCGCGTGCAGGCCGCTCTCGGCGTCGCGATAGAGGAAGAGTCCCTGTTCCTTGCGATTGGATTTATCGAAGATGACGAAGCGGCCGACGGTTTTGGCGGGCTCTGGCTTGGCGACGCCGGAAGGCATCTGCACGGTCTTGGCGAGACGCGACCACTGGCATAGATAACGCGCGGCGTCGAAGTTGGCCATGCGGGTCGTGTGCTGGCTGTACGCGGTGCGCTCGGAGTCGCGCAGATCGAGGAACCCGTGCTCTTGGTCGAGGTAGGTTTCGTAGAAAAACACGAAGAGGCGGCGGAGCAGATCGAAGTATTTCGGTTTCTGATCCTCGGCGATCCAGCCATCACGCAGACCTTGGAGAACGAGGCTGATGCAGTGCATCTGGCCGTAGGCGCCGGCGGCGCGGCCAAACGCCCAACCGAGACCGTCCGCGCGGACGAGGTCGGGCATCATCTTGATGTATTTTTCCACGTAGGTGCGGAGCGTCGGGAGCTTGCGATCGCGAACGCCGCTGTTGGCGTGGAGTTGGAGGGCGGAGCGGATGAACACGAAGCTCATCACGCCGTAGAGATTGAAGTTACCGCCGAGGCCTTCGGTGGAGTCGTCGAAGAAACCGGTGGAGCTGGTCTGGCTGATGCGATCGACCAGGCGCTCGATGAGGCGCGAGGTTTCGTCTTTCTTGGAGAGGCCGAAGCTGAAACGCGCGACAGCCTTGGCGATGTTGAAAGCCTGCCAGTGATTGTCGTAGTCGCTGCGGTGGAGCAGCTGCTTGTCGATGCGCTGGCGGGTTTCTTCGACGAGGCGTTCCCAGACGGGGTTGCGCTCTTTGGACGGGCCGTAGCAGAGGAGGCCGAGCGAAGCGTAAGCGAGGCCGTTTTCGGCGGCGGGCTCGGTAAACATCTGCGCGGTGATGCAGCGGGCCGCGAGATCGATGAGGTCGTAACCTTTGAGCGTAGTTTCGCCGGTGGCTCGGTAGTACTCGCCCAAGGCATACGCGACATGCCCAGGTTCGTCAGGGCGGGGTTGCTCGCCCGGCGCGGAGAGAAGGGTGCCGTCGGGCTGGATCGCGTCTAAGTTGTGGCCCAGGATGGCGCGGGCCATGTCGAGACATTGCTCGGAGAAACTATGCATGTAGGTGTGGTTGCGGGCTTCGGCTGGCGACTGCGCCAACACGCGGCTGACGCGTAGGAAAGGGTGAATTTGTTCAGAGTTTAAAGGGCGCCGGCAAGCGGGAATTGCGGGCGTCGAAAAAGATACGCGGCGCCTTAACGGGCGATTAGTTTTAGGAATTCGTCGTTCGTTTTGGTCTTAGAGAGGCGCGTGATCATCGTGTCGGTTGCTTCCTCGATCTTTTGTTGGACGAGGGCGCGGCGGAAGAAATGGATGCCTTCGAGTTTCTTCGCCTCGATGAGAAGTTCTTCTTTGCGTGTGCCGGAGGCGGCGATGTTGATCGCGGGCCAGAGGCGCATTTCGGCGCACTTGCGATCGAGCACGAGCTCCATGTTGCCGGTGCCTTTGAACTCTTGGAAAATCACGTCGTCCATGCGGCTGCCGGTTTCGACGAGCACGGAGGCGACAATGGTGAGCGAGCCGGCTTCTTCGGTATTGCGCGCGGCGGCGAAGAGCTGACGCGGTTTTTCCAACGCACGCACATCGAGACCGCCCGAACCGGTGCGGCCGGAGTTGCGCGAAGAATTATGAGCGCGCGCGAGGCGGGTGATGGAGTCGACGAAGAGCACGACGTGTTTGCCGGTTTCGACGAGGCGTTTCGCGCGCTCGATGCAAAGATCGGCGATGCGGATGTGGCTATCGAGTTGTTCGTCGTTGGACGACGCCCAGATCTCGGCGGGCACGCTGCGTTTGAAATCGGTGACTTCTTCGGGGCGCTCGTCCACGAGCAGAATCATCACGTGGCACTCGGGATTATTTTCGAGAACGCCGAGCGCCATGTCGCGCAGGAGCGTGGTCTTGCCGGTGCGCGGGGGAGCGACGATCAAACCGCGCGTTCCTTTGCCGATGGGGCAGAAAAGATCGACGGCGCGTGTCGTGAGACGACCGTCTTTCAATTCGAGTTTGAGATGCTGATCGGGGGAAACGGTCGTGAGCGAATTGAAGTCGAGCTTGTGGCGGCGTTCTTCGATTTCGAGGCCGTCCACCTTCTCGATGAACTTCATCTTCGGGTTGGGAAATTTGCCTTCGGCGGGATAAGCGGTGCCGGAGATGAGGCTGCCCGCGCGGAGCTTGAAGCGGCGTATCAATTCTTTGGGTACAAAGACATCGGTGGGGCGCCGTTTGCCGTTGCGGGTGAGATCGAGAAGCTGGCCGTTTCCACCTTTTTGCGTGTCGATATCGAGCACACCTTCGACGCGGATTGTATTATCGGGAACGGCGGGAGCCGGCGCAGGCGAAGCGGTCGCTGAAATGGCGGCTTCGGCCGCTGGCTCGGAGGGGGATTTATTGTCCATGAATGGTAAGAGCAAAATTTGGGAACGTTTCCGGGGCTTGACGCGCAAAACTCAGGTCGGGATAAGGGCCACGCTTTTGTTACAAGCGCACTGCTTCGAACCCCAAAAATCAGCCACTCACGTGACAGACCAAACGATTACCTCAGTATCCCGAGAAAGTCGGGTTTTCAGGCCTTCGGCCGAGTTTCAACGCCAAGCAAACCTTGGAAGTCTGACGGCCTACAAAAAGCTGTACGCAGAATCTGTCAATAGCCCAGACAAGTTCTGGAAACGGCAGGCCGAGGAACATCTGGTCTGGCGCAAGCCGTTCAAGACAGTCTGCAAAGGAAAGATGCCGGACACGAAATGGTTTGTCGGCGGACGCCTCAATGTCGCCGAGAACTGTCTCGATCGTCACCTCGGTACGGCTCGCGAAAACAAAGCCGCGATCATCTTCGAAGGTGAGCCCGGCGATGTGCGCACGATGACGTATCGTCAGCTGCATTTCCACGTGTGCCGTCTCGCGCACGTTTTTGAAAACATGGGCCTCACCAAAGGCGATCGCGTCGCGATCTACATGCCGATGGTGCCCGAGGCGATGATCGCGATGCTCGCCTGCGCGCGTATTGGCGCGGTGCATACAGTCGTCTTCGGCGGCTTCAGTCCTGAAGCGCTCAAGGATCGCATCAACGATTGCAAAGCGAAGCTCGTTGTCACCGCCGATGGCGGCTGGCGTCGCGGCAAAGTCGTCGAGCTCAAGCCGAATGTGGACAAAGCGCTCGAAGGCGCACCGAGCGTGCAGACGGTGCTCGTGCTCAAGCGTTGCGGAAATCCCATCGAGATGAAGGACGGCCGCGATGTTTGGTGGCACGACGCGTGGGAAGGCGCGCCGAATTATCACAAGGCAAAAGCCTTCGATTCCGAGCATCCGCTTTTCATTCTCTATACCAGCGGCAGCACGGGAAAACCGAAGGGCGTGTTGCACACGAGCGCCGGTTATCTGCTCGGTGCGAAACTGAGCTCGCACTACGTTTTCGATCTCAAGGAAACGGATCGTTATTTTTGCTCGGCCGACATCGGCTGGATTACGGGGCACAGTTATGTGGTGTACGGTTTGTTGAGCAATGGCGCGACGGTCTTCATCTACGAAGGCGCGCCCAACCAACCGGAGCCGGATCGTTTCTGGCGCATGATCGATCGTCACGGTCTGACGATTCTCTACACGGCGCCGACGGCGATCCGCGCGTTCATGCGTTGGGGCGACAACTATGTGCTGCGCCATCGCCTCGATTCGCTGCGCTTGCTCGGTTCGGTCGGCGAACCGATCAACCCGGAAGCGTGGATGTGGTACTACACACTCATCGGCAAAAAGCGTTGCCCCATCGTTGACACGTGGTGGCAGACGGAAACGGGCGCGATCACGATCACGCCGTTGCCAGGCGTCACGCCGCTGAAACCCGGTTCGGCTACGCTGCCGTTCTTCGGCATCGCGCCGAAGGTCGTCGATGACCGCGGCAAGGAGGTGCCGCGCAATACCGGCGGAAAACTCGTCATCACCAAGCCGTGGCCGTCGATGTTACGCACGCTTTGGAACGACGACGCGCGTTTCCGTCAGGCGTACTTCAGCGAGTTTCCAGGAGTGTATTTCACCGGCGATGGCGCGCGTCAGGATAAAGACGGTTATTTCTGGATCGTTGGTCGCATCGACGACGTGTTGAATGTCTCCGGTCACCGCATCGGCACGGCGGAAGTCGAGAGTGCGTTGGTATCGCACCCGGCGGTCGCCGAAGCCGCGGCGGTGGGCAAGCCCGACGATCTCAAGGGCCAGTCGCTCGTGGTTTTTGTAACCTTGAAAGCGGGGCACGAAGCTTCCGACGAACTCAAGGAGTCGCTGCGCAGCCATGTCGGCAAAGAAATCGGTTCGCTCGCCAAACCCGATCAGGTGCGCTTCGCGGCCAGCCTCCCGAAGACGCGCAGCGGAAAAATCATGCGACGGATCCTCAAGGATATCGCCGCTGGCAGCCAGGTGAAGGGCGATACCTCGACCTTGGAGGACTTCTCGGTCGTCGCGAGTTTACAGCAGGAAGAGTGATTCGCGGTAGTCCGCCAACCGCGTGTTGCGCAAAAAAACCGGGTCGTAAACGACCCGGTTTTTTTTGCGGGCAGTGCAACGCGCCTCGGCGGGTTCATCTGGGAAAACGTGAGCTTTACGCGGCGGCGACCGGGGATGTGCTCCCGTTTTGATGAATGAGCGGCGCGCGCCGACGAAGGCCGAGCTCGTGTACTTTGTTGAGGAGCGTTTCCATTTTAAACGGCTTGATGAGGTAGTAGTTCGCGCCCAACTGGCCGGTGTGGAGAATGGTTTCGCGATCGTTGGTCCCGCTGCACATGATCACCGGCAAGTGTCGCTGTCGCTGGCATTCGCGGATTCGTTTTAGGAGCGCGAGCCCAGTGGCCTCACGCATCTTGATATCGATAATAGCGAGATCGAAACGGTTGGCCGGATCGCTCAATAACCACCATGCTTCATGTGGACTGGATGCCAGCGTGAGCGCCAGCAAGGGGTCGTTTCCGAGTGCTTCGTTTAGCAAATCTCGAAAGCCCTCATCATCGTCGACGATCAGAATATTCATAAGGTCGAGTAAGCCAAGGGTGCCAACATCGACCTATATAAGGTTGGCTTAAGTTTTATGTTGGTTAAATGTGCAAAAGACTGGCTTATTGACGGGGTTTTTACAGAACCCGTTGCGCTCACAAGGCGCTTGCACTGATACGATTGCGCATGCGTTTGCGGTAAACGCGCCAGGCAACGATCAACACGGCGATGATGATTGCGCCTACGACATACAGCGTGGCGTGCTGAGTCTTAGCCAGGGCCTTGTTGAACTCCGCGATATCGTCGTGGAAGCGCGTCCACAGCCAGTGGCCGAGCCAGACAAAAATCGGCACGCTGACCAGTGCGGCGAGACCATCGTAGAGGAGGAACTTTAGAAACGAAACATGCAGCGATCCCGCGGTGAAAAAGATCGGTGCGCGCAGGCCGGGAAGAAAACGTCCGACAAAAAGCACGGTCGATCCGTAGCGATGAAAGAGCGTTTGCACGCGCGCTTGTTTCGGCGGCGAAAACAGACGCTGGCACCAGCGTGTGCGGAGGATTTTCCAACCGAGAAAACGTCCGACGAAAAATGTGATCGAGTCCCCCAGCATCACGCCCGCGTACATGAAGAGGGTGACATACAACCACGAACGTCCGTCGATCACGCCCAACGCGCCCGCCGTGATCAGTACGATGTCTTCGGGAATGGGAAAGCCGAGCCCGCAAAGCAAGAGAACGAGAAACGGTCCCCAGAGTGACCACTGTGAGCTTTGAAAATGATCCAAAAGGACTTCGAACATCGGCGGAGGGTTTGCTTGGGAAAGAACTCGCGTTCAGGCGAGAACGGAAAACGGGAGATGAAAATTTAGTTGAGGCGGAAAAAGAGGATGGCGGCGCTGACCGCGAACTGACGGTGGAAGTTCGCGCGACTACATAAATCGCGATGAGAAGAAATGAGTTTCCCGCACTTTTGTGTGGATTCACCCCTCGTGGATCTGCGAAGGTCGCGGTCCCTTATGAATCCTGTTCTAAAGCTGTTACTCGAAGGCGGTAGCCTCTCGACGGCGCAAATGGCGCAAGTCGCGGGGCTTTCCGTGTCGCAAGTCGAACAGCACCTGGAGCAGTTGAAGAAAGATAACATCTTCCTCGGCTGGCGTCCGGTGCTCGATCTTTCGCACGAGGCCGCCGCCGCAGCCTTGGTACGGGCGGTCATCGAGGTCAAAGTCACGCCGGAGCGTGGCGGTGGCTTCAATCGTTTCGCGGAGCGCATCGCGCGCTTCGATGAAGTGGAATCGTGCTACCTGATGTCGGGTGGATACGATCTGCTGGTTTTCGTGAAGGGCGCGTCGCTGCAGAAAGTGGCGCTGTTTGTGTCCGAGCGTCTCTCGAGCATCGAAGGCGTCTTGTCGACCTCCACGCATTTCATGCTGCGTTGCTACAAAGAGCAGGGCTTCTTGCTCGCGGACAACGAAAGCAACAGCTCGCGGCTCAACGTCGCTCCTTAACCTCACTACAGGAGAACGTATCCGATGAGTACCGACCCGAAACGTTGGGTGGCGGGCCATGTGGCTGCGCTGCCGAAAAGCGGCATTCGCGATTTCTTCGAACTGGTCGCCAAGATGAAGGGCCAGGACGTGATTTCGCTCGGTGTGGGCGAACCCGATTTCGTCACGCCATGGCATGTGCGCGAAGCGGCGATCTTCGCCCTCGAGCGCGGCAAAACGTATTACACCTCCAACCTCGGCATGATCGAACTGCGGCGCGCGGTTTCGGCCTATGTCGAAGAACATTTTAAAGTCAGCTATCGTCCCGAAGACCAAGTGCTCATCACCGTTGGCGTGTCCGAGGCGATCGACCTGGCGCTGCGCGCGCTCTGCAATCCCGGCGACAAGGTGATGTTTCACCAGCCGTGCTACGTTTCGTATCATCCGAGCGTGTCGCTGGTGCATGCGGAAGGCATCGCGGTGCCGACGTACGCGAAGGATAATTTCGCGCTCACCGCCGAAGCGTTGCGCGCGGCGTGGCAGCCCGGCGCGAAGATCCTCATGCTCAACCTCCCGTGCAATCCCACGGGCGGCACCTGCAATCTCGAGCAGTTGACGAAGATCGCGGAGTTCTGCCGCGAAAAAGATCTGCTCGTGATGAGCGACGAAATTTATTCGGAGCTCACGTTCGACGGCGTGCACACGAGCATCGCGAGTCTGCCCGGCATGGCCGAGCGCACGATTTTCCTGCACGGTTTCTCGAAGGCCTTCGCGATGACGGGCTGGCGCATCGGCTACGCATGCGGCCCCTCGGTGCTCATCGATGCGATGATGAAGGTGCATCAATACACGATGCTCTGCGCCTCGATCGTTGCGCAGGAGGCGGCGCTCGAGGCGCTCACGCGCGGTTGGGACAGCGTGCTTAAGATGCGCGAGCAGTATCACCGCCGTCGCGATTTGATCGTGCGCCGTTTCAACGAAATCGGGCTCAAGTGCCATTCGCCGCGCGGCTCGTTCTACGCGTTCCCCGACATCCAATCGACGGGACTCACCGAGAAGGAATTTTCCTTTGGCCTGCTCGAAAAAGAAAAGGTCGCGGTCGTGCCTGGCGCTGCCTTCGGCGAAAACGGCGTGGGCCATGTGCGTGCCTGCTTCGCCACGAGCTACGAGCAAATCATCGAAGCCTGCGATCGCACCGAGCGATTTGTTCAAGGACTGCGCCGCTGACCCTGGTCGCGGTTGGCGAAAGAAAATAGCGAGTCACCAGGCGCGGTCGCGCAGGGTGCTCGCTATTTTCTTCGAGTGCTTTCCTTCTCGCTACCCGCTACTCGCTAAGCACTACTTTATCACCATGTCTCGTACCGTCGCCATCGTCGGCCGGCCCAATGTCGGCAAGAGCCGCCTCTTCAACCGGCTGGCGCGCAAACGCATTTCCATCGTTCACGACCAGGCAGGCGTGACGCGTGATGTCATTTCCGCGGAGATCGCCGACGGCGCTTACACGTTGCTCGATACGGGCGGTCTGGGTTTTAAAGACGGCGATATCACGCCGGCCGCGTTGATTTCTGCATCCGAGACCCAAGTCGGTTTCGCGATCGATGCCGCGGATCTGATCCTTTTCGTCATCGACGGACTCGAAGGTATCACTTCTTTGGATACACGCATCGCGCAGATGCTGCGGAAGGGAAAGAAAGACGTGCTGCTCGTCGTCAACAAGGCCGACTTCGACGACGAGAAGATCGAGTTGGCCGAAGCCTATCGTCTCGGTTTCGGCGATCCGGTGCGTGTTTCCGCCGAGCACGGACGCGGCGAAACGGAGCTGCGTCAGGCGATCATCGAACGTCTCGGTCCGCCGCCATCCGAAGAAGAAGTTTCCGGCAAAACGGCGAACGATCCGCTGTGCGTGTGTTTCATTGGTCGTCCCAATGTCGGCAAATCGTCGCTCAGCAATCGTCTGCTCAACAGCAATCGTTTGATCGTGAGCGATGTCCCCGGCACGACACGCGATGCGGTGTCGCTCGATTTCCAATTCAAGGGACGCAACGGAAAGTTGTATCCGTTTCGCCTCATCGATACGGCGGGCATCAAAGCCGCCACGAAGCTCGCGTCGCCGGTGGAGTATTTCTCGCGTCTGCGTTCGCTCGATGCGATCAAGCAGACCGATGTGGTTTTCCTCGTGCTCGACGCGATGGATGGCGTGACGCAGCAGGACAAAGCCATCGCCGGCGAGGCGATCAAGGAGCGCAAACCCATCGTGATCGTCGTCAACAAATGGGACCTCGTGCACAAAGCGTTCGAAGACGGCGGCGGCATCCCCGGCTACAAGAGCGAGCGCGAATACCGCGAGAAATACGAGAAGGCGCTTTTCGACCGGCTGTTTTTCACCCCCGGCGCGCCGGTGATTTTTGTGTCTGCGATGAGTGGATACGAAGTGGACCGCATGCTGAACGCAGCGGTGAAACTCAATCGCACGCTCGATACGAAGATCCCGACGGCGAAGCTCAACCGTCTCATTCAGTTTCTCGCGGAACGCACGCCGCCGCCCGCGATCGGTGGCCGACGTTTCCGCGTCTATTACGTCACGCAGACGGGCAACCGTCCGTTCCGTCTCAAAGTCTTTTGCAACCGCGAAGAGAAACTCACGGAGCAATATCGCCGCTATCTCGAAGCGGGTGTGGTGAAGGAGTTCGATCTCGCGGGCTGTCCGATTTATTTCGACCTCGTCGGCAAAGAAAAACACGAGCCCGGCACGCCGTACTCAGGCAAGGCGGCGCGCGGCGTCTCGACCTTCAAACCGAAGTGGAAAGCCAGCGAGGAAGCGGAAGATTTTTCTCATGAAACCCTCGAAGACTGAACACCGCGGCGACGACGCCCTCACGCTCGCCACCAGTGCGCTCGAACTCACGGTCACGACTTCGGTCGGACCGCGCATTGTTTCGCTCAAGCCCCGAGGGGCGAAAGCGAAGAATCTTTTCTTCGAGTTGCCGCCCGATGCGCCGCGTTCCTACGGCTATAATCTGCGCGGTGGGCACCGCCTCTGGCATTCCCCCGAGCACGTCGTGCGCACGTATCAGCCCGACGATGATCCGCTCGCGGTGAAGCCCATCGCCAAAGGCATCGCGCTCGCGCAACCGATCGAGGAGAGGACCGGCATTCAAAAAGCGATCAAGATCGAGCTCGTCGCCGATCGCACGGTGAAGCTTACGCACGCGCTCACCAATCACGGTCTCTGGACGATCGAGTGCGCCGCTTGGGCGCTGACGATGTTGCGTGGCGGTGGCTACGGTGTGCTGCCGTTGCCGCCCAAAGGCGATCACGCGAGCGGCGATTTATTGCCGTCGTACGCGCTCGTGCCGTGGACGTACACCGATCTCTCCCTGCCGGTGTGGGAGATGAACCGCGATTTTCTCGGCATCAATGTACCCAAAGCCAAGGCACCCCAGAAGCTCGGGATCACGTCGTACGCCGGCTGGTCCGCTTACTGGCTCGAAGGCGTTACGTTCGTGAAATATTCGCCGGTCGTCGCCGGTGCCGCGTATCCAGATCTTGGATGCGCGTGGGAGACTTTCACCGACGGCAAGATGATCGAGTTCGAAACGCTGAGTCCGCTGCGCAAGCTCGCTCCGGGCGAAAGCGTGCTGCTCACCGAACATTGGACGTTGATCGAAGGTTTGGACAAACCCTCGACGCCGGCCGCCTTTGCCAGACTCGCCACGACCGTCGGCAAGTGGCTCAAGACGCTCAAGTGATCCAGAACGTGCGCCGCGCTCGGGTAGGCGTGGGCGCACGGTTTGTTTTGTTTTAAGCATTCGATCATGCCGCTCCGGCTTGTCTTCATGGGCTCCGACGCGATCGCGCTGCCGCTGCTCGATTGGCTCGCGCAGGACGGCCGCGAACTCGCGTCGGTCGTTGCGGTGTTCACGCAACCCGATCGTCCGGTGGGGCGCGGCCAAAAGGTGCAACCCAACGCGATCAAAAGCTGGGCGCATGCGCGCGGCCTGCCGGTTTATCAGCCGGAGAAAATCACCGACGAGACGCGGGCGGAGCTGGCGCAGATCGATGCCGATGTGTCGCTGGTGATGGCGTATGGACACATCCTGCGCGACGCGTTCATCGCCACACCACGGCTCGGCACGCTCAATCTGCACGCATCGATTTTGCCGAAGTATCGCGGTGCATCGCCGATTCAAACCGCAGTGGCCAATGGCGAACGCGAAACCGGCGTAAGCCTGATGCGCATTGTCCGCCGGCTCGACGCCGGACCGGTGGCCGATGTGGAGCGTGTGTGTATCGATACTTTGGATACGGCATTGGACGTTGAACAAAAACTCTCCGCGGCCTGCGTGCCGTTGTTGGCTCGTACGCTGCCGCGGATGATCGACGGAACGCTGGTGTTTGTCGATCAAGACGAGCCGCAAGCGACGTTCTGCCGTCGGCTCGCAAAAGACGACGGCGCGATTGATTTCGATCAACCGGCGGGGGTGATTGCTGCGCGCATCAACGGGCTTTTCCCGTGGCCAGCGTGCAGCGTGATGATCGCCGGGCAGCCGGTGAAGTTTGGACTCGCGGATGTCGCGACGACTGAGAAAGGGCGCGCTGCGCCCGGTGAAGTGCTCGGCGCGGATACGGACGGTTTGTTGATTGCGACTGCTGACGGGTTGCTGCGTGTGCGCCGATTGCAGCGACCCGGAGGCAAGATGTTGCCGGCGACGGATTTTCTCCGCGGTTTTCCGATCGCGACGGGAAGTGTGCTGCCGTCGTCGCCGATGACACCGTTGGTCGCGGCACAGCCGTTTCCGTACAACCGCTGAGGCGGACGACGCGATTCAACGAGATGTGCGAACGTCCGGTGTTCACGCGCATGGACAGCCCCATCACGGCGCGCCAGTGGGAGGAAAGTTGGGCGCGGACCATGCGAGCCGGCGTAGTGGGTAAATGGATACACAATTCCACGCGTCATCTGCACGGCGCAAGCGCACGTGTTTGGGCGTGCCATGGAAAATGTGACAGCCATGAAGAGACGGAACTCCTTAAAAACGGCTGGTGCCGGTCGATGGAGTTCCTTCTTGTCGAATAAACGTGCTCCTTCCACCCCCCACGGATCGAGACAACATCCCGCTTACCCCATTTGCTTATGTCTGTTTGCTCCACCGTCGGCTCGTGCTTGGTTATTTGTCTCTGCTTCGCCGAACGCGGGCGTGCGGAGGAAGCGAAGCGTTTCCGCGAGCTTGTTTATCCGCTGGCCGATGCACCCACGCCGGCGCCCTCGAAACGGACTTCCTCGTGAGAGATCTCTTTTCGCAAGATCCCCCGGCTATGTCGCCGGCGATGAGGCGTATCGCGTTTTGCACTACGCGGTGCGCGGTGATCGTGGCACCCGTGATGATCGCGGTGCTGGTCGGCGTGGCGCTGGCGTACATTTTCTTCGAAGTGGGCAACTACGCGGAGCCGCGACACCGCCAGGCGGTGGGCGCGTTTTTTCTTTTCCTCTTTTTGCCGGTGACGGGAGACATCGGGTTTTTTGCGCGCCATCGGCGGCGGGTGCTGCGTGCGGTGATGACCGAGGAGGAAAAATCGTGACGACAGTGCTGATGATCCTCGGCGTTCTGTTGCTGGGGGCGGGGCTGCTGGCATTTTCCCTTTCGGAAAAAGCGTGGCGCGACCTGACGCCGCGCGGCTCGCGTTGGGCCAACCAAGCCTCGACGAGCGGTCTGCTGATCTTTGCCGGGCTGGGCTGGCTGGGGCTGATGTTGGTCATCGTTTACAGTGGAGCGGTGTGGCTCGGCTGGCGCTCGGAGCAATGGGCGGCGGTCACGGGCACGGTCGTGGAAAGCCGGCTGGTTGAGACGCGACAAGTGCGGTCAACCAACCCCGCGTATCGCGCGCAGGTCGTTTACCGCTACGAGGTGGACGGTGGGGAGCGGCGCGGAGAGCGCGTGGATTTTGCCAACTCCTACACTTCGGATCGCGAATTCGTGGAAGAGGAACTGCGCACGCGCTTCGCGCCGGGAGCGGTCGTGACGGTGTTTGTGGATCCGCGCGACGGGACTCAATCCGTGATCGAGCGCGGCGCGCCGGCGATGGCTCTTATTCTTGGCAGCCTGGGGTTGAGTTTTGTGGTGATCGCTGCGTGGCAATTGCGCGCGCTGCTGCGCGATTGGGACGGCGACGACCTGGTTTCTCCCACATCACGTCAGCGAAATCGGAGGAAACGACCATGAATTTTTTGCCGTCGAGGCATGGCGTCGGCGAGGAAACCGCTTGGTTTGCCGCGGGTGGAGGGACTTCTCGTTGCGCGCCGGAATCGGGCGGGGGCGCGCGTCACGGCGTCTTCCGCGGTTAAATAAATACTGAGAGCTTCGCCGCTATTCGTCTGCGGGCTTGGGCGTGCCGCCGTCGATCAGCTGATTCATGGCACTGAGCTCGGCGGCTTGGCTGCCGCTTCTTCGCGCTCGAGCAAATCCCGCATCTCGTACGCGCCGTCGATCGCCGCCTCGTGCCCTTGCAAGGCGGCTTTATCGTACCAGAAATATGCTTTTCTCAGGTCCTTCGCCACCCCATCGCCACTTTCGTAGCGCCGGCCGAGACGATACATCGCCTCGACATCCCCGGACGCGGCGGCGGCCTGATCTTGAGCGAACGGAGTCGAAGCGGCGGTGACGACGTCGTCCCCCCGGGATGTTTCCGTCGCCAGCTCCAGGAAAGCGCGAGCATCCTCGTTGCCCAGACGGGCCGCATAGGTCGCGAACGGCATCGCTGCCGGTATGTTCAACGCCGAGCCGGCAACCATACGGTCCACTGCTTTCTTGTGGGCGAGCTGGCCGCGCTCGGCCGGGCCGAGTTTTGGCGTAAGCACCTCCACCCAGGCTTTGGCTTCGGGGTGGTTAAGATTAGCCGCCTTTTCCATCCACGCGAGCGCCCGGGCCTCATCGACCGGCTGCGCGTTACGGATCAAGTGAAGGCGGCCGAGCGTCAGCATGGCCTCGGCGTGTCCCTTGGCGGCGGCTTTCTCCAGCAAGGCCACGGCTTCGGCGATCGCATCGGCGTCGTCTTCATCGCCTCCGAGCAGCAGCAAGCCGGCTTGGTAAGCGCCGACATGGGCATCCCGCATCGGCGACGCGGACTTCTGTCGGTACAGCTCGAAAAGAGTGCAAGTATCCTTGGCCTCCCGCGCGGTTTTCTCGCGTGCGTTGACCTGCGCGGAGAGCCGGCGCAACGGCTCGGCGGCGCCGGGCATATTTTTTTCCGCCGCGAGAGTCAGCCAATGGATGGCTTCGGCCCAGAAGCTGTCCAGAACTCCGTCCTGGTTGTAGTACGCCAGTCCCACCGCGAGCTGGGCTTGGGCATCGCCGTTGTGGGCTGCTACCGTTTTTTGCCGGATGATGGCGCGGTGCTTTTCGTCGGCATCATAGGCGGCCTTGAAGCGCGCCCATTCCGTGTTCATTGCGGCGCGCAGCGAACCGGGCAGGACGCGCTCGATCATTTCGTTCGAAATCACGGTCTTCGACATGCGTTGGAGCAGGTAATAGGCCTCGGTCGGATGGCGCTCGAGCAGCGGCGTCATTCGCCGCAGCGACCATTCGCCGACTTCGCGCCATTCGAGTCCCGAGCGGCTCACGAGCCATTGGCGATAGGTCCAAAGCGCGCGCTCGCGGCCGATCCGGCTGGTGGCCTTGGTGAACTCCCTTTCGAACCTCGCGTACCGATGCTCCAACTTGGTCCGCTTCGCCTTTTCCGTCACGTCCGCGAGTAGCTCAGTAAACTCGTTCGCATTCGGGTTGTTGTTCGCCACCTGCGCTTCGATCAGTTGGCGCGCCTGGGCGAGATCGGCCGCGGTGGGATTCGGCTGGCGCAGGAGCGAATCGGCCAGCGCGAGCGTATCCTCGTCACCGCCGGCGATGAGCAGACGACGCCAGCGGATCGACTCCGCCCAGTCCACCGGCACTTTGTTCTCGTAGGGATCTTCGCCGCTTTTGAACAGGCCGGCGAGATAGCGCTGCGCTTTGGCATGGCCCGCCTGTGCGGCGGCTTTCATGTCGCGCAGACCCACGGCGAAATCCTTCGGCACGCCGCTGCCCGCAAGCTGCGCGAGGGCCCAAGCTTCCATGCCGTCGGGATATTTTTGCGCGGCGGCTTTGCGGTACCATTGGGCTGCGGCAGCGAGGTCCGCTTCGACCGGCTCGCCGTCGACTTCGCGGTAGCTCTCGAGAAACTCGCCCAAGCGGTGCTGCGCTTTGGGAAGTCCCGCCTCCGCCGCGCGCCGGAGATAGCCCAGCAGGCGGTCGTGTTCAGCTTGGGTGAAGCCGTGACTATAATGCCAGATCGTCCCTTGGAACACCGCGTAGGACGCGGCCGGGTGACCTCGATCCGCCGCCTCGGTGTACCACGCCATGGCCTCGTCGGACTCCACCGCTTCGAGCGCTTGGGCAAGCGCCACCATCGCCTCCACGTTGCCCGCCTCCGCCTTTTTCCGGAGCGCGGCGGTGTCAGGAGCAGCGGACACCGCCGTGGACAAAACGATGAGGGGAACCAGGAAGCAGGGGTAAAGTTTCACGCCCGCACAGCGTGTCAGGCCGCACGTGTCTGACACAATCCACACTTTCGTGCAGGCAGCGCAAAACTAACCATGTCCGCGACATCGCGGTGAGTGGTTGCCGCGCACGTGAAAAAGCCCGGCGTGGCGGCCGG
>CALFXL010000069.1 GCA_937958045.1 uncultured Opitutaceae bacterium | reverse complement strand
CAGTGGGCGATTTCACGTCGGACGAGACGGGTACACTCATAAGGGGAAGTTCGATTGAGAAATTGGAGCCGCGGTTCCGCCCTTCGCTCTCCGCGCGAATCTCGCCGCCGTGCATTTCCACGAGCGAGCGTGAGATCGCGAGGCCAAGCCCCAGGCCGCCGAAACGGTGCGAGCTCTCCGAAGCGTGTTCTCCCTGGGAAAACGCTTCAAAGATCCGGTCTTTCTCCGTGGACGTGAGCCCGATGCCGGTGTCGCTTACATCGATCCGCAGGCGTTCCTGCCCCGTCACGGTAGTTGAAATATGGATACGCCCGCGCGCGGGGGTGAATTTCACGGCGTTCTTGAGTACGTTCCAGAACACCTGCTGCAGGCGCACCACGTCGCCGAAAACCTGATGCCGCCTCGCCTCCAAACGCACCGACAAGTTGATCTCTTTTTTCTCCAGCTCGGGTTTCACGGTCGTCAGCGCATCGTTGATAACCGCGTGCGCATCGATGATGCGACGATCGAGCGAAAGTTTGCCGCGCGTCACACGGGTGAGATCGAGCAGATCGTCGATGAGTCGCGCCTCGAGGTTTACCTGGCGGCGGATGGTTTCAAACGCCTGACGCACGTCGGATGACAGTGCGGGATCTTCCGCCGCATCGCTCGCGAGCAGCAGCACGGGATTCAGCGGCGTGCGCAACTCGTGCGAGAGCGCGGCGAGAAAATCATCTTTCGCACGCGAGGCCGCGAGTGCTTCGTCGCGTGCACGCTCGAGTTCGCGCTCGGCGCTCTTTCGCTGCGTGATGTCGGTGATCACCGCCACGAAGCCGGCGACGTTTTCTCCATGGCTGCGGTCAGGCACGAAGACCGCGTGCACCCAGCGCGTGCCGATGCGCTCGTTGGTCAGTTCCATTTCGAACTCCACGCGTTCGCCGGCCAACGCCGCGTCGATGTGCGGACGCGCGGCTTCGAAGGTTTTTTCGCCCACGATCTCCGCGATGTGATGGCCGATGAGATTTTCGGGCATCAGACCGTAGCGCGCCGCGTACGGTTCGTTGGCGAACATGTACCGATACTCACGATCGCATTGCAGGAGGAAAACCGGCGCGTTGTTGGTCACGAGACGCAGTTGTTCCTCGCGGGCACGCACGGCCTCGCGAGCGAGTTTGTGTTCCGTGAGTTCGCGCTGCACCGCGCGATAGAGATGCGCATTATCGAGCGCGATCGCGGCCTGCGCGGCGAGCCCTTCGAGCACATCGATCACTTCGGTCGTGAACGCATCCGCCGACGCGTGACCAAACAGCAGCGCACCAATGACCGCGCCGCCCGATTTCACCGGCACCGCGAGCAAACTCTGTGGCGGCGAATAACCCGCGGGGACTTTCGTCTCGTCCACCGTCAACTGCAGACAAACCGATTCCCGGTCGCCCTCGATCGGTGTCAACCAATCCGCCGGCAATCCCAGTTGCCCGACGAGTGCTTCCGGTACTCCGGAAACTACGCGCAATGTTTCCTGCTCGCCTGCGTTGTTGACGTAGTGGTGGACAAACAGGCCGAAGTCGGCGCCGTCGATTTCGCGGCCGGCATTGACCACGGTGCGCATGAGCGATTCCACCTCGCGCGTGCCGACAAGCGAATCGCCCACGCGATTAAGGATCTCGAGAATGTGCGTGCGCCGCGCGAGCGCGTTCTCCGTAGCTTTGCGGCGTGAGATGTCGCGCGCGATTTTGGAAGCGCCCACGATGCGACCGCGATCGTCTTTGATCGGCGAAATCGTCAGCGACACGTCGATGAGTCGTCCGCTTTTGTGGCGCCGCACGGTTTCAAAATGTTCCACCGGATCCCCGCGACGGATGCGTTCAAGTATGCGCGGCTCTTCATCAAAATGCTCCGGTGGCAAAAGCACGATGATCGGCAATCCGATGATCTCTTGCGCGGTGTAACCGAACAAACGCTCCGCTCCCGCATTCCAACTCGTGACGATGCCATCGAGGTTTTTGCTCACCACCGCGTCGTCGGAAAACTTCACGATCGCGGCGAGTTGTCCGGTCGCGAGTTCGGCTTCTTTGCGCGCGGTGATGTCTTGCACCACGCCGACCATGCCGAGGAGCGCGCCGTCTTCTGCGTAGCGCCCACGTCCGGTGAAAACGAGCCACAGCGGCGGATTGTCCGGACGATAAATGCGGCACTCGATCGCGAACTCCGTTCGTGCATCCAACGCGTCCTCCACCGCTCGGCGTGCGTTCGCGCGATCATCCTCGTGCCACAATCCACTCAACTCGATCCAGCTGATCTGCCACTCGATGGAGACGCCAAAAATTCGGGCGGCCGCAGGCGATAAATTCACGCGATCCTCGCGCGCCTCCCAGCTCCACAAACCGAGCTGCGCGGTCGAAACCGCCATTTGAAGCTGCTGCGCGCTTTCCAACAACAATCGATCCGATCGCGCTTTCTCGACGAGCGGCCACACGCGCGCGACCGCATGTTCGAGAAAGATCAATTCATCTTCGCGCCACAACCGCGCTTCGGCCGCCGACACGAGCAGCGACACCGTCCAACGTCCGTCCTGATAATACGCCGCGGTCGCCAGCGCGCGTGACTCCATTTGCAAATGCGACGGCAAGGCGGCGCCGACAAAGGGCGATTGTGCGACATCGGTGATGCTGAAGCGCGGCGACGCGAGTTGGCGGACAAATTCGTTCGTTCCGAAGCGGGTGAGATCGTGCCGACCGGCCGCGGACTTCACGCCTTCGATCCGCCAATCACCTTCGATCTTCGCGTGGCGTCCATCGGGGGAAATTTCGAGAAACAAACAGCGCTGAGCATACAGATGCCGCCCGATCGTCTCCTGCGCGATACGTATCATTTCGACGGGATCGGATAGAACGCCGAGCTGCTGGCCCAATCGCACGAGACATTCCGCATGTCCTTCGGTACGGCGTCGCTCCAACACTTCGCGCTCGAGCTGAACGACGTGTTTTTCCAACTCGTGATTTTTCCGCCCCAGTTCCGCGCGTGTGTCTTCCAGCTCGCAACGCAGCGCCGCCTTTTCGACGGCATTGCGCACGCGTCGTGACAATGTCGCCACATCGTTCTTTAAAACGAAATCATGCGCGCCCTGCTGCAACGCTTCGCCGAGTTCAAACTGCCCGTCCGGACCTGCGAGAATAACCACGCCACACGTCCGTAGTTTCGGAGCGGATACGATCTCGTGCAGCAAGTCCAACGCACCCCCGCCCGGCAGATCCGCATCGATCACCACGCAGTCCACCGGTTCTTGCTCCAGCGATTTCAGCACGATCTGCGGACTCAGCGCGTCGCGCACGTTGTAGATAGCGTCCGTTTCGTCCGCCAAGGTGCGGCGGAGCGCAGCGCGATCGTCCGCCTGCACAGCCACCACGAGCACGCGCAAGGGACGCGTCCTGAGATCGGCAGATGTCATGGCAGGAACGTCCACCCGGCGAAAACGCACGGCGGTCGCACGCTGACCACTGGGCACCCGATTGGGGTCGTGAGTTGAGGGGGTGTGGGAGACGACCACATATAAGGACGCAAACGCTAATTGCGTCGCGTTTCATCATTCAGGCAAGTCGCAGCCTCATTAACCGTAATCTTTTCCGAAAATCACGCACACGAGCGGCATTCTGCAGTTCGATACGACGCCAATCGTGCGTCCTGCAGCGCGGGCGTCCGCGTTATCCTTTGAGCGCCCCGGCGGTGATGCCTTTCACCAGTTGTTTCTGGAGCAGCAAATACACGATCAATATAGGCAGCGTCACCACCATCACGCCGGCAAAAAGCGATCCGTATTCACTGCGGTACTGCGCCGTCAGCGAGAGGTTCGCCAAGCCCAATGGCAACGTCCGCACCCCCGCGCCCGCATCGCCCGAAGTAAACATGAACGCGAAAAAATACTCCTTCCAGATGCCGATGAATTGAAAGATCGCGACCGTCACCAAGCCCGGTCGTGCGAGCGGCAACATCACTCGCCAGAATGCCACCGCTTCGCTGCAACCATCCACGACTGCGGCTTCATATAATGACGACGGCAGCGCGCGGAAAAATCCCGCGAGAATAAAGATCGCGAAGGGCAAACCGTTTGCCGTGTAGACGAGGATCAATCCGAGTCGCGAATCGAGCAGCCCCAACGCGCGCAGTTCGAAAAACAGCGGGACGATGCTCAACTGCACCGGCAACATCAGCCCCGCGAGAAACAACCCATAAGTCACTTTTCCCAAGGGATGATAAAACCGGCTCAACGCATACGCGCTCATCGCGCCGAGTAACACGATCGCCGTGACCGACACGCCCGTCACGAGCAGGCTGTTGAAAAAATAATCGCCGAAACGTGCTTCGCGCCACGCGCGTGCATAATTTTCCCACGCGATTGTATCCGACGATGGCAACGCGAACGCATCGCGGAAGATCTCCGCATCGGGTTTTAGCGATGAATACGCGACCCAGAAAACCGGATATACAACCCACACGAGATATCCGCAAAGCACCGCGAAGATGAGCGCTCGCGAAATGGAGAATCCGCGCTGTCGAGCTGCGTGTGACGGGTTTTCGTTCATCGATATCAAACCTCCTCGCGATCGCGCATCGCGCGCAAGACCGCCACCGATCCCACCAACACAAATATAAACATGACGACCGCGATCGCTGTCGCGCGTCCGATCTGAAATTCCTTAAACATCGTCGATACCATCAATGTGCTCAGCACATGGGCGCCACTCGTCGGATCCTGCGAGGTGAGCAGCCAGATCATTTCAAATGTATTTAATCCCGCGATCACGATAAACACCGCCGATATCGCCAGCACGTCGCGGATTTGCGGCAAGGTGATCGAAAAAAACTGACGCCACGCCGACGCACCATCGAGTTCCGCCGCTTCATATAATTCCGCGCTCACGCCCTGCATCGCCGCGAGATAGAGCACGAGATTAAAGCCGCACGCCATCCACAGATAGATCGGGATCAACGCGCGATAAAGATTTGCCTGCGAGAGCCACGCGTAGCCGTAAAACGACTGCAGCCACTCGCTGCCGGTCCACTGCCCGAGTTTCACCAGCGCGGCATTCACCAATCCGCCGTGCGGATCGTAGGCATTCATCCACAACAGCGTCGCCGCGATTCCGCCGATCAGATTGGGAAACAAAAACACTGCGCGGAAAAATCCCACCCCCCACACACCGCGATGGATCATCGTCGCGAAAAACAACGCCATCGGCACCACCGCGAGCGTCGGCACGATCATGAGGTAGAGGTTGTTTTTCAGCGCGAACCAGAACGTATCGCTCTCGAGCAGGAGCCATTGGAAATTGAGCAATCCCGCCCAGCTCCATTCGCCAAATCCGTCCCAGCGCATGAACGCCCACACGATCGAGGCGAGCCCTGGCAAAATCACAAACGCGCCAAACAGGATCAGCGAGGGCACGACAAACCCCGTCGCGAGCGGCGCGCGCAAACGTCCCAATCCCGCGTTCCCGGGAGCGATTTCGCGGCGCGATGTTTCGGTTCGGTCTGTATTCAGAGATTCAATACGAGGCGCACGGCCGCGGCGACGAAGGCGTCCGCCTGTCCACAGTATCAGCGCCACCACGACACCGCAGAGCAGGAGCGCTTTGCCGGTGTGTTTTCGCTCGATGCGATCGGGATCTTCCGCGCGCGCGCGTTCCGCCGCCGCGGTGCGTTCGAGTCGCACGCCGAATTCTTCCGGCGTGACGCGTCCCGTCATCAATTGGAAACGCGCGTCGTTGAGTCCTTGCGCGACAAATGCCGAAAACGCCGCCGTGGGCGGCGCCGCGGCGTCCACCACCGCCGGCGCGCGCTCGACGAATTCCGCGATCTCGCGCAGCGCCGGCGTCGCATAATCGTCGGGACGGATCGCGCGCAACGCCACCGGCGCGTCGAAGCGTTGGGCAAAGGCGCGTGCGCGTTCGCGCGAGGTGAGGAAACGGAAAAAATCGACCGTGGCTTGTTCGCGCGCGGGATCATCGGTCGCGAAGAGAAAAAAGTACGCGCTGCGCGCCTGCACCGCGCCCATGGGCCCGAAGCCATCCGGAAACGACGGAAGATTAAATGCACCGAGTTGAAAACCATCGGGAAATTTCCCGCGCATTTCGCTGACCATCCACGTGGCGCTGATGGTCATCGCGGACTTGCCGTCGAGGAAGGCTTGTTGCGCGGCGGTGTGCGTCATACCTTCCCAACCGCGCAGCAAACACGTCTGACTGATGCGCTGCAGCACGCCGGCCGCGCGGACGAAATGAGGACTCGTCAACGCGCCCGGCGCGAGTTGTTGAAACGCGCGATAGCTTTCTTCGCCGCCCGAGCTGAAGAGCGCCGCTTGCAGAAACGCATCGCCGTAGCGCATGTACACGCCGGGCAATGTGAGCGGTGCGAGCCCGCGCGCCTGGATTTTTTCACAGAGCGCAAAAAAATCGTCCCATGTTTCCGGCGGCGTCCAACCGTTCTCCGCGAAGAGCGCGCGATTATAATAAACGACCCACACCGCATGGGTGTAAGGCAGCGCATAGATGTGTTCACCACGCTGCCAACGATCGAGCACGCCGGGCAAAAACGAATCGCGCCACGTGCCGTCGCCTTCCCAGTTCGGTCCGTCGAGATAAGGCGTGAGATCGCGGATGCGGCCGGCGGCGATCAGCGTATCATAGAGCAGACGGGCGTCGGTTGCGTCGGGGAAATCGCCGCCCATGGCGCGGATCTGCACTTTGTCGTCGTTGCGAATATCACCCGTGATGCGCACGCGCACGCCGGGACGCAGTTGTTCGAACGCGCGCGCGGTTTCTTCGAAAAACGCCGTGCCGTACGCAGCCGGTTGCAGCGGGATCTCGATTTCGACAGGCGCCGCTCCGCCGGCGGAGGTGTCGGCGCGCGCACAAGTAGCGGTAAGAAAAAGGGCAACGATGAGCCGGAGAACCGGCGAAAAGCGCATGCGTTGTGCATGAGTTTCCGAAGCGCACTTGGCAAGGGGTCGCTGCTGGCGGCGTGTCGAGAAAAAGGATGACGCGAAATTGCGTTGCTGCGTCTGGCGGCGGAGCTAAAGACGGAGCCTTCATGGCTGCCATCGATTCGGTCGATCAGCGGTGCCGCGTCACGTGGCGGCCCGTCGTCCGGATGACCATCAAGCCGTGAGCGACCGGCATGTACCAAGTCACTTTTTCCGAACAAGCGATGCGCGAGCTCAACAAGCTCGACAAGCTCTCCCAGCTCGACGCGATCTCCCCGATCAGCTCGCTCCGCGCGGCTGATCTGGCCACACCGCGCGAGCCGCTCGGGCGATTTGCACGCGGAGGACGCACTCTGTACCGGTTGCGTGCCGGCGAGTTTCGTTTTTATTTCGAAGTGCAGGGAGATACCCTCCACACGTTGTACATCCTGCACAAAAACTCCCTCGAAGACTTCCTGCTGCGCAACAAGCTCCCGGTCTCGGAGGAGCAACTCGCCGAGCAGCACTCGAAGTTCTGGAAGTACCTCGAAACGCTTACGAAATAATCTCTCCCATGGCCGACCTCGACCCGCCGGAGGATCCTTACCACATTAAGAACGCCAGCCGCATTTATTTCCTGCCGAATCTGATGACGGCCGGAAATCTCTTCTGCGGCTTCATGTCGGTCATCCACTGCATTCAAGCGCGCCTGGCGGAGACGACCGGCGGGATTTATCTCAACAGCTCGAACATCGATCACTACCGCTATGCCGTGTATTTCATCTTCGGCGCCGCGGCGTTCGATGCGCTCGATGGGCGACTGGCGCGCATGGGCGGACGCGAATCCTTGTTCGGCGCGGAGTTCGACTCGCTGGCTGATGTGGTGTCGTTCGGCGTGGCACCGGCGCTGATGATGTTCTTCTTCATCTTGTCTCCAACAACTGGATACGAGTGGTTCCGAAACATCGGCTGGTTTGTGGGCTTTATCTTCCTTTTGTGCGCCGCGATGCGATTGGCGCGCTTCAACGTCATCACGAATCCGCTGCTCCATCGCACGTCCACCGACTCGTCCAAAGACTTTATCGGTCTCCCCGTGCCAGCCGCAGCCAGTACGGTGGCGGCGATGGTGTTGTTTCTCATCAGCCTCGTGCAGACGGACAAATCGCTCAATCGCTGGGCGCTCGCGCTGCCGCCGCTCATGGTGATGATCGCGTTGCTCATGATGAGCACGATACGTTATCCCAGCGGAAAAAATCTCAGCATGCAGACGCAGACGCGCCTTAAACCCTTCATCTCCTTCCTCGCGCTGGCTGCCTTGGTGGTGTTCTACAAGGAAGTGGGCTTCCTCACCATCTGTCTGGGCTACATCTTCTACGGCTTGATCCGGCATTGGCGCCGTCCGAACCCCGCCCGCGCCGCCGCCGCTCCAGTTGAGCCCAAGCTGTGAGTAAGTCTGCGATTAACCGCCAATAACTTTTCCCATGCGAACAACCGGCCCTTTGTCCCGACGTTTTTCTGATTTGTTCACAGCGTCCGGCAGGCTTCGCTCACGAGGGAAAACCGGCCGGTTGTCGGTGTTTTTCACAGCCCATACTGATACGGATAACATTCATTATTGAACTAGGTATCATTTAGACTTTGTTAACTTCTCCAAAGCCGCTGAGCCCTCCAGCCATCCAATGAAATTCAAGATCAACCGCGATCACTTCAGCAACGGACTCGCCCAGGTTCTCAACGTCGTGGGCTCCAAGGCCACGATGCCCATTCTCAGCAATGTGCTCATCGAGGCGGAGAAGGACCACATCACCCTCACGACGACCAACCTCGACCTCGGCATCCGCTGCAAAATCAAAGCGGAGGTGAAGGAGCCCGGCTCGGTAACGCTCCCGGTCAAGCGCCTCGCCACGATCGTGCGCGAACTGCCCAATGTGGATGTCGTCTTCGATGCCGCGCCCAATCACCAGGTGAAGCTCGCCTCGGGCGGCTCGAACTTCAAAATCATGGGCATCGGCAAGGAAGAGTTTCCCCCGCTGCCCGAGTTCGGCGACGAGAAGTCCTTCACCCTCGCCCAATCCGAGCTCATCACGATGCTCAAGAGCGTGGCGTACGCGCAATCGACCGACGAAACGCGCTACATCCTCAACGGCGTCTATTTCAATTTTAAGGACGGCAAACTTTCGCTCGTCGCCACCGACGGCCGCCGCCTCGCGCTCGTCAGCAAAGAACTCGAAGTGCCCGCCGAAAGCGCCGGCAGCATCATTCTCCCGGCCAAGACGGTCGGCGAACTGCTCCGCATGCTCGACAAGGGCGAGACGCTGAAAATCTCGTTCAACGAGCGCCGCGCCGCCTTCCAGATCAACACCGACAAAGACACCAGCGGTCTGATCGACAGCATCTACCTCTATTCGAAGGTCGTCGAAGGCAATTACCCGAACTACAACCAGGTCATCCCGAAGGAAACGCATCAGCGTATCAAACTGGAGCGCGAGTTGTTCCAGCAATGCGTGCACCGCGCCGCGCTCGTGTGCAGCGAGAAGTCGAATTCGGTGAAGATCAAACTCACCAGCAATCTCCTTGAGATCACCGCGCAAAGTCCTGACTTCGGCGAAGCCCACGAATCGATGGCCATCGCTTATAGCGGTCCCGATCTGCAGGTCGCGTTCAACCCGCAGTTCCTCATGGATCCGCTCCGCGCGCTCACGAAGGACGAAGTGTTCTTCGAGCTGAAAGACGAAGTGAGCCCCGGTGTCTTCAAGACCCTCGAGAGCTTCATCTGCGTGATCATGCCGGTCCGCTTGAGCTAAGCGTCACTCGCATTATTTAGTTTTTGCCCAGGGCGGCTGGTTTCGACCTGCCGCCCTTTTTGCCCCATGATCGATATTCGATACCTGATCTTCGGCGCCACGATTCTGTGGTTCGTGCTGTTCCAACTGAATCTCCGCCTCGGCTCACCGGTCATCGCCATCATCAATCGCTGGCTGCGCTGGCTGGTCGTCGGCACGGGCGCGGCTCTGATTGCCACGCATTATGGTTTGATCGACCGACCTTACTGGGCGGTCGCGGTGGCGTTCCTGCTTCTCTGGATGCTCGGTGAAACCGCTTACAACTGGCTCGCGATCAAAGCGCTCAGCTCAAGCTCGCTGCCGCTGTTTCCCCGTTTCTCCATCAACACTTCCGGCGAGGAATGGCCGAGCCATCCGCGACTCTTCAAACTCCGCGAATGGCTCCGCGCGGAAAACTTCCGCCAGGTGCAGGCCCTGCGCGCAGAGGTCGCCCCGCAGATGTATCTGCGCGTGTCGGTTTATCAGGACGAGAGCGCGACGACGCGCGCGCAGATCACGTTTCTCCCGCAGATGAACGGCGCGATCACCGTCTGCTGCAGCTTCAGCACGCAAACCGTGAGCGGCTATCGCTACGTGACGGATAATCTCTACCTGCCTTTCGGCGGATTTTATCCGGAAAACTGGCTCGTGGAGCGCCACCCGTGGAAACGCTCCGCCGCGCGTCTGCTGAAACGCCACCGCGCGCGTCTCGCCAAAGCCGGCGAGATGGCTCTGCCGTGGACCATCGATCCGTTGACCGACATCAACGCCCAGCAACGCGAGCTCGAACAGGTAAACGTCGATCTCGGTTTCCTCATGCCGCACGCCGAACGCGAAGACCACGGCAAGATGAGCTACGAAGGCCGCTATCGCGTGTGGAAAGAAATCCTGCTCCTCAACTATTTCGGCCGCAGCGCCCGCTACGAATAAGGCGCCGAGCGGGCGATTACGCGGTTGCCTCGGTGCGCGGTAACAACGAGCTGACTTTTGCTAAGAGGGAAAATACCCTCGGCTCGTTCACCCCGCATCCCCATGGCTAAAACCGCTAATTACACCGGCATCGAAGGTGCCCTCGCGTCCATCAAGGACGCTGTTGTTGATATCAGTTCACTCGAAGTCATCACCTTTCGCGGCAGCATCACCGGCATCGTCAAAGACGATCTTGAGTGGGACAAACTCATGACCAAAGCCACCGCCGGCAGCGGACAACTCAAGGTCGCCCTCGCCACTGTGATCGACTTCGACTGCGATGTGCGGACCTTCGTAGCCGATGATGCGCCGCCGCCGTGGATCATCGAAGCGCATCAAGCCGCGGTGAACGCCGGCCTCGAATCGCGCCGCGCGGTGCTCGAATTGATCGGCGGATTTATCGGGAAAAAATAGTTCCCCGCGCCGCGTCGTCGCGGCGTTTCCACTGCCTGCACGAGCATGACCGATCCGGTGCTGGACGCCTACCGGGCGACACAGACCTTTGCCGAACCGTTTGCCGATCTGGTCGGCACGGAGCGCTATTTCAACGCGGCCTGCAAGGCCGGCGAAGTATCTCCGCTCACGCTCGATCGGCGCGATCTGCCGTGGGCACCGGAGGATGAAGCCGCGCGAATCGTCGCCGTGCGCGATCGTCTGCGTCGTTTGGGTTATCCACTCGGCGACGTTTCCGAAACCATGCGCGGACAATGGACCGACGACGTGCGTGAGGCACTGAAGCAATTTCAACGCGAAGCGATGCTCCTCGCGCACGATGGCGAACTCACCGTCGAAAGTTGGGACGCGTTGCAGGAGCTCTTTAACTTCGAGACACCGCTGCGCGTGGAAGATTGGTTCGGACCCGAGGGCGCGGATCGACCGCTGCAGCGAGCGACGCGACTGCGCTTGAGCGTGCTCGGTTTTGGCCGGCCGCCGACAATCGATTCCTGGCAACCGACGACCGATGCGCTGACGGAGTTTGTCGAAACGCTCGTCAGTATTGGAATTTTGAATACGTCGCTCGCGCCCGTGCTGGATCCGGCGATGGCGGTGTTGGTTTTTGCTCACGATCGTCTGGCGGAGCGGCTGACCAACTGCGGCGATCAGCTCGCGGCGCTGCGCGGAGGCGCGAAGAAACAAGCGGAGCACCTGCTCGTGTGTTTCGCGAAGATCGAACTCTGGCTTCACGGCTACGATGTCGCGCCCGATGGTCGCAGCGATCTTGTGCTACCGGCGATGCATGGACGCCACGGCGGCATGAAAACCAACCGGACCAATCGCACGGCGGATCAGTTCAACTTGTTCTTCGCCGATAGCGCTCCGGAGGGCATGCGGGTGTACTCGGCGCCGCCGGAAGCGATTCCCGCGCGCGTGCCGGAGATGTTGCGGCGCATGCGAGAACTGCGTGCGCGAGATGCGTGGCGACGCGAAGACGCTTCGCATGAAATCGTGCGGATGCTCGAAGAGCGTTTGGAAGAATCGCCGAGTTTGTGGAATGAACTGAAGACCGCTGCGATGAAGCTCGCGGGGATTCTCTTCGATGGCGTGCGACGTGTGATCGCGTGGATCGGCCGGTTGTTTCGCCGCATCGGCGCGGCGGTGTCCACCGCGGCGGTCAACATGTGGCGCGCGGTACACCACTTCATGGGCGGCGCGGCGTTTTATTTTCGGAAAGCGACGCGTGCGCTCGCGGAAGGCGTGGCCTTTCTGATCGCACCGGGACATCGCAGCGAGCCGGTCGGCTGCAGCGGATATTGCCGGCGCATCGATTTCGATGCGGGCGTGCTCGTGGACGACGAGGCGGAGCCGGACGAAGTGCGCCGCTTCGCGCGCGGGCTTGAGCGCAAAGGGCGCTCCCTGGCGATCGCCTGCCGGATCATCCGGTTGGTGAGCACGGCGGTGCGATTGGCGGCCGCGGGTGCGGCCGGGCTTGCGGGTGGTTTTGTGCCGATGGTGCTCGGGCTGGCGTCGGTGTGGTCGCAGGTGCGCAAACTCGGACGGATGCTCGACGCCCTGGAGGAAGCGGGTTAGCTGTATTCGTTATGCGGATACGGGATGCAGCGCTTCGCGAAGTTGCGTGGCCAGCGAATGGAGCGTGAACGGTTTTTCGATGAAGTGTTTCACGCCGAGATTGCGCGCGCGGTCGATGTCGAGCGAGCGCATGAAACCGGTGGAAAGAATCAGCGGTTTGTGCGGATCGCGTGCGAGGATGCGCCGGGCGAGCTCGACGCCGGTGATTTCCGGCATCGTGAGATCGGTGATGACGACATCGAAGGCCTCGGGCGTGGCGTTGAAGAGCGTGATACCTTCCGTGGAGCTCGTGAGCGAAGTGGCGCGGTAGCCGAGTTTTTCGAGCATGCGCTGGCCGATCTGCGCGATGCTGGCTTCGTCGTCGATGAGGAGAACGCGTTCGCCGCGCCCGAGCGGAATTTGAAAGGGCGAGCGGCTGGCGTCGGCGTCGTCGGTTTCGATCGCGGGGAAATAGAGGCGAAACTCCGTGCCCTTGCCGGGTTCGCTTTCGACGGTGATGGCGCCGTCGTGGCTTTGCATGATGCCGTGAACGACAGCGAGTCCGAGGCCCGTGCCTTCGCCGGACGGTTTTGTGGTGAAGAAAGGTTCGAAAATGCGTTCGCGGGTGGGTGCATCCATGCCGCAACCGGTGTCGCGCATGGTGAGGCACACGGCGCGTCCGGACGCGAGTTGAGGATGCGCGGCGGCGAGCACGGGATCGGCTTCGGCGGGGCCGAGCGTGACGGTAAAAACGCCGCCCGATTCTCGCATCGCGTGCGCGGCGTTGGTGCCGAGGTTCATGATCACCTGATGAATCTGCGTGGTGTCGCAGAGCACGCGCGGACATTTGAGCGCGATATCGATGCGGAACTCGATCGTGGAGGGCAGCGATGCGCGCAACAGACTGAGCGCTTCCTTCACCACGCGATCGAGCGCGCAGACAGAGCGTTGTTGATCGCGGCGACGGCTGAACAACAGGATTTGCGCGACGAGGTCGCGAGCGCGATTGCTCGCCTTGAGCGCGCCGCGGAGGAAATTGCGCGCCGGGTGCTGATCGGGGATCTCGAGTTGCGCGAGCTCGATGTTGCCGAGGATGCCCGTGAGGATGTTGTTGAAATCGTGCGCGATGCCGCCGGCGAGCGTGCCGATGGCCTCCATCTTTTGCGCTTGGCGCAATTGGGCTTCGAGGTTCTTGCGAACATTGTCGGCTTCGATCGACGCGGTGATATCGCGTGTGATCACGACACCGTGTTCGCGTCCATCGGCGGTGATGAAACCGCGGCCGGACGACTCGAACCAACGCCAGCCGTCGTCCTTGTGAATGTGGCGATAGACGACGGCATTCGGAGAACGCGAGGTGAGGATTTCGCGGACGGTGTTTTGATCGTCGGGATGGATGCGATCGAAGATGCACGTGCCGAGGAGTTCTTCCTGCGAAAATCCGCTGATCGTGAGATGATTGGGGCTCACGTAGTGGATGATGCCCTGCGAATCGATTTCGCAGACGAGGTCGTTGGAGTTTTCGACCAGTGTGCGATAGCGAAGCTCGCTGTCTTTGAGCGCGGCCTCGGCGGCGCGGCGATCGGCGCGTTGACGGGCTTCGCGCAATTCGCGCAGGACGGCGGGCGCGAGACGCGTGAGGTGGTCTTTGAGCAGATAATCCTGCGCACCGTTGCGCATCGCTTCGACGGCGACGTCTTCACCGACCGTGCCGGAGACGAGCAGAAAGGGAATGTCGTGATGCGTGCGGCGGAAAATCGACAGCGCTTCGAAGCCGGAAAAGGACGGCAGGTTGTAGTCCGCGATGATGATATCGAACGTTCCCTTTTGCAGAGCCTGTTCGAAATCGTCACCGGTTTCCACACGCGTCACCTGAGGGTCGAATCCTCCGCGACTGAGATGAAGAATGATAAGCGCTTCATCGGAGTCAGAATCCTCGACAAGCAGGACACGCAGTGGGGTAAGCGACATGACGGACGAAGCGATTGGGATTACCGGTTGGGTGTGGGTTCATTGAGGATGAGCCAATAGAGGCCCAGCTGGCCGACGACGCGGATGAATTCATCGAAATCGACCGGTTTGCGAATGTAGCTCGTGGCGCCGAGGCTGTAGCTTGTGACGATATCGGCTTCCTCGCGTGAAGTCGTGAGCATGATCACGCGCAGCAGCGCAGTGACTGGATGTGCGCGGATCGCGCGGAGCACGTCCATGCCGTCGAGTTTCGGCAGTTTCAAATCGAGCAACACAAACGCGGGCATGTCCGTCACGTCGCGCCCGGCGTAAGCGCCTTCGCCGAAAAGCCAGTCGAGCGCTTCCTGTCCGTCCTTCGCGATGACGACTTCGTTGGCGATGCTGTTTTTCTTGAGAGCGCGAAGGGTGAGCGCGACGTCGTCGGGATTGTCTTCGACCAGGAGGATTTTGCGGTTGGAGGTGTCCATGAGTAATCAGGAAGTGGAAGTGGCTGGTTTGAGCGTGAAATGGATTTGGGTGCCTTGATCGGGCACGGATTCCGCCCAGACGCGTCCCCCATGACGCGAGATGATGCGGCGCACCGTCGCGAGGCCGATGCCCGTGCCCTCGAATTCGCTCGCGGAGTGCAGGCGTTGGAACGGCGCGAAAAGTTTTCCCGCGTACTTCATGTCGAAGCCGGCGCCATTGTCGCTGACGGTGTACACGATGCTCGTCGGATCTTCGGGGTCGGGTGTGTGCGAAATCTCCACGCGCGGCTTGCTCTGGCGGCGCGTGTATTTCCACGCGTTGCCGAGAAGATTATCGAGGACGATGCGCATGAGGTCGCGATCGGCGCGCACGGGCAAGGTGGGCGGGCAAACAAACTCGACCACACGATCCGGGCGATCGGCCTGGCGGAGCTCGCCGACGACTTGATGCGCGAGTTGCGCGAGATCGATCGCGTCGATGTGCATCTGCGTGCGTGTCGCGCGCGAGAGACGCAGCAAGTCGTCGATCAACATCGCCATGCGCTGACTGGCGTCGCGAATGCGGCGGAGATAATCGCGGCCCGTGTCGTCGAGCACGCTCTCGTAGTCCTCCGCGATCGCGCGGCTGAAACCATCGATCGCGCGCAGCGGACTGCGCAAATCGTGCGACACCGAATAACTGAAGGCCTCGAGTTCGGCGTTGGCGGCGGCGAGCTGCGCGGTGCGTTCGGCGACGCGTTCCTCGAGATGAGCGTTGAGTTGGTGAATCTCGTTTTTCGCCTCCATCTCGACGGTGATGTCGTCGATCGTGCCGACGTATCCCGCCAAAGTGCCTCCCGGTCCGGGCAGACGGCGCGCGTGAAATTGAATCCAACGCGCACCGCCCGCGGGATGTTCGAAGCGGAGCTTGTGCGAAAACTCGCCGCGGCCCGACGTAAATTTTTCCCACGCAGCGAGCAACTCGCGCAGTTCGTCGGGAGGCAGGCGTTCGCGCCAGCCTTTTTGCAGCGCTTCTTTGAAGGAGATGCCGGTGATCTCGCACCAACGTTTGTTCACGTAGGTGCAGTTGCCGTGGACGTCGAACTGGTACACGCCGACCGGCGAGCTCTCGCTCAAGCTGCGGAAACGCGCCTCGCTCGCGCGCAGCGCGTTTTCCGTTTCGCGACGTTCGATCTCGGCGGCGGCGCGCGCGGCGAAGGCTTGCAAGATCGCGATGACGGCTTCGCGACGCGCAGGCGGTTGTTGAAACAATGCGCTGAGCACGCCCACGCGATAACCGGTCGGCGTAATTAATGCGCAGCCGACATACGCGGTGGCGCCCCACGTCGAGAACGCTTCGGCGACATGCGGCGGAAGCACTTCGCCGGGATTTCCCCAGCAGCAAAGCAGGCCATCGCCGCGATGCAGCACCGATGCGGAAAGACTGTTGGCAACCTTGTAGCGCTCGAGCGGCTCGATCGTGCCGCGGTAGCAAAGCGCGAGCGGGAGCATCTCGTCGTTGTCGTCGGAAAGCCGGCCGACGTACACGCGCACGGCATCGAGCGTGCGCCAAAGTTCCAGCGCGAGTTGTTCGAAGAACGCGCGGCCGGGCGCGCCAACCACACGTTCGAGCAAGCCGGTGAGCGCCTGCGCGCGTAATCGGCTGTCGGATACATCGCGCAGCGAGCCGATCATGCGACGGCGTCCGCCGCCCGTGACGAAGCCGTTGCGCTCCTGGATATGGACGTACGAGCCGTTGCGATGGCGCAGCCGATAAATGACGTCCCACGGTTGGCTGTTGGCGATCGTTTGATCGAGCGCACGACGCGTGTTCGCGCGGTCGTCGGGATGCAGCCAGGCTTCCCACTGGCGGATGTCGACGTGTTGAAATTCTTCCGGCGAGTACCCGAGCAGTTCCGAGATCGCGCCGTCCCAAGTGATGTGCCCGGTGTCGAGATGATGATCATACACGATCATGCCGGCCTGTTTGCAGAGGAGCCGGTAGATGTCGCGCGTGTCGTCCGCGGGCCGAAAAGGGGAAGCGCTGGGTAGGGATGGGTAACTCATGCGCGTGACCGTGCACCACATGAGCAACTCAATGATCGCCACTTGGCAATCCTCGCGCTCAAGGAAGTGGCTTTCCCTGAGGTGTTAACCCGATGGCGCCGTGAGGGAGACTACGCACTCCAGGTGGCGCGTTTGTGGAAACAAATCGAAGGGTTGCACCGCGGTGAGCGTGTAGCCGCGCGCCGTGAAGTGTTTCAGATCGCGCATTTGCGTCGCGGGATCGCACGACACGTACACGACGGCGCGCGGACCAAACGCGAAGAGCTGGTTGAGGAAATTTTCGTCGCAGCCTTTTCGTGGAGGATCGATCACGACGACGGTGTCGCGCGGTGGAAAAAGGAGTCCCGCGAAAATCGCCGACGCGTCGCCGGCGAGAAAAGTGGCGTTGGCGATGTTGTTGGCCGCGGCATTTTCGCGCGCGAACGCGATGGACGTTTCGCTGATCTCGACCCCCGCGACTTGTTCAAACGCAGGAGCCGCGGTGAGCGCGAAGAGTCCGCTCCCGCAGTACGCATCGACGAGGAAACGCGCGCCCGACGCGGCGGCTTGCTGGCGCACGTAGTCGGTGAACGCGGGCAGGATGAACGGATTGTTTTGGAAAAAATCGCGCGCGAGGAAGTGCAGCTTCACGTCGCCCACCTGCTCGTGGATCACCGCGTCGTAGTCGGTGATCACGCCTTCCTGCGCATGACGCAGCAACAGCGTGGCCGCGCGCTTGAATTCGCCGGCGGCGGCGCGCGCGCGGGTCTTGGCACGGACTTCGGGCAGTTTCTCGTTGATCGCATCCGTCGCGATCAGACAGCGCGGCACATCGACCAGATCGAAGCGTGTGCCCTGGCGGAGAAAGCCGACCGGAAAGTTTTTTTCGTCGAGCGGAGCGTCGGGATTCCGCGGTGGATTGAAGTGCGGCGTGATCTTCGAGCGATAACCGTATTCGCGCGGCGAACCGATGACGGGCGAAACGGGAAATTCGAGGCCTGCCATGTGGCGGAGGAGTTCGCTCACCTGGCGCTGTTTCCAGGCGAGCTGTTCCTTGTATTCGAAATGTTGATACTGACATCCGCCGCAGCGTCCGAAGAGCGGGCATGGCGCGGTTATGCGGTGCGGCGACGGTTGCAGGACCTCGAGCAGGTCGGCTTCGCTGTAGTTTTTATGATTGCGAAAAACGCGGGCGCGCACGCGTTCGCCGGGCAACGCGAAGGGCACCATCACGACCCATTGCGATTCCTCGCCCGTGGCGGAATCGCGCAACGGCACGCGGCCCAGACCGACGCCGAGATTCGTCAGCGTGGCGATCTCGAGTTCGATATCGGCGTGATACGCAAAGGGATGGTCGTTGAATTTTTTCTTTTTCACCACAGAGGCACAGAGGACACAGAGGGCGGAGGGAAAGAGGAAGTCGGAAATCGTCTATCAAAACTCAGGCTAGATTCTCGATGCCCTCTGTGTCTCTGTGGTGATTCGTTCGTATGTTCGTCGAAAGAATCACCAGTCTCCAGAATCCACGCGTGAAGCAGCTTGTGAAGCTGCGCGACCGGCGTCCGCGCGACGAAGCGGGCGTGTTTCTCGTCGAAGGGTATCGCGAAGTGCGACGCGCGCTGGAGAAGGGCGTGAAGCTGCGGGAGCTGTATTTCTCACCCGATTGGTTTTTGGGCGAAAACGAACCCAAACTCATCGCCGAAGCGCAGGCGGCGGGCGCGCAGGCCTTTGAGCTTTCGAAGGAAGCGTTCCAAAAGGTCGCGTATCGCGAACGTCCCGACGGTTTGCTCGCGGTGGCGCCGCAATGGAAACGCGGTTTGAACGATCTCGTTTTAAAACCGCAGCCGTTTCTCCTCGTGGTCGAAGCAATCGAGAAGCCGGGCAATCTCGGCACGATCTTGCGCAGCGCGGATGCGGCGGGCGTGGATGCGTTGATCGTGTGCGATCCGGTGACGGATATTTTTAATCCCAATGTCGTGCGCGCCTCGACGGGCGTGTTGTTTTCCGTGCCGGTCGTCGTCGCCGAAAGTCAGCCCGTGCGCGCGTGGTTGCGGGAGAAAGGCATTCGCGCGGTCGTGACCACACCGTCGGCGAAAGAACTTTATACCGACACCGATCTGCGCGGCCCGCTCGCGATCGTGATGGGCAGCGAGCAATACGGGCTCAGTGATTTTTGGCTGAACGAAAGCGACGCCCAGGTCCGCATCCCGATGGCCGGCCAGGCCGATTCGCTAAACGTCGCGATGGCCACGATCATCACGCTTTTCGAAGCGGTCCGACAGCGCGGGTGAGATGAGTGCGTGTTTCGCGCGCTCCGTACTTAAGGCGTTTTCGCGACTGCCAGGCGGTTGATGACGACGCGATACGGCGGCAGGAGGGCGACGGCCATGAAGAGTTTGGCGGCGAGGTCGCCGGTGCCGAGTTGCACCCAGTTGTGTTCGGTGCCGGCGAAGGCGAGGCTGAAGAAAATCGCGGTGTCCACGACCGACGCGACGGAGGAGCCGAAGAAAGGCGCTTTCCACCAGCTCTGGCGACGCAGTTGGTTGAAGATCGAGACGTCGAGCAGTTGCGACACGAGGAACGCGGTGCCGGAGGCGATGCCGATGCGCGCGGGTGCGAAAATGACCGAGAGGATGATCCCTACGGAAAAGCCGATCCACACGACGCGACGGGCGGCGGAGGGGCCGGCGATGCGGTTGCAGACATCGGTCACAAAATACGCGACCGGATACGAAAACGCGCCCCAGGTGAGCCAGGGATTGATCGGGTACTGCACGAGCAAATTCGAGAGCAGTACGACGGCCGCCATCGCGAGGGCGAAAGCCGGGAAGAAACGTGTATTCATGTTTGGATACGGCCGTGGCGGCGGTACCAGTCCACCAGCTCGGCGGTGCCGTCCGCCATGCTGACGCGCGGTTGATAACCGAGATCGCGGCGCGCGGCGACGATCGAAAACCAATGATCTTTCGCGAGTTCGGCGGCGACGAAACGCGTCATGGGCGGTTCGCCTTTGAGCGGAAGAACGCGCCAGAGTGTTTCGCAGACGGCGCCGATGGCGGAGGCGTTGCGCAAGGAGAGACGACGGGTGATCGGTTTTTCGCCGAGCGCGGCGAGAAAATCATTCACCCAATTCCAGAGCACGACAGGTTCGCCGTTGGTGATGAAGTACGCGCGCCCCGCGGCGCTTTCGGGATCGAGGCGCGTGTTCGTAATGAGTGTATTTGAATTTTGGATACTTGCGTCCAAAGGAGGAACGGGGCCTGTTTTCAGCGTGGGACGATCGGAGGCCTCGTGGATGACGGGCGTTTTTTCCAACGCGGCTTCGGCGAGAAGATGCGCATCGACGGCGTTGTCGACGTGGACCATGTCCACGCGATTGGTTCCCTCCCCCACGATGCGCAGACGCCCGGCGCGGGCGCGGGCGAGAATGCGAGGAATGAGGTGCGGATCGCCGACGCCCCAGATGAGGTGTGGGCGCAACGCGATGGTGCGCAGTTGCGGCGTGTTGGCGGCGAGGACTTCGCGTTCGGCTTGAGCCTTGGTGAGTGGGTACGCGCTCGGGCACTCGGTCGTGAGCGGCAGCGATTCGTCGGCACCGGCGAGGTCGAGACCGTTATACACCACGCTTGGAGTGCTCGTGTGGACGAAATAGCGCACGCCGGCCGCACGCGCGCCCTCGAGCAGCGCGAGTGTACCCAAAACATTGATACGATAAAAATCGTCGTAACGGCCCCACACGCCGACTTTGGCGGCGACGTGGAAAATCGTGCCAATGCCCTCGCACGCGGCGCGCACCGCCGTGGCATCATCGAGCGAAGTCTGCACGAAACGCACGCCACGCGAGGCCAGGTCGGGCGCAGGCTTGCGCGCAAGCACCGTCACGGCGCGCCCGGCCGCGAGCAGGCGTTCGACGAGGCGGCGTCCGAGAAAGCCGGTGCCGCCGGTGACGAGTGCGTGAGTGTTTTCCACAGCAAACACGAAACACAGGCACGCACGCGGAGGAAGTCCGTTTCGCAAGGCCGATCAGCGGCGCTGGCCTCACCGGAGGGGGCGATCGCGGTAGGGCGGTTGCGGAGCAACCGCCGCGACTGTCTGAAACAGGCCGGACAATACGGAGCATCGTCCCCACCCGGCGGGAGTGTCGCGATGCGGTCTTAATCGCTTGATCGTTCGCGCGCTGCGCACCTGTATGCCGGCATGTACCCCAAGGCGAGCAGAGGGCTGTTAGTCCTAACCTGCCTGGCCGCGTCCATCGCGGCCTTTGGTCAAGTTCCGGCGTTGAAGCGCTTCGAGCCGGTGCCGGCGGACGAGCCCATCCCTGTTGTGGATTTTTTCCGCGCACCTCTGTTCGAGAATCCTCAGTTCAATCCGGACGGCAGTCGCATGGCGGCGATCGTTTCCACGGCGAACGACCGGCTGGATTTGATCACGATGGATCTGGGCACGAAGTGGACGGAGCGGATCACGGGCAAAGGCGATTACGACATCTACGACTTCGATTGGTTGAGCGAGCGCCGGCTGGTCTTCCGCATTTCGGAGGAGAAACGGTATTCGACCGGGATGTTCGCCGCGGAGCTGGGCGGATTCACGAGCACGTATGTGTTGCAGCGTTACAATGTCGTGGTGCCGGTCGGTTTTCCGCGTGGGAAACCCAATGAGATGATCGTCTGGATAAAATACAGCGCCAGCGCACGCGGTGGCGATGGTGGCGCGATCAAGATCGATACGCGGCGCAATGCGTTAATGTCGGATGACGAAGACGCGATTAATGTGAACGACGACGGCGTGCGTGCGAAGATTCTCCATACATATCCCGAGCCGAAAGGCGGTACGGTAGTGGCGTATATCGCGAACCGGGAAGGCGAGCTTGCGTGGTCGATCACGGCGAAGAACGGCGTGGCGACGCTGCATCGTTTCTCCGGTAACAAGTGGATCGTCTGCAGCACGGATCTCGACGAGATCGATATCCTGGGCGTGGGCGATCGCGAAGGAGAACTTCTGGTGCTCGCGACGAAAGAAGCGGGAAAACCGAAGCCGCTGTATCGCTACGATGCGATCACGGACACGCTCGGCGAGTTGCTCTACGAAGATGAGCGTTACGACATCAAGGGTGTGCGTTTCTACCGTCATCCAGTGGACGGACGGGTGCTCGGCATGGAGTATGGGCGAAATGGACCGCAGGCCGTGTGGTTCGATATGCTGTATGCGCGCATCCAGGAAGGCATTCAGCGCAATTTTCCTAACAAGATCGCGCGCATCATCGGAAGCGATGAGCAGGAGAAACATTTTTTTGTACGGGTGTTTTCCGATACGCACCCTTCCGCCTACTATCACCTCGATCAGGAGAAACGGCGCGTGGACTTGATCACCAATACGACGCCGTGGATCGATCCCAACCGCATGCAGCCTATGCAGGTGATCGCGTACAAGACGCGCGACGGAAAAGACATCGAAGGTTACCTCACGCTGCCTGCAGGAGCTTCCAAGGAAAAACCCGCGCCCTTGGTGGTGTTGCCGCACGGCGGACCTTGGGTGCGCGATCATTGGGGCTGGAACGCAGAGGTGCAGTTTCTGGCCAGCCGCGGTTATGCCGTTTTCCAACCGAACTATCGCGGCTCGCCGGGGTATGCGTGGCGGTTTTCCGATGAAGACATGTGGGAGTTTCGGAAGATGCACGACGACGTGACGGATGGCGTGAAACGACTCCTGCGCAGCGGCCTGATCGATCGCGACCGCATCGCCATCATGGGCGGGTCGTTTGGTGGATACCTCGCGTTGTGCGGAGCGGTTTACGAGGAGGATCTGTATCGCTGCGCCATCACGATCGCCGGCGTTTTCGATTGGGAGGAGGTGCTCTCGCAATCGCGCAGGAGCGAGTATCGGCGTACTGCGTACGGTGTGTTGCGCAGCAATCTCGGCGACCCGAAGGCGAACGAGGAAAAGTTTTTCAATATCTCACCGGCAAGGCAGGTGAACCAGATCAAGATCCCGATCTTTGTCGCACACGGGACGGCGGACGAAGTGGCGGCCGTGGCGCAATCGAAGAGCCTGATCTCCGAGTTGAAGAAACAGGGTGTGCCTCACGAAACGCAGATCGTACGTGGCGAGGGTCACGGATTTGCGAAGATCGACAAGCAGGTGCGCCTGTACACCGAGATCGAGGCGTTTCTCGCGAAGCATATGGCACCGCGGGCACCTGCCCAGCCGTGAAGCGCGCAGCGTATTCGGTTGATGAATACGCTGCTGTTCGTGCTAGAGAACGCTTTTGGAACCGCTTTGCGACGGTAGGGCGGTTGCTCCGCAACCGCCGCGAGACTGTCTGAAACAGGCCGGACGATGCGGAGCATCGTCCCTACCTTTGAGCTGAGCTGCGCTCAGGCGCCGGTGGATTTATAGAGGAGGAAGACGATCAGCTGGGCGCTGAAGACGCGCAAGAGCATGGTCAGCGGATACACGGTGGCGTAGGCCACGGCGGGGGCGTCGCTGTTGGTGGTCTGCTGCGCGTAAGCGAGCGCGGGCGGATCGGTCATGCTGCCGGCGAGCAGGCCGCAGATTTCCGCGTAGTTCAGTTTCTTCCAGGCGCGGGCGAGGATGCCGATGACCAGCAGCGGTATAAGCGTGATGGTCGCGCCGAAGAGGAGCCAGCGGATGCCTTCCGAACCAAGAAGGACTTCGACGAATTTTTCGCCGGACTTCAGTCCCACGGCTGCGAGGAAGAGCGAGATGCCGATTTCGCGGACCATGTGGTTCGCGGTGTGCGGCATGTGCCAGATGAGCGGGCCGGTGGTGGTGAGGCGCGAAAGGATGATCGCGACGATGATGGGGCCGCCAGCGAGGCCGAGTTTCACCGCGGCGGGGAGTCCGGGGATAAACAGCGGTATCGATCCCACCAATACACCGAGGGCGATACCGAGGAAGAACGTGATGGGCTGCGGCGTTTCGAGCGCTTTGGGCGAATTGCCGACTTCGGCGGCGACGGATTCGATCTGCGGCGCTTCGCCGACGGCCATGAGAATGTCGCCGAACTGGATGCGGAATCCGGAGTTGGGCGTGAATTCGAGGCCTTGGCGCGTCACGCGGGTGACGACTACGTGGTGATGCGCAAACGTGGTGAGTTCGGAGAGCGATTTGCCGAAGACCGCGGGTTTGGTGACGATGAGGCGGCGGTTGATGACGGGGCCGGGCACGGCCTTGAGGTCCACACCGGTTTCGGCGCCGATCACGATGCGCAGCGTTTCGAGTCCATCTTCCGGACCAACGACGTGAAGGATGTCGCCGAGCTGGAGTTTTGTCTCGGGATGCGCGACGGCGACGACGCCATTGCGCGAGAAGCGTGAGATGACGACGCCGGAATCGCCGAGGCCGGGCACGGCGGAGAGGGTGCGGCCGACGAGGTTGGGATTGCGCACTTCGAAGTTGCGCGTGGACGGCGGCGGGATCGCGGGACGATTGGCGATCTCGGCGGCGTGAACTTCTTTCTGCACGTCGATGCGGAAGAGCGTCCGGATGACGAGCATGGCGATGATGATGCCGAGCACGCCGAACGGATAAGCGATGGCGTAGCCGAGGCCTTGGACGACGGCGGCGTCGTTGCCGGCTTTGATTTCGGCGAGCGCCTGCTGCGCGGCGGCGAGACTGGGCGTGTTGGTGGTTGCGCCGGAAAGCAGACCGACACCGGCCGGCACGTTGACCTTGTCGAGCACGATCCAGAGTGAGGCGATCAATGCACCGAGCAACACGATGCCCGCGGCGAAAAGATTGAGCGAAAGCCCGCGCGAGCGCAGCGACGCGAAAAAGCCCGGGCCGATTTGCAAACCCAGCGCGTAAACGAAGAGGATCAGTCCGAACTCGCGGACAAATTCCAAGACGTGATGATCGAACGTGAGTTTAAAATGTCCCAGCACGATGCCGGCAAACAGCACGCCGGCGACACCGAGGCCGATGCCGCGGATTTTGATTTTACCGAGAGCGGTGCCCGCGGCGCAGGTGACGCCGAGGAGGATGACGGTGCGGGCGACGGATTCGACCGAGAAGAGTTGGCGGAGCCAGTCCATAAAGGTTCTGTTACTGTATTTGCTGCAGTATTACATCGCAAAAGTGTGCCGGCTTGCGGCTGTGGCGAAATGGTCGGGCTACCGGTGGCCGGTCATGCCTGACTCCACGTCCGCGATTGGATGTGCGCGGATAAGAGGACCGCATCGCAGGCGAAGCGGTCGGTTTGACGAGTGTTCATCGGGGATGAGCATAAAGATTTCGCGCGCGTTTTCCTCCGCAGTTTTTGGCAGGTCATGCGCGTATTCCGAAAACGACTACGCGCGGCTTGCGTCGTTGCCCGGCGCGGAAAACATGAACCGCATGAACGACGTTTACGAACGCGCGCGCGCCTTGATCGACGAAGCCCATGCGGCCGATCCGAACCGGACCGCGGACGGCAAACCGGCGGAGCTCGTGTATGCCGATCGCATGGAAGCGTGGATCATGAAACTCGTGCCGAATGCGTCGCCGGTGTTGCGGCTCGGCGCGCGTTGTCAGCATCTCGAACGCTGGTCGGTGCCGCGCTCGAGTTATCCGGAAGGAAAAGTCGGCTATCTCACGTGGCGGCGTTTTCTCTACACGAAGCAGGCGGAGCGCGCGCAGGCGTTGCTGCTCCAAGCCGGCGTGAGCGAAGCGGAGGCGGCGGAGGTGGCGACGTGGGTTTCGAAGAGCGGACTCAAGGCGAATGCGGGCACGCAGGCGCTTGAGGACGCGGCGTGTCTAGTGTTTTTGGAAAACGAGATCGCGGATTTCGCCGCGCAACACGCGGACTACACGCGCGAGAAGTTCATCGATATCATCCGCAAGACGTGGAAAAAAATGAGCCCGGATGGCCAACGTCTCGCGCTGACGATCCAGTTGCCGCCGGCAATCGCGGAGCTGGTCGCGGAAGCGGTGAAAGGGGAAGAGTGAAGGGTGAGGAGTGAAGAGTGAAAACGCGGCGCGCGCGCTAGGTGCGCGAGGTGTTTTCACCGCGGAGGCGCGGAGTGATGCGCGGGTGTTTCGGACTGCACGCGTTCGTGCGCATCTGCGTGAAGAATTCTCTGCGCGCTCCGTGTCTCTGCGGTGAACAGATTAACAAACGCGGCGCTTAGAGCAGTGAACCTTGCTGGCCTTGTCCGCTCGCGGCTTTGAGGCCGATGGCGTGGTAGCCTTTGGTCGTGAGGATGCGGCCTTGGGGCGTGCGCTGCAGATAACCTTCCTGAATGAGGAAGGGCTCGTGTACTTCTTCGAGCGTCTCCGGTTCTTCGCCGACAGCGACGGCGATGGTGCTCATGCCGACTGGGCCGCCGCGGTAGTTTTCAGCCATCACGCGAAGCATGCGTTTGTCCATTTCGTCGAGGCCGGCGGCATCGATTTCGAGGAGTTCGAGCGCACGCGCGGCGACTTGTTGTGTGATGACACCTTGGGCGCGTTCCTGCGCGTAATCGCGGACGAAATTGATGAGATTGTTGGCGACGCGCGGCGTGCCGCGGCAGCGGGCGGCGATCTCGCGCGAGCCGGCTTCGTCGATCGAGACGTTGAGGAGTTTGCAGCTGCGTTGGACGATGCCCATCAGCGTGGGGATGTCGTAATAATCGAGTCGCGTCTGGAGCGTGAAACGCGAGCGGAGCGGCGCGGTGAGCAAGCCGGCGCGGGTGGTGGCGCCGACGAGGGTGAAGCGCGGGATCGTGAGGCGCACGCTGCGGGCGTTGGGGCCTTGGTCGATCATGATATCGAGGCGAAAATCTTCCATCGCCGAGTAGAGATACTCTTCGACGGTTTTCGGGATGCGGTGGATTTCGTCGATGAAGAGGATGTCGCCTTCTTCGAGATTGGTGAGCAGTCCGGCGAGATCGCCCGCTTTTTCGATGACGGGCCCGGAGGTGACGCGGACGTTTTTGCCGAGTTCGTTGCCGAGGATGAACGCGAGCGTGGTTTTGCCGAGACCGGGCGGGCCGCTGAGCAGGATGTGATTGAGCGCGTCGCCGCGACGCTTGGCGGCGCCGACCATGACTTGGAGTCGCTCGACGGTTTTTGGCTGACCGGTGAAGTCGGCAAACGAGAGCGGGCGCAACGCGGCTTCGGCGGGCGAAACCGGAGCGGTGAGCGCGGTGGTCAGGAAATTGACGCCTTTGCTGGAGTCGGGTGCGGGCATGGGCGGATTATTTGAACCACAGAGACGCAGAGCGCACGGAGGAAAAACCGTGAGAGGAAATTCGAGGGCCAAAGGCTGAAGGACGAATGCCTTTGCGCATTTGTTTTTTCCGCGCGGGCTCCATGCCCTGCGTGGTTCAACGGAGCGTTATTTCCACTCCACGTCGGCGCCGAGGGCGCGGAGATTTTCGACGAAGCGTGGGTGTGCGCGTTTGATGGTATCGGCGTTTTTCACGACGCTGCGGCCGGGGATGCTCGCGGCCACCATGTAGAGCGCGATGGCGGCGCGGATCACGTACGGTGCATCCACCACGGCGGGACGGAGCGGACGATTGCCAAAGATGTTGATGCGGTGCGGATCGCTGACGAGGACGTGGGCGCCGAACTTCGCGAGCTCGGGCATCCAGGAAAAGCCGTTTTCGTAAACCTTGTTCCAGAAATGGATCGTGCCGGTGGCGCGCGTGCTGAGCGCGATCATGAGCGGCAGCAAATCGACCGAGAAATACGGCCAGGGCGCGGCTTCGATTTTCGGAAGCAAGTTCGTGGTGAACGGCGCTTCGATGACGAGCGATTGATTGCGGCGCACGATCGCGTCGGTGCCTTCGTGTTCGATGACGACGCCGAGTTTTTTGAACGCGCGTGTGATCAGATCGAAGTGATGCGGGAGCGAATTTTTCACGCGCACTTCGCCGCCGGTGATCGCACCGAGCGCGAGAAAAGTGACCACCTCGTGGTAGTCTGTATTGATGCGAGCACTACAACCGCGGAGACGTTCCACGCCCTCGACGCGCAGCATGCTCGTGCCCACGCCTTCGATCTTCGCGCCCATCGAGATGAGCATGGCGCAGAGGTCCTGAACGTGTGGCTCGCTGGCGGCGTTGATGAGTGTCGACGTGCCTTTGGCGACGGACGCGGCCATCAGGAAGTTTTCCGTGACGGTGACCGACATGTAGTCGCACCAGTGGCGGTTGCCCTGGAAACCATCGGGCAGCGCGATGACGAGCGGTTCGCCGGCGTCGATCACGGCGCCGAGCTTGGCAAAAATTTCGAGATGCGGATCGATCTCGCGCACGCCGAGCGAGCAACCCTGGGCGTTGGCGGCGATGGCGATTTTTTTCAACCGGCGCAGCAGCGCGGGATAAAGCAGGACGGTCGAGCGCATGTCCTGCGGGAGCTCGTGCGAAGCGAGTTCGCTGCGGAAACCCGAGTGGTCGAGGTGCATCTCCCCCGACGCTTTGTCCCACGAAATCTTCGAGCCGTGCGTGGTGAGGAAGGCGACGATCTTGTCGAGGTCGGTGATGGCCGGGACGTTTTGCAGATGGACCGGCTCGTCCGTGAGTAACGTGGCGCAGACGATGGGCAGCGCGGAGTTTTTGTTGCCGGAAGGCGTGATGGTGCCGGAGAGCGGTTTGCCGCCGTTGACGATGAGATCGGCCATGGAATGCGAAGAAACGTGAAAGGAAGACGGAGAAAATGAAGGGCGTTTTTTACGATGCGACCCAAAAGCCGGACAATGCACTCCGACGTGCGGGATCGGCCTGTTTTTCAGAGACGATTAACAGACGAAACACGTGCCCCGCCCTCTTCGTCCGCCTGTGCGCATCGTGTGCTGCGGAAAGCGGATCGGTTGTTCGCGCGAAGGCACAAAAAAGCGCCCGTCGGTGAAAACGGGCGCTGAGGAGAATCGAGCGAGACGCGGATCAGGCCGACTGGCCGGAACCGCCTTCGGAACGGCCTTCACCGCCGCCGCGATTGCCGCGACCACGGCCGCCGCGGTGATGACCGCGACCGCCACGATGGTGATTCCGTTCGCCGGCGTGACCGCCTTGACCGCGGTGTTCATTGCCGGGCTGACCATCGGCGCGAGGACCGCGGTTTTCGCCGCGGAAACCACCCTGGCCGCGACCGCGACCGCCGCGATGACGACGACCGCCTTCGGAGCGACGCTCGCCCTTGCCGGAGCGACCGCCTTGATCGGCGGACTTTTCCGGTGCGGCGGGTTCGCCGGTAAACAGGCTCTTGATCCACGCGAGGAGACCGCCGGATTTCTTTTCCGGAGCGGGGATCGGCGGCGTGGTGCCAGGCTGCTTGTCGAAGCCGCGCGGCTGACGAGGCTGGCGCGGCTCGCGTTGTTCGCGCGGTTGACGCGGCTCGCGGAATTCGCGGCGAGCGTCGGCGGCTTCCTGGTCGCGCTGACGGGAACGCTCCGTGCGGAAGATCGGCCGATCTTCCGAGCGGCCTTCGCCTTTGGCGGACGAACCGCCGGAGAACGACGAACTTTCCCAGCTCTGGGCGGGGCGGCTCTTGTTTTCCGGAGGGAGGATTTTCAATTCCGCTTTCACAGCGGGCTGTTCGGCGGGGGCCTCCGCGGGAACGGAAGGCGCCTTGCTTTCGACTTGGGCTTCAGGAGCCGGGCTGGCGACGGGCGTGGCCTCGGGGGCGACGACGGGCGCTGCGGGACGGTTTTCTTCGCTGCTGACGGCGGCCGGAGCGGAGCTGACGGGCTCAGGGGCGGGCTCGGGCGCGAACGGGTTTTTATACTCGCGCTCGGTCGTGATGATCTGAATGGCCGAGGGCTTATAGGTGCCGGTAGCGGCGTTGGTGTTGCTGGTTTGGGCGGTGGCAGGGCTGCTGGCGCGTTTGCCACGGGCGAGGCCCGAGCCGCGGCTGTTGCCGAAGGCGGGGGCGGGCGCGGCGGCGGTAGCGGCGGCTGGCGCGGGATTCGCGGCAGGCGCTGTAGGCGCGCTCACGGTCTCGGCGGGGGCCACCGGGGCGTCGCCGGACGTTGCTGTATCTGACATGACTATGTGTTATTTATGGTTTTAATGCGCGCACCGAAGAACCGGTGGCGGCGTAGGTTGGATCTCGCAGGCGGAGCGCGAAAAGTGGCGCGCTCGACGACTGGAGTCGCCCTGAACGTCGCCGCACGGCCTTTTTTACGCAACTGCAATTTCAGGGCAGTTCGCCGGGGCAGATTTGCGCGGAAGGCCGGGCAATGCAGAGCATGGCCCCTCCCCTTGGCGTTTTGCCGTGAGTGATGGAGAGGCCGGGCTTGCCAGTGCGGAGGGCGATCCGTAGCCACGAACGCATGGACAAGCTCGAAGAGATCTTCCGCATGCAAGAGGCGCTCAACGCGCGCATCGGCGTCAATCTGCCGCCGGCCACCGAGGAAGAAAAAACCAAATGGGTGCTCAACTACACGCGGGCGATGCAGCAAGAAACTGCCGAGCTGATCGACTCCGTGCCGTGGAAATGGTGGGCGAAGTACCAGAAATTCGACGAGCAAAACGCCAAGGTGGAAGTCGTGGATCTGTTTCACTTCCTCGTGTCGCTCGCCCAGACGCTCGGCATGACGGCGGAGGATGTTTACCAGGCGTATCTCAAGAAGAACGCCGTGAACCACGCCCGCCAGGATTCCGGTTACGTTAAAAAGGACGAAGCGGATTCGCGGCACATCTGAGCTGGGCTGAAAACAGCGGAGCCGTTTTCGGAAAAACAAGTGCCAAAGAACCAAACGCCAAAGTATGAAGGCGTTTTGAGTCGCGCTGGAAGCTGCGCGCGAGTGTAGCCGTTGAATGAAAGAGGAGCGCCGGCGGCCGACGCTCCCGGCAGGGTGGCGCCGCGGCTACGACAAAGCGCTAAACGACGATCGCTTTCTCGGGATGGGCGGTGGCCCACTTCGCGAGAGTGAGGCGGTGGATTTTAGCGTTGTGGCGGACATCCACCGGGAAGTTGTTGTGGAAATAAAATCGCGTGATGCCGGCCGTGACAGGATGCGCGACGGCGAGCGCGCGGAGTTCGCGGGCGAGCGTGGTGCGTTCGGCGGCGGAGAGCTGGGTGCGCGGCTGCACGGCGAGCGCCGGTAGTTGATTTTCGAATACACCGAGTCCGATCAATGCGCAGCGCGCGACTTGCGGATGACTGCGGAAAACGCGTTCACACGGTTCGGTGAATAATGTGCCGGTGGCCGTGCGCACGCGCTCGACCTTGCGCCCGCAGAACCAGAGGCGTCCTTCGGCGTCGAGATAACCGCAATCGCCCATGCGGTGCCAGACGCCAGCGGCTCCGGCCGCTGGCGAAGGGCCAAGTGCCAAGGGTGAAGTGACGGGAGATGGCGCGACTGCGCCGCTGACATTTTGGAACTTGTTGCTTGGACCTTCCAACTTGCCGCCGCGCTGGTGGATTTTCGCCGCGGCGGTCGCCTCCGGCAGGGCGTCGTAGCATTTCGTGACCACGGGGCCGCGGACGATGATTTCGCCGATTTCGCCGCGGGGAAGTTCGCGCGTTTCTTCGAGCGATGCGATGGGGCCGTCCGTGATCGCGATGATGCGGATCTCGATACCGGGGATCGCGTGGCCGACGCAGGCACCGGGTGCGGCGGAGCCGCGAAGGTCCAAGGGCGAAGTGCCAAGTGCCAAAAAGGATTCTTGCGAGAAGGGGGATTGGGACGTGTCGGCGACGGAGCGAAATTGGGTGGGCGGGTGGCTGCGCTCTTGGAACTTGTGACTTGTTACTTGGACCTTCTCAGCCGCGCCTGCGCGCGGGATGATTTCGTCGGCGCTGATGGTGGCGATGGGGAGCGCTTCGGTGGCGCCGTAGGGACTGTGCAGTTGTCCGTGCGTGAGGAAGCGGCGCGAATTTTCCCAGAGGGCGGCGGGCACGGGCGCGCCGGCGCAGAGGACGCGGCGGAGCGTGGGTAGTGTAATGGAATTTTGGATACAATGATCCGCGATCTTGTTCCAGAGCGTGGGCGAACCGAAGGAGTTGGTGACGCCTTCCTGGCGGATGGCTTGGACGATTTTGGCGGGATCGACGGCGGCGGGACGCGAGGGATCGATTTCGGGCACGACGGTGGTCATGCCGAGTGCGGGATTAAACAGCGCGAAGACGGGCAACATCGGCAGATCCACTTCGCCGGGCTGGATGTTGTAGGCGTCGCGGATGAGGCCGACCTGGGCCTCGAACATGCCGTGCTCGTAGCACACGCCTTTGGGCGCGCCTGTAGATCCCGAGGTGAAAAGGATGGCTGCGAGGTCGGTTGTGCTGCGCGAGATGAGCTGTGCAGTGGTGGGCGCGTAGTTGGTAGTTGGTAATTGGTAGTTGGTGGCGAGGCGTGCGGTGGCGTCGCCGCTGGCGGGGATGCGGATGGCGACGCTGCGGAAGGATTTTCTGAACACGCGGCTTACAATGCGCGCGAGCGGGATGCCGAGCAGGGCGCGCGGCTGCGTGCGGGCGACGCAGGTGAGAAAACTTTTCAGGCCCATGCCGGGGTCGATCACGACGGGCACGGCGCCGATTTTAAAAAGCGCGAACGCGGCGGCGATGAGCGGGAGTCCTTGGCGGACCATGACCAGTACACGATCATCGGTTTTGACACCGGCGGCGGAGATGCGCGCCGCCCACGCGGCGACCTCGGCATCGAGCTCGGCGAAGGTGAGCGTGAGATAATCGATGTCGCCGGAACGCGTGCGACCACGCGGGATTTTCAACGCCGGGTGGTTCGGCTGGCGCGCCGCCATGAGCGGCAGATGGCGAGCGATATTGGCGCTGTCGGAAGTGGCGGACATCGAAGCGCTGATGATTTTGCGCGCGCCGCTCGGGTGGCAATCGACGAATCCGGCATGAACGCCTGAGCGGGCAAATGTGGAGGAGGTTCAACCACTGATGGAATCGCCCAACGGGCGATTCTTGATGTGCGGCCCCTCTCGCAAGGCTCCGGCTGGGTGGCGGAGAGGCGGCTGATGCCGCCGGGACAGTGGGTTCGTGACTGTCGGCGTCACGAATTACGAAGCGCTCGTTATAAGTTATCCAGTTGAGCCAAAGTTAGCGGAACGGATTCATTCTCGGGCGCATAAAAGGGGCTCATTTTTTCTAAGAGCGGTCGGCGAGATGGATGCCTTTTCCTTCGAAGCTTGTTAGCGGCAGCAATGATTTCTTCTCTCGAGTGCCGAACAGGTGTCACATCCGTGACAAACTTTTCATCGAGACAAACGAAGACCTTCGAAATTTCGGAAATGAATATATCGCCGATGTGACAAACTTCACCGGGATCGATGAAGATAGGTGATGTGGCATCCTTCGAGTTACTCGGATACTGAAGGTTTCTTTCTGTGTTAACTCGCGATACCGCCAACGCTATCGTGAACGGCTTTCTTAATGTGAAAACGGAGGTCCAATCAGGATCGATGTCTGGATTTTCTGCATACGCTTTCTCGACCGCAGACAAGTCCAAGAGCGAAATGCCCTTTACGCTCTTGCAGTAGTAATCTGAAAAACGTGGGCGAGAGGGTTTAAAGTCGCCGCGATTGGGACAGATTTTTCCTTCCGCGAGGATTGTCCAATAGGCTTTCCAACTTGTCGTGTGAAGAAGGAGGCCACGGAGATCCTTGTGGAAGAGCGTGGACATATCGGTGATTATTTTGGCGTTTGCGCTCCCTGCAGCGACGGTTCGTTGCGGAGGAGGTTGGCCTGCCAGGGGAGGAGGATTTCGTCGATTTTATGCGGGGCGCGCGCGAGTTGGGCGAGGGTCGCACGGTTGGCGATGAGCGTCGGGTCGAGGTTGAGCGCGGCGGCGACGCGGTCGCGGTCGGCTTTCAGGCGGTCTTGCAGCTCGAGTTCCGCGGGTGTGAGCGGGTGGTGATTGGGATCGCGGCCGCGGCGTTTGGGGAGCGTGTGCGGGTCGCGGTTGAGGCCGTTTTCGAGCGCGATGCGCAGGCTGGGCGCGATGCGGTCGTGGCGTTTGCCGAGGTGGATCGTCTCCATGAGCGCGCGCACGGAGAGGCCGTGGTCGGCGGCCTCGGCGATTTTCATGAGCGTGTCGTTGCTGGTGACTTTGAAGGGCGGGGTGTCGAGTTTGCGGGCCCAGTCTTCGCGCCAATGCCAGGCGGCGTGGAGCGCGCCGAGGCCGTAGGGGCGGAGGCGTTCGGAGCGGCCGATGCGCCAGTCGTTATCGTCGTCCTTGGGGAAGCCGAGGAGGCCGGACTCGATCTGACGGTTGCATTGTTGCGCGAGCCAGTCGAGGCGTCCGAGCGCGGCGAGTTCGGAGGTGAGCAGGTCGCGGAGTTTGTAGAGGTAAAAGACGTCGAGCGAGGCGTAGTCGAGGAGGCGCTGGGTGAGCGGACGTTTCGACCAGTTGGCGGTCTGGGAATCTTTATCGAGGATGACGCCGAAGTGATCTTCGAGGAGTGCGGCGAGGCCGATGCGTTTGCGGTTGAGGAGCTGGGCCGCGAGCATCGTGTCGAAAAGGCTTTTGGGGCGGAACGCGCAGAGATCGTACAGCAGGCGCAGGTCGAAATCGCTGCCGTGCATGACGAGGTGTTTTTGCGCGAGGCGGGGCCAGAGTTCGCTGAGGTCAAGTCCGGGCGCGAGGACGTCGACGAGGTGGATTTCGCCCGACACGTAGAACTGCAGGAGGCAGACGCGCGTGTGGTAGTGGTACATGTTGTCGGCCTCGGTATCGAGGGCGACCTCATCGGTGCGGTCGATGGCGGCGAGGAGCGGCGGGAGTTGCTCGGGAGTTTCGATGAGGGTGTACGGAGGCGTGTCGGGCATCGCGAAGGGCGGATGGGCGGAAATCAGGCACAAAGCGGGCGGGAGGTGAATCGCGAACTGTGTCCGTCGCGCACGTGAGCGGTTGTGGCGAATCCTTGCGGGCGGGGCTTGCGGCGTGGAACGGGTTTTGCGGCCATAGCGGGAATGAAAGTCGTGGTGCTTTGTTCCGGTGGCATGGATTCGGTGACGGCGCTTTATTGGGCGCGGCGCGAGCATGAGGTGCTCGCGGCGGTGAGCTTCGATTATGGCGCGAAACATCATGCGCGGGAATTGCCGCTGGCGGCGGAGCATGCGGCGCGGCTGGGCGTGCGGCACGAGGTGATCGAGCTGCCGTTTGTGGACCGCTTGTTTGCGTCGGATTTATTGAAGTCGGGCGGGGAGATTCCGGAAGGGCACTACGAAGCGGAAAACATGAAGCGCACGGTCGTGCCGTTTCGAAATCCGATCATGCTCTCGATCGCGACGGGGTTTGCGGAGAGCGTGGGCGCGCAAGGGCTCGTGATCGCGGCGCACGGTGGGGATCACGCGATTTATCCGGATTGTCGCGAAAACTTCATGCAGGCGATGGCCGAGGCGATGCGGCTGGGCACGTATGCGGGGATCCAACTTTTGCGGCCGTTCATCGCGCTGAACAAAGGTCAGATCGCGGCCGAGGGCGCGCGCTTGGGCGTGGATTTCGCGCGGACGTGGTCGTGCTACAAAGGCCACGTGCTTCACTGCGGCAAATGCGGCACGTGCGTGGAGCGGCGCGAGGCGTTTTTGCAGGCGGGGCTCGTGGATCCGACGGTGTATGAGGAAACGGGGGAATTGCCCGCGAAGCCGGGGAGGTAGCGGGGGGGGTAGTTCGTAATTGGTAGTTTGTAGTTGGGAGACGATGAGGGGTGTCTCGGGAAGGGGCGGGCCTTGAGCAACTGGCCCCAACTACCAACCATCAATTACCAACTACGAACACCTAACACCTCCCTACAAACTCCACCCCGCCCCGCGCTCTCTCTTTGCTTCTTATCGTCTTTGCGGTTCACGTAGCGGCTTCCAACGGACGATGCTGATTTCTGAGATCTTTTATTCGCTGCAGGGCGAAGGTGAACTGACGGGTGTGCCGTCGGTTTTCGTGCGGACGGCAGGCTGCAACCTTCGCTGCAATTGGTGCGACACGCCGTACGCGTCGTGGCAGCCGGAGGGGGAAACGCGTTCCGTGGAAGAGATCGTCGCCGAGATTTCGCGGCATACGGCGCGTCATGTGGTGCTCACGGGTGGCGAGCCGATGATCGCAAAAGACATTCATGCGCTCGCGTCGGCCGTGAAAACGCTCGGGCATCACCTCACGATCGAAACCGCGGCAACGGTGGCGCCAGCGGGCATCGCGTGCGATCTGGCGTCGTTGAGTCCGAAGCTGAGCAGCTCGGCGCCCGACGAGCGTTTGCCCGAGCAATGGCGGACGCGGCACGAGGAAACGCGTTGGCGTCCGGATGTCGTGCGCGCGTGGATCGATGCGTATCCATTTCAATTGAAATTTGTGGTCAGCGCGCCGGCGGATGTGGACGAGATCGAGACGATGTTGCGCGAAGTGGGGCGCGAGATCCCGCCGTCGAAAGTGTTGTTGATGCCGGAAGGCACGACGATGGACGCTTTGCGCAAGCGAGCGGTGTGGTTGGGGGAACTTTGCAAGGCGCGAGGCTACCGCTATGCGCACCGACTGCATGTCGAACTCTATGGCAACAAGCGCGGCACCTGAGCCTGAAAATCCGGCGGCGTCCGAAACGCCGCTCGCGCAGCGCGCGCTCTCGGAAGAACTCGCGGAGTTGCAGCGGCGTTCGGCGGTGAAAGCGCTGACGTTTCAAGAGACGATCGCGGCGCTCGGTCCGCAGGCGTATGCGATTTTGGTGATCTTGTTGTCGCTGCCCTTCACGACACCGATTCCGGTGCCGGGGCTTTCGACGGTGTTCGGGATTATCATCGGCCACATCGCGCTGAGTTTCACGCTGGGGCGCGAGCCGTGGATTCCGCGGCGTTTTCAGCAGCGCACATTGCCGGCGGGTTTTTTTGGAAAAGTGATGCGCGTGGCGGCGTGGATCATTCGGTTTTTGGAAAAACGCCTGCGCACGCGTTGGGTGATTTTGGTGGAGCATCCGGCATTGCGACGCACGCACTCGCTGGTGATGTTGCTGGCGGCGGCGGCGCTGCTGTTACCATTGCCGATTCCGTTCACGAACACCTTTCCCGCGTGGGCGATCATCTTGATCGCGGCGGGCCTTTTGGAACGCGACGGCGTGTTCATCGTCGGCGGCTATCTCGTATTCATAGCGGGCGTATTTTATTTTCTCTTCTTGGGAGAGGCGGCGCAGCGCTTCGTATCGGCTGCGTGGGAGTGGATAACCGCGCGCTGGTGAAGGAGTGCCGCCACTTGGGTAGACAAGCGGGCCGTCATTTAACGCGCGTTTTTTGGCAATCCTTGCATTGCCCAAATGCATTCCGAACGCGTTTAATGGTACGCCAACAACTACGAACGCTCATCGTCACCTAATCCGCCATGGCATCTTCCACACCTGCCCCGACTGACGACAAGATCCGTCACGCCATCAATCTACGCCTCGCATTGCTGGGGCTGCCAACCGTGGGTGACGTACGTTCGTCGCAATGGACGGAAATGGCCGCGCCAATTTTCGCGCGACATCGCGAGACCACGCGCCAGTTGATCGATCCGCTCTGCCCGGTGGACCATCGCATCCAGGCCTGGCTGGAACACTATCTCACGGAGGTGGGGCCGGCGCCGATGCTGCCCGCCCGCTCGTTTATCCTCGATGAACCGGGACTCGCTCGCGCGCTCTCGTTGCCGGCGGAAGGCGACGAATGCTCCTCGGCGCTGCTGAAGAGCTACCGTGTGCGTCAGGGCGTACTGCACAATCCGGCCAACGACCGCCGCACCACGCAGGGCGTTTTCCACGTCGCCGAAGGCGGACTGCCGATTCCGGACGACAAGCTCGCGGTGCCGAAGCGCACCTTTGCCAAGATGCTCGAGCTCGCGCTCAACCCGCCGCGCGAATTGCTCAAGCTGCCTTTCACGAAGGGTCAGCCGCAGGAAGCGGAGACGTTTGTCTCGTTGCTGCTGCGTCCCCTCACCTGCCCCGCCGTGCCCGGCTTCATCACGGAGAAACGCATGGAAATCCGTTTCCTCGCGCCTGGCTCGCTCGTGAGTAATCTGGACTTTGTCGAATCGATCTTTGGCAACGGCGGCGATCCTTACCTGCCCGAAAACGACGCGGGTCTCGATGTGGAGCACTGGAACGGCCACACGGGCTGCGTCATCCTCGCGCCGCACCTGGTCTCCGTGCCGAAGCACCTCGTGGGTCTGCCGCATTGGGATCTCGCGACCCCGCGTCAGCGCCGCGACGGCATGTGCTGGAAGGACGAGAACGAACTCTACAACAACGGCTCCGCCTTCAAGCTCACCGCCCGTAACGAGCGCGGCGTGATGGTCACCATCATCGCCGACAATTACTACGGCTACTGCAAGAAGGAGGTGAAGACCCAGATCAGCTTCTCCGCCAACCTCTACGGCCTCGCCGAAGAGGAACACGCGGGCGGCGCGCTGGTGTTCCCCAGCTACGATCTTGGCGACGAATTCTCCGGCTACGCCGACGAGTCCAAGCACTCCTTTGAGGACGCGATCGCGCGTCTCGGCGACACCTTCGACCTCAAGCCCGAAGGCTACGCCGTCGATCGCACGCACCCGGATATATTCCTCGTTCCCGAAGCCACGACCTTCAACCTGCGCAAACAGACGATCTCGTGGAAACGCGCCGACGGCACCACGCAGACGATCAAGTTGCTCGCGGGAAAAACTTATCTGCGCCCGAGCGGTTATCGCGTGCACATGGAGCAGGTCCCCGGCACGGCGTCCGTCTGGCGCTTGGTAGGTACCATCCCCGAGGGCACCGTCTGCCATAAACCCTGTACCGTTTCCGGCGGCGGCAAATCCGAGATCTCCAAAGCTATCTCGTACGCGATCCTGCCCGGCCACGTCTTCGTGGCGGATTTCGACAAGGACTTTGATCAGGTCGAAGCCATCCTCGCGAAGGATTTCTCGAATCGTTTCCGCGATCCCGCCCGCAACGGCCAGGACACGCGCATGATCCTCAGCCCGCAGCGTTCGCTCGGCAGCGTGATTAAACTGCTCACGCCTTCGCGTCGCGAATACAGCGACGAATACAACCGCTGGATTCTCTCAATTCCGCAGCACATCAAGGAACTGATCTTCGTCCTCAAACGCTTCCACAAACCCGAATGGGGCGCGCACTGGCGCGAGCATTTTTCGGTCGACACGATCAACGGTCGCCCGGGCTACGAGCTCAAACTCGACGGCCGCAAGCTCGTCACCAACTGCCTGCGCGTGGGCTTCGAGGAAGATGGTTCCTGGCGCGTGTTTGGTCTGCGCAGCGATTTCCATCCCGCCGCCAAAGTGCAGATGGAAGACGATATCACCGCGTCCGTCGTCGCCCCGGTCAAAGCGCTCAAAAATCTCCCGACCAATCTCCACGCCGCCGATGCGGTGAAATTCGTCGAGAACACCGAGGCGCGTCTCTTCCAGCGCCCGGACGACGCCGTGCATCGCGGTTACGACCATCAGGCCGAAGCCGACCTCGCCTCGCCCGGTTCGTTCATCTCCAACTTCGAGCCGCTCACCGCTGACGACGCGCGTGCGCTCATGGAAGACGCCATCGGCTACAACGCCTACACCGAGCCGATGCGCGCGCTCATCCGCGAAGCCGCCACCTCGACCACGGGCCCGAAGTACTTCGTTTCCTCCGCGCATTCCCGTATCGTCGATGGCAAGCCGTCGAAGAACCCGCGCTACCTGCAGCTCCGCCCCGACCTCGCCGACCCGCGCGGCGCTTATCTGGGCACGCTCAGCGCGCGTCTGCATCGCGGCCTGACGAGCAAGGATCCTGTTTTCACGCCCGTCGGCGTGCTCGCCCCCGGTCGTCGCAATAATCCTCCGGAAAAAGGCATCCGCCCGCTCGCGGTGTACAATCCGCTCCACTACATGGAACTGCCGGAGCTCTTCATGGAGTACATCAGCTCCATGACCGGCAAATCGCCGTCGACCACCGGCGCGGGCTCCGAAGGCGCGCTCACCAAGGGCCCCTTCAACGCCCTGCAGCCGATCATCGATCTCAACGCCGCGCTCATCTCCAATATCCTCACCGGCCACGATTCGTTCGTCTCCGCTGCGGGTTACGTCGGCCCCAAGGTTCGCGTCGATCACGACATCAGTCTCCTGGTGCCCGAGATCTTCTCGCGCATGACGCCGGCCGAACGCGACGTGCGCGCGCTCATCGCCGAAGGCTGCTTGGAGAAATGCGAAGACTTCACGCACGAAGGCAAAACCGTGTACGCGAGCCGTCTCGGCTACCGCATCACCACGCGTTTCGTCCGCATCTACTTCGGCCGTATCTTCGATCATCCGCACGCGGTGTTCACCGATGAGATGCTGCGTCCGGAGATGCAGGACATGGCGATCTTCGTGGACGGCATGGACAACATCACGACCACGCATCGCCGCGTCGCCGAAAGTTATTTCGCCGACAAGTCGATCGACATCGCAATCCCGCCGCTCAAAGCACTCCTCCACATCATGGCCTACGGTCAGTACGAGGGCAAAACCCTCGACGATCCGTCGATCCGCGTGCTGTTCACCAAGGAACACATGCTCGCCAGCGATTGGTACGCCGAACGCCTCCGCGCGAAGCAGACCGCCGAGGTCGCGTTGTGGAAACGCCATGTGAAATATCTCGAGAACTACCTCGATCGTCCGAACTGCGAGGACACCGCCAAGCGCTTCAACCTCAAGGGACGCCTCGAAAACGCCCTCGCCGAGCTGCGCCGCGTGGAGTCCCCGGAATATCTCGCCAGCCTGCAGTACACGCTCGGTCTGCAGCCGCTGTCTTGAACCGACTACTCGCTGGAAACGCGGTGACACTCGCCGCGTTTCCCGAGCGACAGTTCAGCCATCTTCTCAAAACGCGCCGATGCTCCGGCGCGTTTTTTTTGTGCCGCGGTCACCCGATTTCGCCGCGGGGAAAAACGTCGAAGAATGATTCGCGCTTCCTCGCGCGAAGCGTTTCGTCGGCTCATGAGTTCTGAAAAAATCGCCTTCGTCGGAGTCGGTCGCATGGGCGCCAACATGGCGCGTCGCCTGCAAGACTGCGGCTACTCGATAACCGCCGTGTACGACGTGCACGCGCCCTCGGCCGCCGCGCTCGCCGCCGAACTCATAATCACCCAGGCGCCCTCGCTCGCCGCGGTCACGGCTGCCGCCGACGTGATCTTCACCGTCGTCACCGACGATGCCGCGCAGCTCGGCATTTTTGCGGAATCGGGCGACTCGTTGCTGGTGGGCGCGAAGGGAAAAATCTTTATCAACTGCGCCACGATCACGCCCGCCACACATGTCGAAGTGGAGCGACGCGCACGCGCCGTCGGCGCGACCACGCTCGAAGGCTGCATGGCGTCGTCGATTCCGCAGGCGCGCAACGGCACGCTTTATCTCATGTGCGGCGGCGACCGCGCGACGTTCGACCGCGTGCGCCCGATCTTGGAAAAACTCAGCACCGCGCTCCGCTACATCGGCCGCACCGGCCAGGCCGCGCAGGTAAAGGCGCTCGTCAACATGGTCATGAACATCAACACCGCCGGCCTCGCCGAAGGACTCGGACTCGGCCACGCGCTCGGGCTCGATTTGGAGATGTTGCGCGAAGTGTTTGCGCAGACCGGCGCCAATTCGCAGGTGCTCAAAACCGATGGCGAAGACATGCAGAATCGCGCGCACGATTGTTTTTTCTCCGCGGCGCACGCTGCAAAAGACAGCGGCATCGCGGCGCATTTGGGACGCGAGGTCGGCCTGCAACTTCCGCTCGCGGCGGCGACGCAGGCGCAGTTCGAAAAGATGGTCGCGCTCGGTCTCGGAGATCTCGACAAGAGTGGCATCGCGGAACTGACATTCAAAGGACGTCACGCCTGAGCGAGCCATGCTGAGTGCAAAACGCGCTGCGGCGAAATCATCGTGTTAAATCGGACGCTTCGACTGGCGCGGTGATGGCCGTGCGCATCGGCGCGTCTGAAAGGTGAGGCTCTTTCACGCATCATGTTTCTCCGCGCCATTTCCCGCCGCTCATTCCGCATCTTTTTGTTCACGCTCACGGCGACACTGTGTGTCGCCGCGCCGATCGACCGAGAAGCTGTCGTGCGCCGCCACAACGTGCGCGTCGATCGCGTGGACCCGGAAAGCGCGTTGAGCGTGGGCAATGGCGATTTCGCGTTCACGGTGGATGCGACCGGGCTGCAGTCGCTCGACGAACTTTATTACAACGAAGGCATCCCGCTGGAGACACTCTCCACGTGGGCGTGGCACGAGTTTCCGAACACCGAAGGCTACACGCTCGAGCAAGCGTCCGAGCCGATGTCGTTTCATGGACGCACGATCATGTACGCGACGCGTCAGCGCAGCGCGGCGGGCGATTATTTTCGCCAAAATCCGCATCCGGTGCCGCTCGGCCAGATCGGGTTTTTGCTCAACGGAAAACCCATCGTGCCCGAACAACTCGGCCATGTGAAACAATCGCTCGATCTGTGGACGGGCGTCGTCCGCAGCGAATACACGCTCGACGGTTCGCCGGTCGTCGTCGAAACGACCGCGCACGCCGGGCGCAGCGCGATCGGTGTACGCGTGGAGTCGCCCCTGGTCGCGAGCGGCGCATTGCAAGTGCGCGTGCGTTTCCCCTACTCGCACGATCTCACACGCCACAACAAACCGCGTTTCGTGTGGGACGCGGAGCGACATCGCTCGACGCTGACCGCCACGGGCCGTTCGTCGGTGCGCATCGATCGCGCGCTCGATGCGACGCGTTATCACGTCGATCTGCGTTGGGAAAATCGCGCGACGATCAGCGAGGTCGCGCCGCATGAATTTCACCTGCGTAGTGAAAAATCGGATACGCTCGCGTTTGTATGCGAATTTTCCGACGCGCCGGTGAAGCAGCCGTTGAAGAACGTTCGCGCGGTGCGCACGTCGAGCGAGCGCGGCTGGAAAGATTATTGGACGCGTGGTGGCATGGTGGATTTGAGCGGCAGCACCGATCCGCGCGCGCAGGAACTGGAGCGGCGCATCGTGCTTTCGTTGTACCTCGTGAAGGTGAATTACGCGGGCGACATGCCGCCTGCGGAGACCGGCCTCACGCACATCAGCTGGTACGGGAAGCACAACTCCGAGATGTATTTCTGGCACTCCGCGCATTTTCACATCTGGGGCCGCACCGAGTTGCTGGAGAAAGGTCTCGCGTGGTATCGCAAGATCCTCCCCGCCGGCAAAGCCGTCGCGGCGGAGCAAGGTTTCCGCGGCGTGCGCTGGCCGAAGATGGCGGGCATCGACGGGCGCACCGGACCGGGCGGCATCAACCCGTTCATTATCTGGAATCAGCCCAATCCGATTTATCTCAGCGAACTCGTTTATCGCGCGAAACCCACGCGTGCGACCTTGGAGAAATATCGCGAGGTCGTTTTCGAATCGGCGGAGTTTCTCGCGTCGTTTGCGCACTACGACGAAGCGACCGATCGCTATGTGCTCGGTCCGCCGATCAAGAACGTGAGCGAAAAGAGCGGCGCGAATCTCACGCAGAATCCGACCTTTGAGCTGGCGTTCTGGCAGTACGGTTTGTTGGTCGCGCAAAAATGGCGGGAGCGTCTCGGTCTCGAACCGGATCCGCGCTGGGCCGACATCATCGCCAAGCTTTCAAAGCTGCCCGTGAGCGAGGAAGGGTTTTATTTGGAGATCGAAACGTTCGCCGAAACATACCGCCAGCCGGGGCCGCTGCCGGTCTCGATGACGCTCTCGTATGGTTATCTGCCAAAAACGCCGCTGCTCGATGTTGAGACTTTTCGCCGCACGTTCGAGGAAGTGAATCGCCGCAACGGCGTGACGCGCTGGGCGAGCTGGCAGATCGGCCAGGCGGCGTTGAGCGCGGCGCGTCTCGGCGATCCCGAGACATCGGTCGCCGTGCTCACGAATCTTTCGAAGCCCACGCGCTTCATGAACAACGGCCACGTGCGTCGTCCCAAAGAGCCCGAAGGCTGCGTCACGTATTTGCCTGTCAACGCGTCGCTGCTGTGTGCGGCCGGGACGATGATCGCCGGTTGGGATGGTGCGCCCGCGCGTCCGTTCCCGGGTTTCCCCAACGACGGGAAATGGGTGATTCGCGCCGAGGGTTTGAATCCACTACCGTGATCGGTGCGCGCCGGCGCCGTATGCGTTGCGTGCGCGCGAGCATACGCCATACACCCGCGAACAGCGCCCATCCAATGAGGACGGGCGCAATAAGCGAATAGTCGCTCGACGTGTCGGCCGCGGGAGCCACGTCGGTTGTTTCCGCGGCATGACCTTGCAACCAAAACAAGGCCACGAGCAACACGCCCGCCGCGATCACCCACGGCCAGGTGCTGCGCGAGGGCGCGGATCGCGGCGAGCGCAGAAACACCCAATAGCCGATCACCACTACGGCGATGACGCCGGCGAAGCGCAGCGTTTGCAGATCAGGAGGCGTCAGGGCGAAAGGGAGAAGCATGGCAAAAAAAGCTAAGGGAATGGAAGGAGTTCGCGCTCGGAGGAGACCGGGGCGCGGGTGGGCACGCGGACCTCTTCGGCGCTGGTCGCGTCTTCGAGCAAAGCGAGATCTTCGGGCGTGAAGCGGATGCGGCACGCGTCGAGCAATTCGCGCAGTTGCGCCGGCGAATGCACGCCGATCACGGCGCTGGTCACCAATGGTCGATGCAACACCCACGCCAGCGAGACTTGCGCGGGAGAAACGTTGTGACGTCGCGCGACGGCGGTGACCGCGGCCATGCCTTTCTCGCCATAGCCCGGGCCGAAACGATCCGCTTCCGCGTAGGATCCTGAAGCGAGAAAACCTTCGGCCAGTGGCGCGCGTGCGAGGAAGGCCAGACGCTGCTCCCGGCAGAGCGACATCGCCTCGGGTTCGAAGCGGGCGCGGATCATGAGCGAATAATCCGCCTGCAGCCCCTCCATGCGGCAGTGGTTGTATTGACGCGCCTGCGAGAGCGACGACACCACGCGCCAGATCGGGAAGTTGGCCGCGAGCGCGTAACGCACGAGTCCTTCGCGTATCAAGGAATCGAATACAAACAGCGCGGCGCGATCGGGCTGGAGCGCTTCGCTCCACTCCAGCACGATCACATCGAGATATGAAACGCCAAAGCGCGCGAGCGACTCGCGACAACGCGCGACCGCGGTTTTGGCGAGCGTTTCGACGTCTTGGTTTTCAAGCGTCAACCGCGTGCCTAGCACGAGCTGATCGCGGGCGATGCCGCGCGCTTGCCACCAGCGTCCGACAATTTCCTCGGAGTAGGCGGTGGACTCGTTTCCGGTGGCGCCGGGCTGCGGTGCGGTTGCTTGGATTAAATTTCCACCGGCCTGATGAAAGGCGTCGAGGATGTCGAACGACGTCTGCGCGTCGGTAGTGCGGCCGAAGTTCATCGTCCCCAGACAGATTTCTGAGACTGGCAACGAGGTGCGGCCGAGTGTGCGGCGTTGGATCATAGGTCGGTGAGAGGAAAAGGTTGAGGCGGTAAGCACGTCGCTCAGACGGCGGCGAGCTCGCGGATGGTATGCGTGTTGCGACGCACGCTCGCGGCGGTCGCGCGCTTGCGGAGCATGCGATCGAGTTTCGCGATGAGCAGGTCGACGGACTTGAGCGGTTCGTCGGTGGTCACCGACGCGCTCAGATCGGGACCGGGTAGTTCGAGGTGGCCCTTGGCCACGAAGTCGAAGCGATGCGGGTGACCGGTGCGCTCCACATCGATGCGGATGCGCAGGATCTCCGGCTCGTGGCGGGCAAGGCGGGCGGCTTTGCGGGCGATCAGGTTTTTGTCGGATTCACTCAACTCCACACGGACACCGCGGAGGATGAGGGGAGCAGCGGGCGTGGTCATCGAAGTAGTCATAATCAGGAGTAGGTTTTGGGATTTTCCCGCATGCGTGCTGCACGCAGGTGGATTCTCTCGACACGGCGATGCGCGCAGGCGCTCGCCAAGGGATCGCTGTCAAAACATCGCGACGCGAAGGAACGCCGTCTCGCGCCCGATGGTTGATCTGGATCGAGGCACGCATGCGACGGCAGGCACGGGCCTCGTCGGGTTGTCACCGGCGGTTAAACCGCAGGGAAAAGGTCGCGGAAGGGCGGTTCCTTTTGGCTCAGTTCAACACGCCGGCACAAGCCGAGCAGACGATATTCGTCTGGCGCGACTGAGGGGGAACTGGGTGTCGGAGCTTCATGACGCGTGTTACGAGATGATTGATGGCGCGATGTCGCGAGAAGTCAAGTTGGCGGGCGCTTTTGATAGGCGTGCTGATGCAGATGATCAGGAAATGTCGCCGAGGATTTTCGATGCGTGGAGATCGAGCGAAGTTTGTATTCGAAAATTGAATACAGGGGTGTCACGGAGCCGGCAGCACGAATTCTTGACGGGCGATGACGATCGCGGGACGACCTTGGCGGGTGGGCGGTTCGAACTCCCACTGGATCAGCGCATCGGCGGCGGCGTTGGCCAGCGATACGTTGGCGCCCTTGTGCAGCACGGGGATGCGCACGCGGCCGGATTCATCGATGAGAAATTCGATCGTCACGCGTTCCTCGCCTAGGGCGGCTTGCGGATAGTTTGGAGGTACGGTGCGACGGGGCACGAGCGGTTGATCGAGCTGCGAGGGCTTGCTGAGTTTGCGCACCGGGCGAATGCCGGTGAATGGCGTGAGGAGACGATCCACGGTTTCGCTCGCCGTGTGAGAGACGATCACGCCGCGCGTTTGAAATTGGAAGTGGATGTTTGCGCGCACGGGCGCCTCCGGATTGAGCGGTTTGCATTCGAGACTGCGCAGGATCTCGGCGGCGAGCGGCTCGAAGGCGGGGTGACTATACGCGACGATCAGCCAATCGGCAGCGCGGCCATCGGGCCCGAGGCTGATGACGGCGGAGGCTTCACCGTCGAAGATGCCGCGTCGGGTGAGCTCCGACGGAAACTCGGGATTGGCCATGTGAATGACCTCGAGACGCGCCGGCGATTCGGACCGGGCATAGATCATCGGGGTGCTGGAAACCGCCAGCGCGGTGAGCGCGAGGGCGAGTGTTTTCATGGGGATGAAGGAAATATCCTCCCCTTTTTGCGCTGCTGCAACGTCGGTTTAGCGGACGGTCAGTGCGCCAAAGAAAACGCCGTCCGCGCTGTAGTGGTTTTTGCACTACAACGCGGACGGCGGTTTCCGCCGCGCCGTCTGCGGCGGGGCCGAGCCCGACGTCGCAAACAGCGCGGTGGTTTGGAATTGGTGCAGCTCAGGCGTGCTGTCCGGCGTGAACGCCTTCGGCGATCTCTTCGACGAGCTTGCGATTGAAGGCCGGGATATCGTCGGGCTTGCGGCTGGTGACGAGGCCCTGATCGACGACCACGGCTTCATCAGTCCACTCGGCGCCGGCATTTTTCAGATCGGTTTTGATCGATTGATACGAGGTGACGCGGCGGCCGCGAACGACGTCGGCTTCGACGAGCAGCCACGGGCCGTGGCAGATGGCGCCGACGGGTTTTTGCGCGGAGAAGAATGCGCGGACGAAGCTCACGGCTTTGGGGAGTGCGCGGAGCGTGTCGGGGTTTTTGACGCCGCCGGGCAGTAGCAGTGCGTCAAAATCGTCGGGGTTGGCTTGGTCGAGCGAGAGATCGACGGCGAATTTTTTGCCGAAGTTATTGGTTTCGCCGTCCCAAGCGGTGACTTGGTTCTTTACGGGAGAAACGACGACGGTTTTGGCGCCGGCTTCATCCAAAGCCTGGCGGGGTTTTTCGAATTCACTCTGCTCGAAGCCATCGGCCACGAGGATGGCCACTTTTTTTTCTTTGAGGTCGTGTTGCATGATTTTCCTTTCGCTTGTGGAGGATGGGGCGGGCTGGCGAAGCAGAGGTTGCTTGATCCGTGCTAGCGGGCGGAAAAAGAATTTCGGTCGCTGGAAATCAATGACTTGCAGACTGAAATAGCGCCCGCCATGGATTGGCGGCGCGGTGTTTTGCAACCGCGAAAATGCCCCTCCCTTGCATCCTGCGTTCAGCATCAAAGCTGGCCTATGGTGTGCTAGGACAGCTTGTCTAACGTGCCGCGAGGCGCGCTTGGAATAGGTGCATTTATCTCCAATTAATTAAATAGGCTTTAGACGTGGATGTCGCTTTGCTCCGCTCGAAAGCCCGGGGATACATTTTCCTTACTTGTTCAATATAAAGGAAAACTGGGAGATTCTGCGCGGCATTCATAGTGGCAATAGGCGGAGCTTAAATCCTACTTAGACATGTGACTTTCAGCCTATGGCCGATCCCACGCATTTTGTGCTAAGGTGAGACTGCGGACGCCGGGCCCGAAGGGTCGCTGTGTGTCTGCACCGCCGCGTTCTGCGTTGTGAAGCCTTGGCTCTGCGCATGGATTAGGCGGTTTGCCATCACGATCGAACACCAAGTCCACCATGCATCCAGTCATCACTCGCTCTTCCAAGCCGTCCCTGCCGGCGGCGTGGTTGAGTTTTATCGTCCTTACTGCGGCTGTTTCGGCGCAGACGCCACCGGCCCCCGCCTCTGAGGAATCCGCGCAGGCTCCGAAGAAAGAAGAGACCAAAGCTGCCGAGCTCATCCCGGCTCTCGAGATCGAGAAATACGAAGTGCTCGGTTCGCGCGTCCGCCACGTGCAGGCGGAAGGCCCATCGCCGGTCAGCGTATACGATCGCGAGTACATTTATTCGACGGGTGCGATGACGCTCGCCGATTTCCTCAACTATCTTCCGCAGACTTATTCGGGCATCTCCACGGGTCGCGGTAGTGCTCCCAACGAGCTCAATCCTGAGTTCGGTCAGCGCACGGAAACCACCCTGCCTGCTTTTAACTTCGTGTTGGGTTCTTCGGCCGCGCCTCCCGGACAAACCGGCGTTTCGGGCGTGAGCCTGCGCGGTCTGGGTTCTGGTTCGACGTTGGTGTTGGTGGATGGGCGTCGTGTCGGTCAATCCGGATCGGGCAATCGTTCCACGGATACGCGTCAGGGCTTCGTCGATCTGAATTCGATTCCCTTCAGCATGATCGATCGCGTTGAGGTGATCACGGACGGCGCTTCGGCCATCTACGGTGCCGATGCCGTCGCGGGTGTGATCAACATCATCCTCAAGAAGAACTGGACCGGCTCCGAGCTCACGGGCTCGTACAAAGGTTCGGAGCACGGCGGCGGTCGCGAGCGCTCGCTTTCGCTCACCTCGGGTTTCGCGTATGGGAAACTCCGTGGTATGGTTTCGGCCGGCTTCTACGACCGCGCGACCTTGAAGGCATCGCAGCGCGATTTCTCCAAGAACCAGGACCACACCCGCATCATCGTGGCGTATAATCCCGATGGCACGCCGATCTACGGTCGCGACCTGCGCTTGAACTGGGGTTATCCCGGCGTGGTACAGGCCCGTATCGGCGATCTCAACGGCATCACGGACGCCAACGGAAATCCGACCCGTTTCGCCATCATCAATCCCGGCATCACCGGCCAACCGACGCTGGCCGACTTCACCGGCGTGGCTGCGAACTCGGCTTCCACGCTCGTGCGGGGAAACACCGCCGAGTATCTCGACCTGATTCCGTGGTCCGAGCGCTACAATGTGGCCGGCAACCTCACCTACCGTATCAACGAGCGCGTCGAGCTGTTCACCGATTACAGCTTCACCGACAATCGGGGCCGCTTCGAAACGCAGCCCGCGCTGGCGTCTGCCTCAGCCTCCTCCGGCTTCGGTAATTTCGCCACAATTGTCCCCGCCGCTTACAATCCGTTTGGCCAGGACATCCTCGTCGGCGGCATTCACGCGGGTTTCGGTTCGATCTCGCAGGAAACACACAGCAAGGCGCATCGCGCGACCTTCGGTGTGCGCGGCGAATTCGCGGAAACCTGGGAATGGGACGCCGCTGTCCGCGTCGATCGTCAGCGCTTCAATGAAATCGGCCGCGATTTTAACACCGCTCTCATCACCGCCGCGCTGGCCAATCCGGATGACTCGAAGCGCCTCAATCCCTTCCTCGATGTGCGCGCCGGTGCCTCCACGCAGGCCGACATCTATGAGACGATGGCGCTTTACCCGACTCGCAACAGCAAGTCGGAGCTCCTCGCCGTCGATCTCAACGTGAACGGTGAACTCTTCGACATCTGGGGCGGTCCCGTGCAGCTCGCCGTCGGCGGTATTTTCGAATCCGTCGAAAGCAAGAACTCCGCGGTCTCCTACACCGTCGCGGTCTCGCCGATTGTCACGCGTT
>CALFXL010000068.1 GCA_937958045.1 uncultured Opitutaceae bacterium | reverse complement strand
CATCGCCGAGTCCGTCTTCTCGCGCTGCCTCTCCGCCATCAAGGAAGAGCGCGTCTCCGCCTCCAAGGTCCTCAAAGGCCCGAAACCCAAGAAAGTTTCCCCCGCCAAGAAGAAGGAGCTCATCAAGGCCATCCACGACGCCCTCTACTGCTCGAAGATCTGCTCGTACGCGCAGGGCTTCCAACTGATGCGCCAGGCTCAGATCGAGTACAAGTGGAAGCTCAACTTCGGCCAGATCGCCCAGATCTGGCGCGGCGGTTGCATCATCCGCGCCGCCTTCCTCCAGAAGATCACCGAAGCCTACGCGAAGAACCCGAAGCTCGCGAACCTCCTCCTCGATCCGTACTTCAACAAGACGATCCAGAAGGCCCAGGAAAACTGGCGCAAAGTCGTCAGCCTCGCCGCCGAAAACGGCATTCCCGTCCCCACGTTCGCCTCCTCACTGGCGTACTACGACGGCTACCGCTCGGCCCGTCTCCCGGCCAACTTGCTCCAGGCTCAACGCGACTACTTCGGCGCGCACACCTACGAGCGCGTCGACCAGAAGCGCGGCAAGTTCTTCCACATCGACTGGCCGGAAGCTTCCCGCCCGCAGCTGGAAGCCTGAGCTCCGATTTAGTTTTCAAATACAAAGCCGCGCGATCGAAAGGTCCGCGGCTTTTTTGTGAACGCTTCAAACAACGCAGACCAACGCACCATCGCGTCCATCTGCCGATCATCCCTTCATCACGGAAACCGCACGTCGACGCTCTCGCCTTTGGAGAGGTGGACCGTCTGCTTCGCGGAGCCGTAACAAATCGTCGTTTGTGTGCCATTCACGCTGCTCACTTTGGCGGAGGTCAGACGTCCATCGGCCCAGGCGAGATCAACTTCGAAGCCGCCGCGTGCGCGCAGGCCTTTCACTTCGCCTTCAGGCCACGCTGACGGAAGCGCGGGCAATAAAACGATTTCGTCCACGGTGCTTTGTACAAGCATCTCCGCGATCGCCGCAGCGCCGCCAAAATTTCCATCGATCTGAAATGGCGGATGCGAATCGAAGAGATTCGCGTACGTGCCCCCGCTCCAGCGCTTCTTTTCGGTTTCCCGCGTCGCGGGCTTCAGGTGCGCGCCGAGGATTTTATGCGCGCGGTCGCCGTCGCCCAGGCGCGCCCACATGCCCATCTTGAACGCGAGACTCCATCCCGTGCTGCCATCGCCGCGAACATCGAGCGATTTGCGCGCGGCTGCGGCGAGCTCCGGCGTTTTGCGCGGATCGATTTCATCGCCCGGATAAAGTCCCCACAGATGCGCGATGTGGCGGTGTTGCGGATCGGCTTCCTTGTATTCTTCGAGCCACTCCATGACGCGGCCATCCGAACCGATGCGCGTGGGCGCGAGTCGCACGATTTTGTTTTTCAACTCGGCGCGCAGCTCTTCATCGGTGCCGAGCGTTTCCGACGCGACGATGCACGCGTTGAAAAGATACCTCAGCAGTTGCATGTCGCTCGTCGGTCCCATGCACACGTGCAACGGCGTCGGATCGTCGCCGAGCAGAAACGCATTTTCCGGCGAGTTCGACGGCGCGGTGACGAGCCATTTGTTTTTCGGCTCCTCGATGAGCATATCGAGATAGAAGAGCGCCGAGCCCTTCATGATCGGATACGCCCACGCGAGAAACTCGCGGTCGTTGGTGAAGAGATAATGCTCCCAAAGATGCTGGCACATCCACGCCGAGCACGAAACCGTCGAACCCCAGCTCGCCGACTCGCCGGGCGATGTGAACCCCCACGGATTCGCGAGCAGGAAAGCCACCCAACCCCGCGCGCCGTAATACGCCTGCGCCGTTTTTGCTCCCGGCTTTTGCAGCGATTCGATCAGGGCAAACAAGGGCTGGTGCAACTCGGAGAGATTGGTGGTCTCCGCCGGCCAATAATTCATCTGCACGTTGATGTTCAGGTGCCAGTCGCCGTTCCACGCGGTCTGGATTTTATCGGCCCAGATGCCCTGGAGATTCGCGGGAAGTCCGCCTGGACGTGACGAGGAAATCAGCAGGTAGCGACCGAAGTTAAAATACAGCGTCGCCAGCGAAGGATCCGGTTTGCCCGCATAAAAATCCTGCAGTCGCGCAGACGTGGTTTTCGCGGCAGCAGCTGTATCCACACCACCAATACGAAGACGCACGCGATCAAAAAATTGCCGGTGATCCGCGATGTGTGCGTCCCGAAGTTCGGCAAATGTTTTCCCAAACGCGTTCGCGAGATCGGCCGCGGCCGCTGCGCGTGGATCCGTCACGCCGCGGCCGGCGAAGGTCTTGATGTCCGTCGCCGCGGCGAGCGTCAGCACCACTTCATCGGCGTCGCGCACGCGCAAGATCGTGCCTTCGACGTCGATCGAGCCGCCACGCGCCGACGCTTTGAGGAGCGCCGCGTAACGCACGCCGTTGGTTCCGCCATAGCCGTCGTTCAGCTGGCCCGACATCCACAATCCATCGGAGCCGGCCGCTTCCACCGTGAAGCGCTCCGGTCGCGAGAGGCGCGCATCGAACGAGATCTGGCCCGCCTTGTCCGCCGCGAGACGAATCACGATCGACTCCGCCGGCTTGCTCACAAACGCCTCGCGAGTGAAACGCACGCCGCCTTGTTCGTACGTCACGCGTCCGATGGCTTCGGCGAGATCAAGTTCGCGGCGATAGTTTTCATGAGGCGCCGACGCCGATGCGTGCGTGAACGTGAGCAGCAAATCGCCCAGTGTCTGATAACAACCGAAAGGCACATTCGCGCCGACGCCGCGCCCCGATCCTTCGCCAGCACAGGTGAAGTTCGCGTTCACGAGCGCTTCGGCTTCCGCGTTTTTTCCTTCGAGCAAAAGTCGTCGGATCTCCGGCAACGCCTTGTGCGCGTCAGGGCGATCGGCCTCCTGCGGCGAGCCCGACCACATGCCGTTTTCATTGAGAACAACCCGTTCGTCGACGATGCCGCCGTAGAGCGCTGCGCCGAGCCGGCCATTGCCCAGCGGCGTCGATTCGAAGAGCTGTGTCGCCGGGGCATCGAGCCAAACATAACGGGCCTCGGGTGGGAGCGCTGGCGTTGCACGCGCGGACACGAGCGACAGGGAGAATAGAGACAGAATTGCGGTGCGGCAGAGAAGGGTCGTCATCGGGTTTTGGGAAAGTTGCGGCAACGCCGTGGGCTTTTGAAGTCGCGAATGTGACTGCGCGTCCTTGATGGTGTGCATTCCATGTTCGAGAATTGCCGTTGTCCGTTTGCGCAACGCCGACAGCGTTCTCGCCTCGCATTCCTTAGACGCCTTTATTCATGAAGTCTCCTCTCCTGCCCGCCCTTCTTTCGTTCGCACGTCTGCGTTTTCTCGCGCCCGCGCTTGGCCTGGGTACTTGCCTCGGCTTATTAAGTACCGCTCCGACTTTTATGTACGCAACGACTCAGGAGTCTTCCGTGAGAACATCGCTTCGACTCGACGAGGGCTGGGCCTTTCACCTCGGCGATGCCGCGGGCGCTCAGGGCAAAACCTTCGACGCCTCCGCGTGGAAATCGGTGACGCTTCCCCACGATTGGAGCATCGGCCTGCCGATCGATCCCGACGCGCCGTCGAAAGGTGATGGTGGTTATTTCCCGACGGGCATCGGTTGGTATCGTCACACGTTCTCCGCGCCCGAATCGTGGCGCGACCGGCGCGTTTGGATTGAGTTCGAAGGCGCCTACATGAACACGGAAGTCTGGCTCAATGGCGTCTCCCTCGGCCGCCATCCGTACGGCTACACGCCGTTCTGGTTTGATCTCACACCGCATCTGAAACTCGGCGAAACCAACACGCTCGCAGTCCGCGTGGACAGCCCGGAGCAGCCCAGCTCGCGTTGGTACAATGGCTCCGGTCTCTATCGCCCGGTCCGCCTTCATGTGACGAATGCGGTCCACGCCATCGCCGAAGAAATTTTTGTCGCGACCTCCCAGCTCACCGATCAAGCCGCGGTTGTCCAGGTTCACGTGCCGCTGCGCAATGAAACCGCTTCCGCGCGTGTCGTGGACGTGGAGATTTCGCTGAGTCCCGAAGCGCAACCGTCGCAAATCTCCTCCACGAAGCTCAGCGGCACCCTCGCTGCCAATGGCCGATGGACGCCTGTCGTCAGCCTCGAAGTCCGCGATCCGCGTCCGTGGTCGCCGGAATCGCCGTCGCTCTACACCGCCACGATCAAAGTCATCGCGGACGGCAAAGTGGTCGACCTCACGAGCACGGCCTTTGGCATTCGCACGGTTCGCGTCTCCGCCGACCGCGGTTTCGAACTCAACGGCAAGCCCGTCAAAATCAATGGCGGCAATGTTCACCACGACAACGGCCCGCTCGGCGCGGCCGCGTTCGACGCGGCCGAATGGCGCAAGGTGAAGTTGCTGAAATCCGCGGGCTTCAACACCGCCCGCACCGCTCACAATCCGCCCTCGAAAGCGTTCCTCGAGGCGTGCGACCGCCTCGGCCTTCTCGTCATCGACGAGATCTTCGACGGCTGGGAAAAGGGGAAAAACAAGCAGGACTACAACGTCTACTTCAGAGAGTGGTGGCGCCACGACGTCACCGCCTGGGTGAAACGCGATCGCAACCACCCGTCCGTGATCATGTGGAGCACGGGCAACGAAATGTTCGAGCGCACCAATGCCGAAGGCCAGCGCATCGCGCGTCAGCTCGCCGATCGTATTCGCGATCTGGATACAACTCGTCCCGTCACCGCCGGCGTGAACGGCGCCGGTGCCGCCGGCAAGTGGTCGCAGCTCGATCCGCTTTTCGCCACGCTCGATGTCGCCGGCTACAACTACGAACTTTATCAACACGCCGACGATCACCAGCGCCTGCCTTCACGCGTGATGATGGCCAGCGAGTCGTATCAAACCGAGGTCTTCACCAACTGGGCCATCACGCAGGATCACGCGTATGTGATCGGCGATGTGGTGTGGAGCGCGCTCGATTATCTTGGCGAAGCGGGCATCGGCCGCGTTTATCCGCCCGATCAAGAGGCGAAAAAACATTGGGAAGGCAGCATGTATCCGTGGCATGGCGCCTACTGCGGCGACATCGACATCACCGGCTGGCGCAAACCCATCTCGTATTATCGCAACATCGTCTGGGACCGTGGCGAAAAACTCTACACCGCCGTGTTCCAGCCCGCCCCCGATGGCAAGGCATGGAACACCACTCCGTGGTCGCTCCCGCCGAGCTTGTCGTCTTGGACGTGGCCCGGCTTGGAAAACACGCCCGTGACCATCGAAGTCTATTCGCGGCACGACGCCGTCCGGCTGCTCGTGAACGGCCACGCGGTCGGCGAACAACCGACCACGCGCGAACAGGGTTTTAAGGCGACGTTTACCACGCCTTACACACCCGGCGAATTGAAGGTCGAAGGTCTGCGCGATGGAAAAGTTGCGGAGACATTTGTCCTTAAAACCGCATCCGAAGCGAAAGCGCTCCGCCTCACGGCCGAGAACTCGAGGATCCGCGCCGATGGACAAGATCTCGCGTTCATCTCGGTCGAAGCCGTCGATGCCAACGGCATCTGGCATCCTGGGGCCACACCTACGGTGACGTTTACCGTCGAAGGCCCCGGCTCGCTCGCCGCGGTGGGCACCGGCGACATGACGTCGATGGAATCGTATCAAGGCGATTCGCGCACGCTCTTCCAAGGCCGCGGCATTGCGATCGTCCGCACAACGAAGTCCGCCGGCGAGATCGTGGTCACCGCGTCAGCGCCAGGCTTCGCGCCTGCGAAGATCACGATCCTTTCCGCGCAGCCCCGCTGATTGCTCCGCGCGATCGTCGAAGTTTCGTTCGGCGGTCGCGCTCACGGTTTCGGCATATTTTTCACCGCAACGCTCCACCGACCGTCGCAGGTGAGTTCGCTGTCGGCATCGAGAAACAGACGCGATGCGGCACGATCGCCTTTGAGCTGCCAATCGAGCCACGCCAGCGCCACGCGCGTGAATTCGCCGCCACCCGGCTGCGCGAACGTGCCCCCGTGGCCGACGTCGAGATTCGTCATCACGATCGGCACATGATTCACCCGCGCGAAATCATCCATCGCATTGGCATACGCGATGTCGGATGGACCGCCCATGATGTAGAGAACCGGCGCATGAAAGTTCAGCAGCGCGTCTTTGCTGAGCGGCGGCATGCCCGGCAGCGGTGAAGGTGCGGGCAGCACGCCGCTATTGCAAATGACCGAGGTGCGAATGCGCGGATCGCCTGAGATCTCGATCGCTTGAAGTCCTCCGCACGACATGCCCATGGCCGCCACTTTCTCGCGATCGAGCCGTTCGAAAAACACACTGCCTTCACGCGCATGCTCTCCGAGTGCCCAGTCCAAGGCGTCGAGCATCTGCGTCGATGACGTCCGTTGCCGCGGAGGATCTTCGCGTTGCCCGAGCTTATTCAACAGGCCGATGCCGAGAACAACATAGCCGTGCGATGCGATCTCGTTGAGGAAGTTTTTGTGCTCGTCCGTCGTGTTCGCGCATGCGCCATTTCCCCAAAGCAAAATCGGCAGCTTACGCTCACCGCGAAATGGCGTCAGATCGCGCGGACGATAAATCGTGATGCCCGGCAATGTGGGATCTTCGGTGACGATCGCCGGATACGGTCCCTTGCCGCCGTCTTCGATCACAACCACACGCGGCTCCGTCGAACTCGATGTGCTAGCCGGCGCGGACACGCCGATCATCCGATACGCCTGCTCCAGGAACCGCGGGTAAAGTTGCTCCGCGCCGTACATGTTGATGTAGAACAGCGCCACAAGATCGTGCTCGGGATCGATGATGTACGCCGTTCCCAGCATGCCGCCCCAGGCGTAGGCCGAGTCGGAAACCGCCGGCACCGGCTTTTTCCCGCGGTGCAGCTCGAACCCGAGCCCAAACTGAAAGTTTTTCTCCGCGCCGCTGTTCTCCGGCAGACGATTGATCGTCGTCATCAGCTCAACTGTATCCGGTTTTAGGATACGACGTCCGTTAAACTCGCCCTTGTTGAGCAGCATCTGGCAAAACTTCGCGTAGTCTTCGATCGGACCGTTCAAACCGATCGCGCCTTCCGCGTAAGTTTGCTCCGCGCTCACCGTGCCTTCGCTGTAGATGTTCAGCCCCGGTTCGAGTTTCCCGTCGACGACTCGATACGCTTTGACGAAACGCTCCAACGATTCCGACGGATAAAACCAATCGGTGTCCTTCATGCCCAGCGGGTCGAGCACCGTTTCCTTCACATATTCGCGCAGCGGTTTTCCGGAAATGCGCTCGATCAGGTAACCCAGCATGTTGGTGCTGATGTGGTACTCCCATCGCGAGCCGGGATCGTACCCCAGCGGATACTTCGCCAACGCGAGCATCTCTTCCTCGAGATACTTGGCGTCGTAATTGCCGCCGCCGGTATGCTGACCGGAAGGTGTCTTCTGAGGAACCGCTCCACCAAAACCAACCGGCGCGTCATTGGTCTTGCGCTCGGCCCGTCGAATCTCGCGCACAAGCCCGGCCCCCAAACCCGACGTGTGACTCATCAGATGAACAAACGTCATCGGCGTGGCGACCGGGCGCGTCTCGTAGCTTCCGTCCTCCCGCACTGCGGTCACCACACGATCCGGAATCTCCGGGAAATACTTGGACACCGGATCGTCGATCGACACCAAACCTCGCTCCACCAGCGTCATGAACGCCACGGTCGTGACCGCCTTCGTCTGCGAAAAGAGGACGTAATAATCATCGACCGAGGCTGCGGCGCCGTTCTGCGGATCCCGCCAACCAAACGCCTTGTGAAAAATCACATCGCCGCCCTTCGCCACAAAGGCCGTCACTGCGTTCACCTTTTGGCCGTGCACAAACGACTGCAAAAGCGTATCCATTTTTTGGATATCCTCGGCCTGCACACCTCGGGCTTGCAGGTCGGGAATCTTGTTAAACTGCTGAGGCGCTTCCGCGAAGGCGTGGTTGATCAGCGCGCCGAGACCGATCGCGGCGACTTTCAGGCGGGATAGTTTCATGGGGATAACGGGGTTTGAGGTGAGGCTGAGAAGCTCAGACGCCTTGCTTGCGCGCGCGACTCGCTCGACGCGCTCCGCTTCGTTTCCGCTGGGTCGGCACCTGCGCCCGCATGCAGTTCGACGCTTTCACTAGCAATCGACTCAGCGCGGCGAGTTCAGACTTCGTGAAGGCCGCACGAAACACCTCCATCACCGCGCGATGTCGCGTGTGAAGCTTCGCACACAGGCGTCGTCCACTCGCGGTGAGCTTGATCAACCACGAGCGACCGTCTTCCGGATTGCGCCGTCGTTCGATGTAGCGGTCGCCTTCAAGCGTATCCAACACGCCTGTCAGCGTTCCGTTGGGCAGGTGCGTCTGCTCCACGAGCATGCTCACCGTGCAATCGCCCAACTCGTCCAACGCATGCAGCACGCTCGCAAATCCCGGCGCGAGATCGGCAACGCCAACCTCGCGCAACGTGTGTTCGTTGAACTTCCGAAAGTTCAACGCGGCGCGCGCGAGCAGAAACGGAACGTCCTCCAAAAGAGAATGCTCAACCGGCTTGGGGGTGCTTCGGGGCATTGTTTCGAAGTCGAAACAAATGAAGCCGCTGTCAAACGGATTTCCTTCCGACGATGCCGGCTTCGTCGGCGGCAATCGCACTTCGCGCGTGAAGCACCAGGCGCCGGGAGTGGCGGACTCTTCGAAAGTGCCGGCGCTCCGTAGAATCGTCGTCGCGCGCGCATAAAGAAGCCGCGAAGCGACATGGCTTCGCGGCTCGTGATACCGGATCGCGACGCGTGTGCGCCGGGGTAACGCGATCCGGCAAGACGCCTGCCGTCAGAAGAGTTTAAACGCATCCATCGACCACAGCGCTTTGCCCGTGAAATCGAAGAGCGCTTGATTCTCCCAGTTGTTTCCCGAGTTCGCGTTGTAGTTGTCCCAGCCGTTTCCGGACACCGGAGTCCACGTGGCTTCCCAATAGATCACGCCCGCGCCGCGATTATTCGGCACGGAGTTCACGATCGTGAGGATGCGCTTCAACATGTCGTACTGTCCCTGCAACGAGGCCGGATAACCGCTCGTCAACTGCGACGAGAGCCCGATGTTGTTCGGCGTCGAGTCGCCTTCCGAGAGCGTGAAGGGATACGCCGTCTCCACGACCAACACCGGTTTGCCGAAACGACTGGCGGCGTTGTTGAGCGAGGTCTGCAACGCGGCGAGGCTTCCGTGCCAGTAAGGGTAATACGAAACGCCCGTGTAATCCCACGAGATGCCCTGCGCCTTCACATTGTCGAACCACCACTTGATCAACTCCCAGTCGGCGCCTTTCGCGATGTGCAGCACGATCGCGGTCGAATTGTTTGCCGCTTTCGCGCCGTTGATGCCCGAGCGGATGAGCTGGCACAGGTTGGCGAAGTTATAGTTCACCGTGGAGAGACGGCCCTCGTTCCAGAGCATGCCGTCGTTGATCTCGTTGCCGATCTGCACGTAGTCGGCCGGCGTGCCCTGGTTGGCGAGCGCCTTGCAGATGTCGTACGTGTGGTTGTACACGGCGGTGTTGAGCGCGGCTAAGTTGTAATTTTTCCACGCCGCCGGCTTCGTCTGTTTGCCGGGATCGGCCCAGGTGTCGGAATAGTGAAAATCGATGAGCAACTTGTGGCCCCAACTCTTCGCGCGTTTGGCGATCGCTAGCACGCGCGCTTTGTTGTGATAACCGTCGGGAGAATTCACCCAGACTTTCAGGCGAATGGTGTTCACGCCGCCGTGATGCAGGATCTTCAGGGCGTCGTCCTGCCAGCCTGAGGCATAGTAATATTTGCCGCCCTTATCCTCGCTCTTTTTGAGCGAAGAAACGTCGCAGCCTTTTATCCAGATCGCCGCCTGCGAAACAGGCGCCAGTGCGGCCGTCAGCCATGCGGCCAGGGGTATGATGCGGAGTATTTTCATGGGGTATTGGGGGTTCAGCCGTCGCTCGTGCAGAACGACGGAAGGGATGGAACATCACACGGGGTGGACAACAGGAAGGGGGTCGACGCGGGTTCGCTTCGGCGACTCGACGCCCGGCACGGTCAGTGTCGCGCTCAAGGAGCCAGAGCGAGCGCGCAATATGCAGCCGTTGCGTACGGCGATCGGCGAAAGCCTCAGCACGATCGACGCGATGCCGGCTTCGGCGGCCGTTTCTGCAGGTCCCGCCAGTTCCGCGTCGTGAATCGAAAAGACAACCGTATCGACATTTTCGATACAGAGAAAGCCGCGTTCGTCGCGAAACTCCGCATGCGCGATCACGATGTCGCCTTCTCCGTCTTTCGCGGAAACGTCCAAATCGTCGATCACGAGCTTCAGCGTTGCCGGCGTTCCCGGCGTGCCAACGCGATGATTCGCGCACATGCGTCCACCGATAAATCCTCGCGCTTCCAACACACCGGGCGAGAAACGTGGCAGCTCGAAGAGAAAAGGCGGGTGCGGCAGGTATTGCGACATCCATGAACGAGGCGGCTTCTCGCGCCCGATGCACTCTCCGTCGAGCAACAGCTCCACTTCGTCGCAATTGCTGAAGACCCACACGCGAAGATCCGACGCCGGCGTCCAGTGCGAGGCGATAAACACCATCGGTCCGCCAAGTCCGTCCGGCAGTTGCTCCTCCGCATCGCGCTGACTGCGATAAAAAGCCCAGGAGAATTTCGGCACACGAAACACATCCATCACGCCGCAGGCCGCACGCGTCGGATGATAACCGCGGGCGTAATCGAACATGCTCCATTGCCCGTCGAGAACCGCCGGTGAAGAGAGCGTGTCGTTGAGCGCGAGCTGGTGATTAAACGCCTGCTGACGCAGCCCGCGTTCACCGTCCGCACGAAACTGTCGTGAGTGCGTGCGCGCGTCGTACACACCCGCGCCCGTGCGCTGATCGAAACCTTCGTTGGCCGCGTAAAACTCCCAATCGCCATACTCCGCCACCACGAGCGCCTTGTCTCCATTCTCCCAACGGTGAATGCCGCCGTGTTGTCGCGAATGAATGAAGACATCGTAGCGATCCATCCAGCCGCACGTGAACATCTGATCGCCCGGCAGCTCTTCGTGGCCGATCGCGTGGAGCCGGCTCATGAACTCTTCCGGCATGTCCGTTTCGTTGAGCGACAACTCCCACAACACCACGCACGGGTGATTGCGATCGCGACGGATGAGGTCGCGCGCGTTTTGGAAACACGCGTTTTGAAACGCATCGCCGCCGACGTATTGCCAGCCGGGAATCGCGTTCATCACGACGATGCCGAGCTCGTCGCAGGCATCCAGAAAATGCGGCGACTGCGGATAGTGCGAGAGGCGCACATAATCGAAGCCGGCGGCTTTGATGCGCATCGCATCGCGATACTGCGCGGCGCGCGGAAGCGCGTAGCCGACGTAGGGCATTTCTTGATGACGATTCGTGCCGCGCAAACGCAGGCGGCGGCCGTTGAGTTGGAAACCTTCCGAGCGAGAAAACGAAATACGCCGCAGGCCTACGCGCTCCGCCTTCTGATCGAGCAACACGCCCTCGGCATCGAACACCGAGACACGCACCTCGTGCAGGAACGGCGTCTCGATCGACCACAATCTCGGCTGCTCCACGCTCAACTCGAGCTCCGCATGGAAAGCATCGTTTCCCTGGGCGACGCGAGCGGGCGACTTCGCGGAAGCGACCGCGGTTGATTCGCCCGCGGGAAAAATCTCGACGCCGATAATCACTTTACGCGCCGTCGGCGTGGTATTGCGCACATGCGCTTTCACCGAGACGCGCGCGCTCTCCTCGGACGCCTCCAACGTGCGCACAAGCAAACCGCCTCCGGCCACCTCGCCCGCAGCGACCGGGTCCGTGAAGTGGATCGGTGGATACACACGCAGCTCCACTTCGCGGTACAAACCGCCGTACCAACAAAAATCCAGATCGGCATATGGCTTGCCGGGCGGCACATCCGGATGATCGCGATTATCGAGGGAAATCGTCAGTTGATGTTCAGCGTCATCACGCAGCGCCTCCGTCAGATCGACTTCGAACGGCAGATAGCCGCCCTCGTGTCGCGCGAGAATCAACCCGTCGATGGCGACGGTCGCCGTGTGCATCGCCGCGCCCACGAACAGCACCTGACGCGAACCTTCTCCGGCCGCGTGCGCCCGAAGCGCGCGGCGATACACGCATTCGCCAAACCAATGCTGACGTCCGTCGAGATCCGCGCGAAACGGCGTGTGCGGAAGGGAAACTGTTTCCCACGACGATGCGGTCTCCGGCGGAGAAATCCGGCGAAACTGCCAGCCATGGTCCAATGAAAGCCGTTCGGTCATGATGAAGTGATTTGATCACCGCGCCCTCGCCTTCCTCCGCGGAAAAAGGGACGGCCGCTCGCGGTAGAAATGTTTAATTTTAAATAAAACTCTTTGATTGAAAACGCTCGCAGCTCCGCGGCATGGCTGAGGGTTGTTCGCTTAAGACACCGAATCGCGTTCGATGAGTTGCACCGGCAGCGTCACCTGGCGCGCGGGCACTCGTTGGCCGGAGGTCAGCGCATCGATCATTGCGACGGCTTGTTCGGCCATATCGCGCAGCGGCTCTTCGATGGTGGTGAGCGGGGGATTTTGGATGATGGAAATGCCTTCGTTTTCCCCGCCGATGAGCGAGATGTCCTGCGGCACTTTGAGGCCCATCACATACGTGAGAATGTGCAGACACTCCATCGCCTGAAAACTCGTGCCCGGCGCGTAGATGCTGTCGGCGCCTGCGCGCACGAGTCGGGTGACCGCCGAAAAATGATTCACACCCGGCGCCATCGGCAGCAGCAGGCGATCGTCCGCGGCGACCTTCGCCTCGGAGAGTGCTTTGCGGAAACCTTTCAAGCGTTCGAGAAACGGCGGCGTGTCTCCGCCCATGAACGCGAGGCGCCGCTTGCCGCGCGCGAGAAAATGTTTCGCCGCGAGATAGCCCGACGCGAAGTGATCGGAGCGCACGACGTACTGGCGCGAATCGGCGTCAAACTTGTCCATGTACACGACCGGCAATCGCGTTTCCAACTCCGCGAGCATCGAGCGCAGCCGTTGATCAAACGTCACCGCGATTACACCATCGAGAAATGCACCGGGAAGTTCTTCGAACGGATTCGCGGGCAACAGCACACCGATGTTGCGACGGGAAAAGGCGAATGAGAGATGCGCAGTCAGGGTGGCGGCGTAACCTTCGATGCGGTCGGTGAACGTCGGTTCGGACAAGATCGCCACCTGGCGCGTGCGCGCGGCGACTTGCGGTTTGAGATTCAACTCCTTTGCCGCGCGGAGGATCCGCTCGCGCGTCTCGGGGCGGACTTTGTCGCGGTTGTTGAGCACGCGGCTGACGGTGCCTGGCGACACCTCGGCAAGACGGGCGAGGTCGTAGATCGTGGCTTTTTTTCCAGAACGCGAAGCAGGCTGCGAGCGGCTCATACCGCCACGTTTGACCGGACGCGCGGACTGCGGCGAATTTTTTATCGAGGGCGATGCAGCGGAATCGGCCATGGGATCACTCGGTGACTTTGCCACGACGCGCTTCCAGCGCATCGCGAATTTCGTACGCCCGCGCACGCGTCAGCGGATAGAACGCGAGCACCGCCATCGCGCCGATCGCCCAGAGCGCGGTCGTGGCGGTGAAGATCACGCGGAGATTAAAGATCGCGCCGGGATCCTGCGCACCTTCGAGCTTCGCATCGAAACCGGCGAAGTTGAGCGCCACGCCCGTGCCAAAGAAAGCGAGCGAGTACCCGGTTTTTTGAAGCCACGAAAAAATCGCGCCAAACATGCCTTCGCGGCGCTGACCATGACGCAGCTCATCGTCGTCGCAGATGTCCGCGAACATCGAGGTCGTGAGAATATTGATCGCGATCCACACCGGGCCGCAGAGCAATGGATCGAGGAGGATTTTCCACGGATTGCCTGGCGTGAAGAGCGTCCATTTTCCGATCGATCCGATTAGCACGAGCACGAAGGTTGCGACGAGCGTGGTGCGTTTTCCGAAACGATTTGCCGCCCAGTTCACCGGGTAAATGCCCAAAATGCCGACAAGCGCGTATCCAGAACTCAGCCACGCCTTCCACACCGAGCCGGCCACCACGTCCCCGCCTTCGACGAAATAAACGAGCAGGTAATAATCGAGGCTGCTCGTGAGCATGCCTGCGATGATCTGGAAGATCATGAGAATCGCCAGGACGCGAAAGGCGGCGTTTTTCCACGCCTCGCGCACACTCGCGACAAAACGCACGCGCGGCTGCTTCGCCGCCTTGCGGAAATAGCGTTCCTTCACGAAGAGCGCGGGGACAACGCCTAGCAGTCCCATCACGACCACCGCGATGCCCCACCCCACCACACGCACGCCCGTCATCACCGTGCCAAACATCGCGAGCTGCGTGAGCGGAAAAATCCACTGATACGCGAACTCTCCGATCTTGCCGAAAAATCCGCCAAACGCGGAGACGCGCGTGCGCTCGCTGTAGTCCGGTGTCATCTCGTAGGTGAGACTCATCAGCGGCACCGAAAAGACCGAAAAACACGTGTAGAACAGCAGCAGCGTCGCGCCGAGATACGCCAGCATCGCGCCCTGGCTCCAATGCGACGGCACCATCCAGATCGCTCCAAACGCGAGCGTTTGCAGAATCGCGCCCACAACGATGAACGGTTTTCGCCGCCCGAAGCGCGACTGGCAGTTGTCCGAAAAATAGCCGACCACCGGATCGACCAGCGCGTCCCAAAAACGCGGCAGCGCCAGCACGAGGCCCAGCAACGCCGGATCGAGCTTCAGGGTCATTTGATAGACGGGAATCGTCAGCCCCTTCACCGCGGCGTTGCCGAAAAACAGCGGGAGAAATCCCGTGCCGAGCGCGGTCTTCTCCCAGAAGCCGACCCGATCCTCCGGCCGCGTCGCGCGCTCGGAGTCGGCGTGCGGCTCAGCGGTGGCAGACGCTGTTTCGGTCGGCGTATTCACGTTTTAAATACGAAACAACGGGAGGCGACGAGGGCGCCGTCTCCCTTGTCGTTTAGAATTTGAAGAGCGCGCTGAAGGTGATCTTGCGGGGCTCTTGCAGACCGATGCGTTCCGGACGCGAGCTGTCCCACCACGCAGTCGTGTAGATCTGGTGATCGTCGTTGTCGAAGACGTTGGAGACATTGAGCTGAAGTTCGACCCACGTGCGGCGTCCGAAGAGGTTGAGCGGGAAGTCGTATCCGAGCGAGGCATCTGCAAGGAAGAGCGATTCGCCTTTGATGACCTTTTCGTTGGCCGCGCCCGGATTATCGATGCCGATGGTGTTGGCGCTTTGGTAACGACCGCCACCGCCAAAGAACAGACCTTTGAGCGGGCCTTCGGACAAACGATAGCGCGTGTAGAGATTGGCGCCGTATTTGCGTTCGCCGCGCGCCGGTTTGCCACTGAAGGAACGCTCGCGGTTGATGTAGTCCATCATCCAGCCGATGTGATTGCCCACGGTGTCCCAATCGCCACCGCCGAGCTCGAAATCATCGCCGCCGGTCGCACGCCAGAAAGCGGTCGCCTCCTCCGCCCAAGTCGCGATTTCGGTCATCACATTTTCCTTCACGACCTCGTTGATCGAGAAGTTGAGACTCACGCGCCAGTTATCGGTTGGATTGGCGACGAGGCTGAGTTCCCAACCTTCCGCGTGGCGATCTTCATAGTACGCATCGGCGATGATGCGACGCGCGTCGGCCTCGGCCGCGGTGATGAGATTCGCGGCGACGAAAGCGGAAAGGATGTTGTCGTTTCGCGCAGTGACATCGCTCTTAATGTTGCCCCACTCCGTCGTGCCTTCGATGTCGGTCGTGTAGTAGCTGACGCTCGCGTAGAGGCGTGAGCCGAGATCGAATTTCACACCGATGTCGTAGCCCTGGCTCTCCGACATTTTCGGGAGCGAACCATCGAGCATCGTCTGGTTGAGATTGGGCAGATCGCGGCTGGTGGAGAAATTGCCGAAGAGCGCGATCGACTTGGTGAAATCGAGGACGGCGCCCGCGGAAAGCGTGTTGGCGGAGAAATCGGCCGACTCGGTTTGTGCCGGCGCCAGAACGATGCGGCCGCCCGCGTCGCGCGTGTTGACGCCCGCCTCGTGTTTCAACTCATCGCGTCTGTATCCAAGAATGGATACAAGGCGATCGTCGAAGAAACGGCTTTGCAGGGCGCCCAGGAACGTATGCTGACGAATCTCGACCTGATCGATGCCTTGATTGGGCGCCCAGCCGCTGGTGAGCGCGCGGCCGGAAATGGGATCGGTCATGTTGACCGGCGTCTGCCACGACGGCACGCGGATGCTGACCGCATCGCCGGGCGTGATGTAGTAGCGGCGGAAAACACGGTTGGAATCGAACTCCGCCTCAGTGGCAAACGGCGCGCCTTCGAAGACCTCGGAGTCTTCGCGACGGTAATAATCGCGCATGCCGTATTCGTAGAGCGCGGCGGCGCGGTGTTTGCCGAACGCGCCGAGATCGCGCTCGTAGGAAAGCGTGCCGCGAAACACATCGATGTCGGTCGTGTTGGTGCGGCGAGTCCAGTTGTTCTCGAGATAGAAACGGCCGGCATTGGGATTCTCTTCCCACGTCGGCAAGTACTGCGACGCGTCGGCCCACAATTCAGTGGCGCCGCCGAGATAGGCGTAGCGCGTGAGATTTCCCGCGTCGGGATCGTAACCAAGAAAGTCCGACGACTGCCGGTTGTAGGAGAGCTCGAAACTGAGCGACGGCGAGATCACGTGTTCATAGGACGCGGTGACCGTGTGATATTCATTTTCGCGCAGCGCGCCGGGACCGCCGGGATTGGCGTGCACGGGGATGATCGCGAGGTGCTGCGCATCCATCGTGAGATGCGACCAGCTTTGATTCGCCGAATAACTGAAAGGCATGCCCTGCCAGTCGAAGAGCGTTTTGGAGTTTTCGGTGTAAACGAGATGCTCGCTCCACGTCTGCGTCACATAATCGCTCTCAGGCCAGCTCCACTGCGCGCCCGAAAAAATCGGGCTGCCCGCGTTTCGCCATGCATAGGTTTGATCGATGACAAGCCAGGGACGCGCGATGTTGTCCTCGACTTTGCCGTACTCGACCTCGGCTTTGAGCACGGCGGCGGAAGAGATCTGCCACTTCGTCGCGAGATGCACGCGACGGTCTTCGTTAAACTCCCATTCGCGCCAAGTCTCGCCCTCGTCGCCGACGGCGTTGAGACGAAATGCAAATTTGCCCGGCACGAGCACTTGGTTGTAATCGAGCGTGGCACGACGACGATCCCAGCTGCCAATCGTGAAACCAACTTCGGTGTCACGCTCGCCGATGATCGCCTGCTTCGTCGTGGTATTGACGATACCGCCCGCCGAACCGAAGCCGAAGAGAATGGCGTTGGGACCGCGCGATTGATCGAGACGGTCGACGTTGAAGAAGTCGGTCGAAGTGCTCCACGCGAAGTAGTTTCGCGCATACGATGCGGGCAGACCGCGGATGCGCAGATTCCACGCGGGGCTGCCCATCAGGGGATTCGCGTTAAAATTCGGCGCCGCATCGCCCACGCTCGGCACGGCGTTGTTTTGAAAGAGAATGACGTCCTTCATGTTCGTCGCGCCGATGTCCTTCAGAAACTCGGGCGTGAGCACGGAGATCGCCGCCGCCGTGTCTTTGAGCTCGGTGTTGAGGCGGCTGCCGGCGAGCGTGTTGCCCGCGAGATAACCGGAGTCTTTCTTCGTGCTGACTTCGAACGGACTGAGGACAACAACTTCGTCGTCGACGGGAGGAGCGGCCGTTTCGGGAACGACTTGAGCAGCGAGACGGGATACAGGGGCAAGACCGCAGGCGAGCGAAAGCGCGGCGGCCGTCAGAGCGGGAGTTCTCATGGGATGCTGGGGTTAAAAGCGATGCACCTCGCGCGAACCTCAGGCGGCATCGTCGCGACACACGGATACAAAATCCGGGCGAAGACACCGATGCGGGGTAAGCGGGGCATTCATACGGGGTGTTTGCGCCGAACGAAACTTAAACACCGATAATATCAAGTGTTTTATTTTTAATTAAACAGTTTTACTCCATGTGCCACCCGATGGTTCGAAACAAAAAACGCCCCGCGGCGGACCGCGGGGCGTCGAATGGAAAACGATCAAGCTGAACGGTCAGCGAACACGAACTTTGACCGCTTTGACGGCGGAGGCCGGGATGCCGAGTTCGCGCTTGAGCGCGAGCAGACCAGCGATCGTCGCTCCTTTGGCTCCGCGCTTCTGGAAGAAGTCGGCCGGCACTTCGATCAACGCATAACCGTCGCTGTTGATTACTGCCGTCACCCGCACCTGACCATCGCCAGCGAGCTCGATCGTGGCATCGGCGCGACGAGCGCCGGCGACATCGAAGGACGCAGGGAATGCGACGGCGTCGGTGTTGTTCGGCACGATCGACATCATCGAGCCACCGTCGTTCACAGAGAACGAACCTTCAGCGGACACCGTGTCTCCAGTTTCTGAATACACAGCGAGGCTTGGCAGACTCTGGTCATCGCCTCCGAGAACAAGCGTCATCGGTGCATTCGCGGCTTGATCCGCCGACGGCGCCGCGGTCGTACCGAAGAAGCCGGCCGAGTCGCTCGCGCCAGCGCCGAAGCCGGCATTGTCCACGATCTGCACACCGAAGGTCGGTGCACCCGGATCGCTGCCGAAGGAACCGGTGATGGTCACGCCTTCGCCGAAGCTGATCTGCGTGTTCACATTTTCCAGCTTGGTGAAGACCGCTCCGAGGTCCGGCGAAACCTGACGCTCGGTGATGGTGAGCGCCGTGGCGTTTTCCGGAGCTTGCAGGAAGACATAATTGCCGTGGTTTGCGACAAGACCGGAGCCGACGATCTCATACGCGCCGGCGACGCTGGTGAAGGTCGCGGGCGTGGTCCACGCGAGCACACCGGAAGTCGCCGAAGTCAGCGTGTCGCCATTCACGAAACCGACAACCGATCCGGAAACCGCCGGGACAGGCGAACCAAAATCGATCTGCACCGGCGTCGCGACATAAGTAAGCGTCGCAGGCGTGATCGTGAGCGCGCCATCGGCGTAGGTGATGGCGTAGTTGGCCGCGGAGCCTTGCACGAAGCTGGCAGCGCCCGGCGTCAGCGCATAGTTGCCGACATTACTGGCGGCGGTGGCGTTGGACGAAACACTCACGAATGAATCGAGCGCGTCGCCGTTGACCAAGGTGCCCTGCGTCAGCGCAAAGCCTCCCGTCGTCGGATTGGCGCCACCATAAACGCGGCTCTGATCATTCGCCGTGATCGTGATCGCGCGCGGCGTGATCGTCAGCGAGCCCGCTTGATACGTGATCGCGTAGTTGGCCGACGAACCATGCGTGAACGCCGCGAGTCCGGGCATGAGCGAGTAAGCACCCACTCCACTTGCTTGCGTCGCCGAGCTGGTCACCGCGCTCAGACCGAGCGCATCGCCATTGGCGAGGTTGTCCGCGATCACTGCGCCGACGATTGGGTTCGCGTCGCCATACGCGCGGCTTTGATCAACCGCGGTGATGGTCAACGGACGCGGCGCGATGGTCAGCGTACCCGAGGTATACTGGATCTGATAGTTGGAGGCGGAGCCGGTTGCGAAGATCGCGCTGGTAGGCGTGACCGTGTAGCTACCCACACCGCTGGAGATGGTCGCCGTTGAAACGAAACCGACGCTGCCAAGCGTGTCGCCGTTCACGAGATTGAACGCGGTCGCCGCAGTCGTGGCGGGATCGGCATCACCGTAGAAGCGAGCGAAGTCCTCGATCGTGACCGTGATGGGGCGCGGCGTGATCGTCAGTGCGGTGCCGTTGGTCGTGGCTTGAGCGAACACATAGTTAAGCGCATCGAGTCCGCTGCCATCGATGGCGTACGCACCCACCGAGCTCGTCACGTCAGCGGACGAAGCGAACTGCAACGTGCCGGTCGTGGCGGAAGCAAGCGTGTCGCCATTGCGGAAACCCACCACGGTACCGCCGAAGACGGGGTTCGCGTCACCGTACACACGCGATTGCGGCGTGGCGGTGTAGAACAACGTGGCCGGCGTGACGTTCAGCGTACTGGGAGCATAGGTGATCTGGTAGTTACTCGCAGAACCGCTGGTGAAGTTCGCGCCTGAGCCAGTGAGAACGTACGCGCCGACGTTGCTCGTGATGAGTGCGGGCGTGGCGACATGGATCGACGAAGCGAGTGTATCGCCATTCACCAAGCCGGCGCCGCCGATCGTAAACGAGCCCGAGGTCGGGTTCGCATCGCCGTACACACGCGATTGTGCATCCGGCGTGAGAACGATCGCGCGCGGCGTCACCGTGAGCAGGCCATCGGCATAGCTGATGGTGTAGTTGCTCGCGGAGCCTTGCGTGAACGTCGCCGACGACGGTGTCAGCGTGTAGTTGCCCACGTTGCTCGTGAGCGTCGCGTTACTCGAAACGTCTACGAGCGAGGCGAGCGTGTCGCCGTTAACCAAGCCAGCGCCACCGACGCTGAACGCACCCGTGAGCGGGTTCGCATCGCCATATGCGCGCGACTGCGCATCGGCCGTGAGGGTGATCGCGCGCGGCGTCACCGTGAGAGCGCCATCGGCGTAGCTGATCGTGTAGTTGCTCGCAGAACCTTGCGTGAACGTCGCCGACGATGCGCTCAGCAGATAGTTGCCGACGTTGCTCGTGAGCGTCGCGTCGCTGGTGACATTTACGAGCGAGGCAAGCGTGTCGCCATTGACCAAGCCGGCGCCGCCAACCGTGAACGCGCCCGTGGTCGGATTCGCGTTTCCATACACACGCGATTGGGCATCCGGCGTGATAGTGATCGCGCGCGGCGTGATCGTCAGCGTGCCGTTGGCGTAGCTGATCGAGTAGTTGGACGCGCTGCCTTGCGTGAACGTCGCCGACGAGGGCGTCAGCGTGTAGTTGCCCACGCCGCTCGTGAGCGTCGCGTTACTCGAAACGTCTACGAGCGAGGCGAGCGTGTCGCCATTGACGAGCCCCGCGCCGCCGAGCGTGAAGGCGCCGGTGGTGGGATTCGCGTTGCCATACACACGCGATTGCGCGTCGGCCGTGAGAGTGATCGCACGCGGCGTGATCGTCAGCGCAGTGCTGTTACCAGCCGCCTGCACGAAATGATAATTGCTCGAAGAATAACCGGAGCCGGTGATCGCATATTGGCCGACACCATCCGTCACCGTCGCCGCGGAACTCCAAACAGGAGAGCCGGTGAGCACCGAGATGTCCTGGCCGAGTTTGAAGCCCGTGAGCGTGCCACCGAACGCCGGATTCACGTCACCGTAGGCGCGCGAAGCCGCATGGGCCACATACGTGAGCGGAGCAGTCGTGACCGTGTAGGACACTGCGGTGTCATCGACGAGGAGCGTGTAACTCGGCGACGAAAGGCCACCCAGGTAGCTGAACGTGTGCGCGCCGGCATTGAGGGTGTTGTCGAGAACGCCGCTATATAGCGCGGTGCCCGTAAGGCCGATCGTCGAGATGTCGTCTTCGCTATCGAGGAAGCCCGACGAAACGATATAACCGAGCGAACCCGTCGGCGTGTCGCCGTACACATGGCTCGCGGCGCCGACGATCGTCGCACGCAACGAAAGGGTATTCGAGCCCGCGGTCGCGTAGATGAAGCCATTGCCCGAGAGCGAGATGGAGCCCGGCGCGTCGGACGCGTAGGTTTTGCCGTACAAACGGAAGGCAGAGGTCAGACCGCCCTTCTCCGTGTGAACATCGCCGACGAGATCGGGCGTTTTGGAATACACCAACCAGCGCTTGCCCGAGCCAACGGTGAAGACGCCCGCGCCTGCTTGGTTGATAAATTCACCCGCACCTTCCGTGGAGAACACGATGTCACCAACGGTCGCGGCAACCGACGTGCCCGAAGCGAGCGTGATATCACCATTGGAACGCACCGTGATGTCACCCGTCGCGCTCGCGATCGGAGCGGTCACGGAAAGGCCGCCTGCGGAATCATCGATGCGAACGGATCCTTGGGCGGAAACAGCACCGAGCGAGTCGATCGTGTTCGATCCATGCGCGAGCAAGATCTGTCCACCAGCATCGGCCGTGAGCGACGCCGCGCCAACGATCGCTTCGGTTTGCGTGATATCACCACCGGCTTGGAGCGAAAGCGCCTGCCCACCGGCATTGATACCGGAGAGTCCGCCCACCGAACCGATGGCGAAACCGTCGACATCGCGGAAAGCCGCACCAGCGCCGTTGAGCGCGAGCGTGGACGTGTTGTTGTCCGCGCGATCGAGGGTGATCGGGCCGGTCGTGGTGATCGACAGCTGAGGCGCCACAACCGCGCCCGTCTGCGTGATCGCGCCGAGTCCTGTCAGCGAAAACAGCGAGCTCGCGTTGACGCCGGCCAGGATCGTGTTGGAGGCGTCGTTGCGAACGACAATGTCGGAACCGCTGAGGCGGAGCGAACCGAACTGGTTGCCCGTATTCGTCAGTTGGATACCCAAGCTGCCCGCGGACGACGTGCCGGCGGTGAAGCTGGCGGTGCCGTTCACGATGATGCGTGTGCCAGGCGTCTGAACGATGCCCGTCTGTACATCCGCGCCTGTCGTGATCGACGGGGCCTGTGTATTGATCGAGAGCGTGCCGCCGACGGAGTTGCCGGTGTTGTTCAACGTGATGGCCGCACCCGAGATAGGGCCAGACGCGAAGGAGCGATTGGTGGCTTCGCTGATGACCGTGTAGTTACCGGCCTCGGTGATGTCGCCCAAAGTGATGACGCCGGACTGACGCAGCACCGTGTTGACACCGGGGAGCGAGGTCGTGCCCTGCACCAAATTGCCGGCGCCATCGAGCGTCGCGGAAGCGCTGCTAATGGTGAGATCTCCGGCCACCTGCAGGTCCGTCAGCGCCGCCTGCGAAACATTATCGCCTGTCGCGGTGAGGACGAAGTTTCCGCCGATGAGGCTATTGCCGAGAGCGGTCGCAGAAGCGCCGGTATTATTGAAGGTGACATCGCCTCCGGCGTGCGTGGTGACGAGTGCGAGATTTCCCGCAATGGACAGCGGCGCGGTCTGTGTCATCGGACCGGCGGCAGTAAGCGCGACATTGCCCGACGCGGCCAACGGTCCGCTCAACTGAAGCGCCCCAGCCGAGGTCAACGAAAGCGTACCGACATTGGATGCACCGAGATCGGTCGACGCGTTTTCCACGATCTGCACATTACCCCCGGTGAGCGCAAGCGTGCCGAAGGTGTTGGCCGATTCCGTCAACGTGATGGCGTTCGTGCCGGCGTTGAGCGTGACCGGAGCGGAATCCAGGACCCAGGCGGCACCCTGCGTGATGTCGTCCGCTTCGGAGATCTTCACGAGCGAAGGCGTACCCGTAAGCGTGATCGCACCGAAACTATTATTTGTATTCGAAAAATCGATACCAGCATTCGAGCGGAGCGTGAGCGCACCGGTGGTGAGCGCGGCAGACTGACTGATGCCGCCGCCGGCGTGCAGGGTAACCGGAATGGATCCGAAGTTCGTGGCGCCGGAGACCGCCAGCGTGCCCGTGCCATCGGCCCGGCCGATGACGAGATTGCTGAAGGTTGCCGGCAGCCAAGCGAGATCGGCCGCGGTCAGATCGAGCGCGCCTGTATCGAGAGCACCACCGAGGACAACGTTGGCATTTGTCGCGTAAGGACGGAGCGTGAACGCGCCCGTGCCGGTGAGCGCGGCGCCAAAGTCGATCTCGTTCGCAGTGAGCGTGAGATTATGTGAGCCAAGCGTGAACGCGTCGGCGAAAGCGATCGCGCCAGAGGTGGCGACAAGCTCGAGATTGTTGGCGGCGAGCGTCGCAGCTTTGTTGAAGCTCAGCGCCGTGCCCGTCAGCGCACCCGTGATGGAGACCGGACCGTTGTAGGTCTGCGGTCCATTGATGCTGATCGCAGGAAGCGTGACCACCGAGGTATTGTCCACCGTCAAGCCCGTGAGCGACGAGGACAACCCGCCGAGACCGGAGACGGCACCCGCACCGATATCGATCGCGAGCGCGTGCGGCCCCGAGACTCCGCTCGAGAACGAGAGGTTGCTCCCGTGCGAATCCACTGAAAGCGCACCGGTGAGCGTCAGAGAATTCAGGAAAGCGATATTATCGTAGCCGGAAATCGTGAGACCGCCTGCAGTGACCGCTCCGTCGAAACGCGTGCCCGACGAACCATCCCCAAGTGTGACGTTTTTCGTGAAGGTCACGGGACTGAAGATGGCAATACCGGAGGCGGTGTTGAGCGTGTCGGCAAACGTCACCATGCCCCCGCCACCAATCGTAAGCGCATAACCGGTGCCATCGCCGAGCGGCGTGGAATTACCGACGCGGCCGGAAAAGGTCTTGAGGCCGGAGCCGCTCGCCAAGCTGAGGTCGTGCGCACCATCCACCGTGCTTGCGAACGTGATCGGCGAATTCGCCGAAACGACGCTGATAGATGCGCCCAAAAGCACCGGGCTGTTGAAAAGGATGGAGCCCGCGGCCGTGCCGACGACATTGCCATTCAGCGTGATGCTGGTGCCTGCAGTCGCGGTGTACGACTGCGGTCCAGCAACGGAAATACCGCCCGTGGGAATCACCGGCGTACTCGACGTGACCGAGAGACTCGTGAGGTCGGAGCTCAGATGATCGAGTCCGGTGATCTGCGCCGTGCCCGCATCGAGCGTAAGCCCAAACGGACCGCTGACGGTGTTGGCGCCTTGGAAGACGAGCGCGGAGTTGTTGGAGCGGATCGTGGCCGGACCATTCTGCAAGAGCACGCCGCCGTTGAAGTTCAATCCATCGTAGCCGGAAATCGTCATGCCACCGGCTTTGCCGAGAGTGACGAGGCCCGTGAAAATGCTGCCGATGTTGCCGTCGGCAAACGTCACGTCGTCGAGGAACGTCACGGGACCGCTGACGGAAAGACCGTTGTTGGCGGAAAGCGTGCTGAAGAACGTCGCTCCTCCCGAGGTGATCTGAAGCGCGGTATTGGCGCTGCTCGTGTTGCCGAGATTACTGACGGCGCCATCGAAGTTCACCAGACCGGAGCCCGCGTTGAGCGTGAGCTGGTTGAGACCACCCACGAGCGTGTCGCGGAAGTTGATCGCGGAGTTGGTGGATTGGATGGAGAGACTCGAACCAAGCGTCACCGGACCATCGAACGTGATCGCGCCAGACGACGTGCTGGTGATGCCGGCCGTGAGCTGAATGCCGGCGGCGGACGTGTACGACTGCGAACCGGCAATCGTCATCTGCGGAACGACGAGCGGGCTGCCCGTGCTCACCGCGAGCGAGCTGCTGATCGGATTCACGCTGGTAAGGCCATTGACCGTACCCGCGACCGACGTGAGCGAGACATCATTGGCGCCGATATTCACACCAGTCGTACCGTTGATGACGGCGACGGTGAAGTTGTCGGCATCGGTGTACGCGAGGGAACCGCCCGAGAAACCTGCGGCGAGGTTCACGATATTGTTCGCGACATTCGTGAGCGTGGCGTTGCCAGTACCCACGAGCAGAAGCGACTGCGCGACGATCGGGCCGATCTGCGTGATGGCGCCGCCAGCGGTGACCGTGAGCGTGCTGGTGATCGAAGACGTGTCGAAGATGAGACCGTTGGCATCGGTGATGTCGGCCGCGGAGGCGGAAACGATTTTCACCGTGCCGAAGTCGCTTTTCGGATTTGCATCGAGCACGATAGCGTTGGTGCCAGCCGTGAGTGTGGTGAGGCCGGGAACCGTCCATGCACCGCCGTCGCTGATGACGTGGTTTTCGGTGACGGAAACATTCTGGCCTGTGAGCGTGAGATCGCCGAGTTGGTTGCTGGCTTGCGTGAGCAGGATGTCGTGCGACTGCGAGTTGAGCGTGATCGGCGTGCTCGTGAGATTCCAGGCAGCCGCCTGCGTGATGTCGCTGTTTTCGGTGATGGAGATCGCGGACGGTGTGCCGCCAAACGCGAGCGCGCCGAGGACGTTGCTCGTGTTGTTGAGCGTGATCGCGTTGGTCGCGGCATTAAGCGTGGTGGTGCCGGTGGTGGTCCAAGCGCCGCCCTGAGTGATGGTGTCGTTTTCCGTGATGGAAACGGCGCCGCCGGTGACGGTGAGGTTGCCGAGGATGTTGGACACGTTGGTGAGCGTGATGGCTTTGTCGTTTTCGGCGACCAGCGTCACGGGCACGCCATTGAGCACCCACGTGGAACCTTGGGTGATGGCGTCGTTCTCCGTGATTTTGACGGAGAGCGGCACGCCATTGGTCGTGGTGATGTGAATATTGCCGAGGACGTTTCCGCTCGTGGACAGGTCGATGTGATGATTGCGGGCATCGAGCGTGACGGGAGCGGTGCCGATCGTCCAAGCAGAGGCCTGCGTGAGATCGGTGTTGTCGGTGATGAGGACCGACGACGGCGTACCGCCGATGGCGATCGCACCGAGACTGTTGCTCAGATTGTCGAGAACGATGGAGCTCGAGCCGGCATTGAGCGTCGTGACGCCAGTGGTGATCCACGGCGTGGCACCATCGGTCAGCGAAGTACTGTCGGTGATGGTGACGTCGTTACCGCGGACATAGAGATTGCCGAGAACGTTGCCGGTCTGCGTGAGAAAGATGTCACCTGCGCCAGCGGTGGTTCCGGTTGCATCGTAACCAACGAGCGAAACAAGCGTGTCCGCACCTGTGCCCGTGGACCAAGCACCCGCGGCGCCCGCATCGTAGATGGCGGCTTTGCCGGCGGTTTCTTTAGCCCAGACGGTGATGTTGTAGCCGTTAGTAGCAGCGCCGCTCACCTGGAGCGGGCCGAGAACGTTATTGGCGTTGGTCAGAGCGATGGAGTACGCGCCGGAGTTGAGCGTAGTAGCGCCATGCGTCGTCCAGGCGGATCCCTGGGTGATTGTATCATTCTCCCGGATACTCACGGCGCCAGGCGTGAGATTGCCGTTGGCGATCTGGGTGATGGTCAGATTGCCGAAACGGTTCGACGCGTTGTCGAGGGTGATGGCCTGGTCGTTGGAGGTGGTGAGGGTGACCGCCGGAAAATAGGTGCTGAGATTCCACGCGGAGGCCTGCGTGATGGCATCGTTTTCGCGGATGTTGACGGTACCCGTGTCAGACGAGAGCGCGATATTGCCGAAGACGTTGTTGGGCTGGCTCAGTGTGATGCCACCTGTGAAATTATTGAAGGTCGCAGCGCCGGAAGTGATGGCGGTGTCGGCGACCTGGGTCAGCGTTCCTGAGCCACGCGAATCGACGAGAAAGGCGCCCGAGATCGTGGAATTACCGAAGACGATGCTGTCGTTATCGTAGATGGTGACATTGTTGCCGGAGGTGATGTCCACCCGGCTGAACTGGTTGTACTGATTATCGAGCGTGATGTTATTACCCGCGCCGGCGTTGAACGTGGCTGTGCCGCCGTTGACGTTGATGTAATAGTTAGCATCGGAACTGCTGGCATCGGTGATGGCTCCGCCCGCGGTAACACTCAGATTTCGCGAGAGGCTGAATGAGTAACCGTTGCCGTAGAGTTCGATGGCGTTGAGGTCGGTGAGGAAAACATCGCGCGCGCCGTTGACGTTGATGCGATAGAAGTTGTTCGCCGCGTTGGTGAGCGTGATGTCCTTCGTGCTCGAGGCGCGGAACATGGCGGTTCCAGGAACGACCAGCGCGCCGGATTGCGTGATGCCGCCATTGGGCGCAGAGATCGAAAGATTGCCGGTAAGCGTCATGCCAGGAATCTCCACGCTGGCGGCATTGTCGTAGCGAAGTGATACGTTTTGAAGCGTACCCACGGTGGCGAGGCCGATGATCTGAGCGGCGTTGGTGCTGGTGTTGCGCAGATAAACATCCTGGTAGGAACCAGCGCCCGACTTCGCGATGGTGACGGAACCGCCGAAGCTGTTTGCCAAACCCGCGTAGGTCGCGTTCAGCGGATCGCTATAGCCAAGGAACAAATTGCTGTTCGCGGCCGTGACGGTGAAGAGTGTGTCGCCCGTCACCAGAAGGCGGGAATCGTAAGGAGAGCTCGAGCTGTAGCTATGCTGACTAATATTTCCACCCGCGGTGACGCTCAAGTTGCCGGAAATCGTGCTGAAGCTCGAAGCAGAATAACCAAATACCAGCGCGTTGGTGTCGTTAATAACGACGTCCTTACCGGAACCGATGCGCAGGTAGTTGAAGTTGTTCGCGGCGGAATCGAGGGTGATGTCGTTCGCGGCGCCGGCCGTGAACTGCGCGTAATTCGGAACAATCAAAGTTCCGCTATCGGTGATCGCACCCGTGGTGCTCACCGTAAGATCGCTGCCCACCGTAGTCGGCCCGAGATCGACCGCACCGTCTGCGTTAATCGTCAGGTAACGATTAAGATTCGCGCTGGTGAGGCTCAGACCGTTGATGTCTTTGATGATCGCATAACCGCCCGTGCCGCTGGCGCCAGAGCTGGCGACGCTTAACGTGAGGCCGCCTTGGAAATCATTATTGTTGGAAAGATTGATATACGGATCGGCGTAGCCGAAACCACCGCTTGTCGCGGTGAGCGAGGCGGTGCCGGCGACGGTGATCGCGCCAGTGGAAGCGACCGGGCCTTTGCTCGTGAAGACGAGGTTGCCGGCGATGTTACTGGTGCCGAAACGGAATGCGTTGGCGTCGTTGAGCGTGACGTTGCCGACATTGGTGAATGCACCGATATTAAGATCGGTCGTGGCACGCGTGAGCGTCACATCGCCGCCTTTCGAATCGATGGTCGTGGTGCCGAGCACCAGAATGTTGCCGACGGTATTAACGACATCGCGCGCGGATGACGTAATGATGTTGAGGTCGCCCGTGATCGTGAGCTCGCCGAGATCGATCTTTCCCGTCGCAGCCCCAGCGGTTCCGCCATTGTGCGTGATCGAAAAATCTTTGGCCGTGATCTGCCCCGTGGAAACAGCGCCGCTCGTCGAGCCAGTGCTCATGGTGACGGACACATTGCCCTCGCCCGCATCGATCAAGCTGTTGTTTCTAAAGACCGCCTCACCCGCGTCGCGCTGAGCACCTGTCGCCGCGGCATCGTTTAAGACGAAGCTGACGTTCGCGTCGTCCGAATAGATGTTCGAGTTGATGGTGATGCTACGACCGGCGTTAAACGTGAGTGCACCGCCGACACCGGAAGCGTTGGTCGTGAAAATGGAACTGTTGATCGTGATGTCGTTGTTCGCCTGAAGAACAACCGCGGCGCCGGCGTTGGTGGCGGCAGTGATTGTATTCGGCGCGATGGTGCTGTTGCCCGAAGCGTTATCGGCGAAGGCATCGACATCCGTCAGCAGCGCGCCGCCGCCATCGTGCACGATGATGTTTTTCGGATCGAACAAGACCGAGCCGCCGCGTCCATGCGCAGCGCCGGCATCAACGAGACCGACCATCTCCAAAAAACCTTTGCCGGAAATCTCGATGAAACCGCCATCACCAGAACCGGCGCCGCCACGAGCGCTGGCAGTGCCTTGGAAACGCGTGAGTCCATCGGACCACACGATCACTTCCCCACCCTTGCCCGACTGAATCGCATCGGCCTGCACACGCGCGTCCGAGCCGACGAAGGTGCGTTGCGCGTTCGCGATGGAAGCGTCGTTGCCTTGGAAACCGCCGCCGATCGCGATGCGACCGCCGCCCGCTTGACCCGATGCATCAACGCGCGCGTCGCCGAACAAACCGACCTTCTCGCCAGTCACGATAATCTCGCCCCCTGTCGCGCCAGCGTCGTTGCCGACCGCCAGGAGCGAGCCGGCGTTTTCCACCACGCCGAGATCGCCGCCATCGAGGAGGATGCGGCCATCGCGCGCGACGAGTGTATTCGCTTCGAGGATACCAGAATTGTTAACAACCGACCCCGTGAGATCGCCGGCTGCGCGCGCGCTGAGGATGGCGAGACCGCCATCGGTTTTGATCAGACCGCGATTAACGACCTGCGCATCGACCGCAGCCGCATCGACCGAAAGATTGATGAGACCGTCGCCTTTGAAATCGAGCGTGACCTTATCGCCCGCGGCGAGCGCGACGGAACCGCCTTCGGCCGTGAGCTCACCGTTGTTGGTGACACGCGGCGAGATGAACGCGATCACGCCACCGTTGCGCGCGGAGAGCGTGCCGTCGTTGACGATCGCGCCCGCACCGTTGCCGCCGGTAAACGTATAGTTGCCCGCGAGAAAATCCGCGTCGGACAGCGCAAGCGTGGACGCCACGATGCCGCCGACATCGACGGACGCGCCGGCGCCGAAATAGACACCGTTGGGATTCACGAGAAACACGCGGCCGTTGGCCTGCAACGAACCGAGCAGCTGTGAGGCATCGCCACCCACCACGCGATTGAGCGCGACGGCATCCGCGCCAGGTTGGTTAAACCGCACGACGCCATCGGCGCCGATGCTGAACGCATTCCATTCCGTGATCAGGCGCTGCGTGGCTTGGTCGATGATCAAGCTGTTGCCCTGCTGTGTGAGCGCGGCTTCACCGGCGGTGATACGGCCGCCATCGGGAAGTGTGGTCGGCGCGACCGGTTGCGCATGCGCGAGTGTCGCACAAGCGGCGGCCAATGCCGCCGATGCAAGAAAGCGAGAGGAGGAGAACATGTCGGAGACGTCTAAAATTTTCAGAGAGAGAACTGACCGATCAGCCAGAAGCGGCCGTCGCTATCGCGGCCGTCGGCGTCTTTGCCGAAGTAGGTGCGGCCGTCGTTTTCGCCGATCTTGTGGGCGTAGTTGAGTCGCAGCAGATAGCGTCCGGGCTTGCTCAGGCTGACGCCGAGTCCGCCGCCGGAGAGCCAATAGTTGTTGCTGCGAGTCGCGTTTTGAACCGCGAAGGGCCACGGCTCTTTGTTGAGCGTCACATGACCGGCATCGAAAAATGCCGAGAACTGCAACGCGCCAACTTCCCACTCGAGCGGCAAGTCGTGACGCACTTCCAACGTGAGCAGATGCGCGTCATCGCCCGACGCTTCGCCAACCGGATACGCGCGCACGCCGTAGGGTCCGCCGAGGCTCATCTTTTCGCCCGAGTCCAAATTCCCCGAGGCGAACTGACCTTGATAAGAACCAAACGCAGTCAAGCGCGGTGCGACGCGCTGAAGTCGGCTCACGCCGAGATTGATGCGATGAAATCCACCCGAAGTGCCGGCGGTGGCACGATCGACACGCTCGTTGGCTTTGTTGCCGGAGAGATCGAGATGACCAAACGTGCCCGAGAGCGATGCAGTCGTGAGACCTCCGCCGAGAAACCTGTCCTGCGCAGTCAGCGAGAGGCCGAGATGCACGTTGTGCGTGTTTTTCGCGCGAATCTCGAAACCGAGCATGTCGTCGCGCAGCGCTTTGAAATCATAGCCGAGCGTCGCGCCGAGATTGAAACTGCGACGGCGAATGAGGGTTTGCGAAAGCCAGGTGTTGATCGTGTGCGCGGTGCCTTCGGCTTCGAGCGACTTGAGTCCATCGATAAGCTCGTAACGCATCGCCGTGTACGCGATGCCGCCGCGCAAACCGCGTTGACCCAGCGGACGCGTGTAGGAAGCGCGCGCCTGCAACAAACCTTCGGCGCCGGAAATCATCACCGTGCCTTGATCGCCGATGCGCAAAGGATCGTTGATCGAGAGCAGCGCGTTTCCGCGCCATGCGCCGGTGTAGCGATTGCCGTAGTTGTCGGCCCAGAGGCTGCCAGTGAAGAGCTTGTCCTCATGGATATCGAGAACGAGACGCGTGGTGCCCGGCGCGGAACCTTGCTCGAGAACCGCCTTGGCGGAAACGCCGGGAAATTCGTTGAGGAGCAAGAGCACGCGCTCGAGATCGCGCTCATTGAGCGGACGTCCCGCGGGCACATAACTCTCGGTGATGGTGCGCACGAGATGCGGCGAGAGACGTGAGTCGTTGGTCTTCACCTCCACCGTGCTGTCCACCTTGGCTTGCAGGATCGCGATCTGCACCGTGCCGCCGGTGACGTCCTGCCGGGGCAAGTACGCGCGGGCCAGGAAGAAGCCTTTGGACTTCAACCGCACCGTGATCTCCGCGACGAGCATCTGCAGATCGGTGATGCCTACCTCCTTTTTGAGCAGACTCGCCGCCATCGCTTGCAGCTCGCTCTCGGCGATCAAGTCCGCGTGGCCTTGAAACTCGAAACGCTTCACTTCGAGTTTCACTCCACTGTCGACCGCTGGCTGCGGCACCGCCGTGGTCTCCGTTTCAGCTGCAGGCAGACGAGGCGGCAGCGGTTGTTGGATCGATTGATCGCGCAGCAAACCGCCGGCGTCGGGGATGTCTGCACGAAGCGAGAGGACGAGACCGGCAAAAAATGCGGTACTCGCGAGGAAGCGATGAAGGATCATTGGAAAACTAAGCCGTGATTTATGGTCGGGCCCTTCATCGTCCCCGACCGCGACATCTGTAGCCTTTTGCAAAAAAATCGGCGGCCGCATCTTCCCGATTACGTGCGATTTGCATCGTTCATCGGCGTTTTCCGGCGACAAAAATTACGCAACTATTTGTTTCAAAACGTTTTACTATGTTAACATAGAGACATTTTACGCTTTACACATTTTTCGGGGCGAGCCGCCTCAAAACCGAACGTCATTTAATTCGCTCTTATTAATCGAGTTAAAGACATGAAAAAAGCTCATAACAGCCGAAGGCTCACATGCCTATATTTTGTATGCTTAACTAAGCCGGGCACTTTGCCCGGTGTGGAAAAAGGCTAAAAATGCATAGTCGGGCCAAATTCCCGACGTTCCGCGAAGCGATCCTTCCCCACAGATCCTCGCGCAGTTGGACTTCGTGTGACGCGGCGATTTCACGGGCTGCGTCGCCTGCGCACCATCAGCTTTTCCGAGTTATAAAAAAGCGCCCGGAGAGATCCGGGCGCTTTGTAGTGAAAAGATGGATACGTGGTGTTGGTCTTAGAAAGAAACCTTCACTCCGAGATTCCACGAGATCGGCGGGCCGAGGAAAACCTCGGCGCGTTGCGCACTGTGCGACGGCGCGCTGGAGATCGCTTCGAACTGACTGTTGTCGGTGGCGTCAGCGACGTAGGTTTCGTCCAGCACGTTAAACACATGGGCAAACACGCTCACGTCGAAACGGCGCGAGCGGATCGGCAGGTTGTAGTTCACGTGGAGGTCGTAGACGGTGTACGCGGGAATCTTCCATGCCTGTCCGCGATCGCTCACACTCGTGCGCGTGGCGGGATCGAAGTCCGACCAGTAGCGGCTGTACCAGCGGCCCTGCGCTTTCACGGAGAGCCCGCGAACCGGGAAGAACGTTACCGCATACGCGACCTGGCTTTGCGGCGCGTCGCCGACTTTGAGGTCTTTGATGTACACGCGGGAAGTGGTCGGAATGCGGTCGCCGGAGCTCAGCGAAAACGCTTCGCCAACGACGTCGTCGGTGTAAACCCAGTCGCCAAACGAAGCGGCCGCATCGAAGCGCACCCAGCGGCGTGGCTGCCAGGCGCTTTCGATTTCAATACCTTCGTAGATCGAGTTCATCCCGCGCAGGTAGGTGACGACTTCTGTCGTGGCGTTCACGTTGGTGTTGGTACGGTCCTTCCATTCCGTGTGATAGAGGCTGGCCGAGATGTTAAACGAGCGGCCCGGTGTCTGGTAGCGCACGCCGGCTTCGTACGAGACGAAGGTTTCGTTGCCGCTATCCACCATGACGCCGACGGTGTCGTTGATCACGCCGTCGAAGATCGGCACCTTGTCCACCCAGCCGGCGTTCACGAACACACCGATGTCGTTTGTAATGGAATATTGGATACCACCCTTGAACTGATGTCCCTCGATGCCGTCGGATTTCAGCTTGAACTCACCGCCGTCGTCAGCGCGGCGGAAGTGATCGGTGAAACCGTATTTGATCCATGAATACCCGTAAACGAGGAAGGTCGTGATCGGACCGGATTCGTACTGACCTTGGATAAAGCTGCCGAGCCAGTCGATGGTGTTGGTATTGTTGTAATCCACCTTGTCACCGAGCCCGAGCCGCGTGCTGGCGCCATCCGCCCAGAAGTCGCTGGATTGAGCAGCCGTGGGCAGATAATAGTCACCGCCGAGCAGATCGCGGACTTCGCGAAAGTGCGCGATTTCCGCCGTGCGCCAATCGAGGCCCGTCGTGAGTTTCACTTCCGGTGTAAGCTGATAGCTCAGTTTGGAAACCGCGCCGAATTGATCCTGATTGTTGACGCTGTTGCGGAGGATGCCGAGCGAGCGGCCCGGAGTTTTGGAGGTGCCGTTGGCGGCCACGGAGCCGCGATTACTTTCGATCGTGCGATCCCAGTCGATGTTGCTGCCGTAGAGCGGATGCGAGTTGGCGTAGCGTGCGAAGGCCGCGCTGCTGGAACCGTTGTTCAACGTGCCGGAGCTGCCGCCGCGTCCGCCGGAGTAATAAAAAACCGTCGTCAGATTCAGATCTTCGGTCAACTTCGCGTACCAGTTCAGATTGATCTGCGGCTTGTGGAAGTAGTTCACGCTTTCGTTGAGGAAGTCGGAGTCGTGGCGCGAGTGAAGTTTGCCCCAGTAATATTGCTGCCCGCCGTAGCTCGAGCTGACGGGCGCATAGTTCGGATTGAAATCCTGGCCGGCGTTGATGGGACCGACCGCGAGCGCCGCCTGAATCTCCGCATCGGTATAGCCAAGCTTGCGCGCATAATTGGCATCGTAAGCCGCGATGTTGGACGCGAAACGGCGTTGGCCGTGCTCCTGTGGAGAACCTACGGCGAAGACTTCGAGGCGATGGTTGGCATTTATCTTCCAACTCGCGCCGACGTAATAACCCAGTCCTTCGGTCCAAGCGCCGCGCGGATTGCCATCGCCCATTTTCGCAACTGCGCCGACGGTGACCGCAAATTTGCCCGCGAGCAGACCGGTGTTGTAGGCGCCTGTGACTTTATAAAACGCATCGGCGCCCGCTTCGAACTTCACCGAACCCCCGCGCTCCGAGGCCGCAGGGTCCGTGATGATGTTCATCGTGCCGCCGATCGAAGGCGTGGGGAGCGTCACATTGCTCAAGCCGCGCTGGACCTGAATCGTGCTGGTGACGTCGCCGAGTGCGTCCCAGTTCGACCAGTACAACCAGCCGTTCTCGATGTCGTTTGTGGGAACGCCGTTGATCAAAATAGCGACGTTGCGCTGGCTAAATCCGCGCACGTTTACGCGTGCATCGCCCGCGGCACCGCCATCGGTCGTGGAGTAAACGGACGGCGTCGTGTTGAGCGCCAGCGGGATGTCGCGCGACGCGAGTTCGTTAGCGAGCCGCTCCTTGCCGACTTCGGTGAAAGCAACCGGCGTTTTTCCCGGGATCGCCTGATCCGAGAACGCCTTCATGTCATTAACCTCAAATGCAGACAGCTGCACAACTTCCTCGTCCGGCGGCTCCGGTGGAGTGGGAGGAGCCGGGGGCTGCGGCGGCTGGGCGTGCGCGGCGAGCGAGAGGGCTCCACCGACTACGGACAAACGGTACAGATTCGCGCGTGATAGACGCATGTTGTGACGGGTTGAAGGATGACATCCCTCACATCGCGAAACCGTGGATGGCCTCGCGGCGGTGATGCCGTGCCAGCGATTCGTCGTCCGGGAGACGAGTCAAGCCACCGACATCGACAAAGGATGGTTGAAGGTAAAGTTCACCTCGGCGTCACGTAGCAGCAGCTAGCACGCCGGGTTTTCGCGCACACCAAAGATTTTCGCGCAGGCCGCGCATTTCCGTCTCAACCGCCCGACGGATCGCTTAACGAGCACCGGCCACACGGGCCGCCACCTCACGCCAGATCGCGAGCAACGCCTGAAAATCCGCTTCGCGCGTCGTGCTGCGGATGCGGTGGTCAAATTTATCCGCTTCGCGCAACTCCCTCTCCGCCGTCTGCATGCGGCGCTCGATCTCGGCTTCGCTATCCTGGCCGCGCGCGACCATGCGTTTGCGCAGCTCCGCCATCGGCACGTCGATGAACACCGTGGCAAGATGTTTCGCCAGCAACGGATTGGCCGCGGCGGCGCGCCGGAAATTCTCCACGCCTTGCACGTCCACGTTGATGATCAGGCTGCGCCCTTGCGCCAGCGGATCGAGCACCGCGGAAGCGAGCGTGCCATAGCGGTTTTTTTGGTGCACCCACGCCCACTCGAGAAAGGCGCCTTCGGCGATCTTCGCGTCGAACTCCTCCGGAGTCAGAAAATGATAATGCACGCCGCGCACTTCACCCGGCCGCGGATCGCGCGTCGTCGCCGTCACCACACGCGAAAAACCAGGGACTTCCGCGACCATACGGTCGCACAGCGTGGTTTTTCCCGAGCCGGCAGGACCGGCGATCACCAGCAGAACAGGAGCGCTCAAAGCGTCGGTAGTGACAGCGGTGGACGACGACATGGTATTCAAATTTTCAATACGTAAACGCCGTCGCGACGAGCAACAGTCCGTAGCCCAGCAGAGCGCCCCCCAACGCCTTCGCCCGCTGCGGACGCGAAAACAACCAATGGAAAAAGTCGCGCAGGCGATACGGCACCGCGCCCACGTACAGCGCCAGCGCCACCGCCAGATACACGATCGTCACCATAAACAACCGTTGCGGCAGATCGTATTCGCCGTACGCGGCCATCAACAACGGCCACGCGCCCAACAAGGTCACGATCGCGAGTCCGCGCACCGCCAGGAAATCCGGCAGGTAATAAAACGCCAGCAACGCCAGCGCGCCGAAACCGACCATCAGCGGACGCGGCGATTTCGCCAGGATCAGATCCGCTTCAGGCAATCCCGCGAGCACGTACAAAAACCAGATCGCGCCACCGCCGAAAAAGACCACCGCGGCCACACGTGAGCGCGGCAGCGACTTGAACATCGAAACGACGGCCGAGTTTCCGGTCAGAAACAACGCCCCGAGCGCGATGAGCAAAAGTCCGGGCAATACCGTGGCAGTGGTGAGCGTCATAAAAAAGGATCTCCTTACTTCCCTTCCCCGCCAGCTTTCGCAAGGCCATATGCCAGCGCCCGGTGCACCAGGCGTGCGGAGCGTCGTTCGATCGGTGCGTACATGCGGCAAACTCGCGCCTCAACGCGTCGCGGCATCCACGCCGCTGAGCACCAGCTCGCCATACAGCGAACTCACCGACGCGCGCTCGATACGCAACGGCACCAGCTGACCGATCAACCGCGGATCGGCATCAAAAATCGCCACGCGATTTCCGCGCGTGCGACCGGTGAAGCGGCGACCGGTTTTGTCAGGACCTTCCACGAGCACTTCCTCGATCTTGCCGATGAGTTGGGCGCTACGGCGCAACGAGTTCTGACGCAGGATCTCGAGCAGCACCTGGTTGCGATGTTCTTTCACATCGTCGGGAATCTGATCGCCCATCGACGCCGCCGGCGTGCCGCTGCGTATGGAATATTTGAATACATACGCCATGTCGTAGTTGCACGCTTCGAAAAGTTCGCGGGTTTGCTCAAAATCTTCGTCGGTCTCGCCGGGGAAGCCGACAATCACATCGGTCGAGAAATACATGTCAGGCTTCACCGCCCGCAGCGCCTCCACGATCTCGCGGTAACGTTCGCGCGTGTAGGGCCTGTTCATCGCGCGCAGGATGCGGTTGCTGCCGCTTTGCATCGGCAGGTGCACGTATTCGCACAACTTCGGCAAACGGCCATACGCTTCGACGAGGTCTTGCTTAAATCCGCGCGGATGCGGCGACGTGAAACGGATGCGTTCAATCCCTTCGATCTCGTGCACGCGTTCGATCAACTGCGTGAAGGGCGAGATCCCTCCCGTGTGCGTGTAATCACGGCGGCCGTAACTCGTCACGATCTGGCCGAGCAGCGTGATTTCCTTCACACCGCGCGCCGCGAGCTGGCGACACTCCGCCACGATCTCGTCCATCGGACGCGAACGTTCGTCACCACGCGTCTTCGGCACGATGCAGAACGCGCAATCCATGTTGCAGCCCTGCTGGATCGAAACAAACGCGCTCACCTGCGGCACCGGTCCGTCGAGTTCGAGGTGATCCTTGATCGCGTTTTGCGAACCCGGCTCCTCGGCGATATCGACGATCGTCTCCGGAATCGGCACGCCGGCATTTCGCGCCGCGCGCAGATTGTCGAGATAGTCGGGCACTTGGTGAAACTTCTGCGTGCCGACGATCAGGTCCACATCGGGCAACTTATCCAGCAGCTCGGCACCGCGGTTTTGCGCCATGCAGCCGAGGATACCGAGCACGAAATCCGGATTCTTCTTTTTGCGATGCTGCACGTAGGCCGCTTTGCCGATCGCCTTTTGTTCGGCCGCGTCGCGCACGCTGCAGGTGTTCAACAACATCACGTCGCAATCGTCTTCCGAGTTCACGATGCGATAACCCCGCGCGCGCAGCATCGCCGCGACGGCTTCGCTGTCGCGTTCGTTCATCTGGCATCCGTAGGTTTTGATGTAGACCCGATTCATCCGGCAAATCCCCGCGCGCCGCAGGGAACGGTCTTAGCTAAGGACGCCGCTCCGAGGGTCAAACGGGAAAGCGGCCCGCACCATCCGCATCGCGTCAGCGATCCGCGTTCAGCTCCGCAAATACCGGCTGCTCCGTGACGTCCAGACGACGCATGCGCAACGCGAGCGTTCGCGGATCGGTTTTCCCCTCGGCGTCGCGCGGACTCGCCGCACCGCCTGCATTCTTGAGCACAATCACATGCGGGCTCGCGCTTCCCGGCAATCGCAGTGAAAACGAGGCGCTCTTTTCGGCAAACGGCACCTCCCACGTTTCATCGCCCACCCGCACGATCAACGGTCCCGTCGCGACCGGCCGATAACGCGCGGCAATGTGGACGTTGAGAAAAAGCGGCTGCGCGGAATCGACTTCGAGCCGAACCTCACCATCGGCCCACCCGAGGCCGGTGTCCGCTTCCCATCCATAAAAGCCCGTGAAAATTCCCCAACGATAAGCCGCACGCCACGGCGCATCGATGTCGTTTGCACGCGTCCACACGACTCCCGCAGGCGCCGGCGTGAGGGTCGCGTGGCTAAATTTGTAGGACAACAAACGCATGTCCTCGGGCGGATGGATCGGCACCGCTCCTGTCGTACTGCGCATGGAGAGCGTCTGCTCACCTGCGCCGATCGGGAGCGATATCGTTTCCGTCAGATACCCAGCGGTCTCACGGCCCTTCGATTGCTGATGTTCGAACTCGATGCCGGCATCCGCCGGGAGTCCGGACGCTTTTTGCACAACGCGCAGATTCAACCAACCCGACGCCGGATTGTGTATCCATAAAGTGGATTCATCGGCCATCCAGCAGCCGTCGTCATCGTGCGTCGCGGTATGCAGCCACAGACTCCTCGGTTCATCCCGCCAGGGCTGCCACGCCCGCGATTCGGCCTGCGCAAAAAACGACAGCCGTCGCTCACGCAACCAACGCAGTTTGCCGTCGAGATCATTGCTTTCGCCCCAGGGATGGATTTTGCGCCCGATCAGACGATCCGCTTCGCGAAAATCACTCGTCCGCAAAAACGCGGAGACCCACGCCATTTTTCCCGCGGTCGATTCCGCCAACGCCTGCCGTGCCCGATCGCTCAATCCCGCCGTGCCCGGCCAATCCGCGGTCGGGCGTTTCAGCATATTCGCAAACGGCGCCAAACTCATCAGAAGCACGGCCACAACTCCCGCGCGCCGCAGGGGTATCCATTTTCTCGATACGCTCCACAGATAAATCCCCAGCCAGAGCGGCACGAGCAACGTCACATAACGCGAGACCATGCCCGCCGCGATATTGAGATGAATCCTTCCAACCGCCGTGAATGCGGCGAACGCCAAGCCCGCGCCCACGAGCAGCAGGACGACGTCATCGCCTCGCGCGCTCTTCCCTCGCAACCAGCGCCAGCCAGTCACCGCGCCGATGAACACGCTCGCGATCAACAGCACGCCACCGATCAGATAAACCGCCGCGGTCGTCGTTTCCGCGCCCGCCGGATGCGCCAGCATCAGCGCGAGAAAACGCACATAATCGAACAGCGGTTCGTGCGGGAATCGATAGCCGTCACTCGCGGGATCAAATCGATACCCAACCGAAAACCCCCACCATCCCGCCGCGACAATGACGACACCGATCGCTGCTGCGATGACCTCGTCCCGCGCCTTCGTCCAGAGCGCACGCACCAGCGCCATCACTAAAAACACCGTCAGCACCATGCCCGCGAAGATCGCAAAGCCGGTGAAAATCGCACACACCGCGAGCAGCGCCGCGACCGGCAACCGAACTTTCGCTCGTTCATCGAGCCACACATGCGCCGCCAATAAAATCAGCATCAGCGGAAACACGCTGTGCGACGCATTGGGCACTTCGATCACACTGCCCCATTGCTCCAGCGTCAGAATCAACAGCGGAATCGAAACATCGACGGCGCTCAATTTACCGGTGACGCGCTTCTTCAAACTCAACGCGAGCACGACAGAAACCGTGAGCAAAAACACCATCCACAAGCTCTCGATGCGAGAGTCCCACCCGCTCGCCGCCATCACCCAAGAACTGAGCACAAACCCCAGGCCCTGCCGATGCGGGCCATGTTGAAGACGGAACAACGCGGTCCAGCCTTCGTCTTCAAAGAGCGGATTAAAATAATCCCACTGATCCCACATCGGCACGTTCACTTGGAACCGCGCAACCGCCGCCACCCAGTTCGCGACGAGCAGCAGCGTCACCGTCGTCAAAAACCAGAAAACGCCGCGCGGACAGCAGTTATCGCGTTTCGCAGGTTGAGGTTTTTCCGGCATCCCGCCGGTCTCTCGCGATCGATCAAAAAGGCGAGAGAAAATCCGCCTGCTTCTCTCCTACTCAAGTCGCCGCGAGTGCTTTGCGAAGAGAGGCTTAAACGCCGAAAAGAGAGTTTCCCTTTTCCGGCTCCGAACTGATGTTCCGTCCTCCTGTCCATCGCCAGCCATGCGATTTCCGAGCTTCACCGTTTCCGGGCTGGCCGCCCTGCTCGCACTGACGGCGTATCCATTATTTGGAGACACCGAGAAGGCGCCTGCCCGTAGCGATACCGATCGCGCCGCACAGCCCGCCGCGTCCGCCTCCGCCGAGTTCGATGCGCTGTACGAGTTTGGTCGTCAGCTTTTCGACGACTACGCGCCCGACTCGATCAAAGAGCACTACGAGTTCGTATCGCAGGAACAATGGAATGCCTTCGTCGCGCGTCTCCAACAGTCGCTCACCGCCGGCTCCGTCGAAGAACTCGCCGCGCTGGAGCCCGACGCTCGCCGCACCCTCGCCGCGCTGCGGCTCATGCCAAACTACGACGAATACGCCGACTGGCTCGCCGAGCGGCTGGACTTGATCGAGACCGCGGGCATCGCGCTGCGCACGCCCGCCGCTCCGCGCAAAGCCCCCACGACCACCCCGCCGTCCGCCACCGCGCCCTCTACGCCTTCGCCTGAAAATCCTCCGGCCGAGGTCGCGCCTGCAGAGCCGCGCCCGCCCATTCCTTATTACGATGTGTGGCTCGAACGCATGCGTGCGCGTCCGAAGCCCAAACGCGCCGACGAACTCATGCCGGTGCTCAAAATGATTTTCGCCGCGGAAGGTCTGCCGCCCGAGTTGGCGTGGCTCGCCGAGGTCGAGTCATCGCTCAATCCGTCCGCCCGCAGTCCTGTCGGAGCCCGCGGTCTTTACCAACTCATGCCACTCATCGCGCGCGCATACGGCCTGCGCACATTTCCTTTCGATGAACGTCTGCAGCCGGGGAAAAACGCCCGTGCCGCCGCCAAGTTTCTTCGCCGTCTTCACGATCGCTTCGACTCCTGGCCTCTCGCGCTCGCCGCCTACAATGCCGGCGAAGGACGCATCGCCGTCGCCATCAAGAAAACCGGCTCGCGCGAATTCGCCGACATCGTGGAGCTGCTTCCCGCCGAGACGCGCATGTACGTGCCCAAGGTTCTCGCAACGCTCGCCGTGCGAGAAAAAAATCTTCCCGACGCGCTCACGGTTCCGCCGACACCGGTCGTCAGCGTTTCCGCGATCATCGCGCCGCCGGCCGCTGTCTCAGTTCCGTGAATACATGGTCGCTCGATAAAAGCGGGATCGGCCCTGCGTTATTTTTCCTTCGCACTTGTTCTTCTCGCCGCTTTCCTGCCGCCCATGGGCTTCTTCGACCGCTTCGCCTCCAAAAAAGATTCCAACCAGCCGTCTCCCCTCCCGCCCGCGAACGGCAATGGTGATCTCACCTCGCCGCCTTCGCCCGAGATCGCGCCGGAAAGCCCTGCGTCGGGTGTGAAAGCGCGCCTGCTCGCCGCCCGCGAAAAGCTCGAGGCCAAGGATCTCGCCGGCGCCATGGCGATCTACGAAGACCTTTTGCGCACCGCGGGCGATCGTCCCGATGTCCTCGTCACGCTCTCCGGCGATCTCGGCTCCTGCGGTTATGTCGAACAAATCGTCGAGCTCATCGCACCGCGCTACGATGCGGAGCGTCACGGTCCGGCCACCGGCATCAATCTCCTCCAAGCTTATCTCGCCACGCGCAACACCGGCGCCGCGCAGCATCTGCTCGACATCCTTTTTTCGCTTCAACGTCCCGAGCTCGAAGAACGTCTCTACGGTTTCTCCAACGTACTCGCGGAACTTCTCGAATTGGAACGCCGCGGCGAACTGCCTTCCGCGCCCGCCGCGAATCCCGCCGGCGCTGTGCCCGCCGCGCCCGAGAAGAAAATGATCAGCCTCGTCAGCATCAGCCGTCCGATCTGGGCCTACGGTTTGGAAGAGGTCGCCGGGGTGCTACCCCCCGCCAAACAGGGCCGGCTGCGCCGCGTCGCGTTCGGTCAGCTCGCGTTGCTCAACACACCCGATTTCAAGACGCGCATGAAACAGCCGGAGGATCCGATCGCGCGCCTCACGCGCGGCATTCCCCTCTGGCTCGCGGAGACGCTGTATTTCGCGCCGCACTACGCGCCCATCGCCGCCCTCGGCATGCTCGGCAAAGATCATTACGCGATTTTCCCGGTCGAATGGACGGCCGACAACATCCGCCAGCTCGTCGACACCGCGTCGGACGGACTCGACTACGTTTTCACCGGCGCGCTCAAACATCAGAACGACGACTTCGAACTCATCTTGCGCGTGTGGGAGGTGAAAAAGTTCCGCGAACGAAAACAGTTCATCGCCCGTTGGACGCCTGCCACGGCCGACGCCGAACTCGGAAAACTTCACGAGACCATTCGCCTCTTCATGGAATGGCAGGCGTATCCCGGCGGCCCCGCTTACACGCCGCCGACCAATCCCCTCGCCTGGTGCGACACGCTCGGCGCTTCCGCGTCCGTCTTCCTCGCCGACAAAGGCGTGTTGCCCTCGGAGCAGATCGCCAATCCAGCGGAGACTTTCGCCGCCGTCGCCGGACGCGCCGCGACCTCCGAAAAAGACACGCTCGCATGGCTCACCCTGCGCGATCGCGCCGCGCGTATTGGACTTTCGAATACACTCCCCGCGGCGCCCGCACTGGTCGAAACGCCGCTCACGCTGCAGGCACGCGAAGCACTCGGACTGCTCTAGGAGCGTCGCGGCTCCTCCACGGAAGGGACAATGCGTTATCAGCTCGCGGCCGCGAGCTGCCCGCAACCGGCGGCGATATCGATGCCGCGGCGCTGACGCACCGTGCTCGGCAGACCGTACTGCGCGAGAATCGCCTGAAAGCGTTTCGCCGCCTCCGTTCGCGCCGGCGTGCCCGCGTATCCAGAAGTTGGATTCAGCGGGATCAGGTTCACCTGCGACTCCATGCCGGCCAGCAGACGGCCGACGGCGTGGGCGTGTTCTTCGGAATCGTTTTCACCTTCGATTAGCGTCCACTCGAAGAAGATCTCCTGCCCCGTTTTCGCGATGTAGTAGCGGCAGGCATCCATCAACTCGTCGAGCGGCCAGCGCCTCGCCGTCGGCACGAGTTTCAGGCGTTCTTCCTGCGTCGCCGCATGCAGGCTCAGCGCGAGATAGATCGGCTGGTTTTCGTCCGCGAGCCGGCGAATGCCCGGGATCACGCCGACGGTGCTGAGCGTGATTTTTTTCGCTCCGATCGCCAGTCCCGCGGAATCGCGGAAAATATCCACGGCCTTCATCACCGCATCGTAATTGTGCAGCGGTTCGCCCATGCCCATCAGCACGAGATTGCGCAGTCGCTCGCCGTTCGCGCGCAACAAGCGCTGCACATGCACCACCTGGGAGACGATCTCGCCCGTGGTCAAATGCCGCGCAAATCCGCGCTGGCCCGTCGCGCAAAACACGCAGCCCATCGCACAACCGGCCTGCGAACTGATGCACGCCGTCACGCGGCCGGGATAACGCATGAGCACGGTTTCGATTTTTTCGCCGTCGTGCAGCGCGAGGAGAAACTTGCGCGTGTAGCCGTCGCTGCTGTGCGTCTCGAGCGCCACCGGCGGAACGCTCAGCATGCACTCCGCTTCGAGTCGCGTGCGCAAGCGCGCGGGCAACTCCGTCATCGCCGCGAGACTGTCCACGCATTCCCAATACAAATAATTCCAAACGCGCGCCGCGTGCACCGGACTGATTTCCCAGCTCGCAAAGAGCGCCTGCAGCTCCGCCCGCGTGAGCCCGTAGAGATCGATCGTGGCGGTGGCGGATGCGTTCATGATTGCCGCGACCAAAACGATCCGCGCCGTCCGCGTCCAGCCGCCTCTTCCGGCGACGCCGTGAGTCGCACGTCGATCGCGACTTGCAGACACGCGGAAGCCGCGCCCCGAGGACGCGGCTTCCAACGCTCCCGCCGCCTTCACTCCATTACATAATTAGCGGACTTGGGTATGCCCGCCGTCGGCCTTGCCTTCGTAGGCATGCACCGAACGGGCGGAATCCCCCCAGCTGGGCAGATTTTCGCGACGCCAATAATGCGCTTCGGTGATTTCCGTGCGCACGGTGGCATCGTTCGCTCGCGCCATGGCCATATTCAGCCCGGCATAAGCGATGTCTTCCGGCCTCAGGTGCAGCTCATCCGCCAGACGGGCGACGGGAGCGAATTCTTCATCATCGAGATGGATTTTAATCACCGGCATGGTGCCTCCTTAAATGTTGAGGTTGGGGTTGTCCCCGAACTTAGCGCGCATGCCCGCATACGCAAACGAGCCCGGCAAATTGCCGCGGTGAAAACAGTCACACGCTCGCCGAGATTCTCGTTTTTCGGCCTGAGGCATCAGCCGCGGAAACGCGTCATCAACTCCGCATAGATTTTCGCGCTGGCCACCAGTTCACGCAGCGACGCGTGCTCGTTCACCGCATGGCAACCCGCTCCGCCCGGCCCGTATCCGAGCGTGGGAATTTTCAGATGATGCGCGAAGAAATGCATGTCGTTAAAACCCGTCGACACGCTGAAAACCGCCGGCTTCCGTCGCACGCGTCCGACGATTTCAGCCATCGTTCCAAAGAACGGATGAGTGGGCTCCGAAAAACACGGATGATTATCCGAAACTTTTCGGACTTCGATGTGACACCGAGGAATCCGACGCGCCGCTTCGCGCAGAAACGTCCGTAACTCGCGCTCGGCCGACGCCACCGTTTCGATCGCGAGCACTCGCCGATCGATGGAGAAAGTCGCCTCCGCCGGCACGGTGTTGATCTTGCCGCCCGGCCCTTGGCCAAACACGCCGCCGATGTTCAACGTAGGCCGCATGGTCTCGCCTTCCGGCGTCACGAAATGTCGTCGCGCGAGCTCGCGGCCGTGCTCCTTCAATGCCAGCGCCAGCGCCGCCATTTTTTCGAAAGCATTGATACCTTTGTCCGGACGCGATCCATGCGCGGCCCGCCCGCGCACAGTCACTTCGAGCCACACGACACCGTTGTGCCCGCAACACACGCGATGCCCTTCGCCGCCTTCCATCACCACCGCGTAGTCAGGCTCGAGCGGAGCGTGCCGCACGAGCCAGCCCGCGCCCAAAGCCGAGTCTGTTTCCTCGTCGGCGGTAAACGACACTTCGATGTTCAACGCCGGCTGCACGCCGCACGCGCGCAAAGCCCGCAACGCAACGAGCAAACTCGCCATCGAGCCCTTCATGTCGGCCGTACCACGTCCGTAAACACGCCCGCCCACCCGTGCTCCCGAAAACGGTCCGCCATGTATCCAGTTTCCCGATACAGGCACGACGTCATAGTGCGCGTTAAAATGCAGCGTGCGTTTCGCGCCGCGCTCACGGAGGCGCCCCAACACGTTCCAGCGCGGATGATGCCACTGCTCCCGCGGCAGCACCGCGCGACACGCCGCAGCCGGCACGGGCAGGCGCCGCGCTTGCAGGCCCGCCGTCTTCAACTCCGTCGTGAGCCGCGCGGTGATCGCATCGTAGTTTTCTCCCGGCGGATTGACCGTCGGCATACGCACCAGATCGCCTAGCAACGCCGCCAGCTCATTCGCATGCGTGTCGATGTAGGTGGCTGGAGTCATGCCGGAGCGTTAACGAATCCTCGCCGTCGACGAAAGCGTGGAAAGTTGCGTCAAGACTTCTCCCGCTTAACTACTCCCGACTCGCAGCCCGGCGCATCCTCGGGACCGCGAATCCATGAAAAGATGCGTGGCCGTGTAGTGGTTTCCCTGCTTGCGAGGCGATACATCGTTTACCAGTTGGAAACTATTCTCCCACCTCGATAAAAACACCATCCATCCATGGCCCTCGCTGACTTACGCAAAGACTATTCCCTCGCGGGCTTGCACGAGAAAGACCTCGCGCGAGACCCGTTTCGTCAGTTCGAGAAATGGTTCCAGGAAGCCGAAGCCGCCAAAGTCCCCGAACCCAATGCCATGGTTTGCTCGACGGCCGACGGTTCCGGACGTCCCGCTTCGCGCATCGTCCTGCTCAAGGGCCTCGATGGGCGCGGCTTCGTTTTTTATACGAATTACGACAGCCGCAAAGGCCGCGAACTCGCCGTCAACGCCCGTGTTTCGCTCCTCTTTCCGTGGATCACGATGGAGCGCCAGGTGATCGTCGATGGCGCCGTCACCCGCATCTCGCGCGAAGAATCGGCCGCTTATTTTCACAGCCGTCCGCTCGGCAGCCAGCTTGGCGCCTGGGCCTCCGCGCAGAGCGCCGTGATCCCGTCGCGCGAAGCCCTCGAAGAGGCCTACAAGGCCGTCGAAAAAAAGTACGCGGGCCAGGAAGTGCCGCTGCCGCCGCACTGGGGCGGCTATCGCGTCTCGCCCGAAGTCGTGGAGTTTTGGCAAGGCCGCCGCAGCCGGCTGCACGATCGCTTGCGTTACCGTCGCGACACGTCCGGCGAATGGCTGATCGAGCGCCTCGCCCCGTAACACGCCCTTTTCTTGAAACATCTCCAGTCAACTCCGCCCTTCCCCGCGCTGCCCGATGCACGCGACCGCCGCAGCCGGCCGCCACCGGCCCCGCTGCTCGCGGCCGCCGTGCACGCGCAAAGCGAAGGCGTGTTGATTTTGGAAAAACGTTGGACGCGCAAGGGCCTCAAGATCCTTTTCGCCAACGAAAGCATTTGCGCGATGACCGGCCACTCCGAGGCGGCTCAACGCGCGCTCGGCTTGATCGCGCTTCACGCCGAAACCGATACGCTCGAACAACTCAAAGCGTGGAGCCGCGAGCTCTCGATCGGTCGCGTCTTCAGCGGCGACGGACACCTGCTGCGCAAGGACGGCACGCCGCTCTACGCCGCGTGGAACTACTGCCCCGTTCACAACTCGCGCAACGAGGTCACGCACATCGTCGCCACGTTCCGCGATCTCACGGAGAAACGTCGCCTGCAGGAAGCGCTCATCCACGCGCAACGTCTCGATGCGGTCGGACGTCTCGCGGGCGGCGTCGCGCACGATTTCAACAACCTGCTTTCCGTCATCAACGGCTACTGCGAGATTCTCGCCTCCCGTCCCGCTGTTCGTCGTCACGCTTCGCGCGAACTCGAGGAAATCCACCTCGCGAGCCAGAAGGCCGCCGCGCTCGTGCGCCAGTTGCTCGCGTTCAGCCGACGCCAGGCGATGAACCCCAAGGTCGTCAGCCTCAACCAGCTCGTCCGCGACAATGCCGAGATTCTTTCGCGCCTGCTCAAGCCCGCCAACTCGCTCGTGCTCGCGCTCGATTCCGAACCGCTGCACGTCCGCGTCGATCCTGCGCAACTTCAGCAGGTGTTGCTTAATCTCACGATCAACGCCCGCGACGCGTTGAGCCTCGGCGGTCAGGTCACGATCACCACCTCGCTGCGCGAGATCACCGACAAGTCCTCCGCGGGCGACGCCGTTCCTACCGGCCGCTACGCCGTCCTCTCCGTGCAGGACAACGGCATCGGCATGGACGAAGAAACGCAGTCGCATCTCTTCGAGCCGTTCTTCACCACCAAGGAACCTGGACGCGGCACCGGCCTCGGCCTCGCCCTCGTTTATGGCGTGATCCAACAAAGCGGTGGACACATTCGCGTGCAAAGCGCGCTCAAGGTTGGCACCACGTTTGAAATTTTCCTCCCCGAAGTTCGCGAACCGATTCAGGCGACCTCCTTCGCGATCCCGAGTCTGCCCACGCGTGGCAGCAATCGCGAGACCGTGCTCATCGTTGAAGAAGACGATGTCGTTCGCAAAATGATCGCCGGCATCCTCAGCGCCGATGGCTACACGGTTTTGTCGGAACGCACCGCCGACGACGGCATCGACATCGCGCGTCGTCTCGGTCGCCCCATCGATTTGCTCATCACGCAAATCGGCGGCGCAGCCGGTCATCATGGCGAATCGCTCATCCGCACCTTGCGCTCCGAGCACCCCAAAATGGGCGTGCTCGCGACCTGCAATCCCGATTGCCCGCCGCTCGCGGTCGAACAGCTCGAATTCGCCACGGTCATCACGAAGCCTTTCGCGCTCAGCGCCCTCATCAAGTCCGTGCGCACGTTGCTCGACGCAAAGAAATAAAACGCGTCGCGGCGGCGGCCACCAACGAAACGCGCACACCCGCCATCGACCATCCGCCATTGGTGATTCGTCATTGGTCACTGGTCATTCGTTTCGCCCTTCCCCTTTCGTCGCTTCACGCTTCTCTCCTTTCCATGCCCGTCATCTATCTCGTGCGTCACGCGCACGCAGTTGCCTCCGAAGAAAACCCGGTCCGTCCGCTCAGCCCGCGCGGTCGCGCTGAATGCCAACGCCTCGTCGCCTTCTTCACCGGCAATCGCGCGTTCACACCCGCCGAGATCTGGCACAGCCCGCTCGTTCGTGCGCGCGAAACCGCCGAGCTGCTGAGCGCCGCCGCACCCAAACCTGTGCTCCGCGAAACGCTCGGTCTGCTTCCCGAAGATCCTCCCGAAAAAATCGCCGCACGTTTCGCCACGCTCGCACCCACGCAGATGCTCGCCGTCGTCGGGCACGAACCTCAACTGAGCGCCATGGCGACGTTGCTCGTCACGGGCCGCAGCGGTATCGCCGCCTTCGCGTTCGAGAAAGGCGCCACGCTCTGCCTGACCTCGAGCGACAACTTCGCTTGGGCCGTCCACTGGAAGGTCGCGCCGTCGATTCTGCCGGCCGCGTGATCGAAACTTCTGCGAAGCCTCCGCTCATGATTCGCGCGTTTCAATGGGACCTCGCCCGCCAGGTTGAGCGACTCGATGTGCTGCTGAAACTTCTCCCGCGTTACGCGGACTGGGGCTATCAGGAGCTTTATCTCCACCTCGAAGACGCGATCGTGTATCCAAATTTCCCCGACATCGCCCGGCGCGATGCGTACTCGACGCACGACTTCGCCCGCCTCGTCGAAACGGCCGCACGCTACGGCATCCGCACCGTGCCCATCGTCAATCTCCTCGGGCACACGCAGTACCTCATCAAAGTCCCCGCGCTGCGCGATCTCAACGAACTGCGCGCCGACGACGCCTCGCCGCTTCCACACGGACAAATCTGCCCGCTGCATCCCGACACCCTCGCCGTCGCCGACGGCTTGTTGCGCGATGTGGCGCCCTTCTGCACCGCGGGGAAAGTCCACGTCGGTCTCGACGAGTCCTTTCATCTCGGCCGCTGTCCGCGTTGCCGCGCTGAGATCGCCGAGCGCGGGCTCGCCGCGCACTTCGCCGGTCACGTGGACCGCCTTCACACGCTCGCATCTTCGCACGGACTACGACTCGGCATGTGGGCCGACATGCTCAATTTCATCCCGTCGGCAATCCCGCGTCTGCCGGCCGACATCATCGCGTACGATTGGTATTATTATCCTTTCACGCGCCATCCTCGCGTGGAGTTGTACAACTTCGCCGAGAGCGATCTCGCCACGCCACTCGCACGCCGCGGGATCGAATACTGGGGTTGCCCGATGAACGGCGCGTTTCGTTTCGAGCCTTTGCCCCTCTTCCGCGATCGCCTCGCCAACATCCGTTCATGGTGGAAACGCTGCGCCGCCACACGCGCCGGCGGTTTTCTCGTCACCTCGTGGGAAGCCTACCGGCTCGCGCTGGAAGCGACCACCGTCGTCGACGCCGCCGCGGCGAGCCTCTGGCTCGATCCGCAAGGTCCGCATGACGACGAATCGCTGCTCACCGCCGGCTTCGCACGGGTGTTTGGACGCGCAGGCGCACGCACCGCAACACGCGCCGCCCTCGCCGCCGATGCTCGCGCGTTCGCCGGTTATGCCCGTTGGGAAATCAACGACCGCTGGGACATCCGCGCCGGCATTCCTCGCCCCGCCCCGCCGAAACCCAGGTCTTCCAAATCCAACACCCAACTCCCCGCACCGCTCGCCGACAGCCTGGCGTTCCTCGACTACCTCGACGCGCGCGATCGTTTCGTCGCGGAGGCCGCCGAGTCTGTATTCACTTTTCGGAGACAACTTCACGCCGGCAACACAACGGGCTTCCGCCGCTCGCTTCACGAAACCGCCACCGCCGTGCGCCAGTTTTCTCAAGAACTCAAAAAAGGCCTCGGCGCCGCGCGTCGGATGTGGCGCCGCTCACGCGATCCCCGCGAAAAGGGCCAGAACGAACGTATCCTTTTATCGGATACAGAACGCCTCCGCGCCTGGCGCACCTGGCTGCAACGCGTCGCCAAGTCGCCCGAGATCGTTTTCAACACGACGCCTGTCTGCGGTCGCTGGCAGCTGGTTTTCTCCGTCGTGAATGTCGCGCCGGCCGTCCAACAGATCGTCATCGAGCAACAACAGCCCGACGGAACGTGGCGGACTCTTCGCGCGCGTCACACCATCGAGTTTCAGTCCGCCGCCGCACGTCCGCGCACCGCCATCGCACGTCCGTTTTCCACTCCGATCGACGATCCATCCCGGCCGCTGCGGCTTGTGGTGCGCGGGGTTGGCGAGGTCATCATTCGCGCTCCGCAGCTCACCAACGGGCTCGAGGTTCAGCATGCCCTCGGCTGGAAGCGTGGACAAAACAAACGCCTCGGCCGTCCCGCGCCGCGTCGCGGTTTTCCCAACGTCACCCGCGAGCTTGCACGGGTGACGTTGCGGTTTTCGCGATAATCGCGAACGCGCTTAGAAGCTCTTCGTCAACTCGACGTAGAGGAAGCGTCCGCGATTGCTGTACGTGGTCATGTCGTAGCCATCGTAGGCCGCGCCCGCCGCGAACGGCGGCGCTTCGTCGAGGAGATTCGTCGCACCGACGCGCAACTCCACTCCACGCAGCCAGTCGGCGTCCTTTTTGAAGCGATACGCCACTTGCGTGTCGACGGTCGTCCAACTTCCGATCCGACGAAAGTGCCCGCCCGCGGTGCGTGTGATGTCGTCTTCAAGATGGCTCACGTGGTTCACCGTCGCGCGCGCGCCCCATTGGCCGCGCGACCACGACTGCGTGAAATATCCGCGATGACGCGGAATACTGCCCGGCGAGATCGAATTCACCGCCGCATCCACGAAGCGACCAAGCCAGTTCACGCTCGGCAATTCATCGGCCGTGCTCAGCGCCCACGTCAGCGTCGTGTTGGCCGCGAGTCGCGAAACCCATTTCGAACCCGCGAACTCGGGCCAAGTGTACGTGATCGCATAATCGAGACCCGTCGCTTCACGCGAAGACACATTAAGCGGTGTCGAATAAACGCGGGTGATATTTCCCATCGCGTCGCGCACGATGCGATCGGCGAAACGCGCTTGCGGATTGATCGTGCTCGCATCGCCCGGCACGAAACCCGGTCCTTGCGACAACGCATTGATGTCGATCATGAGCTGCGCGCCATCCGCCACCATGCCTTCGATGCGCGAGTTGTAATAATCCGTTTCGAAGCGCAGACCCGGGACCGCTTGCGGCTCATAAACGACGCCGACATTCCATGTCTTAGAACGTTCGGGCTCGAGATTCGGATTCCCTTTGCCCGTGATGTTGATGGATCCCGCCGGCGTGAATCCAAGCGGATCGCTGAGCGGCATGCTGTACGTGCTCTCGGCGGCGAACATGTAGGAAAGACCCGGCGTGCGGAAACCTTCGGCATACGTCGCGCGCACGGTGAGATCGCGCAGCGGTTGATACAGCACACCGAACTTCGGCGTGGTTTCCTTGAACGTGCGTTCGCGGATGACCAGGGCGTTGCTCGCATCGCGCACCGTGCCGTTCATCTCCTTTTCGCTGCGGCGCACGTGCACCGAAAAACTCAGCTCGCGCGCCAGCGGCAACGCCATGTCTTTACTAAGCACCGGCACGACCAACTCCGCAAACGCGCCCTGCGCCGTATAACCCGACGCGCTCATTTGCGTGGTGTTGAAACCGGTGTACAGGCCCGAGCGCATCACGGCGTCGGGCACCGAGCTTTGTTCGGCGCGATGATAATCCACACCGCCGCCGATTTCGACATTACCCCCCGGCAACGCGAAGAGGCGTCCATTAAAACGCACATCGCCGCCGCGCATGCCGAAGTCGTGATCGATACGTCCGACACCTGTCGCCGCACGCAGCGCCGCGGGATTATCGTACGCGCGATTATTGTTGGGATTCACCCCCGCAGCCGTCGGCAGCGCGAAGGGATTGTAGCTGCCATTCGCAACCGCCGCACGGAGGTTGGTGGTGTGAATCGCGTTAAACTGCGTGTCGTCGCGATACCACCAGCTGTACACATACGTCGCCGCCCACGACCAACCGTCGGCCAGACGTCCTTTCAAGCCGGCATGAAAATCATACACATCACGCTCGTAACGACGGCCGCGCGGGATGACGGGATCGGGGCGTAGATAACCGGTCGCGCTGGTGGTTGCCGGTAGGGCCAGCCCAGTCGGACGATGCGGACTCGCCAGCATCGAAGCGCCGTCGATCGCAAAGGGCGAGGTCGAGGGAAACGTCTCGAAGAAATTCTGCGCGAACAGAAAACGCACGAACGCTTCGAGCCGCCCGTCCTCCAAAATTTCGTGATTCACGCGCGCAAAGACCGACTTGTTTTCCTGCTCGGGAATGGTCGCCGTGTACTCGCGGAAGTTATAGTAATGCGATTCGTTATAGGGCACCACATCCGCGGAAGAATACGCCGCCTGCACACCAGGTGCCGGCACGAAATAGCCCCAGGCCATATCGCCCGGGCGCGCCGCATAAATGAGGCCGTCCGCATAAATATCGCGCCAGTCCTTCCCTCCGAGCGCACGCATGTCCGCATTTGCGGAAATCTCGCGATCGCGCGCCATGATGGCGTTTCGCTTATAATATTCGCCTGCGACCACGATATTCGTTTTGCCACGGCTGCCGCCCGCGATCACGCCGGCGCGCACCGTGCCGGCGTCTTCCTCGGTCGTATTGCCATAATAAATACGCGCCTTGGCCCCGTCGAATTTCGAAACGAGTCGATAATTAAAAACACCCGTGAGCGCGTCCGCGCCATAACGGGCGCCCGCGCCATCTTTCACGATCTCCACGCGGTCAAACGCGATTGTGGGAATCAGATTGATTTCATCAAAACCCGCCGTGCGCTGGCCGTCGATCAATGTGAGCGTGCCGCCGAGACCGCGCAGGTTGACGCCCGCCGCGCCCGTGCCGCCATTCGCGCGGATCTCCGTGTTGGCCGAGCCGATGAACGCCGGCATCGTGCGCACGAGCTCCGCGACGGAAGCCGCGCCGACATTCTCCATGTCGCCCGCGGTGAGCATGGTCACCGGCTGAAACGTCCGGTCGCGCAACACCGGCACTTCGGAACCGGTGACGACGAATTTTTCGAGCTCGAGCAGCTCTTCCTCCGGTGTCGAACCAGCCGGAGTCTGCGCGGTGATAGCGGTTGCACAGAGCAAACCACTCACAGCGCCGACAAATGATGACGCGAAGCGAGAAGATATCGATGACGGCATAAGGGGACTCAAACCAAGCGTGGACAACAAAGCCCTGTCGCAACGGATGTTGCAGACAGGGCCTCCACGGGGCGTCGTTTTGCACCAAGTAAAGCGCCACCAGCAAATCAATTAAGATACCTTCCGCGGTTTTTTGCGCGTCGCACGCGTGCTCGTTGCGTCCGCGTTTCGCGAGATTGCACCGAGTCGCACCAACGTCATTTTCCCGCGGCGATGAAAGAACTGCTGCGCATCGCCGACGCGCTTCGCCGCGATCCCCACCCCGCGGTGCTGGCCACACTCGTGCGCGCAGAAGGCTCTTCCTACCGACGCGTCGGCGCTCGGCTGCTTCTTCGCTCCCATCAACCGCGTCTCGGCTCCATCAGCGGCGGTTGCCTCGAAGAAGATCTCGCCGCACACGCCACCAACGTGCTCGCGACCGGGTCGCCGCGCACCGTTGTCTACGACACCACCGGTGAAAACGATCTGGTGTGGGGCGCGGGTCTCGGCTGCCACGGTGTCGTGCACGTGCTGCTCGAGCGCATCGACGGACTTCCGCCAATATTCGCGCGCATCCTCGACGCGTGGGAAAACCGCCGCGCCTGCGTGCTCGTCACCACGTTTCAATCCACGCGCGCCCATCCGCTCGGCTCGCATCATCTCCTGGTGGAAAAGGAAAACAACCGCGACGATGCGCAGCCCGATTTGCCCGCATCGTGGCGCGACGCCGCGCGCGCAGTGCTCGCGCAAGAGCGTTCGCGTTCTCTCTCGTTTGCGACATCCGAGGGAACCGACGAGGTGTTTTTCGAATTTCTACCGCCGCCGACTGCGCTGACGCTTTTCGGCGCCGGCGACGATGCGCAGCCCTTGGTCCGTCTCGCCGCCGAGCTCGGTTGGCGGGTGCATGTGTTCGACACCCGCCCGGCGTACGCGACCGAGGAACGTTTTCCCGAAGCCACATCGGTGCACGTTTCTCCCGCGCACGAAGCCGTCGCCCACGCCGCGCTCGATGCCCGCAGCTGCGTCGTGGTCATGACGCATCGTTACCTCGACGACCGACCGATCCTTCGCGATCTGCTCGCAAAACCCGTCGCCTATCTCGGCCTGCTCGGCCCCAAAAAACGTGCGCGCCAACTCCTCGACGAACTCGCGCGCGACGGCGTTGTAGTGCCTCCGTCACTACACGAGCGTCTGCACGCGCCCGTCGGTCTCGATCTCGGCGGAGGCACGCCTGAAGAAGTCGCACTCGCCATCGTCGCGGAAATTCAAGCGACCTTGTCGCGCCGCGATGCCCGCCCACTTCGCGAACGCACGCGTCCGATCCATCTCGATGACTGACGCCGCTCCATCGTCGAAAACTCCACTTCGTTTCGCGGCCATCATCCTCGCCGCCGGCGCATCGACACGGCTCGGTCAACCGAAACAGCTGCTCCTCCACGAGGGCCAGCCGCTGATCGCACGTGCCGCGCGCGCCGCGCTTGATGCCGGCGCGACGCCCGTCGTCGTTGTGCTGGGCGCACATGCGGAAAAAATCCGCCCCGCTCTCGCCGGACTTCCTGTTTCCATCGTCGAAAACACCGCGTGGTCCGAAGGCATGGGCGCATCCATTCGCACAGGCATCGCCGCCTTGCACGACACGCTTCCCGCGCTCGAGGCCGTGCTACTCGCGCTCTGCGACCAGCCGCATTTTTCCGCCGCGAGCATTCGTCAACTCACAAACGCCCTGCACGGCCCCGCCACGATTGCGGCCACGCGACACGGCAACGCCGGCGGCGTCCCCGCGCTTTTCGCCCGCGTCTATTTTCCCGCGCTCACTCTTTCCCGCGGAGAAAAAGGCGCCCGCGATCTCATCGCCGCGCAGGCCTCCGCCACCGCACTCGTCGACCTTCCCGAACTCGCCTTCGACATCGACACCCCCGCCGACCTCCGTCGTCTGAACCCAGGCGCTGATCGCGAATAGCAGGTCGGTGGAATAGTTTGTTCCTAATAACAAACCGAGATCGGCGACGGTTTTTATATAGCGATCGATAAACAAACCGCCGGCACGTGGCGTCCGTGCAAGCCGGTGGTTTTGTTTATGAGCGCGGGCCGAAATAAATCGGCAGCCGGAGGGAGCCCCGGCGGTTCGCCGGCCGTTTATGAAGAGCCGGCCAGCGGCCGGCGCTCCCGTTCAACGGCTACCACTTCATCAAAAAGGCCCCTGCAAAGGAGCCCGGACGAGCCGGGCTATACGAGAATTATCGATCGCGTTTGAGTTGGCGAATCCCGGCCAGGGCCGCCATCGCACCGAAGAACCAGAGGCTTGGCGAACCGCCACCGCCGCCGCCTCCACCGCTGTTACCGCCGCCCGCGGGCGCGGGATTAACGGTCGCGGTCGCGGGATTGGAGGTGGCGCTGCCTTTGGCATTGGTCACTGAGACGGTGTACGCGCCGGCGTCCGCTGCCGTCGCATAGGATTTCGAGTAAGTGCTCGAGGTGGCACCGCTGATGGCATTGCCGTTGAGGAACCACTGATAGGCAACGCTGCCACCGGTGGCCGTCACGCTCATGTTGATGATGCCACCGACGGTGACAGTCGTGTTCTGCGGATGCGAAGTGATCGCGGGCGCAGCGACCTCGCTTCGGTAGGCTGCCTTCTTGGCGAAATTCTCTCGGATGTA
>CALFXL010000067.1 GCA_937958045.1 uncultured Opitutaceae bacterium | reverse complement strand
CGACCTCGTCCTTACCAAGGACGTGCTCTGCCAACTGAGCTATCTGGGCAGACCAAGGAAATGGGTCAAAAAACGTGAAAAAGAGCGGAGAACGTGGGGAGCCGAATTTTTTCCGTCAACAGCAAATTCGCTCTTTTTCCAAAAACCTACGGACCGACGCGAAGTATATATACGCCGGGAGGAAGACGCTCTCCTAAATGGAAGGCTCCAGCGAGGTAATTTCGGAAAAAAACATCGACCGCATCCACGCCGGAATTGCGCCACATTTTCGGAACGCCCACGAGGCCCGTGACATCGATCGTCGCCATAAGCTCCATCGGCTCCCAGCCGCCGGCCGTCACCGCCCGGGGAACCGTTGCCGGGCTCAGCGGAGCGGTGAGCACCACGCGGCCACTTGCGGTTTCCACCACTTCCAAGACCGCCACGCGCGCTGTCAGCGGCATCTCGGTTCGTCGATACCGCCCTAACCCATCGAAAGGATCCCGCTCCCTGCCATAGCGGATAACCTCCACCGGCTGCTCGGGCAGCGTCATGGTGTCGGGGAAAGGAATGCCCGCCGCCGCATTGCTGTAGGCGAATTTGGCGTCGATCGCTTGAAATGCCGCACCCGGCTCACGGCGCATCAAACCGGGAAGCTCAAGCTGGCTGGCATTGTAGCGCGTGGGCAGAAACAGCGGATCGGGATCGAGCAACGCCTGGTCGCTCACCCCATCGCCCTCGGCCGTCGGATCCAGGCGGATGATACCAATGCCCGTCCCGGGCCGGGTCGGTTGCTCCGGCAATCCCGGAAGGCGCACGAAACGCACCGCCACGACCAGCAACACGGCAAAAGCCACCGCCAGCACCGTCATCAACGCGAGCCAACGGCCTTCGATCGGAGCTTTCATGCCGAAACACCTCCCGCGTTTTCGCCGCGCCGTTCGCTGTATCCATTTTTAGGATACAACGGAAAACGCAGCTCCGAAACGACTGTCATTCCCGGCCTCACCGCCCCACTCCATCCTGCGATGGCTCGATGGCGATTGCCGGCACCAAGCCCGCATCGATCACCGCGGCGTTGATCGACGCCATGCGGTCGGAACGCACCGCGGAATCCATGCGGATGAGCACGCGCGCGCCAGGCATGCGTTTACCGCGTTCCACGAGCCAGTCCTTCAACTGCGCTTCGCTCACGAGGCCATTAGGGGTGACGAATATCTGGCCATTGGATTTCACGCTGATGACCAATGAAGACGTCACGAGATTGACCGTGTCGGCAGGCATCGTCGGCAGCTTGAATTGCCCATCTTCCACCACGAGCGCCGGCGAGAGCACGAATCGCGATCCGAAGAAAACGAAGAACAGGGCAATCAGCCCCAGGTTGACAAAAAACACCCAGTCGAAGCTGCGCGGCTGTCGGCGCAGGCGGGAAGCGAGATCGAGCGGATGCGTGATCATCTCAACTGTCTCAAGAAGCGCGGGCGGTCGGTTGACTGGCAGGCACCGAAGGCGCCGCGTCGTTGCCGGCCGTTTTGTATTCAGTCAGCAAATACTGCATGATCTCGTTGCCCGCCCACTCGATATCGCGCACGAGCGAACGAACGCGCCCACTGAGAAAATGCCACGCGAGATGCGAGGGGATCGCGACGAGCAAACTGCCCGCAGTGCCGATGAGCGCCTGCCACATGCCGTTCGCCAGCGCGTTGGCGGTGGCATACTGGCCGCCCTGCATGAACGCGTGAAACGTCGTGATCATGCCGAGCAGCGTCGCGAGCAATCCGACCAGCGGCGCGATTTGCGCGACCGCCGCGATCGCGCCGAGGCGGCGCTCCAACGCCGGGATCTCCACCACCGCCGCTTCCTGCACGGCAAAGCGCATCTGCTCCGCGTCTTTTTCCGAGTGCAGCAGCGCCGCTTTCACCACGGCGGCGACCGGGCCCGGCGCTTCTTCGCACAACGTCAGCGCCTCGACCAGGCGCCGCCGCTCGAGCGCGTTTTTGATGCCATCGAGAAACGGTTTCGACCGGATCTGCCCGCGGTGCAAATAGAGCGTGCGTTCTATAAACAACACGATCACCACCGCCGCCATCAGCACCAGCACGATGAGCATCGGTCCGCCTTGGGCGAATAAACTAAAATCAAAACCGGACATTGATGGGGATTCGTTAGAGAGTTTTCACACCGGGGCGTAAATGCCTAAAAATCATCCTCCGGCTTAAGAGCTGGGCGGTAAGCCACCGGTACGCGCGAGTCCATCGCGCGCTTGAGAGACTCCGGGCAGTCCTTTTTCGAGTAACAACTCATAGAGTTGCCGCGCCTCGCGCGGCTTGCCTTGCCGTTCGAGCAGTTCGCCCAGCAGCAAAATCGTGCGGGAGGACCAGAAGCGGCCTTTGTAGCCGAGACGGGCCGCGTTCACGTCGTCGCGGACAAACGCTTCGATCAACGGCCACCAGACCGCGTACGCGCGCGCGGCGTTTTCGCGCTCAGCGCGATGATAACCGAGTTTGTGTCCGGCTTCGACGCGCAGATCGATGGGCGCGCTTTGCAGATCGTAGAGACGCTCGTAGATCGCAGCGGCGTTGCCCGCGCGCGAGGGATCGGTCGCCGCGAGCGTGGCTTCGGTGTCGGCAAGCGCGATGTCGGCCGAAAGCGCATCGGCAAACTGCGGGAATTTGAAGCGGTTCACCATGTCCGCGTAGAGCGTCCGCGCGCGTCCGTACTCGTTCATCTGACGAAGCAGATTCCCCTGCTTCAACCGCGCATAAAACACCAACGAGTCCTCCGGATAATTGGTCACCAACTCTTCCAGCGTTTTATACGCGTCGTTGTGATACTGCGGACCACGGCGCTCCGCATACAGCGCCGCTTGGAAAAGCGCGTAGGGCGCGTGAATGCTCTTCGGAAACTTATCCGCAAGATCGCGGACCAAACGCTGCGCATCGAGCACCCGGCCTTCCGCATCGGCGGCATCGGCTTCGATGATGTAGGAGAACACCGCCGCATCGGAATCCGGATAATCCGCGCGCAATTTCTGCAGACGCTCCCCCGCGGCGCGATTGCGCGCCTGGTCGCCTTTGAGCGCGAAACCCGCGCGGGCTTGCAGGAGCAATGTGTTGCTCGCGATCTCGCGGCGCAGCGCAGGCGTCACATCGTCGAGCGTGGCAAGCAAGGCATCGGCGAGCTCGAACGTGCGCACCGGGTCGTCGTTCTGCAGCGCCAGTCGCGCCTGCAGCCACGCCATGCTGGCGCGCAAATCGGGCGGCAGACCCGCGGCAGTGAGTCGATTGCCCAGCAAGGAATTCAAACGCGCGTACGCCTGCGGCGCGGCATCGGCGACCTGCAACGCGCGGGCGAGATTCCATTCAGCCTGCCAGCGGTTGGTCACATCAAGTCGTGGATCACGGGCAAGCTCGTCGAGAGTTGTTTCGGCGGCATCGAGTTCGCCGGAATTGATCAAAGCCAGCACACGCTGAAACATCAGGTCGCCCGGCGCGATGCCGGCGGGCACTTCCGCCAACGCGGCTCCATACGCATCCGCGGCGGTTCGATAATCCAAGGCCGAGCGCCCGATCTGCGCCGCGCGAAAATAAGCCTCCGCCACGAGCACGCCGAGTTGGGCGCGCGTCTCGCCGGCAGGAAGTTCCGCGCGAGCTTTGGACGCCTGCGTCGCCGCCAAGCGATAATAACCCTGCGCCCATGCCGACTCCATCAGCACGCCGAGCGCCGTGGCCTTCAGCGGCGAGTTGGGAAATTCCGTGAGAAGACGATTCGCATCGCTCTCCGCCTGTTCATAACGGCGCACGGTTTCGGTCAAAGCCGTCTGCGCACGCACGAGCAGCAGGTATTCAAGAATTGGATGCGGGCTCGACGTGCCGATCAATTGGTCGAGCAATGCACGAAAATCATCGCGCCGTTGGCCAGTGGTCGAAACGCGCGCAAGCAACCGAAGCGCGATACGCTGACGATCCTGATCGGACGATTGAATGAGCAGATTTTTCAGCGCGGTGCGTCCTACTCCTTCCTCGGCGCCAGCAATCAGGCCGAGCAACAATTGCCATTCATCGTGCACGTCGCGTTCGTGACGCGGCAAATGATCCAGACCGTTGCGCAAGACCGTGATCGCCTCGCGCGACTGTCCCATGCTGGCGAGTCCAACAGCGAGCTGACTCGTCGCGCTGTACGCCTGAGCACTCGCGGGAGAATTTTCGACGATCTTGCGCCACGCGGCGAGGTCGCGTTCGGAAACGGACCCAGAGCGCAACGTCAGACGCTGACGCGCGAGCATGAACCACGCGCGCTGCGTTTCGAGTCCGGCGGCACTCGCGGCTTGGTAGGCTTGCTGATAAAACGAATTCGCCTGCGAGTCGCGCGATTCCTCGGCGAGTTGCCCGCGCAGGAAAAAATACCAACCCCGATCTCCAGGATGTTCGCCGCTCACGAGCTGTTCCGGATCGATTCCTTGCAGCTCGATGCGGGCGACATCGAAGCGACGCTCGCGCATCGCAATCATCGCCTGACGCAAACGCAGCGCCGGCACGGCCGGCCCCGTGAACTTGCCGAGAACTTCAGCCGCTTCGTTGAAGCGCTCTTCTTCCAACAATGCGGTCGCGAGGTCGAGCACCACGCGGTTTCGCACGGTCGCGGGCGTCTCCGGATCCTCAAGGATAGGACGATACAGCGTGATCGCGATGGTCGGGAGCCCGAGTTGCAGCGCGCGCTTGGCATCGAGTTCTCGCGAGATCCCCGGGCCGACGGCGACGGACGTGCGCGGGAAAAACGGCGCGGGCGGTGACAGCGGTTCGGGCTGAGCGCACACCGGAAACACCAGCGTCACCCAAGCAACCAGCCAAAGGCACCGTTTCAGCACTGCGCTTTTCATCGGAAACATGAAGTGCGGACGATGCGCGGCTCACAGGACGGTGGCAAGACGGCGCGCGGCGTCGCCCAAAATCCCGCATCCGCCGCCCTCGCCTTTACTTTTCCGCGTTGCGCGCGGTCGGCCGTGTCATCGCCAGCGGGTCGAGTGCGCGGTCGAGCGTGGCGGCATCGAGGAGATTTTTCTCAAGCACGACCTCGCGCAGCGTTTTGTTTTGAGCAAACGCCTCTTTCGCAACCGCTGCCGCTGCGTCGTAACCGATCAACGGATTCAGCGCCGTCACCAACATCAGCGAACGATCGACCAGCTCGCGACAACGCGCCTCCTCCGCGCTCAAACCTTGCACACAACGTTCCGCAAAAACGCGCGCTCCGTTCGCGAGACAATGAATCGATTCATGCAGCGAATAAGCGATCAGCGGAATCGTTACATTGAGCTCAAAGTGCCCATCGCGTCCGCAAGCGACGACCGTATGCGCGAGACCGTGCACATAGTGACAAACTTGGACGAGCATTTCGCTCATCACGGGGTTCACCTTACCCGGCATGATGGAGCTGCCCGGCTGCGTCGCCGGCAGACGAATTTCCTGAAAACCACTGCGCGGGCCCGAGCCTAGAAGACGAATATCGTTCGCAATCTTGGCGAGCGATGACGCGATGGTCGCGAGTTGTCCCGCGACTTCGACCGCATCGTCGCGCGCAGCTTGCGCTTCGAAATGGTTGTCCGCTTCGCGAAAAGAAAGCCCGGTTTTCTCGCTCAGGATGCGGGCGACCTTCTGCGCGAACTCCGGGTGACAATTGATGCCGGTGCCCACCGCCGTGCCTCCAATCGCGAGCTCGGCTAACGCAGCGATCGCCTTGTCGACGCGCACGATCGCCTTCGCCACTTGCGCGGCATACCCGGAAAACTCCTGCCCTAGCGTGAGCGGGGTCGCATCCATCAAATGCGTACGACCGATCTTCACGATGTCCGCAAAGGTCGCCGCTTTTGTGGAGAGCTCACGGTGCAATAGCGCCAACGCGGGCCGCAAATCCTGGTGCAACGCCACCGCGACAGAAACATGCAGCGCAGTCGGAATCACGTCGTTGGACGACTGGCCCCTGTTCACGTCGTCATTGGGATGCAGCGGATTTCGCGAACCGATCGGCAAGCCGGAAAGCTGGCTCGCGCGATTGGCGATCACCTCGTTGGCATTCATGTTGGTCGAAGTGCCCGACCCGGTTTGAAACACATCGACCGGGAAATGCTCCGCCAGTTGTCCCTGTATCAACTCTTCGGATACGCGCTGGATGAGCGCGCTTTTTTCCGGCGGCAACAAACCGAGCTCTTCATTGGCGCGGGCGCAGGCCTGCTTCACCAAAGCAAGCCCGCGAATAAATGCGGGCGGCATCTGATGGCCGCTGATGGGGAAGTTGAGAACCGCGCGCTGGGTGGAAGCACCGTAAAGTGCGTTTTCAGGGACGGGCATTTCGCCCATGGAATCACGTTCGATGCGCATGCGGCATCGTACCGCCTCGCGAGAGAAAGGCAAAACGCGCCCGGCGCTGGCGGCTTACTCTGCGCTTATCCGCTGCAGCTTTTCCGCAGGCAACGCCGCGGGCGTGAAGCGCACTTCGCGAATCGCTCCCTTGAACCACGACACTTTGTTCTGACGCACACCCAACGACGTCCGTCCCGTTTCCGACATCGGTTCGAAAAGGATGTCGCCTTCGCATTCCTTCACCGCGTTCACGAAATGAGTCATACGGCCGGCATCGTAGGTCAGCGCCACCCAATACCAGCGGCCCGCGGGATGCGCCCGCGCGCGATCCATCAGCGCCAGCCTGTGTCCAGAATCTGAATACAAGAACGTATCCAGGCACCAATGCGCGTCGGGAAGCGTGCGCAGCTCGAGGAGAATCCGGCGGCCCTGCGCGTCTTGAATGTGAAGAAAACGCTGCTCTTCGCCGCCATCTGCCTCGGGAGAAAAGAGCATTTCGATGGTGAAGCTTTTCCAGTTGGCGACTGGCACCAGCGGCACAATCACGCCATCGGATTTTCCATCAAAACGAATCGCTGCAGCCGATGCCTCGGAAGCAAGCGTAGGATTTCCCCACAACTCCACAGGCGCGCCAGCGATCGTTTTAAGGTTATCAACGCACCAGATGTCAGACGCCGGTGTCTCGGCTGGCAGAAATGTGGACGCACCAAGCAGGCAGATGAACGCGCAAACCAAACGAAGAGCGGGCGAAAGCATGGAGCCACGCTGCCATGCTGAGCGGCGTTCGCCGACTAGAAACTGAGCTTACCGTTCACGTGGCCGCAGTTCGGGCATTCATACGAATCGGGCCGGCCTGCTGCCGCATAGAGCTCGTTGCAGCGCGCGCAGAGGAACGTGGATTTACGGCGCTCGTTTTCGAAGAACGCATGATCGCGCCGATCGTAATACATCCACAGCGACAGAAAGAGCGCTGCGATCAGAAGGCAGAAAATGACGGTGACGATGGCGAGATCCATGAACCCAAAAGGTCGGAGTGGTTAACGCGACAAATCGAATGCTGGCCAGTCCGGAGTGCATTCGCGTCGAGATTCGTGCAGGAGCAAAAAAAAAGCGCCGAAGAAAACTTCGGCGCTTTTCGAAATGAACGTTGGCGAAAACTCAGGCTTTCGCTTCGCCTTCGGCCGCGGGGGCGGCTTCGGCGGGGGGAGCGTCCTGAGCGGGAGCGGCGGCTTTCTTGCCTTTGCCCTTGGAGGCCTTCTTGCGGCTCTTCTTGTAGCCGGGATCGTCGGCCTTCACGAACTCGATGAGGGCCATTTCCGCGGCGTCGCTCTGGCGGGCGCCGAGCTTGTAGATGCGGGTGTAGCCGCCATTGCGGTTGGCGAACTCCTTGTACTTTTCGTTGAAGAGAAGCGTGACGGCATCTTCGTCGCGGACATCGCGGAGCGCGAGGCGGCGCAGATGGATCGCATCCTTCGCTTCGGTCTTCGCCGAGGCTTTCTTGGCCTTGGTGATGACCTTTTCGATGAAAGGACGGAGGGCCTTGGCCTTCGTCAGCGTGGTCTTGATGCGACCATGCTTGATGAGGGAGGCGGCCAGGTTGGACAGCATCGCGGCGCGATGCTCACGGGTGACGCCCAAAGAGGCGCTGTGCTTTTGATGACGCATTGTAGTGTTTTTTTGGATACATCTCCCGATCGGCAATCCGGTCGCAGCGTGGGGCGGCAGCGGACGGCGCGAGAGATGTGATTAAAGATCTCGAACTCCAAACCTCCAAACGCCGAAAGCGAGAGCGCCTTGGGCGTGTTGGAGACTGGAATTTATTTGGTCCTTGGAACTTTTGGCCTTTGCCGCGTGAACGCGGCTTAGAGGTCCTTCTTCGAATCGAGGAGGCGCTCGTCGAACTTCATGCCGAGAGAGAGGCCGAGAGCTTCGAGCTTTTCCTTGATTTCGTTGAGCGACTTTTTGCCGAAGTTGCGGTACTTGAGCATCTCCTGCTCGGTCTTCATCGCGAGTTCGCCAACGGTGGTGATGTTGGCGTTGTTCAAGCAGTTCGCGGCGCGGACAGAGAGCTCGATCTCGTTCACCGACATGTTGAGGAGCTTGCGGAGCTTATTCTGCTCTTCGCTGACCTCGCTGGTCTGGGTGTCGAAGGTGTACTCTTCGTTGCTGACGCGGTTGAAGACTTCGAGGTGGTGAGCCAGGATGGACGAGGCCTGCTTGAGGGCGTCGTCCGGCGTGATACGGCCGTCGGTCCAGATCTCGAGGATGAGCTTGTCGTAATCGGTGATCTGACCCACGCGGGTGTTTTCAACCGAGTACTTCACGAGGCGAACGGGAGAGAAGAGCGAGTCGATCGGGATGACGCCGATCGCCTGGTCTTCTTTCTTGTTCTGCTCGCCAGGATAATAACCGCGGCCGGTCTTGATCTCGACTTCGGCTTCGAAGGAGCCGGCGCGATCGAGCGTGCAGATGACCTGCTCGGGGTTGACGATTTTGATATTGGCGTCGGCCTGGATGTCGGCGGCGGTGACGACGCCGGGCTGGGTGGCCTTGATCGAGAGCGTGATCGGCTCGCGTTTTTCGGAGACGATCAGGACTTTTTTGAGGTTGAGGACGATGTCGGTGACATCTTCGACAACGCCGTCGATGCTCTGAAACTCATGATTCACGCCCTCGATTTTGACCGAGGAGATCGCGGAGCCCTCGATGGAGCTCAGGAGGACGCGGCGCAGTGAATTGCCGATCGTGTGGCCGTAGCCCGCTTCGAAGGGTTCGGCGATGAACTTGCCGTAAGTAGGCGTGGAGCCTTCTTCGACCTTGGTGAGCTTGGAGGGAAGTTCGAACTTTCCGAGGCGTTTGGGCATGGCGTGTATGGAATGGCGTTAAGGGAGGATTGCTCGGACAAAAAACTCAGAAGCGCGAATAAAATTCGACGATGAGCTGTTCGTTGATGCCGGGTTCAATCTCGTCGCGGTTGGGCAGGCGGTTGACGACGGCCTTGAAGGCTTCGGCATTGAGCGTGAGCCAGCCGGGGACGTTGCGGGCGCGGGTTTCTTCGAGGAAACGGGTCGCGACCTGACGGGAGCCGGGAGAGTTCTTCACTTCGATCTCGTCGCCGGGCTTCACCGTGTAGCTGGCGATGTCGACCTTGTGGCCATTGACGCGGATGTGGCCGTGGTTGACGAACTGGCGGGCGGCCGCGCGGCTCTTGGCGAAACCGAGGAGGTACACCACGCTGTCGAGACGGGTCTCGAGGAGCTGGAGGAAACGTTCACCCGTGACGCCGCGCTCGCGCTTGGCTTTTTCAAAAGTGCGGCGGAACTGGCGCTCGAGCAGGCCGTAGGTGTAGCGAAGCTTCTGTTTTTCGTTCAGGCCGATCGCGTACTCGGAGAGTTTGCGACGGAGCTTCGGGCCGTGCTGGCCGGGAGGAAAGTTGCGTTTTTCGAAGGCCTTCGTGGCGCCAAAGATGGGCTGGCTGAAGCGACGGCTGATGCGGGTAGTTGGACCGGTATAACGAGCCATGGTCGGATAGTGTTAAATTAAAGGGTGTGAGGATGCCTTAGACGCGGCGACGCTTGCGGGGGCGGCAGCCGTTGTGGGGGATCGGAGTCACGTCGATGATCGAGGTAATTTCCAAGCCGATGGCCTGGATCGCGCGAACGGCGGAATCACGGCCGAGACCGGGGCCGCTGAGCTTGATGACGACGTCTTTGAGACCGTGCGCCATGGCGTTGCGGGCGGCGTCTTGAGCGACGACCTGGGCGGCGTAGGCGGTGGACTTGCGGGAGCCGCGGAAATTGCACTTACCGGCGCTGGACCAAGCAATGACTTGGCCGCGGGCGTCGGTGATCGAAACGATCGTGTTGTTGAACGAGGCCAGCACGTTGACGATGCCGGAGGTGACGTTCTTGGAACCCTTGGCTTTGCGGACCTTGATCGCGCCGATCTCTTCCTTGAGGAGATCTTCAGCGGTGGGTTGCTTGGCGACGCCGCCGACGAGTTCGACGGGCTTTTCGGCAGGAGCGGCGGCCGCGGTAGCAGCAGCGCCTTCGGCTTCCTTCTTGGCCTTGGGAGCGCGAGCCGGCTTTTCAGCGGCGGCAGGAGTTTCGGCGCCAGCGGCGGCGGGGACAGCTTCCTTCTTAGGAGCTTTCTTGGGAGCGGATTTTTCTTCGGCCATGGCGATAAAGGATTATTTGGCGGCGGGCTTGGAGACGCCGACGGTACGACGGGGTCCCTTGCGGGTGCGGGCGTTGGTGCTGGTGCGCTGGCCGCGGACGGGCAGACCGCGACGGTGGCGGACGCCACGGTAGCAACCGATGGCTTGGAGGCGCTTCAGGTTGCCGGTGATTTCGCGGCGGAGATCGCCTTCCACGACCCACTTGTGCTCGGTAATGATGTGGAGGATCTTGTTGAGCTGTTCTTCCGTGAGGGCTTCAGCACGCAGGTCCGGATCGATACCGGCTTCTTGAACGACTTGCTCGGCGCGCTGCGGGCCGATGCCGTAAATATAACGGAGGGAGATCGCGACTTTCTTCTTCGCGGGAATTTCTACACCGAGGAGACGTGGCATAAGTTTCTAGTTGTGAATTGGTATTATCGAGAGTGTGGGAAAGGGAGAATCAGCTGGCCGCGGTGGCGGCTGCGGAGGGAAGGTCCTGCGGAATCGTGAGGATTTCGGGACCGTTTTCGGTCGTGAGCACGGTGTGTTCGAAGTGCGCGGAGGGCGATCCGTCGGCACTGACCACTGTCCAGCCGTCGCTGAGTGTCTTCACCTTGTAACCGCCGAGATTGACCATGGGCTCGATGGCAAGGGTCATGCCCGGCTTGATCTTGTCTCCCGTGTTGCGTCGCCCGAAGTTCGGGATCTGCGGTTCTTCGTGCATCGAAAGACCGACCCCGTGGCCGACCATGTCGCGAACGACGCTAAAACCGTGCGACTCCACGTGCTTTTGAATCGCGTACGAGATATCGCCGATGCGATTGCCAACCACGGCTTGTTTGATGCCGAGAGCGAGGGCTTCGCGACTCACGCGAAGGAGTTCTTCAACGCGTGGTTCCACGCGGCCAACCGCCATGGTATAGGCATTGTCACCGATGTAGTTATTATAAACCACAGAGACATCGAGGGAGACAATATCGCCATCTTTGAGGACTCGCTTGAGCGAGCCGATGCCGTGAACCACTTCGTCGTTGACGGAAATACAGGAGTAAGAGGGAAACGCCGGGTAACGCGGACCGAGTTTATAGCCGTGGCAGGCACTCCGGGCTCCGCTTTGCTCGATGAGTTTTCGAGCAATCTGATCCAAGTCGTAAGTAGTGATCCCGGGTTGAACGCTCTCTTTAAGGCGTTGCAGGACGTTGGCGGCGATGGCGCAGGCCTCGCGCATGCGCGCGATCCCCTCTTTATTTTTGATGGGAATCATAAATCAGGCCGCCAATGCGCTGGGTTCGTAGATATCGAACCCGTGGGCGCGGTAATGATCGATGATGGGCTGCGGTGCGTCTCCAGCGCCGATGACGCCGTGCAGGCGTTCGTCGCGGACTTCGAGCCATTCATCGAGTACTTGTGCTTGGAGCAACGTAGCCGGGAATCCTTCCAAGAGAAAACCCGCATCAGGTTTGCGCGTCCAGAACCAGCGTCGCAGAAGCGCGAGGCTGAGATCTTCGGCGAGGGGCGGGCCCTGCCGAGCATGTCGCTGAGCTTGGAGGCCGAGCGGCGTGCGGCGCGAAATCTCCAGTCGCAGTAGGCCGACGGGAGAGACGTGCTCAATATTCAAAGAACGAAGCTGGTTCATGACGTTTTCCGGCAAGGAAGCGGGCGAACCAGCTATGACTAACTTAATTTTGGCGGGAGCGCCGAAAGGAGAAAAGAGGTCGGAGATGGCAGGCACTTCGTCCGAAGTAAAGAACGAATTCTTAGTTCTGGAGGAATTTCGCCGCCCAAGCCGCGATGCCCACGAGGAAGATGATGCCGAGGACAAGCCAGAGCTTGCCGACCGTCTTCATATCCGCCGCTTCACCGATGGCGCTGGCCGCCGAGGGATTGCGGGCACGGATGCGACCTTTTTTGAGGAAGCCGTCGTAATGACGCTGCAGGAGGAAGGTCTCGACCTGCTTCATCGTATCGAGAATGACGCCGACCGTGATCAGCATGCCGGTGCCGCCGAAGAACACAGCGATGCGTTGCGGCACATCGAGCTCGAAGAGGAGCACGTCGGGCATGACGGCAATGATCGTGAGGAAAATCGCCCCCGCGAGGGTCATGCGCGTCATGATGAAGTCGAGGAAACGTGCGGTCGGTTCACCGGGGCGAACGCCAGGGATGTAGCCGCCATACTTCTTAAGATCGTCCGCGATCTGGATCGGTTTGAACATCACGGACACCCAGAAATAGCTGAAGAAAAGGATAAGCACGGACATGATGGCGTAATACGTCCAGTGACCGCGAAGGAGATTGTTCGAAGCTTCGATCATCCACTTCCAGTTCATGGTAGCGCCGAGCCAGGAGAACAGCTGCTGCGGGAAGAGCAGGATGGCCGAAGCAAAGATGACGGGCATGACGCCCGAGTAGTTGACCTTGAGCGGGAGGAACGAGCTCTGACCGCCCATGACCTTGTTGCCGACGACACGCTTGGCGTACTGGACCGGAATCTTACGCTGGCCTTGGACCACCATGATGATGCCCATCGTCACCAGGATGAACATGCCGACCATGACGATACCTTCCAAGGGTCCGAGCTTGGCGACGCCGATCGGGGCGAAAAAGAGTTGGTAGGTCGCGGTGGCGGCGCCGGGAATGTCGGCAAGAATACCGACGGTGATGAGGAGCGACACGCCGTTGCCGATGCCACGTTGGGTGATTTGTTCGCCGAGCCACATGAGCATCATGGTGCCGGCGGTCATGAAGATCACCGAGGTGATCAAGAACCAGGTTTCCGGAGCGATGACGATCGAGCCGTATTGGGCGACATCGTAGCCATTAAAGAGGCGTCCGGGGTTTTCGAGCGCGAGGATGAGCAGCGTGCCTTGGATCAAACAGATGATCACCGTGGCATAACGGGTGTACTGCGTGAGTTTCTGGCGGCCGACATCGCCTTCCTGTTGGAGGCGGCTGAGCGCGGGGACAACCGCGGTCATCAGCTGGAAAATGATCGAGGCGCTGATGTATGGCATGATGCCAAGGGCACAGACCGCGCCTTTCACAAGCGCACCGCCCGTGAACATGTTATACAGCCCCACGAGCGCGCCGGAACCGGCGGCGGTCTGGGCGGCAAAGAAATCCTGCAACGGCTTCGGGTCCAGGCCGGGGAGCGGGATATGCGCGCCTACGCGGGCGACGAACAGGAGGGCCAACGTATAGAAAATACGGGAGCGAAGCTCGGGGATTTTCAGCGAGTTCGTGAATGCGGAGAGCACAGGTGGGGAAGTAGTAAAAAGTGATGCGGGACCCGGAGAATGGAAATCCGGCCGGTGTACGTTTTGGGGGACACCGGCCGGTTTCTACAAGCGAAAGGAATAGCTCAGGCGACAATTGCCTGGCCGCCGGCTTTTTCGAGCTTGGCCTTGGCCGACTCGGTGAACTTGGCCGCAGTGACTTTGAGCCCGCGGGAGATTTCACCATCGCCGAGCACCTTGAGAGCGCGGCCGTCGGCACGGATGATACCGTGCTGGGCGAGCACTTCGGCGGTGACTTCGGAGACTGAGGCGTCGAGCTTGGCGAGATCGCCGACGTTCACCGTCGCGTAGGCGGTGCGGAAGTTGGCGTTATTGAAGCCGCGGTGCGGGAGTTTGCGATAAAGGGGCATCTGGCCGCCTTCAAAGCCTGGACGGATGGAGCCGCCGGAGCGAGCGGTCTGGCCTTTGCCACCGCGACCGGAGGTCTTGCCATGGCCGCCGCCTTCGCCGCAGCCAACGCGCTTCTTGCGGTGCACGGCACCGGGGACGTTTTTGAGTTCGTGGAGTTTCATAAGTTTCCTAAAGGCGCCCCGCGCATCAGACGGGACTCGGATGAGAGGTTGGAAAAACAAACGCCCTGCCCCGGTCTCCTGCGCCCACACGTCATTAACGTGCGGGCATTTCAGAGAGGAAGCAGGCGTACAATCAGGACGCGGAACGGGTGTTCTTGATTTCTTCCGCGAGGCGGAGCTGACGGAGGCCGTTGAGCGTCGCGTGCACCACGGCGATGTGGTTCTTGGAGCCCATGGACTTCGTGAGCACGTTCTTGATGCCAGCGGCTTCAAGCACGGCGCGGACACCGCCGCCGGCGATGAGGCCGGTACCGGTGGTGGCGGGACGGAGGAGAACGCGGCCGCCATCGTATTCGCCGATGACATCATGGGGGATCGTGTCGCCCTTGAGCTTCACGTTGACCATGTGCTTGTGGGCGTTGGCGGTGC
>CALFXL010000066.1 GCA_937958045.1 uncultured Opitutaceae bacterium | reverse complement strand
GCGGTCTCCAAAACCGTCGGTTGGGGGTTCGAGTCCCTCCGCGCCTGCCAAATTTCCCTCCCCATGAAAAATCCGTTCCGCAGCATCCGGGTCTTCACCGGCGAAATGATCGACGAGTTGAAGAAAGCCACGTGGCCTACTCGTTCGGAACTGCGCGATTCGACTATCGTGGTTATCGTCGGGGCGGTTCTCCTCGGTCTTTTCACGAGCATCAGCGACTTCGCCCTGTATCAAGTCGTGGATCTTTTCACCAGCTGGGTTAGCTAATCTCTTCTTTCATGTCCGCCCAAGTCACTACACCTGCTGGCGCTCAGTGGTTCGCCCTTCACACTCTCTCCGGTCAGGAGGGCAAGGTGAAAACTTACATCGAGAAATTCAAAAAGCAGGAAGAGCTCGATGACTATATCTTTGAAGTCCTCCTTCCGACGGAGGTCGTTTCTGAAGTAAAAGGCGGCAAAAAATCCACCAAGACCCGTAAGCTCTATCCGGGCTATGTCTTTATCCAGATGCGTCTGTATGGAGAAGACAACAAGCTCATCAACAAGCCCTGGTACTTCGTGAAGGAAGTGGCGGGCGTCATCGGTTTCGTCGGCGGCGACCGCCCTGCGGCTCTGCGTCAGGCCGAGATCGATGAAATCAAGGCCCGCGTCGAAGCGGCCTCGGGCAAAGAAGTGCCCAAAGTTTCCTACGAAATCGGCGAAGAGGTCAAAATCACCGACGGCGCCTTCGCCAACCTCACCGGCCGGATCGACGAGATCGACCCCGCGCGCGGCAAGCTCAAGATTTCCGTTTCCATTTTCGGCCGTTTTACGCCGGTCGAGCTCGAATACTGGCAGGTGCAACGCATTACCGAATAAAGCGACGCCTCTTTGCAACCGCCGACGTTCGCCCACGCAACCACACGTCACTAATCACCCGCCACTTCATTCATCATGGCTAAGAAGATCCAAGGTTATATCCGCCTTCAACTCCCGGCTGGCGCCGCCAATCCCGCGCCCCCGGTGGGCCCCGCTCTCGGTGCTCAAGGCGTCAACATCATGGCGTTTTGTAAGGAATTCAACGCCCGCACCAAAGACCAGAACGGCATGATCCTGCCGGTCGTCATCACGGTCTATTCCGACAAGAGCTTTACGTTCATTCTCAAGTCCCCGCCCGCGAGCGTCCTCCTCAAGAAGGCTGCCAACATCGCCAGCGGCTCGGCCAAGCCCAACCAGGACAAGGTCGGCAAAGTCACGCGCAAACAGCTCGCCGAAATCTGGAACATCAAGAAGGCCGACATGAACGCGAAAGACGAAGAAGCCGGCATCAAGATCATCGCCGGTACCGCCCGTAACATGGGCATCGACGTCATCGACTGATTCTTCTCAACCCAAACTCAACGCGGGAGTTCCGCCCGGAACGTTCGCACCGCAAGGAGTCCTCAATGCCCGTAAAACCAAGCAAACGCTATCGCAGCGCCCTCGAGGTCGCTGATCTGAACAAGGACTACGGCCTTCAAGAAGCCGTGGAAGTCCTCAATAAATTTCCGAAGGCCAAGTTCGACGAAACCGTCGAGCTCTCCTTCCACCTCGGCGTCGATCCCGCCCAAGGCGACCAGATGGTCCGCGGCACCACGCCGCTGCCCAACGGCTCGGGTAAGAAGGTCCGTGTCATCGTCTTCACCGACAATCCGCAGGCCGCTCTCGACGCCGGCGCCGATCAGGCCGGTCTCCAAGACCTGATGGCCAAGATCAACGAAGGCTGGCTCGATTTCGACGTCGCCATCGCGACCACCGAAGCCATGAAGCAGGTCCGCACGCTCGCCCGCGTTCTCGGTCCCAAGGGCCTCATGCCCAACCCGAAGTCCGGCACCGTGACCGATGATGTCGTCGCTGGCATCAAGGCCGTCAAGGCCGGTCGCGTGGAGTTCAAGATGGACAAAGGCGCCAACATCGGCGTCGGCATCGGCAAGCGCTCCTTCACCGCTACGCAGATCGCGGAGAACGCCGCCGCCGTCATCGAAGCCATCGGCAAGGCCAAGCCGGCCTCCTTCAAGGGCCAGTACATCAAGAGCGTCTTTATCTCTTCGAGCCAAAGCCCGGGCATCCGCCTCGCTTCGACCGAATACAACAAATTCTAAGGAGCCCGACCATGAGAGCTGAAAAAAATTACCTGATCGCCGAGGTCGAGAGTCACCTCAAAAAGTCTGACTACGTCATCCTCGCCAACTTTGCCAAAGTCACGGTCGCGGACGTCTCCGAACTGCGTAAGAACCTCGCCAATGAAAATGCCGAGTTCCACGTGGTGAAGAACAGCTCGCTGCGTGTGGCCGCCAAGACCCTCGGCCTGCCCGAGTTTGAGGATTCGTTGGCCGGCCCCACCGCGATCATCGTCGGTGGCAAGAACCCGGCTGGCGTCGCCAAGATCCTCAAGAAGTTCTTCGAAGAGAAGCAGAAGCTCGAAGTCAAAGTCGGCGTGATGGACAACAAGATTGTCTCCGCCAAGGACCTCGCGGCCATCGCCGATCTTCCGTCCTTCGACGCGCTGCGCGCTCAACTGCTCAGCCTGTTCACCTCGAACGCCGCTGCCTTCGTTCGCGTCCTCGACGCGAAGGTCAAGAAGGAGTCCGAGCAACCCGCCGCCTAAACCCACCGTATCAACCCTTTTCCGCCGCCCGCTTCGCGTGGTGGCGGGATACAACATCAAGCGAAGCCCGCTAGGGGACACGTCTCTTAAACGCGTTTCATTCCTCGAAACCGCTAGCGACTTCAGGAGATCATCATGAGCAACATCACTAAAGACCAAGTCATCGAATGGCTGTCCGCCCAGCCCGTTCTCGAACTCGCCGCCCTCGTTAAAGACCTCGAGGCCAAGTGGGGCGTCTCCGCCGCTGCCGCTGTTGTCGCCGCTCCCGCCGCTGGCGGTGGCGCCGCTCCGGCCGCCGAAGCGCAGACCGAGTTCAACGTCGTCCTCGTGGACGCCGGTGCGAACAAGATCGGCGTCATCAAGGAAGTCCGCGCCATCACTGGCCTGGGCCTCAAGGAAGCCAAAGACCTCGTCGAAGGCGCTCCGAAGCCCGTCAAGGAAAACGCTCCCAAGGCCGAAGCCGAAGAAATCAAGAAGAAGCTCGAGGCCGCCGGCGCGAAGGTCGAACTCAAGTAATTACTTGGCGTTCAACATCGCAAAGTATCCGTTTTCTGCGGGACAGGCTGTGCACGCGCGCGGCCTGTCCTTTGCCTTTTTTCCATTTTGTTCTTTGTTAGTGCAGCTTGCCGCAATTGACGACGCTTGCTCGTCCGTTTGCGGCTAATTTTTTCGCGCCGCCTGCTCCGAGCGCTCCGTATTTTTCATCAATCAACCGGGAAAATCCATGGCCGACCGCAATAACTTCGGTAAACTCAAAGAAGTCATCCAACCGCCGAATCTGATCGAGATTCAGATCACGTCCTATCTGGACTTTTTGCAGAAAGGCATCCCCGACAAGCAGCGCAAGCCGCAGGGCCTCGAGGCCGTTTTCCGCGAAGTTTTCCCGATCGAGTCGTACGATGGCCGTCTCGTGCTCGAGTACGTCTCCTACACGCTGGGCGAATCCAAAAACACCGAGATCGAGTGCATCCGCGAAGGTATCACCTACTCGGTTCCCCTCTACGTGAAGCTCCGCCTCCGCGAGGAAGACTTCATCAAGGACGAAGAAATTTACATGGGTGAGATCCCCATGGTGACCGAGCGCGGCTCGTTCATCATCAACGGCGCCGAGCGTGTCGTGGTCTCCCAGCTCCACCGCTCGCCCGGCATCGCCTTCGAGGTCACGCCTCACGCCAACGGCAAGCCTCTCCATTCTTTCCGCGTCATTCCCGACCGCGGCACCTGGCTCGAAGTGCAGTTCGACAATAACGATCTGCTCTACGTCTATCTCGACCGCCGTCGTCGTCGTCGCAAGTTCCTCATCACGACGCTCCTCCGCGCCATCGGCTACAGCTCCGATATCGATATCCTCAATCTCTTCTACGAGATCAAGGAGCTCAAAGTTTCCAAGGCGCTCGACATGGAGAACGTCTCCACGCTCGTCCTCGTCGAAGACGCGATCGACGCCCAAAAGGGTGTCGTGCTCGCCCGCGCGTTTGAGCCTCTCACCAAGCAGATCGTCCGCACTTTCGAGAAACACGACATCACCACGATCCGCGTGATCGATACGGCGGTGGACGAAGGCGCGATCATCCGCGCGCTCAAGAAAGACCCGACCCGCAACGAAGAGGAAGCGCTCAAGGAAATCTACAAGCGCCTCCGCCCCGGCGAACCGCCGACCACGGCCAACGCCAAGGCCCTCCTCAAGCGGTTGTTCTTCGATCCCAAGCGCTACGACCTCGGCCGCGTCGGTCGCTACAAGGTCAACCAAAAGCTCGGCCTCAAGGTCGACATCGAGCAACGCATCCTCGAGAGCAACGACATCGTGGCCGCCACGAAGTACCTCGTCCGCCTCAAGCGCGGCGAAGGCGTTGTTGATGACATCGATCACCTCGGCAGCCGCCGCGTCCGCACGGTGGGCGAACTTCTCGCCAACCAATGCCGCGTGGGCCTCAGCCGCACCGAGCGTCTCGTTCGCGAGCGCATGACGATGTACGATCAATCGGTCGACTCGATCACGCCGCAAAAGCTCATCAACCCGAAGGCGCTCACGACCGTCATCCGCGACTTCTTTGCCCGTTCGCAACTGTCGCAATTCATGGACCAGATCAACCCGCTCGCCGAGGTCACGCACAAGCGTCGTCTCTCCGCCCTCGGGCCTGGTGGTCTCAATCGCGACCGCGCCGGCTTCGAAGTCCGCGACGTTCACCCGTCGCACTATGGCCGCATTTGTCCGATCGAAACGCCTGAAGGTCCGAACATCGGTCTGATCAACTCACTTTCGACCTACGCGCGCGTCAACGAATTCGGTTTCATCGAAACCCCGTACCGTCTCGTCAAAGACGGCCGCGCCACCGACAAGATCGAGTATCTCACCGCCGACCAGGAGGAGGGCAAGGTTATCGCCCAGGCCAATTCCGAGCTCGACGAAAAAGGTAATTTCGTCGGCAAAGTCGCAGTCCGCAAAGACGGCGAATTCATTGAAGTCTCGCCCTCCGAAGTCGATCTCATGGACGTCTCGCCCAAGCAGGTCATCTCGATCGCCGCGGGTATGATTCCGTTCCTTGAGCACGACGACGCTAACCGCGCGCTCATGGGCGCGAACATGCAACGCCAAGGCGTGCCGTTGCTCCAAGCCGAGTCGCCCTTCGTCGGCACCGGTATCGAAGAGCGCGTCGCTCGCGACTCGAAGATCGTCGTGGTCGCCGAAGAAAAGGGCATCGTCGCCTCCGTCGACGCCAAGCGCATCGTCATCACTTCCGATGGCGAACTCCCGCGCAACTTCGACCGCTCTCCGAAGACCGACGCCAAGGCTGGCGTGTACGTTTACGAGCTGCGCAAATTCATGCGTTCAAACGCGGGCACCTGCTTCAACCAGAAGCCGATCGTCGCCAAGGGCGAGAAGATCAAAGCCGGCCAGATCATCGCCGACGGTCCCTCGACCGAGAAGGGCGAAATGGCGCTCGGCCGCAACGTCCTCGTGGCGTTCATGCCGTGGAACGGTTACAACTTCGAAGACGCGATCCTGATCTCCGAAAAGGTCCTCAAGGAAGACATCTTCACCTCGATCCATATCCAGGAATTCGAAGTCACCGCACGTGACACGAAGCTCGGACCGGAAGAAATCACCCGCGACATCCCGAACGTCGGCGAAGAAGCGCTCAAGAATCTCGACCACAACGGCGTCATCCGCGTCGGTGCGGAAGTGAAGCCCGGCGACATCCTCGTCGGTAAGATCACGCCGAAGTCCGAGACCGAGCTCGCTCCCGAAGAAAAACTCCTCCGCGCGATCTTCGGTGAAAAGGCCGCCGACGTGAAGGACACCTCCTTGGTCGTCCCCTCCGGCGTCACCGGCATCGTCATGGATGTGAAAGTCTCCAGCCGCATCGATTTCGAGAAAGAGAAACTCTCTCCCTCGGATCGCCGCCGTCAGACCAAGCAGATCCAGGAAGACTACAAGACGCAGATGGACAAGTTGCGCGAAGGCCTCACCGAGGCCCTCTCCAACATCCTTCTGGGCGAAAAGATTCCGCTCGATGTGATCAACGGTCAGACCAACGAGGTCATCATCCCGGCCAATCGGAAGATCACCAAGACGCTCCTCCGCAAACTCGCGGCTGTCTCCAAACACGTCGAGATCGACCCGTCCCCGGTTCGCATCAAGATCATGGAGATCATCGGCTCGTATCAGTCGAAGTTCGACGAGCTCGAAGCCGATCGCGAACGCAAGGTCGCCGGTATCGAAGCCGGTGACGACGCAGGCAGCGGCGCCATCAAGCAGGTCAAGGTTTACATCGCCACCAAGCAAAAGCTCGAAGTCGGCGACAAGATGGCTGGCCGTCACGGTAACAAGGGTGTGGTCGCCAAGATCGTCCCCGAGGAAGACATGCCCTTCCTCCCCGATGGTACTCCGGTCGAAATCTGCTTGAACCCGCTCGGCGTGCCTTCGCGCATGAACGTCGGTCAGGTGTTGGAAACTCACCTCGGCTGGGCGTGTAAGAAGCTCGGCATCAAGGTCGCCACGCCCGTCTTCGACGGTATCCCGGAAAAGAAAGTCCGCGAATACCTCAAGGAGGCCGGCCTCCCCACCTCGGGCAAATCGACACTGTTCGACGGCCGCACCGGCGAGAAAATCGACCAGCAGGTCGTGGTAGGCTACATCTACATGATGAAGCTCAACCACTTGGTTTCGCACAAGATCCACGCTCGCGCCGTCGGTCCGTACTCGCTCGTCACCCAGCAGCCGCTGGGCGGTAAGGCCCAGTACGGTGGCCAGCGCTTCGGCGAAATGGAAGTGTGGGCGCTCGAAGCCTACGGCGCGGCGCACACCCTGCAGGAACTCCTCACCGTCAAGTCCGACGACGTGCAGGGCCGCACCAAGATCTACGAATCGCTCGTCAAGGGCGACAACACGCTGCAGGCCGGTACGCCCGAGTCGTTCAACGTGTTGATCAAGGAAATCCAATCGCTGGGTCTCGATATCAAGCTGAGCAAGCGCGACGCCCTCGGCTTCGGCGCCACCGGCACCGGTCTCTGACCGGACCGCGTCACTCGTATCCTTTAATCAACTACACAGGGAATCATAAATGAGCATTCAACCCGCAGAAACCGCCGCGTCCTCTGCCCGCGATGAAGCCCGCTCGGCTCTCGGTCTCGACGAGAACCCGTTCGATTGCGTCTCCATCACGGTCGCCTCGCCCGAAACGATCCGCAACTGGTCGAAGGGTGAGGTCAAAAATCCCGAGACCATCAACTACCGCACCTTCAAGCCCGAACCGGGCGGCCTCTTCTGTCAGAAGATCTTCGGCCCGGTCCGCGACTACGAATGCGCCTGCGGAAAGTACAAGCGCATCAAATACAAGGACGTCGTTTGCGATCGTTGCGGCGTCGAAGTGACGATCGCCCGCGTCCGCCGCGAGCGCATGGGCCACATCGAACTCGCCGTTCCCGTCGCCCACATCTGGTTCCTCAAGAGCATGCCGAGCCGCCTCGGCCTCTTGCTCGACATGACCGCCCGATCGCTCGAGCGCGTGATCTATTACGAGAACTACATGGTCGTCGATCCGGGCAAGACCCCGCTCGAGCCCAAGCAGCTCCTCACCGACGTCGAATACCGTCAGGCGCTCGACGAATACGGTGACGACTCCTTCGTCGCCAAAATGGGCGCCGAAGCCGTTCGCGAAGCCCTCGCCAAAATGGACCTCGATGCCACCGTGGCCGAGCTTCAGGAGCAGATGCGCGCGACCAAGTCGAAGCAGATCAAGAAAAAGCTCTCGAAGCGCCTCAAGGTCATCCAAGGCTTCATCCATTCGAAGTCCCGTCCGGAGTGGATGGTGCTCGAAGTGTTGCCCGTCATCCCGCCTGACCTGCGCCCGCTCGTTCCTCTCGAAGGCGGCCGCTTCGCGACCTCTGACCTCAACGACCTCTATCGCCGCGTCATCAACCGCAACAACCGTCTGCGGAACCTGATGCAGCTCAAGACGCCCGATGTGATCATTCACAACGAAAAGCGCATGCTGCAGGAAGCCGTGGACGCGCTCTTCGACAACGGCCGCCATGGCCGTCCCGTCACCGGCGCCGGCAACCGCCCCTTGAAGTCCCTCTCGGACATGCTCAAGGGCAAGCAGGGCCGTTTCCGCCAAAACCTTCTCGGTAAGCGCGTCGACTATTCCGGCCGTTCCGTGATCGTCATCGGCCCCGAGCTGAAGCTCAATCAATGCGGTCTCCCGAAGAAGATGGCGCTCGTTCTCTTCGAGCCGTTCATCATCCGTCGCCTCAAGGAACTCGGCTTTGTGCACACCGTCCGCGGTGCCCGCAAGATGATCGAGAAAAAGTCCCCCGAAGTGTGGGACATCCTCGAAGAAGTCACCAAGGGCCACCCGGTCCTCCTCAATCGCGCGCCCACGCTGCACCGTCTCTCTATCCAAGCTTTCGAGCCCGTGTTGATCGAAGGCGAAGCTATCCGCGTCCACCCGCTCGTGTGTACGGCTTACAACGCCGACTTCGACGGTGACCAGATGGCCGTGCACGTGCCGCTCTCGCTCGAGGCCGTGATGGAGTGCAAACTCCTCATGATGGCGACCAACAACATCTTCTCCCCGTCGTCCGGTAAGCCGATTCTCACGCCCTCGCAGGACATCGTCCTCGGTGCGTACTATCTCACCGTCGAACCCCGCAAGAAGCCGGCCAAGGGCGACCATGTGCCGCTCCTCGCCGGTCTGCAGGAAGTCCTTTTCGCCAAAGCCGACGGTGCCCTCAAGGTCCACGATTGGGTCGATATTCCCAATCCCGACTTCGGTAAGGAGACCGTTTACGGCAACAAGGAGCGCAAGGTCCTCCGCACGACGGTCGGCCGCGTGATCTTCAACCAGATCTGGCCCCAAGGCCTCGGCTTCGTGAACTTCCCCGTTCCGAAGGGCAAACTCGGCGATCTCATCCTCAACACCTACAAGGTGGCGGGCGATTCCGAGACCGTCGTCACGCTCGACAAGCTCAAGGAGCTCGGCTTCCAGACCGCCTTCCAAGCCGGTATCTCCATTGGTATCGACGACATGATCATCCCCGAAGAAAAGAAGGATATCGTCGCCGAATCCCGTAAGAAGATCGCCGAAGTCGAAAGCCAGTTCTCGAAGGGTATCATCACCGACGGCGAACGCTACAACAAGGTCGTCGACATCTGGACCGGCGCCACCGACAAGATCGCCAAGGCCGTATTCGCGAAACTTGAAGCCAACGATGGCCGTACTGAGGTCAACCCGGTGTACATCATGATGGACTCCGGTGCTCGCGGTAACAAACAGCAGGTTCGCCAGCTGTGCGGTACTCGCGGTCTTATGGCCAAGCCCTCCGGCGAAATCATCGAACGCCCGATTCTCTCGTCCTTCCGCGAAGGTCTCACGGTTCTCGAGTACTTCATCTCGACCCACGGCGCCCGCAAGGGTCTCGCCGACACCGCGCTCAAGACCGCTGACGCCGGCTACCTCACCCGTAAGCTGTGCGACGTCGCCATGGACGTGGTTATCTCCGAAGAAGATTGCGGCACCCGCGATGGCGTTTGGAAGAAGGCCATTTTCGAAGGCGACGACGAAATCGTCAGCCTCCGCGAACGTATCGTCGGCCGCTGCTCCAGCGACGATGTTTACAACCCGCTCAACCCGACCGAGCTTCTCGTCGGCTCCGGCGATCTCATCACCGAGGAAATCGCCTCCAAGATCGAAGATTCCGGCATTGAGCGCGTGAAGGTCATGTCACCGCTCACTTCGACCAGCCGTCACGGCATCGATGCGAAGAGCTACGGTATCAATCCCGCCACGAACCGCCTCGCCAAAGTCGGTGACTCCATCGGCATCATCGCCGCGCAGTCCATCGGCGAGCCCGGCACGCAGCTCACCATGCGCACGTTCCACATCGGTGGTGTCGCGACCGGTGGTTTCAAGACCCCCGAGATCCGCGTCCGCTCCAGCGGTATCGTCAAGTACCGCGGTCTCCGCCTCGTGGAAACGGCCGACGGCGCCGCCATCGTGCTCAACAAGACAGGCTCCATCCAGATCGTGGACGCTGAAGACCACGAACTCGAAAGCTACAACATCGTCGTCGGCTCCTTCCTGCACGTCGCCGACGGTCAGCACATCGAGAAAGGCTCCGTTCTCGCTCAGTGGGATCCGTACAACGTTCCGGTTCTCTCCGAAAAGGGTGGTACGCTCGTCTTCAAGGACATGATCCCCGGCGTCACCGTGAAGCGCGAACTCGACGAAGCGTCGGGCCGCATTGCCACGGTCGTCATCGAGCACAAGGAAGACCTCAATCCTCAGATCGAAGTTCGCGACGCTTCCAACAAACCTCTTGCGGCTTATTCGGTGCCCGTCGGTGCGCAGATCGCCGTCAACGAAGGCGACATCATCGCCCCCGGCGCGCTGCTCGCCAAGACCCCGCGCCAGGCGTCCAAGACCAAGGACATCACCGGCGGTCTCCCGCGTATCGCCGAGCTCTTCGAAGCCCGTCGTCCGAAAGACGCGGCCGAAATGGCCCGCATCGACGGTATCGTGTCGTTCGAAGGCACCATCCGTGGCAAGCGCAAGCTGGTCGTGAAGAACGAAGAGACCGCGCAGGAAGAGGAACACCTCATCCCCGCCGGCAAGCACATCATCGTGCAGCCCGGCGACGTGGTTCACAAAGGCCAGCACCTCACCGAAGGCTCCGCCGACCCGCACGAAATCCTCGAGATCCTCGGCCCGTCCGCGCTCTACGACTTCCTTATCTCCCAAGTGCAGGAAGTCTACCGCCTCCAAGGTGTGACCATTAACGACAAGCACATCGAAATCATCATCCGCCAGATGCTCCGCAAGGTGCGTATCACCGATCCGGGTGACACCGAGTGGTTCTGGGGCGAGCAGGTCGATCGCACGACCTTCATCGCCACCAATCGCCGCATCGAAGAAGCGGGTGGCAAGCCTGCCGAAGCCGAGCCGATCCTCTTGGGTATCACCAAGGCCTCGCTCGAAACGGAGAGCTTCATCTCGGCCGCTTCCTTCCAGGAAACGACCCGCGTGCTCACCGACGCTTCGACGCTCGGCAAGGTCGATATGCTCAAGGGCTTCAAGGAAAACGTCATCATGGGTCATCTGATCCCTGCTGGCACCGGCCTCCCGGTCTACAAGAAGCTCAAGGTCACGCTGCCCTTCGGCGACGATGTCCCGGAAGCCGCGCAGGCCAGCCCGGCTGCTTCCTGAGCCCACTTCTCGCTTTAAGCGTTTTATTCAAAACCGCCGACGGAAACGTCGGCGGTTTTTTTGTGATGCGATGATGTCGTGGGCGCTGCGGCGCGTCGTCTATTTGCTTTTTTTTTCCCGCATCCCATCGTCCGCGCCATGGTCAAAAAACTTCTGCATACGCGCATGCGCGTGAACGATCTCGAGCGCACCGTGAAGTTCTACGAGCACGCGCTCGGACTAAAAGTCTCGCGCCGTCACACCTCGCCGCGTGGCGCCCAACTCGCTTTTCTCGCGACGCCCAACAGCGACGAAGAAATCGAAATCTGCCAGATGCCGCCTGGCGCCGAGCCGGTGCAAGTGCAGCCCGATCTCGTCCATCTCGCGTTCGAGGTCGATGACCTCAACGCCTTCGCCGCCGAACTCAAGAAACGCGGCTACGAACTCAGCGACGGCCCGACGCAAAGCGGCAGCGGCCTCATCGCGTTCATCGACGCGCCCGAAGGCTACGAGGTCGAGCTGATCCAGCGTTCGCAGTAACGCGTTTCAGTCGCCGACGTTACCCGGCCTGCGTTGATCTCGTTCGATGCAGGCTCATTTTTTCGTAGGGACAATGCTCCGTATTGTCCGTCCTGAGCTCATTGTGTCAGCGACGTCTTTTTCGCGGCGCGCTCGTAAGCGAAGAGAAACTGCTGGGCAAGGCCGGCGGCGGGGCCGAAGTGGGCGCGACCAAATTGAGCAACCTGCGCGGGTTTCCATCCAGTGAGTCCGTAGCGTGTTTCCAGTGTCTTCAGGATCCAGACATCGACGGGGAATGCCTCCATTTTTCCCGCGCCGAAGAGTAGGACGCAGTCGGCGACTTTTTCGCCGACGCCGGGGAGTGAGCAAAGGCGTTCTTTGGCTTCGGTGTAGGGGAGTTGTTCAGTCGCTTCGAGCCAGCCGGGGTTGCGTGAGAGGAATTGCGCGGTGTCGTGAATGTAGCGCGCGCGAAAACCGAGCAAACATTCGCGTAGTAGTTTTTCGGATACGGACGCGAGGGTGGACCAGTCGGGGAGACGATGAACGATGCGCGCGTTGCCACTGGCATCTGACGGGAGCACGGCGAGCGGTGTGCCATGACGCACCGCGAGAAGCTCCATCATTTGTTTGATCTGCACGATCTGCTTGGTCGCGCTGCAGAGAAATCCGAGAAGCGTTTCGCCGAAAGGCTGTCGCAGAATGCGCAGGCCGGGGAATGCATTCATGCAGCGAGCGAGATGCTCGTCCGATCTCCACGGGAGTGCGTCGATGAGATGCGCGAAGTGAGCCGTGTTTCCGAGATACGTGTGAAGAGCCAGTGCGGTCGCTGCGCTCCGAGGCGCGGGCGCTCTCCATTCGACGCGCGAGTCGGCAAGAGGTCGGATTTGCACCACAAAATCGGCCCATACGCCGAGCCAGCTGTCGTCGGGCAGACGGTTCCAGCGAAATGCCTGTCCGCCATCGAGCAGTTCCGCGAGCGTGCGCGAGGCCAGCGGTGGAAAATCGGACAGCACGGTCCAGTTGGACCATGGAGTGGGCGAGGGCATGTTGCTGATGTCAGCGGCCCTCCACGCGAAGTCCAGTTTCGCATCAGGCGCTGACTGCGACGGGGCGAGGGGGCGCCATGATGCGCAAACTGCGCGGATGAATTGTCACATCGACGCGTGCGTCGGTCATGTGCGTTTCGCCGTCGGTATGAATCAGCCCCGGCGCCGGACGCTCGATGACGAAGTGCGTGCCGACCATGCGTTGGACGCTGGAGCTTTGATCGATAGACTTGGTGAAAAGGCGTAGCGCCATCGGCACGACGTTGAGGACATGGATCGACTTCATCACCGTGAGATTGAGACGGCCGTCATCGACGCTGGCGCCAGGAGCGATGAAGCAGTCGTTGCCGTATTGGTCGGAGTTGGCGACGGAGATGATGAACGCATCGGTCGCGATCGAAGCGTTCTCCGAGCGAATGATGTACGCCTGGCGCCGGAAACGGAGAATGGTGCTTAGCGCGGTGCGGATGTAGGCGGGCAGTCCGCGACTCGAGAGGCGGTTGAAGCGATCGCTGATTTCGGCATCGAAACCGACGCCCATTGTATTGAAAAAACGGATACCATTGGCGGAACCGGTGTCGATGACGCGTGGTTCGCCGTCGAGCAGCGTTTGAAACGCGCTTTCGGTGGTGCCGGCGAGACCGAGGTGACGACCGAGCCCGTTGCCCGAACCGCATGGAATCAGACCAAAAACCGCCGGCGAGCCGACGAGCGCGGAAGCGACTTCGTTCATGGTTCCGTCGCCCCCGATGGCGACGACGAGATCGCAACCATCCTCAAGCGCTTGCAACGCGAGCTCGGTGGCGTGGCGCGGACGTTCCGTAGGCGCGAGGCGGGCGTCGAGGTCGTGCGTGGCGATGAAACGCTTCGCGTACTCGAGGAGGCGTGGGTTGCGCCGGTTGTAACCGGAACGAGGATTGTAGATGAAGCGCGCTTTCACAGCCGTGGAACCGCCACGATAGGCGCCACGGCTGAAAAGGAAACCGCGATCACGCCTGTGGCGTTCAGTTTACCTGAAAGTTTTTAATTTCGATCTTCGATAAGACCGTGCGGAAACCGAACCATCCGCTGTTGAGCGGGTTGGGATCGCGATAGCGAAGGATGATTTCTCCATCACGAAGAAACTCCGCGAGGCCGTCTTTGAAACGCACTTCGATGTGATAGGTGCGTCCAGGCTCCAGCATCACGGACGGATCAGTCAGGTCATGCTCAGGCAAAAGCGGACGCGCCCCGGTGCCGTCGTAGCGACGGAAACGTGTGGTGGTGTTGGTGTTGGCACCGTAGCCGACGTAGTAGGTTTGCAGCGAATCGTACGTCGCAAAAGCGCCCGTGCGCGTGTGGCCGGGATAAAAAAGATCGTCGGGGTGCTCCGGGTCGCTCGCCATCCAGAAGCAGTTGAGATCGGAAACGCGTCCATCGGCGCGAACCGTGGCGTCATAAGAAATGGAAACAGGCGCGGTGAGTTTGTGACGGAACCAAACAGTGCAACCCCCGACATCCTCGATCAGCAGCACGCCATCGCGCGCTTCGACGCGACCGCCGGGTTGTTGTTCGACGATCCATTGATCCAGACCCGAACGAAAGTCGTCCTGATAGCGCGGTGTGGCGGCGGGACGGTCGCAAGCGGCGAGGAGACAAGCGGTAAATGTAAGGAGGAGCTTGGCCGGGAGAATTTTCATGCGCAAAATCATAGACGCGAAACATGAGTGTGCCCGCCAAAAAAGTTCTTCACGTCATCACAGGCCCGACGGCCGTGGGCAAGACGGAGCTGGCGTTGCAGTGGGCGGAGAGGAACAACGCCGAAATCGTGTCGTGCGATTCGCTTTTGTTCTACCGAGGGATGGACATCGGTACGGCGAAGCCGACGCCAGCGGAGCGTGCGCGCGTGCCCCATCATTTGATCGATGTGCGACCGGTGCGGGAGCGGATGGATATCACCCAATATGTGGCGCTCGCACGCGCGGCCGTTGACGGCATCCTGGCGCGCGGCCGGCAAGTGATGGTGACCGGAGGAAGCGGCTTTTATCTCAAGGCGTTTTTCGGACCGGTCGCGGATGACGTATCCGTGCCGGAGAGCATACGTGCGGAGGTGAACGCGCAACTTGAGCGCGAAGGATTACCGGCGCTGGTGAAGCGGCTGCGATTGCTGAATCCGGACGGTATCGGAAACTTGGATACGGCGAATCCGCGACGCGTCACGCGGGCGCTGGAGCGTTGCCTGGCGTCGGGGCGCACACTGACGGCGCTGGCGGAAGAATTCGCGCGCAAGCCCGGTGCGTTTGCCGATTTCACGCCGCTCTTGATCCAGCTCGATCGCGGCGCATCGGCGCTTGGCGTACGTATCGAAGCGCGCATTGAAGCGATGTTGAAAGACGGTCTGATCGAAGAAGTGACGCGGCTGCGCGCAGAAGGCTTGGAAGAAAACTCGAGCGCTGCGGGAGCGATCGGTTATCGCGAGACCTTGCAGTTGCTCGAAGGAAAATTACCACGTGAACAGTTGGTCGCGGAGATCGCGAAAAACACGCGGGCGCTGGTGAAGAAACAGCGCACCTGGTTTCGCACGCAATTGCCGCCCCATCGGATCGTCGACGCGGAAACGGCGACGCCGGAGATGTTGTTTGAGGACGAGGCGTGAGCGGAGCGCCGGCCGCTGCCCGGCTCTTCGGGGATGGCCGGTCATCCCAATAAAAAGGCCCGTCGATGAGGACGGGCCGGAAAATGAAAGCGCTGGAGTTGCTGATCAAGGTTCGAGCGTGATGCGGTAGCGTGAAAGCGAACTCGCTTCGACGCGCGCGAGATCGGCGAGCGCGTTGCGCAGATTGAGCAACGCCTGCAGTTCGTTGATGCGAGCGGTATCGAGATCTTCCTTCGCTTCCTGCACACGGCGGAAGGTTGTGACGCCCTGCGCATAACGCGCTTTTTCGGCTTCGTATTGTTGTTCGCTGAGCTGTGCGGCGAGGGTGGCGATGGAGAGATTTTCGCGGTTGGTTTCGACGGCGCGAACGGCGGCGCGGACTTGCACGAGAAGATCTTGGTCGACCTGTTGCAGACGGATGCGTTCGCGGTTGAGGCTGTTGACGCTTTGGCGATAGCGAGCGCGATCAGCGCGCATGCCCCACGGGAGATTCAGCGAAGCGTCGACCTGCCAATTATAGCCATCGCTTCCCCAGACATCGCTCGCGGCTTCGCCAGCGGAGCCTTTGCGCGTGTTGTAGCCGAGAGCGGCGCCGACATCAAGCGTGGGTAGGCGGTTGCGGCGCGCGGCTTCGGCATCGAGCTTGAGTTGTTCGATGGAGAGCTGCGTGGAGGCGAAGTTCGGATTGTTGTCGCGCGCGAGCTTGTAGGAAAGATCGAATGACGCCGAAACGTTCTCAATCGGCGGAACCGCGAGCGGGCCGGGCGCGACGTCGAACTCGAAGGGATTGATGAGCGCGAGGAGATTATCGGAGGCGTTTTTCTCGGTCTGCTCGGCGAGCAGCAGAGCGCGGCGTGCATTGGCGAGGCCCACTTCGGCCTGCAGTACATCGAGATCGATGGCGGTGCCGACGTCGCGGCGCGTGCGATTTTCTTCGAGGAGTTCTTCGGCGACTTGCACGCTGAAGCGGCGGACTTCGAGCTGCGAGCGGGCGAAGGAAAGGGTGTAGTAGGCGGATTCGACGGCGCGGATCAGCGAGAGCACGGAATCCGTGAACTCATACCCTGCGCGCGTGATGCCGATGCGGGCGCGTTCGAGGGCGGCGCGATTGGCGGCGAAGCCACCGTTTTTGAGAAGCGGCTGGCGGACAGACAAGGCGACGTCGCTCGAATAAACCGGATTGAGGCTGGCCGTGAGCAGCGGGCGATTGCGCGTGCGATCGAGACTGCCGCTGCCGCTGATGGTGGCGCCGGTGGTGAGACGTTGCGAAGCGCCGATGCGCGTATCGAAACCTGTCTGGCTGGTGACGCCGTCGGTGGATTGCGCGTACGAACGGGCCGTCGAGAGCGTCAGCGTGGGATCGAACGCGGCGTCGGCGATGATGAAGGAGTCTTCGGCGTTTTCCGTCGCGAGACGCTGGATTTTGAGGTCGAAGTTTTTATCGAGCGCGAGGGCAATGGCATCCTCCAGTCGGAGAGGGCGTTCCGCGGCCGAAGCGTCGGGCTGACTTTGGGCACGCAGAGCGGCGGTGAACAGGAGGGCGAAAACAAAGAGGCGAACGCGCATGGAGAGGATCAGAAATGTCGAAGAAGCGGACGTAGATGAGAACACAATGGACGGAAAAAAGTTGCGAGCGGGAAGGAATGCGGTGCGGAAAGTGTCGAATCCCGGGCGCTGGCAGGAATGACGGAAGCGAAGGGGGAAGGTTACGAACTGGTGGGACGCGGCGGTCAAGAGAGGCGTCGGTGCAAAAAAAAACCGCCCGGAAGACCGGGCGGTGAGACACGAGCTGCGCTCAGTTTTGCATGGCGCCGGATTTGGCGCGTTCTTGTTGCACGAGCTGTTGGAAGAACGTGTAGCCGTTGGCCGAGGCGTTGGTTTGCGCGATGCGCTTGCGCAGTTCCGCGTATTGCGGATTGGCATCGGACAGATCGGGCAGCGTCTTGGCCTGAGCGTAGGCGATCACGCCTTTGTCGGCGGCGGTGGCCATTTCAGAGACCTGGCCTTGCTCGAGATCCTGAAGCACACGGTAGAGCGTGGGATCGAAATCTTGCGGAGGCTCACGGAGGGTGAAGGCGGGAAGCGTTTTTGTTTCCACCTTCACGCTGGCGGCGGCCGCGGCGGCGGAAGCGGCTTTGTCGAAAGACTCGCCGGCTTTCATGCGGGACTCGATGCCGGAGCGGAGCGTGCGACCGAGCTCGGCGAAGCGGACATCTTTTTGTTGCGCGATGTAATCGGCGGAGACGCGATCGCGGACCTCGGCGAAGTCGGGTTGGCGTGAGGGAATGGTGTCCTGCCAGAAGAGAACGACGCTGCCGGTTTCGGTGGGAATGGCTTCGGAAACGGGACGCTCGGCGTTCAGGCGGAGGGCGGCGGCGGGGATCGCGGGATTGCGGCCGAGCTCGGCGGGCACGTTGTCGTAGCTAAAAGGAGGCGTGTCTTTGAGCGTGACGTTGAACTGCGCGAGGAGCTGATCGAGCTCGGGCGAGTTGGCGGTGATTTTCTTTTCGTAGATCGCGACGGTGAAGTCGTCGGCGGCCTTGGAGGCGACGCGCGCGGCGGCGGCGTTTTTGAGCGCTTTTTCGACATCCGCGCGGACCGCGGCGAAGTCGGCGTCGGGATTTGGGAGCTCGCCGGCTTTGCGTTCGGGAACGGGGAAACGCGTCGGGTTGCTGTCGTAGAAATTGCGGATCTCCTGCTCGGAAGGCGCGGGGAGAACCGACTGGTAATTGTCGGCGGCGAAAGCGGCGTAGCGCACGCTCACCTGCGCGGGGATGGTGTAGCGCAGCGCGTTTTCTTCGAAAAAGCGGGTGAGATCGCTTTCGGTCGGCGTGATGGTGGGCGTGAAGCTCGAGCGATCGATGGTGGCGGTGGCGAGCGTCCAGGAAGTGTCGGCGAGAGCGAGTTCGCGTTTCACATCGGAGGGCAGCGTGTAGCCAGGGCCGACGATAAGGCGGGTGACGCGTTCGATGCGCACGTCGTCAGCGAGGACGCGGAGAACGTCGGCTTGGGAAGGACCGCCGTTCTTGCCGAGTTGCGCGCGGAATTCGGCGTAACGGCTGGCATCGAATTCACCGTTTTCGCCGGCGAAGACGCGAAGGGTTTTGATGTGTTGTTCGAGCTCGAACTTGGTGGGCTCAGGAACGCGCAGTTGGTTGGCCATATAGAGGCCGGCGTAGCGGGAGAGCGCGAATTGATCGAACTGCGGAACGGAGCCGGCGGGCATGCCGAATTGGAGTTCGATCGCGATCTGCGCGTCGCGATAAATTTTTTCCACATCCTGTTTCACGCCGAGGTTGCGGTCGAAGAACGGCGTGTTGCGCACGCGTTGATCCGCACGCCCGAAGCCCGAGGAGGCGTTGGTGATGAAAACGAACGAAACAATGATGAGCACCAACAGAATGCCGAAGACGATGCGGTAGTGCTGCTGCAGGTTTTTCTGGATCCAGGAAATCATGTGGGGAAAGGGCGTGACGCTAGGTCGGGCGCCGGGTGTGTCAATGAAGGAGGCAGGCGCCGCGCTATGGCGACGGCGGGAATCTGCGCGGGCGCGGCGGCGCGATCAGGCTTTTTCGACCCGCTGACCCAACGCGAAGGGTGGGTTCGAGTCGTCGAGGAAATGCTCGTTGAAAAGCTCTTCGAGCGATTTGGCGAAAACGTCTTTTTCGCGGAGCGAGCGGATGGTGTTGTGATAGCTTTCGATCAAGGGATCGAGTCGATCGATGCTCTCGCTCGAAGGATCGTCGCCGAGGCTTTCGAAGTGCTCTTTAAAATCGGCCAGCGTGATGTGGTTGAGGGGACGCGCGGGTTGATAAGCGAAATCCGCGGCGGCGGCTTCATCTTCGACTGGCACCGGGCTGACGAGGTGCAGATCGATCAGGCGGTTGAGCGCTTCGTTGATGATCTGCGTCGGGACCTTAATCGCGCTGCCGAGTTGTGTGACGGTGCAAGGGGGCAGGCAGGCTTGAAAACGGCGCGCGATCGTGAGCAACACGCCGAGCGTGAGCCGTTCGCGAGTGGATGCGCTGAGATTGTTCCACGCGGCCTGGCTGTTGCGGTAGTGGACGTTTTGAACCGCGTAACTGATTTGGCCGCCGATGAGCACGACCAACCAGAAAATATAGAGGCCGAACATCAGGATCATCGGCAACGCGAGCGAGCCGTAGAGGCTGTTGGTGAGTTTGACGCGGCTGAGGTAAGCCGCGGCGGCGAGGTTGTTGGCGGCGATGAGAACAGTGACAACCAGCGCTCCGGCGAGGGCGGCACGCCAGACCACGCGGGTGTTTGGGATGTAGCGATAAAACAGCGTGAGGATGCCGACGAGCAACGAGACCGACAGCGCGGGCAGGGCGAGCTTGATCAGTTTCGCGATGTTTCCGCCGATGTGTTCGTCGAAAAACTTGCTGAAAGTTGAGAGCGATAATCCGCCGAGCGCGCCGAAAAAGATGACCGCGCCGAGCGTGAGAATCGTCCAATAAAACACGATGCGTATCACCCATGATCGTCCGCGTCTCACACCCCAGATGTCGTTAAACACGCCCTCAATGGAGGTGAAAAGCAGCAGCACGATCAGGATGAGCGAGATGGCGCTGGTGATACCGCCGCTGGCGCTGGAGCGGGTGGCATTGATGAAGTCGTTGATGTGCGTGACGAGCTCGGGATTGACCGCGGGAGAAGCGGCCGAGAGCGCGTCGGCCTGCGCTTGTGCATGAGGCACGTCGCCCTTCCTGAGCTCTTCATAATGTTCGAGCTGGGGAGCGACGAAGGAGATGAGGTCGTTCAGTTTGCGCGCGACGAGGTCGGTGTTGTTTTCGCTGACAGCGAAACCCGCGATGAGGACAGCGATACCGATGAGAGGGCCGATGCCCAGCAGGCTGCTGAACGCCAGTGCGGCGGCACGGCTCGTGGCGCGTGTTTCCAACAAGCCGGTCCACGTGATAGAGACCACGCGCAACGTGGCATAAAACGCTCCGCGGAAAGAGCGCTCCGCGAGATACGCGGGTTGCCAGATGTCTTTTTGGACCAGCTTAACGAACTGCCGAAAGAGGACGAGAGGTCGCACCATGCGCGATAAATGTGCACCGATGCGGCCCGCTTGGCCAGCGTCAGTTCGTCAGCATGTAATACGCGAAGCCGAGCGAGCCTGCGAGACCCACGCCAACCGCGATGGCGAGCGCGAGGTAGCTGACAAAAACCGTCGCGAGATAAAGTCCGGCGGAAGCCACCGCCACGACGACGACGGGCACGAAGGGGTTCGGCATTTGCATCCAAAACATGATGCCGAGGAAGCCGAGTCCGAGCGCCGCTCTGAAGCGAACAAAGGGATATACGGAAACGGCGCCGAGGCCGATCATCAGTGCGAGGAAGAGATCGACGAGTCCGAAATACAGATACGGTTGGGCGGCGATCTTGCCGAGGTTGAACTCGACGAGCAGTTCGATCGACGGCGCGATGAGCGAAATCGCTTGGATCAAAAGCATCGCGATCGTGGCGTAACGGCCGATGCGGGCGGCGCGTTCGAAGGCGATGGTTTTGTCGCGCTTGTCGGCGGTGTCGGCCGTGCGGCCTTCGGCGGCGGCGAGCATCTCATCGACCGTGATCGGCGGATGCGTGTCGGGGCCGGCGTTGAGCGTGGCGATGCGATCCTTGGGTTTGATCGTAAGACGTTTCTTCTCGGGGAAAACGGCTGCGCGGAGTTCGGGGTTGGCGCCGAGCGCGATCCATTGCTCGGTCCCGGCTTCGTAATAAAGAGTCTGCGGGTCCACTTTGCCGGCTTCGGCGAGGGACACTAATTGTTCCTGAGTGAAGGGGCCGTGCGCTTCGGTTTCGGAGGCAGTCCGGATGTAGAATTCCTGCGTGGCCATGGCGGGCATATGTGGGAGTACGGAGGGTGGGCGGCAAGTGTTTTGTCCCGCTTGGACCGTGGGTTGCGAGCGTGGTTTGCGCTCAGACGCGGAACGGCGCGTTTTTTATGATACGCTTACAGGCGATTTTCGGGCGACCAGGGTAGTTGGTAGTTTGTAATTGGTAGTTGGTGGGCAGCTGGGGCGCGGCGCTCGGGGTACGCCCAATTACCAAATACTAACTACCCACTGCTCGCGCCGATAGGCGCTCACATCCGCTGGAGCGTGCGCAGGCCGAGAAGATTCAGCCCGGTCTCGAGGGTCAGCAGCGTGCGGGCGCAGAGCAGGACGCGGCGGGCGCGGGTGGCGACGTCGTCCACGATGACTTTTTCGGCGGCGTAGAACGCGCTGAATTCGCCGGCGAGTTCGTAGAGATAGAGGCAGAGGAAATGCGGGCGGAGATTGCTCGTGGCGAGCGCCAGGGCATCGGAGAAATGCACGAGTTTGCGCGCGAGCGAGAGTTCGGTCGGCGTCTCGGGCGGCGTGGCGTTTTTCTCGAGATCGGCGAGTGTATCCGATCCGGGGATACCGAGTTGGCCGCGACGGAAAATCGAGTGCACGCGAGCCACGGCGTAGAGGAGGTAAGGCGCGGTGTTGCCTTCGAGCGCGAGCATCTTGTCCCACGAAAAGACGTAGTTGCTGCTGCGGTTCTGCGAGAGGTCGGCGTACTGGACGGCGCCGATGCCGACCGCGCGGGCGATGTCGCGGCATTCGTTTTCCGAGAAACGCTCGGCTTCGGGACGCTCGGCATTTTTGGCGGTGACGACGGCCAGTGCGCGCTCTTCCGCTTCGTCGAGCAAGGCTTTGAGTTTGATGGTGCCGCCGTCGCGAGTCTTGAGCGCTTTGCCATCTTCGCCGGTGACGGCGCCGAAGGTCACGTGGTGCAACTCGGGCAAGCGGTAGCCCTTTTTCGCGAACCACTTTTTCACTGTGAGGAAAAGCTGCTCGAAGTGATCGGACTGACGGAAGTCGGTCACGATGACGATGCCGTGAGCATTGAAATGCTCGACGCGGTAAAGCGCGGTGGCGAGGTCGGTCGAAGCGTAGCCGCTGGCACCGTCGGCCTTGCGGACCATGAAGGGATTGGGGCGCTCGGCGTCGCGTTTGAAGCGCGGATGTTCGTCGTGGAAAACCACGAGGGCGTCGTTGCTGGTTTCGGCGATGCCGGTTTCGGTGAGCTCACGGTAAACGCGCTCGACCTTGTCGTTGTAGAACGACTCGCCGAGGTTGTAGTCGAAGCGAATGCCGAGGCGGTCGTAGATCTGTTGGAACGCGGCGAGCGAGACGTCGGAAAACTTTTGCCAAAGCGCGACGGACTCGGGATCGCCGGACTGGAGTTTCACCAGTTCGCGACGCGCCTCGTCGAGTTCGGGCGAACCCTCGGGCGTGGCGTCGTTGCCGAGTTTGTAAAGACGTTCGAGTTCTTCGATCGGCTCGCGTTTGAGCGCCTCGTGATCGACCCAGCGCTTATAGCCGTAGATCAATTTGCCGAACTGCGTGCCCCAATCGCCGAGGTGATTATCGCGAATGACCTTGGCGCCGCTGAACGCGAGCAAACGACAAATGGCCTCGCCGATCACGGCCGAACGCAGATGACCGACGTGCATTTGTTTCGCCGTGTTGGGCGAGCTGTAATCGACGACCCAGGTCTGTCCGGCGTAGGTGGTCGCGGCGCCGGCGGAGAGTGCGGACGCATCGCGATAAGCCTGCAACCATGCGAGCAATGCGGCGGGTTTCAGCGTGAAATTGATAAAACCGGGGCCGGCGATGGCGGTGTCGAATTGCTCGCGCAGCGAGTCGGGCAGGGCGGCGAGAAGCTTCTCGGCGGCGGCGCGCGGGTTTTGTTTTTCCCGTTTGGCGTAAGCGAGGACGCCGTTGGCCTGATAATCGCCATGGCGAGGATCGGCCGCGCGGACATCGGGCGAAAAAGCCGCGGCATCGAAGCCGGTGGCGGTCGCGGCGGATTTCAGGGCGGCGTCGATATGGGCCGCGAGGTTGAACGGGACGTGCATCCGCTCACACAACCGGCCCGGCGCGCGGCGCGGCAAGACTCAATTTCCACAGAAGGCGAGCCGTTGATCACCAACGGAAAAGGGAAGCGTTTTGCGGTGGATGTCGTCGAAAAAGCTGGCAAACCCCCACAAGCTCGGGGGAGTTTTGGCTCGACTTTTTAACGGAGGAGGTTTGGCTCGTAAACTTTGCTGCCCGCCGGACGGGCTTTTCCTTTTACGCCGTATCACAAATGACAAAACGCACGCTGCCTCCCAGGAGGTTTATCAAACCGACGTTCGAATTCTTGATCGAAAAGAAGCGCGACGGCGGTGAGTTCACCCAAGAGGAAATCCGCTACATCATCGATAGCACGCTCGACGGGGACATGCCCCAGCACCAGCTGGCTGCGCTGGCGATGGCGATTTATTTCACCGGGATGTCGGCGCAAGAAACGGCCGACCTCACCGAGGAAATGATGCTATCGGGCGAAGTGATCGACCTGTCCCACATCGCCAAACCGAAGATCGACAAATACTCGACCGGTGGCGTGGGCGACAAAACCTCGCTCGTCCTCGTGCCGCTCGCCATGGCCAGTGGCGTGGTCGTCCCGATGATGTGCGGTGTGGAGCACGACTACGTGATCAACACGCTCGAGAAACTCGCGGCGATCCCCGGTTTTAAGGGCAATCTCTCCAACGATCAGTTCTCCAATCAGCTTTCCAAGATCGGCGGCGCCATCGTCGCGCAGACCGAGGACCTCGCTCCCGTGGAAGGCAAACTCTACGAACTGCGCAAGGAAACCGGCACCATCCCGAGCCTTCCGCTCATCACCGGTTCCGTGCTTTCCAAGAAGCTCGCCGAAGGTTCCGAAGGGCTCGTGATCGACGTGAAATGGGGCAACGGCTCCTTCATCAAGGATCTCGAACAAGCCAAACAACTCGCTCGCTCAATGACGCGTGTCGGTCGCTCCATGAAGCGCCGCTGTGTCGCGCTCGTGACCGACATGAACCAGCCGCTCGGCGACACCGTCGGCACCGCGCTCGAAATCAAGGAAGCGATCCAGCTCCTCAAGGGCGAAGGTCCGGAGGACATGAAGGAACTCGTCCTCAAGCTCGGCATGGAAATCGTGCGCCTCGCGGGTGTCGCGGGTTCGACGCTTTCGGCCAAACAAACCGTGCAGCGTCACCTCACCGACGGCTCCGCGCTCGAGAAGTTCAAGGAGCTTGTCAAAGCGCAGGGCGGCGATCCGTCATTCATCGATCATCCTGAGAAATTCCCGCAGGCGAAACACGTCCGCAAATTGCCCGCTCCGAAACGCGGCTATGTGCACACCATCAGCGCGGCGATGATCGCGCACGGCGTGCATCTGCTCGGCGCCGGCAAGACCGGCCCGAACGACAAGGTCGATTACTCCGTCGGCGTTTCCGAAATCAAAAAGGTCGGCACCCAGGTCAAACAGGGCGAGCCGCTCATGATGATCCACTACAACGACGAGTCGAAGCTCGAGCAGGCGCTCGAGTACTTCAAGAACGCCTACCGTCTCGCGCCGAAGCGCCCGACCCCGCCGCCGCTGGTGGTGGAGCGCGTCGCCTGAGGCAGACGATCAAATCTCCAAAATACAAAAGCCGACCGGAAATCCGGTCGGCTTTTTTGTGGGGCGGAGTGCTGCGGAGGCCGTGATCAAGTCGAAGTTTACAGGACCTACAGGTCTTGCGGATCCTATAAACAGGCGATGACGGCCTGTATCCAAAAAAGCACTACTTTAGCGGTGTGAGTGTGATCGGGCCGAGCAGGCCGGCGGGCATCACGGGCCAGCTGGCGGCGTCCATTTTCTTGTAGTTCACGTTGACGACGTTCGCGTCGTAGAAGTTGGCCCACTTCACGCCGCGTGTATCCAGATCGCGAATACGATTGGCGGCGAGATTGGTGACTTCGATGGCAAGGGTGTTGCGACCAGGTTTGAGATGCTTCGCGTCGATCCGCGTGCGGAAGGGCAACGACCAGAGGAGATCGACTTCGGTTTCGTTGACGAACACGCGCGCAGTTTCGCGCACATCGCCGAGATCCAGCAACCAGTCGCCGCTCGCGCCAGCGGGCGACGCGGGGAGATCGAAGGTGAGTTCGTAGCGCGCGGTGCCGGCGAAACGCTCGTGCGCCGGGCTCTGCTCAGTCCACGACGCGAGCTTGGAATTGGCGATGCTGAAGGCGGGTGGAAGCTCTGGGCCACCGCGGAGGAAGGTCACACGCCAGTCACCGCTGAGCGGCGTTGGCTCGCCGATGGGGTCGAGATATTTCCAGGCAGGGCCGGTGACGTTTTCTTTCGTGAAGGTGCGGACGAAGATGGATTCGCCGGGGGCGAGTTGGAGGCGAAGCGTGAAGGGTTGAGCGGCTTCAGCGGGCAATTCGATCGTGGAGGGGGCGCGAGCGGCCACACCGGTTTTCCCCGAGCGAGCGTCATAAAAGACAGCCGATTCATCATAGTGCGGGAAGGTCACCGGACCGTCGAATGTGCGATCGGTTAGGTTGGCGAAGAGGAATAAACGCCCGTCGTCCAAGCGGCGTCGCAAGATGCTCAGCGCCTGTTCCGCATGGAAGGCTGGCGGCGTCGCCGTGCGTTCCAAGAGCTGGTCAAGATCGTCGCCATTGGCGGCGGCTCCCTGTCCGATGCGGGCGATGCGGACAGGCGCGCTGTCGTTGAATTTCAATCGGGCGAGAGCGGCGGAGAACTCATGACGGCGCTCATCCAGCCGGGCAAAGCCTGGCACGTCGCGAGGCAAGTCTCCCAGAAAGAGGATGGCTGCGCCTTTCTCTGCCAGATCGACAAGATGCTGAAGTGTTTTTGCCGGCATCAACTTCGCTTGGGGAACGAGAATGCGGGTGTAACGAGCCCCGCTTTGGGTCGTGATCACGCGGTCCTTGACGGAGGCAGCCTGTAGTTGAGCGTCGGATACAAAGTCGAATTGGAATCCTTGGTCGATGAGCTGTTGGGCGAGTTTTCCCGTCGAGGTTTCGGTCAGCCATTCCTTGCCGTGCATGGAGAATTTACGTTCCCAGCCCTCGGCGGTGTGAAGGAGATCGTGGAAGGGCCAATAGACCAAAACGTCGGCATCGGGCTGGCCGCTTTGCAGGAGCGATTGGGCGCGGGTGATGTAGGCGTTGAGGCCGTCGGCGATGTCGCGCCAGAGCGGGTTGCGGTTGTTGTATTGCGTCGAGGCGTAGAAGAGCCAGCCGGGCCAAGGAGCGTCAGCCGGCGAATAAGCGGTGCCGTGATAAAAGACGTGGTTGATGCCGGTGAGAAAGAGCTGATCGAGCTCGGGCTTCATCTGCGAGGGCGCCTCGTGGAAATGTTCACGGAGCCAGGTGAACGTTTCCGAGGAGATGAGCGGCTTGCCGGTGACGTGTGCGGCGGACGCGGCGAAGCGGTTGATGAGCGGTTGTGTTTCGTTGTAGCTGATTTCGCCGGGCGTGAAGCGATAGCAGGGAATGGGGAAGTTGGTGGCGCCGAAGACTTCGGTTTCGGGCACATCGGCGAGCGCGTAGAGATCGAGGAGATTGGCGGGAGCGCCATGACCTTGGTTGCGAACGACGCCGCCCTGGCTGCGCACCCAGTCGCCCCACGCGTGCATGTAGTCCATGTGGAGTTGCGCGAGGACTTCGCGGTAGTCGGATTTGATGCGGGCGATTGTATCCGAATTTCCACTACCGCTGAGCGTATCGATGTGTGCGGTGAGATCGTAGCCGTGCATCTCTTTGAATTTTTCGAGAAGCGCAGGCGTCCAGTTGGCGGTGTACTCGAAGGAGTCGTGGAAATGGCCGTGGATCGCTCCGCGTGGGAGTGAAGCGAGCGCTTTGTCGAAATGTGCGAGATAGCGTTTGATCGCGTCGGGCGAGTACGGATCGAGAACGAGGCCGGCGGCGCCGGGAGCGGCGCGTTTGACTTTGAAGCCCGTGAGGCGCGGTGTGAATTGGCCGTCCTTGATTTCGATTTTCAACTCGGCGTCTTCGACTGGCGTGAAGGCGCCGCCAAAGGGCCAGCCGGTGCCGGTCGCCATGTCGACGGCGAGACCGAGGCGTTTGGCTTCGGCGGTCGTGTGGGCGAGCATCTCAATGTATTTCGGCGAGAGAAAATCGATGAAACGCTCTTCGTAACCTTTCGCTCCGTAGATGGGCGTGATTTCGACGCCGCCGAGTCCGGCTTCAGCGAATTCGGTGAGCTCGCGCGTGAGGTTTTCTTTGTCGACGGCGGAGCCCATCCACCACCAGCGAGTCCAGGGCTTGTACTCCCGTTTTACCTCGGGCCAGGCGAGGGGATTGTCAGCGGAGCGAGCGGGTTGGTCGGAGCCGAAAGCAGCGATGGCTAACGTGGAGATAAAAGCAGTCGCGAGGAGCGACGGAGACAGGATGGGGCGCATGATTGAGTGCAATTTCGATGGGCGCCCGGGGCAACGGGCAATGGGCGGGGCGATGGACAGTCAACGCGTTCCGTCGCTATCGGGGAGCGGCCCGGTAGCGTTTGCGGGAGCACTGGTGCGAGCACGCGCGGTCCGTTCGTGATCATGCCTTCAACGAATCCATCATCAGCGAGCCGTCTTTCGCGCTGGTGGCGCCGAAGTCGCGGCGTGCTGGTGATCGTCGTTTTGCTGGTAGTGGCGTTGCGCTTTGCGCTGCCGTACATGCTGGAGTCGGCAATCAATCGGCGTCTGCAAAATATTCCTGATTATTCGGGCAGCGTTGGGGACATTGACCTCCATTTGTGGCGCGGTGCGTATCAACTCGAGGAGGTTGAAATTCGCAAAACGAGCGGCGAGGTGTCGGAGCCGTTTTTTGCGGCGAAGAAGATCGATTTTTCGCTCGCATGGCGGGATCTGTTTCGCGGGCGCATCGTGGGCGATATCGAGTTGGAGGAAGCTGCGTTGACGCTGGTAAGTGGTCCCACGGCCGAGAGCAGTCAGAAGGAGGGCGACCGACGCTGGCAGGAAGTGATCGAGGATCTTTTCCCGATCGAGATCACGCGACTGGAGATCGACGACAGCGTTATCCGTTTTTTGGATACAACTGCCGATCCCAAGGTGGATATCGAGATCCGCGATCTCGATGCGACCATCACGGGCTTAAGAAATCGCCGGAAGGCGACGGAGGAAGGAATGCCGGCGCACGTGTTGATCGAAGGCACGACGATCGGCGACGGCGATCTGCGGCTGATGGGCGGAGTGGACTGGTTGGCGGAACAGCCGCGTTTTAAGTTGGATCTCGAGCTGCGCGACGTGGATTTGCGGGCGCTCAACGAGTTCTTGCTCGCGTATGCGAATGTCGATGTCTCGCGCGGCAAGTTTCAGCTCTTTCTCGAAGTCGCCGCGGCCGATGGGCGTTACGAAGGTTATATCAAACCGTTTTTCGAGGACCTCGATTTCAACAACGTCGCCGACGAAAACAAACCCGTCACGCAGCGCATTTGGGAAAACATAGTCGGGGCGCTCGCGCACTTGGTGAAAAACAAACCGCGCGATCAGGTGGCGACGCGCGTGCCTTTTGCGGGTGAGTTTGGAGATGCGGACATCGGGCTGCTCGCGGCGATCGGCAATCTGTTGCGTCATGGTTTTGGCCAGGCGCTGTCGGAGCGATTGGAAGGCGATATTTTCACGCCGGACGAAGGCGGCGTATTAAAACCCGATGAAGCGGCCAAAGAAGGATCCGCGCGGGACGAATCGAAGACGCCGGATGAGGACAAGCCGCTGCGTCCCGAAGGAAAACCATGAACAAGCTCGTGTAGTGGAAAACCACTACAAGCGATTATTCGTCGGCGTGTGCGCGGTCTTGCGGTTCGATGTGGGCGAGATCGTGTTCGCGCTCCGGTGCTTTCAACACGCGATAAATGCACCACGAGAACAGCGTGAGCACGCCGCCGACGGAAAGGATGAGACTGATCCAGCCACCAGGGGTCATGAGAGTGTCAGTTACGGCCAGGGGAGGGTGGACGAGTCGTCCAGTTTTTCCCTGCCAGATGCGTGAGGGTTAAGATCGATACGAAGAGCGCGCCGATGAAGAGGACGCCGGCTCGCGCGACTTGACTGGGTTCGGGGCCGATGAGATCGCGCACGTAGCTGGTGGGCTCGAAGCGCGCGGCTTCGCCGAACGCGAAGTTCCAGCCGAAGACATTGTTCAGCAGGAAGAGGACAAAGACGGCGAGGAGGAAGGTCGGCGTGACGTATTTGATGACGAACTTGAAGACCGACGGCGCGCGGATCACGGCGCCCTCGTGCATGAGCTGCCACCCTTTTTCCACTCCGATGCCCCATGCAAAAACGATGATGAGGATCGTGGCCTGAACGAAGATCATCAAGGTGCCCGCCCAGAAATCGAAGGTGTCGAGCGCTTTCAAATCCTTCGAAAAATACCACACGAAGAGCGAACCGCAGGCGGTGACGAGGCCGAGGAAGGCGACGGAGGCTTTTCGCTTCAGGCCAAAACCTTCTTCGAGAAACGCGATGCCGGGTTGAAGCATGGAGAGCGAACTCGTGATCGCGGCGAGGAAGAGAAGAATGAAGAAAATCGTGGCGAAGATTTCGCCTCCCGGCATGCGCGCGAAGACTTGCGGAAGCACTTGGAAACCGAGACCGAAGGTTCCCTGGCCGACGATGCCGGCGGCTCCGAGAAACATGAACGCCGCGGGAATGGTGATGAGTCCGCCGAGACCGACTTCGCAGACCTCATTCGTCGCGCAGGCGGTGAGCGAGCTGAGCACGACATCGTCTTTGCGGGAGAGATAGCTCGAGTAGGTGATGATGACGCCGAAGCCGATGGAGAGCGTGAAGAAAATCTGGCCGGCGGCGGCGAGCCAGAGCTGCGGGTTTTTCAGGCCTTCCGCGATGTCGCGCGGATTCCACATAAAGCCGAGACCATTGATCACGTTTTGATCGGGCTTGGCGGGATCGGGCGTACCGAGCGTCAATACACGCACCAAGACGATCACCGCGATGAGAATCAGCGCGGGCATCGCGTATTTGCAGACCGTTTCGATGCCTTTGGAGATGCCGCGGTAGATGAAGTAGAAGTTCAGCACGAAGACGATGAGGACAAAAATCCCGACGTCGTAGATGCCGAAGCGCAGCGCGACACCGTCCGTCATCGCGCCCGTGAAATTGGCAAAAAACTCACCGTAGTTCAGGCCTGGCTGGGACAGGTTACCGACGGCCGCGTTGAGCGCGTAACCCAGGCACCACGCTTCGATGTAGCAGTAGTACGTGTAGATGACGATCGGGATGACCAGGCCAATGGTGCCGAGAAATTTCCCGTAACGGCTTTTCACGATCGCATGGAAAATGCCGGGCGATGATCGATAGCCGAGGCTGCCGCCATGGCGACCGAAGGTCCATTCCGCCCAACCGATCGGGATGCCGATGAGGAGGAACGAAATGAAGTACGCGATCATGAACGCGCCGCCGCCGTATTGAGCCGCGAGACCGGGGAAACGCAGGAAATTTCCCAAGCCGACAGCGCTGCCGGCCACGGCCAGGATGATGCCGAGGCGGGATGACCAAGCCTCTTTGGGGTGAGACATGGCGTCCGAGCTAACAGTGGATGCGCCGACTGCAACGGGGATTTTCGCAACAGCCGCTTAAATGAGGGCTTTGGCGGTCATTGATGAATTCGCGTAATAAAGCGCGCTATTGCCACGCCGCCGCAGGCTGCTGAATTGAGCCGCACATTGAACCTGATCGATCGGCATATTTTGCGTGAATGGCTGGGCATCTTCGGGCTGGTACTGCTCGCCACGCTCGGACTGCTGCTCATCCAAACGATGTACGACGACTTCGAGGACCTGATGCGGTACGATGCCGGGTTCGCGAACACGGTGATGTATTTCGCGATCAAGGTCCCGAGCTTCCTCGGCGTCGTGTTGCCGGTGGTGCTGTTGGTGTCGTTATTGTATGCGCTGGGACAGTTGCATCGCTGGAACGAAATCACCGCGATGCGCGCGGCGGGGCTCGGTATCTTTCGCATCACCCGTTCGATTTGGATGGCGGGACTGGTGCTGTGCGGCGTGATGTGGGGACTTAATGCCAGCGTGGTGCCGTGGTCGGTGGAAGCGTCGGCGTCGCTGATGGACTATTTGAAATACCGTCACGCGACGTCGGCGGGCGAGACCACGATGGGCGGCGTGTCGCAAGTGGTGACATTCGACAATCAGCGTCAGGGCCGCATGTGGATCATGAACCGGTATAACCGGTATGCATTTCGTGGATACGGCGTGACGGTGTCGGAGCTCGATCTGCAGCGTCGCGAAAAACTCCGCATCTACGGCGCGCAGGCGAAGTACGATCCGGCGGAGGGTACGTGGACGTTCTATGACGGACGTGAAACGATGTTCGACACGACGACGGGCGATGTGATCACGAGCCGGCCATTCGCGGAGCGAGCGTTTCCGTACTTCAAAGAAGATCCGGCGCTGATGACGGTCTTCGACGTGAAGCCGAAGGATCTTTCGTTTTTCCAACTGCAGCGGATCATCGATTATTTCCGCGTGGAGGAGAATCCGAAGGTCACGATCTACGCCGTGCGTTATTACAGCCTGATCGCCGACACGCTGGTGCCGTTGATCGTGATCGCGTTGGCGATCCCGTTTGCGGTGAGCGGCGTGCGCGTGAATCCGGCGGTCGGCGTGTCGAAGTCGCTCGGATTGTTTCTCGCGTATTATGTTCTGCTGCAGATTGGAAACGCGCTGGGTATGCGCGGCACCATCGATCCGGTGACGGCGGCGTGTTTGCCGAGCGCCGCGATGCTGGCGGTCGGCGCTTGGCTGACGATGCGGATGCGCTGAAGGCGTTCAGCGTTTCCACATTTCTTCGCTGCGAACGAGGACCGCGTACGCGGACAACTCGCCTTCGGGTGAAACGAAAAACACATCGCGGAACGCGCCGGGTGGAACGTCGAGCTGATAGAAGTACGGGCTGTTGGGCGTGTTTTCGCCGCGCATGCGAAATGAGCAGGCGATCTCCGCGGGCAGCGGACGACTGCTGACATTGCGGATGCGCGCCCAGATGCGAAGACGACCATCATGCAGCGGATGTGCCTCCACTTTGAGCAGACGCACTTCCGACGTGTAGGCTTTGGCGAGAGCGGCGGATACCGGGACGAGCACGATGCCCGTCCAATCGCGCACCACGAGTTCCGTGGAATTGCCGTCGGCGGTGAGGCCGGTGGGCGGCGGAAGATTGGCGGCGTTGTTGCCCTCGATACGCGGCGCGGCGGCGCCGGGGTGAAGTGACGCGAGCGCGGAAGGGAATCCGGTCGATTCGGCGAGATCGTGCACGGTGTTTCCGCCGACGCCGTGCGTGAAGCGGTAAACAACGGCCTCGACCTCGGGAGAAAGTTTGAGCGGCGCGGGGGCCGGCGTGTCGGCGAGCACTGGCTCGACAGATGGCACTAGTGTTGAGCCGGCGGTTCCTGTCGATCCGGGCGACGACGTCGACGATGCCATGGGCGCATTGGGAAGCGTCAGCGAGGGCATCGAGGGTGTCGTGCCAGAGGCCGTGGCTGAGGTGTTGTTTTTTTGCGAAGAGTCCGGCGAAGCGCAGCCGACGAGGACGAGGAGGGCAACAGGGAGAACGGGGAGAAATTTCATGCGGAGAATCGGTGCTAACGCACGTACGCATGGCACGCGCGGAAACGACTGGAGTCGTGAATGGCGCGAGCGAGAAGCGCGGAATTCGCAGAAAACCGTTAAAGTGATTCAGCGAACCGCGGTATGATCGCAGCGGAGCATCAATTGCCGCTGAATTGCTCGACGAGACGGCGCCAGGCGCCTGTGCCGGGCCACAGCAGGACAGCCCAGATGATCACGCAGTTGAGGTAACTGATGAAGACGGCGGCGCTGGCCATGTCTTTGACGCGCTTCGCGAGCGGATGATGTTCCGGCCGCAGATAATCGAGCGTCCACTCGATCGCCGAGTTGAGCAACTCGACGATCACGATCAACAGAAGCGAACCGATCATCAACGCGGTCGAGACGGCATTGACGGGCAGGATGATCGCAAAAGGCACCAGAGCGACGACGAACAAAAGATCCTCGCGAAAGGACGGCTCGTGTCGCATCGCTTCGCGAAAGCCCTCGATCGAATAGCGGATCGAGGCGAGGAAGTTGCGAAACGTGCGTCGCTTGGAAGTCGGAGCTGGCTCGTGCGCTGGAGGCGGGGTGTGCACGCTGGGAACTCAACGCGGACGGCGCGGCGGGGAAAGCGCGAACTCGGTGAAATCGTTGATCACATCCGGGTACGGGCGGTCCTGTTTGTAGATTTGCAGGATGCGCGCATGTTCGTAATCGGTCGTCGGGAAAATGCGCGCCGGCTCTCCGGGGAGAAAAATCGCGGTGAAGGCGCGTTCCCGTTCAACCAATCGGCGGATGACGATCATGGTTGTATCCGTGAAACGGATACGTCCGCGATTAAGGCGCGGACGGCGCCGGCGGGGTGGGTTGTTTGATCGGCACGAGGGTGATGGTGCGGGTTTCCTTCCTGCCGTCGACCTGGAGCGTGACGGTGACGGGAATCTCTTCACCGCTGACGCCGAGGAGCGAAACCATCGGGTCGGGCTGACCGGATTCGCCGCTGGCGATGGTGATGGTTTCCGGTTGGACCACGAAGTTGCCGAGATAGGAACGGCACTCGAGGAAACTGACGGTGACCGGATCGTTGCCGATGTTGTGGACGCGCAGACGCAGCGCGACGGGGGGTAACGTGCTGTTGCGCATGCGGGGGAGGAAGAGGCCTTGTTCTTCCTCCTCGGCGATCTCGCGCGCGAATTGATCGGTGTAGATGACCGTGGCGAAGGGATTTTCTTCGTTAACGCGCGGTTTGTAACCGGGCTTGACCATACGCGGACGGAAACCGCGGCCGAGGTTTACTTCGACCAGGAGGCGATCGTCGAAAAAGGTCGTCTCGGCGAGCATGGTGGGCGGGGCGGGTTTCGACGCCTCCGCGATGCTCGCTTCATCCGCGACTTTCCGATCACTGACGCAACCGGGGAACAAGGACGCGCAGGCGATGAAGGACACGAGGGCGGAGAAGCGGAAACGGGACGATGCGGGCATGGACAAAAACAGGGTTGAGGGGAGATGGCGGGCGCGAACGCGAAGGTTCAAGCCCAGTTGTAGTTAAAACTGATGCTGATCCGTTCGTCGTCCACGCGATTCGACGGGACTTCGTGACGGAGCCAGCTTTCGAACAAAATGACATTCCCCGCTTCGGCCGGGTAGGTGACGTGCGTGCGGTTTTCGTCGCGGGCATTGGCGAGCTTGGGTGGCGCGGCCATGAAGCGGTCGAGACGCGGATCTTCGAATTTGAGACCAGGACAGCCCTTGGGCGTCCGGACGTAGTACGTGCCGCTGATGAAGGCGAGCGGGTGCAGGTGCAAGCTGTGCGCGGCGGTGGGGGGCATGATGTTGACCCAGCAATCGGTCATGCGGATTTGTCGACCGCGGAGATCCATATCGAGTGCTTTGGCGAATGCGCGCACGTGGCGGGCGATCTTTTTTTCCAGCTCGGCAAACGATGACGAAAAGAGATGGAGCTCGTTCATCGAGGCGTAGCTCGTGTAGCCGCCGGGGTAGTTGGTCGCGCTCCACTTGCGGCCGGCTTCGTCGAATTCGCGGATGCGGGCGCACTCGTCGGCGAGATCGTCATTGAGGCGGGCGATGCCGGATTTTTGGAGTTTCTCGCAATAAAGGAAGGTCGGAAACCAGGCGCGGAGGGACATTGCTGGAGAAAATGGGGGCGCGAAGGGTTTGGGGGAAAGCGGAAAAATCGATCGAGGTGATGTGGAACGCGGATGCACGGGTGTGAGCCACAAAAAAGCCGCGCTCCTTGCGGAGCGCGGCGAAGCGTTGATAGGGGAAATTGAAATCAGGCGGTCTCCGCAGCTTTCTTGGCCTTGTGGCGGCGGTGCGCGATCAGACCGAGGAGAGCCGCGGCGCCCATCAGGCCGTAGGTGGAGGGCTCGGGTGTGGCGGGAAGGTCGCCATCCGAGGGCGGACGGAAGCTGGCCATGCCTTTGTCCCAGCCGCCGTTGGGAGTACGGGTCTTGGTCACGTCCTTCCACTGTCCGAACTTGTTCTTTTCGCGGACCGTGTAGGTCTCGGTCACTTCGCGCCAGTAAACGGAGATGTAGTTGTCGCCGAAGAAGTCCTTGTAGTTGTCCTCGGTGATGTCGTGGTTTTTGAACTTGAAGGTGAATGTCGCGATTTCGCCGTAGCGGATGCCTTGGTTGACATTGTCGAGACCGGCGGCGTCGGCAGAAGGCGTGTCTTTGGTGGAAACGCCGAAGTCTTGGTCATACTTGGTGCCTTGGTGGGCGAGGGTGTAGTGTGCGTGTTCTTCCCAGAAGGAACTGCTGCTGCCGTTGATGACGCGTTGGGTAGTGGAGACTTGGGTGTGACCGGTGTTGCGCTTGTTCCAGACGACGGTCGTGTCCACGTCGGAAGTCCGCAGGCCCGTGAAAGGCGTGTTGAAGCCGAAGCTGACGATCGTGCCCTTGGTACCCAAACCCTGTGCATTAATCGCGACGGTGTTGTCGACGCGGATGGTCAGCGTGTTGCTAGCGATATCGATTTCAAAATAGAAACGTGCCACCACGCCGGTGCCGAAGTCGCCAGTAACATCTTGTGTGTGCAAATAAACCTGTGCCCGCGCGGCCGGGGCAATCGCAAGCCCAAGAAGGCCAAGGAGGAAGAGTGCGCGTATAAATTTCATAGGTTTTCCCTTTGTTAAGAGAAACTCTATGGCATTTAGGGGGATCCCGGTATCGGGGTCTCCCCTAACGGGGTCGGCGGTTTTCCCGCGTTTGGTGCGCGTTTTCGGGAGATAACCCTGGCGGCTGCTGGGATGAACGTACTACAAGCCTATGCTAATGAGGATAATGCAGATTTAATTGCGAACGATTCATCAGAAATTTCTGAGGACATTCCTAGGGGAATCGCCTTGAGGTTTCTAGAGGGTGGTAGTCGCTGGCTTCGTATTCGCGCCGTGTTCCTCAATGAGGCGTCTGCACCTTTGCACCCTTCGGCTGGCCGATGGCGGCGAGAAGTTCGCCGAACCACGGGGTGTCGATGTCGAAGGGTTTTCCACCTTTGATGCGAGTGAACTCGATCGCGCGGAGAACGCCGCCTCGATCTTCGTCGTGACCGATGACGCCACTTTCGCGGCGGAGCGCGCATTCGACGGCGAGGTCGGTGCAGCTCTTGATGAGGCGAAGATCGTCGACATTGGCGGCGGCTGCACGGGCGAAGTAACCGGATTTTTGAACGAGTACTTTTTCGGCGCCGAGGGCTTTGGCGAACTGCTCGCCGAACCATTTACCCGGGTTCACGGCGTCGAGCTTGATGTGCCCAAACGCGTCGCGCGGCACTTCCTGACCTTTGGCCTGCATTTCGGCGACGATGCTTTCGACGCCGGCGCCTTCGGAGATGAAGATGTTTACGTTGTCCACCTTGTCCATGACCGCTTTGAGGCGGGCGGCTTCGGCGGCGATATCGATGGCCATTTCGGGCACGTACACGGCGTGGACGTCGTGGCATTCGCGTGCGAGGCCGATGCCGGGGACGAACTCCGCGTGTGCGATCAGCTCGCGATAGCGCTGCGCGGTGGCGGCGGTGAGCCAGCCGCAATTGCGTCCCATCACTTCATGGATGATGAGCATGCGCGGATTGGCGTTATGTTCGGCGACGACGTTCTTGAAATAACGCGCGCCTTCTTCGGCGGCGGTCCAAGCGCCGAGCGATTGGCGGATGGGAAACACGTCGTTGTCGATCGTCTTGGGCAGACCGATGACGGTGAGGCCGTAATTGTTTTTCGCGAGGAACGCCGCGAGATCGGCCGCCGCGGTGTTGGTGTCGTCGCCACCGATGGTGTGGAGAATATCGACGCCGTCTTTTACGAGCTGGTCGGCGGCGACTTTTTGCGGGTCCTGGCCTTCTTTGACGAGGCCGCGCTTCACGCAGTCTTTGATGTTGGTGAGTTTGACGCGGGAGTTGCCGATGGGCGAACCGCCGTAGCGGTGGAGCAGGTGGGCCTTCGCGCGGATCTCCGGCGTGATCGTGTAGCTATCGCCGAGCAGGAGGCCTTTGTAGCCGCCGCGGTAAGCGATGATTTCGATGTCGGGCGCGATCTCGGTGTAGCGCTCGATGAGGCCGCCGACGGCGGAGCTAAGGCAGGGGGCGAGGCCACCGGCGGTGAGCAAGGCAACTTTTTTCGGGCGAGCGGGCGTGGTCATGACACAAGAAAACGGAGAACGGGCGCGTCGGGTTCAGTGAGAACACAAAACGATCGGCGTGCAGTCTTGAGTGAAGGCTGGCGCGTCGGCGAGCCGCGAGGCAGCGCGGCTCTTGGCGAACAATGTGCGCAGGTTGACCGCGCGCTCAGTTGTTGCCGAAAAGAAAACCAGCGCCGGCGCCCACGCCGGCCTCTTCCTTCTCCTCGGCTTCTTCGTCGGGAAGTTCTTCGAGCGGCGCGAAACGCTCGGAGGTAAAACCGAGCTCCTGTTGGCCGGCGTGAAACGGATCCGGCGGATTCACGAGCTCCTCAAGGAGCAAGCCGACGGTGGCGGTGTCGCCGCCTTTGACCACTTTCTCGCGGCCGAGGAAAACCTCACGAATGGTGTACGTGACGCCCTTGACCGGCAGCTGTTTGTAGATCGCGCGGATGAAATCGTTGAAGGTGTCGTTTATGCAGACGACTTTCTGGCCTTTAACCATGAGGCAAAAATGAAACGCGGACGTGCGTTTCCGCAATCGCGGAAGTGGGCGCTCACACGGGACGAGCAAAAAGGCGCGCCCGATGTGGACGCGCCTTGAGAAAAACGGAGCGATCGGCGGGCGTCGCTCAGACGCCGTTGGCGACGTATTGGGCGAGGAGATTTTCGAGGTATTCCTGTTTGCCGCTCCTGGGTGTCGGTTCGCCGAGTTTGGTGAGGACGAGTTTCTCCAACTCCTTGAAACCGACTTTGCCCTTCTCGATATCTTTGCCGAAGCCGGAATCGAACGACGCATAACGCTCGGCGACGAAGCGGTCGAATTTGCCGTCGGCGATGATCTTTCGCGCCAGTTTAAACGCGAGGGCGTACGCGTCCATGCCGCCGATGTGGGCGTGGAAGAGGTCTTCCAAGTCGATCGAAGGACGGCGGAGCTTGGCGTCGAAATTGAAACCGCCCGAACCGAGGCCGCCGGCCTTGAGGATGGAGATCATGGCGAGGGTCAGTTCGCGCGCATCGGTGTTGAACTGATCGGTATCCCAGCCGAGGAGCGGATCGCCGGTGTTGGCGTCGATCGAGCCGAGCATGCCGGCGGCGGCAGCGACTTCGATCTCGTGTTGGAACGTGTGACCGGCGAGCGTCGCGTGATTGGTCTCGATGTTGAACTTGAAGTGCTTCGCGAGGCCGTAGGTTTTCAGGAAGCCGATGCAGGTCGCGACGTCGAAGTCGTACTGGTGCTTCGTCGGCTCCTTCGGTTTCGGCTCGATGAGGAACTGGCCTTTGAAGCCGATCTCTTTCGCGTAATCGACGGCCATGCCGAGGAAGCGCGCGAGGTGATCCTGTTCGCGTTTGAGGTTGGTGTTGAGAAGCGTTTCGTAGCCCTCGCGGCCGCCCCAGAACACGTAGTTTTCACCGCCGAGCTCGAGCGTGACCTCGAGCGCTTTTTTCACCTGCGCGGCGGCATAGGCGAAAACATGCGCGTCGGGGTTGGTGGACGCGCCGGCTTGGTAGCGCGGATTGGTGAACAGGTTCGCGGTGCCCCAAAGCAGTTTGATGCCGGTGGCTTTCTGGAGCTGTTTCGCGTGAGCGATGAGCGCGTCGAGATATTTGTTGGACTCCGCGAGGCTCTTGCCTTCCGGCGCGATGTCGCGGTCGTGGAAACACCAGAATGGCGCGCGGATTTTTTGAAAAAATTCGAACGCCGCATCCATGCGTAGTTTCGCCACGGATACAGGATCCTTGCCGCGCTCCCACGGACGATTGATGGTGGCGGTGCCGAACGGATCGGAACCCGCGCCGCGGAAGGCGTGCCAGTACGCGATGCTGAAGCGCAGATGTTCCGAGAGGGTTTTGCCGTCGATGACCTCGTCGGGGTTGTAGTATTTGAACGACAGCGCGTTTTCGCTGCGGGGGCCTTCGTAGGCGATCGTGGAAATCGCCGGGAAGTGGACTTTTGATTTTTTCATGGATACGTGTGGTTGAGGGGAAAGGGCCGTGCGTCGTGTGGCGCTCAGTGCGGCGGCGGACCGAGCGTGTCGCCCGGCACGAAGGTGGTTTCGACGAGGATTTTTCGCGGCAACGAACGCGGTTGCAGAAGGCGACTCACGAGACGGGCGACGGTGGAGGCGCCGAGTTCTTCGTTGGGCACGCGCAACGTCGCGAGTGCGGGAAACCCGGGAGGCGCAGCATTGCCGTCGAAACCGGTGACCGAGCAATCGCGCGGGACTTCGACGCCGCGTGCACGAAGATCCGCGATGAGTTGATAGGCTTGGTGGTCCGCGGCGCAGACCCACGCCGTGACGCCACCGCGACGCGTGGCCGCGGCGACGGCGTCGGCCAGTGTATCCGTGGAAGCATGACGCGGCTGCGCGGCGTGAAGATTAAACGTCCAGCGCGGATCGAGCGGCAGCCCGTGCTCAAACAACGCCTCCGCATACGCGCCGAAACGTCGTGAAGCCCACACGCCGCCGGTCGCGTAGGCCCACGAAACAAAACCGATGCGTTTGTGGCCGAGCTCGACGAGACGGCTCACCAGACCGCGCACGCCACCGTGATCGGTGTCGATGACATCGAGCGGTGCGTCGCGGTATTCGGTGAGGATCGAGACGGCGGTGAGTTTGCGGGCGATCATTTTCACCGCGTCGATCGGAAAGGGATAAACGAGGATCACGCCGCGCCAACCGGCCTTGCGGATTTGGCGAAAAAGTTCGCGCCGTCCGGAGTCGTGCGTGAGCGACGACGGATCGATCGAAAGCACATCCACCGCGAGATGTTCGATCGCTGCGCGCTGACGAATGCCCTGAAGCACCAGCGGAAACGTCGCGCGATCGGCGGCGACGAGCGGCGATCCGATCAAGACGCCTATCGTCAACGGCGTGGAGCGACGCGAACGCCGCACGCTGCGTGTTGGCGCACGTCCGTAACCAGCGGCCGCCGCCGCCGCGAGGACACGCTCGCGCGTTTCGGCGCTGATGGCCGGATGATTGGAGAGACTGCGCGAAACCGTGGTGCGCGAAATTTTCAGCTTTCGAGCGATAGACTGCTGATTCACGGGGCGCATGGCAGGGCGAAGCGCTCACTTCATTTTTGTCACACGACCGGGCAAGCAATAAGTTATGCACATAAATGCATATAATAAGTGTCGTTTTGATCAATTTACCTATGATAAATGGATATATAAAGTTGTGCACATAAATCTGCATTTGGCGCGAACAAAGCGGCGAAATTCCATTTCGAAATCCCCGTTTGTGCGTGAAAATGCGCGGCGTGCTCCCGCTGATTTCGCGAAAAAGAAAGCGCGAGCGCGGATGTGTGCGAAAAAGCCTGTGTTGACGGTGGGCGGGGGTGTCTGATTTTGCGGACGTTTTTTAAAGCAGAACCTCATGGACGAATCCGCCGCCTCCGCTCCCAATCCCAAGCTCGCTGAAGCCCTTGCCTTTTTGCAGGCGGCGGAGCAATCGGCTGCCGCTGGCGATCCTTCGCGGATCGCGTGGACGTTGCAGCAATTTGATGAAGGCCTTTCGCGGTTGCGTCCGTTCGCGGAGCAAGGCGGCGAACCTTTGCGCTGGTTTTCCTTGGCGCTTTTGGGGCGCGCCAATGTGCATCGCAGTCGCGGTCCGGAAGGTCTCACCGATGCGCTCGCAGGTTATGACGAAGCGATTCGCGTGATCGAAGCGACGTCGGCCACCGGACCTTCGGAGGAAGTTCGCCGCGATGATCTGGCGAATGTCTGGCTCAATCGCGGCCTCGCGCTGCTCGCGGCCGCCGCTCCGGAAAAACTCACGGAAGCGGTGAAGGCGTTTGATACCTGCATCGCGCTGCGCCGCGACCTGCCGGCGGGACCGAATCACCAGTTTCATTTTGGATTGGTCGCGGGCTGGATGAACCGCGCGGACGCGTTGACACGAATCGGCACGCCCGAAGCGCTGGCCGATGCGCTCAAGAGTTACGACGAAGCGCTCGCGGTGCTGAAGACCCTGCCGGTCGACGAAAACGATTGGTTCCGTCATCGCCTCGCGGTCGCGTGGATGAATCGCGCGATCACGCGTCAGGCGATCGGCGGCGAGGGCACGGTCGCGGAAACGCTCGCGGGTTTCGACGAAGCGGTCGCGCTGTTGAAAGATCATCGTTTGCTCGAGCGTCCCGAAGGCCGGCATCTGTACGCCTGCGTGTGGCTGAACCGCGCGGGACTCCTGTTGGCACAGGCGCCGGAGCGCGTTGCCGAAGCGCGCGAAGCGGCCGTCGCCGCGCGCGAGATTTTGCGCCCGATGGAGCGCGAACAACCCGGCCTCACCGACGTGGCGCTCAAAGCACGCCATGCGCTTTGCCGCGCGCTTGCGACGGAGCTGGCGGCGATGCCCGCCGGCGCGGATGTGCGCGAAAAAGTCGGCGAAGCGACCGATGCCGTCGACGAAGGGCTCGCGCTGGCGCGCATCTGGGAAGACCGCGGACTCACGATTTTTAAACCGATCGAGGCGGAGCTGTTTCGTTTCGGCGCGCAGATTTTCCAAAAACATCAGCCGCATTTCCTCGCGGAGTTTGTGTTGGAAAATCTCGATCCCGAACGTTCGCCGGCCGCGGCGCGCGCGAGTGCGCCGATGCTGCAAGCAGGCTTTGAAAGCATCGCGCGGAGTTTGCAGGAATTGCAGGCGCGCGGTTTTGCCGAAATCGGCAATCCCGGCATGGAGCGCACACTGGAGACGTTGAAAGAGTTGCGCGCGGCGGAAGAACGTTTGCGCCAGATTCGCACGCGTGCACGTCCGCGTGCGTGAGCGACGCATTGACCGGCCGACCTAAGCGGGCTTTAACGCTCCGCTTATGTCAGCCACGTTGACCGTCCAACTAAGCGAGCGCAGCTATCCGATCTATTTCGCGGCCGAACTGGCCGGCGTGGTTCGGGAAAAACTCGACGAACTGCGCGCTGCGGGCCGCAAAGTCGTCGTGCTGACCGATGCCAATTTGATCGCGCATCAAGAGGCGGTCGTGCGCGCGATGGTGGGCGATGCGCCGTTGCTTGTGTTGAAACCGGGTGAACAAGCGAAGTCGCTCACCGAGCTGGGCAAAGTTTGGGATTTCATGGCGGAACATCGCGTCGATCGCGCGGGTGCGCTGGTGGCGATCGGCGGCGGCGTGATCGGCGATCTCGGTGGATTTGCCGCGGCGTCGTTTTTGCGCGGCATCGATTTTTATCAAATCCCCACGACGCTGCTTGCGATGGTCGACAGCTCGGTGGGCGGGAAAACCGGCATCAATTTGAAGGCGGGAAAAAATCTCGTCGGCGCGTTTCACCAACCGCGAGCGGTGTACATCGCGACCGCGTTGCTGGAAACGCTGCCGTCGCGTGAATTCGCCGCGGGCATGGCCGAAGTGATCAAATACGGCCTGTTGGGCGATGCGGAGTTGTTCGCGCGTCTCGAACGCGCGCCGCTCGGTGTGCGGAGTCCGGAACTCGCGGAGACGATTCACCGCTGCTGCGCGATCAAGGCGCGCGTAGTCGAAGCGGACGAACGCGAACTCGCCAAGGAAGGCGGACGCGCATTGCTCAATCTCGGGCACACCTTTGGTCACGCGATCGAACAAGTGACCGGTTACGGCGCGTATCTTCATGGCGAGGCGGTGGCGATCGGTTTGGCGGCGGCGGGGCGTTTGTCACAGAAACTTGGATACATCAGCGCCGCCGACGTGGCGCGGATCGAAGAGGTGGTTTCGCGTCATGCGCTGCCGGTGCGTTTGCGGGAACCCTTGCCGCTGGCGTCGCTCATGGCTGCGGCCGGACGAGACAAGAAAGTACGCGCGGGGCTGCCGCGTTTTGTGGTGCTGCGCTCGCTCGGCGAAGCGGCCACGCAGAGCGGTATCGAGCCCGCGCTTGTCGAAGCGTGTTTCCAAGAAATCGGCGCAGTCTAGAAAGGACGCCGACGTTTCCCATCATTGCCCGGAATCGAGAAGCCTGAATAAAGTTCCCCATCATGTCCGCCATCGACGAAGGCATCGTACGCGAGTATTTTGAGCAGAACGGTTTTCTCGTTCGTCAGCTGCGCAAGTACGACGTGCAGGCGCGGCGAAAAACGGGCGAAGAGGAGATCGATCTTTTGGTGTACAATCCGGCCTTTCAACGCGATCAGCGGAAGCCGGATTTTTTTCTATTTTCGAGCGAGCTTGCCTATATCCATCGCGCGATCGTGGTCGTGAAACCCTGGCACACGGGACGGTTCACTCCGAAGATGCTGCAGAGCAGTCCCGAAGTGTTTCGGTTTCTCGAGGAAAATGTGCTGAAGGAAGTGCCGAAGCTCTTTCCGTCCGATTCAGCGACCACGCAAGAAGGTGAGAGCTTGCCGACAAAGATCCTCGTGCTGCCGAGTTTGCCGACGGCTGAACCCTTTCGCTCGCAAAGTTTGCAGCTGCTCAAAGAGCGCGGCGTCGATGCGATCATCTCGTTCCGCGCGATGCTGCTGGACCTCATCGACAAGATCGAACCCAACCGCAGCTATGGCAAAAGCGACACGCTTCAGGTGATTCGTATTCTGAAAAACTACGATCTGCTGAAAGACGCACAGATGGACCTGCCCGGCGCGGAACGTGTGATCACGCGCCGTCCGCGCCTATAAGCTCCGCGCCGGAAATCCCAAAATATCAGCAATCAAACGCCAAAGAGCGTTAGGCGACTCGATGGGCATGAAAGAAACACGCTGTTAATTCTCGCAGTTGGCAGAATCTTTTTGGCGTTTTGGCGTTTGGCGTTTGTGATTTCGCCACATGATTCATCCCAACGCCATCATCGAACCGGGTGCGCAAATTGGCGCCGGCTGTGAAATCCATGCCGGTGCCATCATCAGGAAACATGTGACGCTCGGCGAGCGCGTGGTGGTGCATCCTTACGCGGTGATTGGCGGCGATCCCCAGTATCTCAAATTCGATCCGGCGACGGAGAGTCGCGTGCGGGTGGGGGATGGCACCGTGCTTCGCGAGTATGTGACGATCAATCGCGCGATCCACGCGGGGCACGAAACGGTTGTTGGGAAAAACTGCTTCCTGATGTCGGGCGCGCATCTCGCGCATGATTGCCACGTCGGCGACAATGTCGTGCTTGCGAACAATGCGCTGCTCGCGGGGCATGTCGAAGTCGGTGACTACGCGTTCATCGGCGGCGGCGCGGCGGTGCATCAGTTCGTGCGCATCGGCGAAAGCGTGATGCTCGGCGGACTGGCGCGCATCACGCGCGATCTCGCGCCGTATACGATCGTGGCGGAGCGCGACGAAGTGTCGGGTTTGAACCTTGTCGGATTGAAACGCCGTGGGTTTACGCGCGAGACGATCCGCGAATTGAAGGATGCGTTTCACAAGGTGTATGCGGAATCGGGAAATATCCGCGAACTCGCTGCGGGGGCGTTGGCGAGCGGTGCTTACAAGACCGCGGAGGCGAAAAAATTCCTGGAGTTTTTTACCGCAGGAAAACGCAGCTTCGCGCGTTTGGCGCGTCGCACTCCCGTCGTCGAAACGAACGACTGAGTCTGTCACCCGGTTCGCAGACGGAGCTGTATCCAAAAAATCATGACAACGCGCGCACCGCTGGCCTTTACGTGTGGCGATCCGGCCGGAGTCGGGCCGGAGATTATCGAAGCGTGGATCGCGGCGCATCCGAACGCGTTGAAGGATGTCGCGGTGATCGGCCCGGCGCGTTGGGCGGGAAAACTCGCTTCGCGCGGCGTGCATGCGGTCGCGGTGGGCGAAGATGAATTTTCCATAGAGGCCGGACATCCGACGATTGACGGCGCGCGTGTCGCGCTCGCGGCGATGGAGCGCGCGGCCGAAGGGACCCAGCGCGGCGAGTTTTCCGGCGTGGTCACCGGGCCGGTGAGCAAGAGCTGGCTGCAGAAAGCCGGTTATGTTTTTCCCGGCCAGACGGAGTTTTTTGCGGCGCGCTGGGGCGGGGAACCGACGATGGCGTTTTGCGGCGGACGGCTGCGCTTGGTGTTGCTCACGTGGCACATTCCGTTTCGCGACGTGCCGGGTCAGCTCACGGAAGCGAACATCGTGCGAGCCGTGCGCGCGGCGGCGGAGTTGGCGCGCGCGGACGGTGTGACGGAACCGCGGATCGCGGTGTGCGGACTCAATCCGCACGCGGGCGAGGACGGACTATTGGGCCATGAAGAACGCGATGTGATCGAACCCGTGCTCGCGAAATATCGCGCGGAGTTTCCCGGACTGTCGCGTTGCGAGCCGGGCGATACGGTGTTTGCGCGCGCGCTGCGCGGGGAGTTCGATGTGACGATCGCGTTGTATCACGACCAAGGGCTCGCGCCGTTGAAGACGATCGACTTCGACACCGCGGTGAATGTGACGCTCGGGTTGCCGCATGTACGCACGAGCCCGGATCACGGCACGGCGTTTGGTATCGCGGGACGCGGCCTCGCCAGCGCGGCGAGTTTCACGAATGCCGTCACGGTGGCGCGGCGCTTGATAAAACTGCGCAGCGCTCAATGATTGTTCGTCATGTCTGTTGAAACATCAGCCACGTCCACTTCAGGACCGGCGCCCGTCGCGCCGGAGCCGGTGGTCGTGCGTGAAGGTAACGAAAACCTCGTGCGTCTGACCGAGTCCGCAGGCGCCAAAGTCAACGCGTTGATCGCGCGCGAGCAGCAGGGCGAATATCTGCGCGTGGCGATCACGGGCGGCGGCTGCAACGGGCTGAGTTACAAGCTGCGTTTCACGAACGCTCCGCGCAAAGGCGACATCCTCGTGCGCAGCAGCGGCGTGTCGGTGCTCGTGGATCCGAAGACGGCGCTGTATTTGAAGGGCACTGTCCTCGACTATTCGAACAAGATGATCGGCGGCGGCTTCAAGTTCGCCAATCCCAACGCCAAAGCCAGTTGCTCGTGCGGCGAGAGTTTCAGTGTGTGAACGGGCTCGAGGCGCGCTCTTTTAGCGCTTGGCTAGTTGCATTTTTCCCCGAGAAGTTCGTGATTGTCAGGGGCGCGCAACCGCGCGAGAAGAACCCCACCGATTCACCAAGCACTTATTGATGGCAACCTCGTTTCCCTCCTCCGGCGGCAATCGCCCCGGTTATAATCAGCGTCGCAACAACGACCCCTACGCCGGCATTCGCCGCAACCATCGGATCAAGGTTCCCCAGATTCGCGTCATCAGCCCCGAGGGCAAACAGCTCGGGATTCTCCCCACCGAAAAAGCGCTCGCGCTCGCGATGGAAGTTGGACTCGACCTGGTGGAGGTCGCTCCAAACGCACAGCCTCCCGTCTGCCGCATCATGGATTTCGGCAAGTACGTGTACGAGGAGCAGAAGAAGGTTTCGCACGCGAAGGTGACCGCTTCGAAGATCAAGGAGATCGAGTTTTCGGCCCGTATCGCGGGGAATGATTTTCTCACCAAGATCCGCCACGCGGAGGAGTTCCTCCACCACGGCGCGAAGGTGAAATTGCGACTGAAGTTTCGCGGTCGCGAGATGGCTCATACCGAAATCGGTTTTGAGGTGATCAAACGCGCGCTGGCTGAGCTCGAGGGCATGGGCCACGCCGATTCCGAACCCCGTCTGCTCGGCAAACAAATCAACGTCATGCTCACGCCGCTTCCGGCGAACAAACGGAAGCCAAAGTATCTCGATCCTCGGGAAATCGAGCAGGACGAAGCCGAGAAAACCGAATGAGGATGCGGGCGTGAGGCCTGCGTGGCGGCAGATACTCGCCCTTCTCGGAACGGCTGCGCTGTTACTGGCGTTGTCGGCGACTTCGGCGAATGCGCGACCGACGCAGCCTGCCCGGCCCGCGCAAAGCACGTCTTATGTGACCTTGAACGGCGTCCAGTACGTGGACGCCATCGCGTTCGGAAAACGTTTTGGTCTGAAAGCCACTTGGACCGCGCCGCAAAAGCGGCTCGTGCTCAGCAGCCGCTATACGCGGATCGAGTTTGAGGTGGATTCGCGCGACATCCGTGTGAACGGCACACGGATCTTCATGGGCGACGGTGCGCGCTATCATGGTCGCACGCTGCGCATCAGCCGCATCGATGCGGAGAAGTTGCTCACGCCGATTTTGCGTCCGGGGCTTGGTCAGCCGACCATGCGATCGGTCAAAACCATCGTGCTCGATGCGGGGCATGGTGGCCGCGATCCGGGCATGGAAAACAAGCGGCTCAATCTGCAGGAAAAAACCCTCGCGCTCGATGTGGTGCGCCGTATCGAGAAAATCCTTACAAACGAAGGCTACCGCGTGATCCTCACGCGCAAAGACGATCGCTTCATCGAGCTCGGAGAACGTCCGGCGGTGGCGACGCGCGCACGGGCGGATGTTTTTGTGAGCGTTCATTTCAACGCCGTTGAGTCCAACGTGGAGAAAGTCTCGGGAACGGAAACGTATATCATGACGCCGCAGTTTCAGCGGTCGGCGGCAGACAACTCGCGTGGTCCGTCCGATGGCATCGCGAATCCGGGAAACGAAAACGACCATTGGAATAGCGTGCTCGGTTATCACCTGCATCGATCGCTGGTTAACCAGCTCAAAACCTCCGATCGCGGGTTGAAGCGCGGTCGGTTGGCGGTGTTGCGACTATCGACATGTCCGGCGGTGCTGGTCGAAGCTGGCTTCGTGACTAACACGGCAGAAGCGCGCAAAATCGCCACGGCTGCCTACCGTCAGCAGATCGCCGAAGCCGTCGCCGCGGGCGTGAAGCAATACGCCGCCGCGGTGGAACGTTCGCGGTCGCAGTGATTTCTCCACCCCGTGAACCTCCTCCGCTTCTGGCTTCCCGTCCTGCTTTCCTCGACCGTTGCCTTCGCTCAAACCGCTAGAAAACCCCCTACGCGGCCCGGCGGTCAGTCGAGTACACCCCCCATCGCAGCCGTGCCGGCACCGGCGCCTGCGACAGACAATGCCCGTCCATTCCCCGGTTATGTCTCCATCAACGACGTGGCGGCTGCGCATGGTCTCTCGCTGGCTTGGATGGAGCCGCAAAAACGCGTCGTGCTGACGAGTGCCGAACATCGCGTGGAGATCGAAGCGGGCTCGCGCGATTCGCGTGTGGATGGGCTGCGGGTTTTTCTGGGCGATCCGGCGCGTTTGGTGGACGGACAAATCCAGATCAGCCGTGTGGACGCGGAGCGCTTGCTTCCGGGATTGTTGAAACCATCGGCCGCGGAACGTCCGCAGTTGCGGGTGATAGCGATCGATGCGGGCCATGGCGGCACGGATACCGGCACGCGCAACGCGGCGCTCGGCTTGATCGAGAAAGAGTTCGCCTTGGATGTATCCAAACGGCTGAGACAAAAACTCGAAGCGCTGGGCTATCGCGTGGTGATGACGCGCGAAACCGATATCGATGTGGCGCTCGGTGCGCGCGCGATCATCGCGAACAGCGCTGACGCGGATCTCTTCGTGAGCATTCACTTCAACTCGGTCGGCGGTGATGGACGCACGCGAGGCGCGGAAGTGTTTACTTTCGCCCCGCAGTATCAGCGTTCGACAAATGCGTGGGGTAAAGGCCAGGTCGACGATACCGAAGTGCATCCCGCGCCGGTGAATCGTTTCGACACGATGAGCGCTTCTGCTGCGCACGCGATCCACGCTGAGTTGATTCGCCAACTCGGCGCGGATGATCGCGGACAGAAGATCGCGCATTGGGGCGTGTTGCGACCGCTGGCTTGTCCGGGCGTGCTGGTCGAAGCGGGCTTTTTGTCGAACGACGCCGAAGGACGAAAAATCGCCTCGCCTGAGTACCGTCAGAAAATCGCCGATGCGATCGCCGAGGGCATCGCGACCTATGCCGTCAGGCTCAAATTGCGCTCGCGATAACGGCAACCACGAGCGCAGCTCGCGGCGCTATTTTGCTTCGCGTGTGCGTCGCGCGAAAAGCTGACCGCGCAGATACGTGTCGGTCGGCGCTTCGTGCCAAGCGGTGAGCCAGAGACAGCCGAGCATGTGGCCGGCGGTGGAGATTTGTTTTTCGATAAAGAGCAGACCCTCCTGGGCCTCGGCGCGCTCGGGATCGAGTTTGCCATCCTTTTCCAAGATGTAGAGCGGCTCCACTTGTTCGAGTTGCGCGAGCAAGTAGCGAAGCGCGTGTTCGAAAATCGGATCGCGACCGGAGGCGGGTGTTGCCGTGGCGAGGCGCTGCGCAGGTTTGACCTCGCGGAAAATGCGTTCGAGCGAGACGCCGCCCATGCGCTGGATGAACGCGCCGTCGACCTTCGCGTGAAACGTGCGCTCGGTAAAATAGCCCTTGGGATTTTCGCCGACCCAACCGTTGAAGTGTTTCGTTGTGTGCAGCGGCTGGCCGCCATCGCCGACATAGTGGCCCATGAGGCCCATGAGATAGATGACGTTGGCTTTGGCGTTTTCGATTTCTTCCGCGGTGCCGGCTTCCTCATAGGCTTTGAGATACGAAAAGGCGGATTTCAGCCGCGAGTAGGATTCGGTGATGGCCCACGGGAGATAGCCCGGCAATTCGCGCGTGCGATCGCGATTGCGCGCGGGATCGATCGGCGGAAGTCGGTCCGCGTATTTCTCACGCGCGAGAAAAACCTGCGACGTGTAGATGTGACGGAAATCGCTGAGCGTTTCGGGGGAAAGTGCGAGCGGCGTGAGATCCTCGAAGTCAATGAAGTGGTCGGTCGAACTCGCATGTTTCAGCGGAAGATCCTGCGAAACATTACGCCAGCGATCGGGTTCGCCGGCGAGAAAGGCGATGCGTTCGCGGGCAGCGGCATCGCGGATGAAAGCCGGAAACTCAGGCGGCAGCGATTCGAGCGCGGTGAGATTGACTGCGCGATGACCTTCGTAGTCCCACGAAAAGGCGGTGCCGGCGATGGCGAGGAAAAGGGTGGCAAAACACAGACGAGAAGAGCGCATCCGGAGACAATAGTCCGAAGCGAATACGGGCCGAGAATATTTGCGCGCGAGCGTGGTGGTCGTTTGTTTGCGCGAGTTTATGGCACGGTACATCCGACATCTTCGCTGGCGCTGGCGATTGGTTCTGATGTTGGGGACGCTAGCCGGAGCGTTACGCGCGGAATCCGCTTCCGAAGAAGCCGCGGGTGTGGTGATTGTTGCCAATGCGTTGATGGATGATTCGCTCGCGCTCGCGCGACACTACGCGGCGAGACGCGGCATTCCGGAGCAGAACATCGTGGTATTGCCCATGCCGCGCGAAGAAACGATCGGATGGCGGACGTTCATCGATACGATTTATCAGCCGCTGCAGGACGAACTGTTGGCGCGCGAATGGCTGGTGGGCGCGAGTTCGGACCGAAGGGATGAGATCGGGCGGAAACGCCCTCTCGTGGTCGGGCATCGTATCCAATATTTGGTTACGTGTTATGGTGTGCCCTTGCGCGTGTCGCACGACGCTGAATTGTACAAAGAAGTGCGCGGGCTGACGGATCGGCGTGAGTTTCGCACGAATCGCGGCGCGGTGGATGCGGAATTGGCGCTGATCGCGCGTCCGGGTTATACGATCAATGCGTTTGTGCCGAATCCGTTGTATCGCAAGGAGCGGCCATCGGCGATCGAGCGTAATGCCGTGGTGCGTGTTTCGCGACTCGATGGCCCCGATGTGGAATCGGTGAAAGGCATGATCGATCGCGCCTTGGAAGCGGAGGCGCGCGGTTTGATTGGACGCGCGTATGTGGACATCGGCGGGCCGCACGCGGAAGGCGATGCGTGGATGGAGGAAGTCGCGAAGCAATTGGCGGCGCTGGACTTCGACCTTACGGTTGATCGCGAGCCAACGATGTTCGCTGCGGATGCGCGCTTTGATGCGCCGGTGCTGTATTTCGGCTGGTATGGCGGACAAATTTCCGGGCCGATGGCGCGCGTGGATTTTCGTTTTCCGCCGGGCGCGGTGGCGTTGCATCTGCACAGTTTTTCCGCGGAGACGGTGCGGACGACGCAGACGCATTGGTGTGGTCCGCTCATCGCGCGCGGCGTGACGGCGACGTTTGGAAATGTCTATGAGCCCTATCTCGCATTCACGCATCAACCGCATCTGCTCGTCGAGCAGTTGGCGCAGGGGAAGACTCTGGGAGAGGCGACGTTTTATGCGCTGCGTGCGCTGAGCTGGCAGCAGGTGGTGTTGGGCGATCCGCTGTATCGACCTTTCAAGGTGAGTTATGCGGAGCAATGGAAACGCCGTGCGGAGCTGCCGGACACGTTTTTCCCTTACGTGATTTTGCGCGAAGTGGTGCGGTTGGAAAAAACGGGACAAATGCCTGAAGCGCTTCGTGTCTTGCGCGAGGCGATCGCGGCACGTCCAAGCGAAGAACTGCGCGCAGCGTTGGCGGAACGAGAATTGTCACACGCGACGCGCGAGTGATGGGAACACAAAAAAAGGCGCGGAGTGATCCGCGCCGGAGAAACGAGAGATATTTGGAAACGTTGGCCGCGCTCAGATCTTTTCGACGATCTTGTCGGCGAGACCGTAGGCGATGGCTTCCTGCGCGTTGAGGTAGAAATCGCGATCGGTGTCTTGATTGATGCGTTCGATCGGTTGGCCCGACGCGTCGGCGAGGATCTGGTTCAACTCGGCGCGCAGCTTTTCCATTTCTTTCGCCTGAATGTTGATGTCCGTCGCTGGACCGACCATGCGGCCGGAGATGAGCGGCTGGTGAATCAACACGCGGGCGTGCGGGTAGATGTAGCGACGACCTTTGGGCGCGCCGCTGAGCAAGATGGAGCCCATCGAGGCAGCCATGCCGGTGACGATGACATTGATGGGAGAGCTGATGAGTTTCATCGTGTCATACACGGCCATGCCTGCAGTGATGGAGCCGCCGGGGGTGTTGATGTAGAAATTGATTTCCTTACCCGGCGCGGTGCTTTCGAGGTAGAGAAGTTTTTCGGTGAGGTCCTTGGCGGACTCGTCGGTTACGGGGCCCCAGAGGAAGATTTTTCGTTCTTCGAGAAACTTGCGCTGAATGAGCATGGCGACCGGAGCGGCGTTTTTGCGCGCCTGCGCGTTCTCCTTCTCATCATCGTCGTCGTCGTCATCGAAGCGCGGAAGATTGGTTGGAGCGGTCGAATGGAAGTGGGTCATGGGCATGGTGGCGTAACGTGTGCGGGAGGTCTGTTTTTGCCAGTCGATTTTTCGAATGAGTCCGGGAAATCACCTGTTGGCAGTAAAGGTTTTACCCCAGTGCGCCGATGAGGGCTGCATGCTTCTTACACAATCGCCCATGATGACACGGCTGTCGGTCGAGCAAGTCGTGGCCGGTATTTCTGTGCTGCCCTCGTCCCCGCGCGTGCTGCTGCAGTTGCATGCGCTTTTGCGCTCGAACTACCCGACTTTGCAGGAGGTGAGCTCGCTGGTGCGGCTCGATGCCGGACTGACGGCGCTGGTGCTTCAAGTCGCCAACGGCTGGAGTGCCGAGCGCGGAGAACACTGCGTGTCGGTCGAAGAAGCGGTGAATCGCCTCGGCTTCAATACGGTGCATGCGATGGTCGAGCGTGTGTCGGAGTCGCAGTTGGTGTCGTATCCACTTTCTCTATACGGAATGGATATGGAGGATTTCTGGCGCGCGTCGGTCGCGTGTGCTCTGGCGTCGGAGCGCTTGGCGGAGATCGCCGGCGAGGACAAAGACGCGGCGTACATGGCCGGGCTTTTGCATGCTGCGGGCATGGTCGCGATCGATCGTGCGGTGTCGCCGAACGAACCCTCGCTTGTCTTGGCGCCGCGTGTTTTCCCGCGTGAGTTTACGGATGCGGAGCGTGCGTTGTTGGGACTGACCAACGCGGAAGTGGGCGCGGAATTGCTGAAGTCGTGGGGACTGCCCGCGACCGTCGTCGAACCGATCCGCTGGCAACTCACGCCCTTGGGCTCGGCCGGTTATGCGCGCGCGGCGAGTTTGCTGTATGCCGCGAAATGGCTGCGTGCCGTGGTGTGCTTGGATGAAGATCGCGAAGCGCCCGCCGTGCCGCCCGCGGTGTTGTTGCGCCCGCTACGCATTACCCCGGAACAACTTGCTCGTTTGGTGGTGGACGTGCGCATGAGCCTTGGCGACGCGCGCAATACGCTTGAGTTTGTTGCCGCGTAAATCGCTTTTACTTAACTGGTTGAGAAGGAAGCGGAGATCGGCGTAAAATTCGCCTAAATAATTGCAGCACAGGACCGATGTGAAGGGCGGTGTCCTATCATCTTTGGTGGGCGCCAAAAACCCCACGTCGTTTCCCCAATGAAAACAAGCGTTTATTCCCGGCTACTCGGGCTATGTCTATTCGTCAGCGTGGCTTCGGCCAGCGCTTCTGAGGCGGTCAGTGTAGAGGCGACCACGGATGTGCGTGTCGCGGTTCTCGATATGAGCGGCAAACTCGGTGATCAGCCTCAGCTCCATGCAGCTCTGGCCACCTCGCTTTCGGCGGGCATGAGCCGCGAATATCAAACTCCGGTGCGCGTGGTCATCGAGGCCACCGATGCTCCGTGGGCGGCGCGTCAGCTGCGCATGGGCTCTTGTGATGCGGTGGTGGTCATCGGCAGCTCAGTGCCGACCGCGCTGTTGAAGGACGGCGTGGTGGTCGAGAAGGCGATCGATGCCGGCACTGGCGATGCGAATCAAACCTTTTTCCTCCTCACGCATCCGCGCGATCCGGGCCTGAACAACGCGGTCTCGGGAGCTTTCGACTATGCGATGAGGGCGCCGACGTTCCGCGATGCCCTCGCAGGCAAAGAACAGGCCAGCGCCATCGCTGCATCCACTCCCTGAACACACGGTTTTCTTAAACATAAAACCCTCCGTGCGGAGGGTTAATGTCTGCCCGGGAATCGCCGGAGTCTCCTCCGGCTGCTTGTAGGGTTTTTTTGAATACGAGCCGGCACATCGCCGGCTCGTTGTCGTTTAGATGAGGCCGAGCTTCATTTTGCCTTCTTCACTGATCATCGACTGGTTCCAGGCGGGCTCCCAGGTGATCTTCACCTCGGCCGCGCTCACGCCGGGAATGAGGAGAATCTTCGATTTCGCATCTTCGGCAATGGCCGGTCCCATGCCGCAGCCAGGGGCGGTGAGTGTCATGGTCACGTTGACCTTGTAGCCTTGGTCGCCTTCGAGCTTCTCGACGTCCATGGAATAAACGAGGCCGAGATCGACGATGTTCACGGGGATCTCGGGGTCGTACACTTTTTTCAACTGCTCCCAGATGACGTCCGGATCAGGCGCGCCGTCCGCGAGCGTGGCGGCGTCGATTTTATGATCGACGACTTGTTCGCCCAGGGCGTCCGCATCTTTCCCGTCGATCCGGTACAGGCCGGTGTCGGTCTGGACAGTGTAACTGCCGCCGAGGACCTGATGGATGAAGACCTTGGAACCTGCGGTGAGCGGGTATTTGTCTCCGGAAGGGATTTGCGTGGCGATGACGTCGCGGGTGAGCGTGCGGTCGTGGTTCATTGAGCCCAAAACTGAAGTGTGCGGGCGAGCCCTGCAACTTCAGAGCGACAAAACCTCCGCGCGGCGAAAGCCCTGTCTAGGGCACGGCCGCGGAAGCGCCGAATGGCGAGGCGGCGTTGCGATTCGGGTCGGGCATGCGCGCGCCTGCGCTGAGCAGCAGCTCGATCATGGGCTGGTTGCCGAGCTGGCGTGCGCGCGAAAGCGGCGTGTGGCCATCGCGCGTATGAAACGTCGCGAGCGAGCCCATCTCCAACAACGCCGACACGATTTCCATGTGTCCGCCCTCGACGGCGGCGTAGAGTGGAGACTCGCCGGTATTCATCGTAGCGTTGGGCTTTGCGCCATTTTCGAGCAGCAGTTCCACCATGGCGAGATGACCGGCGCGTGCGGCGACAAACAAAGGTGTGCGTCCCTCAAGATCGGTGAGATCGATGCCGGCATGTTTTTCGATCAACAGTTTCGCGACAACAACGTGGCCGCCGGCAGCGGCGAGATAGAGGGGTGTTTCGAGTTTTTTTGTGCGCACGTCTTCGTGTGCGCCATGTGCGAGGAGGGTTTTAACGGCCTCATGATGCCCTGCCGCCGCCGCCATGGCCAGCGGCGTGGCGCCGGTTTCGTCGCGTGCGTTGATGTCGATGCCTCTCCCCAACAACTCGGTGAGCTCAGCGGTCTGACCGTCGCGAGCGGCGGCGAGAAGGCGCGTGGATAGATCGGTTTCCGTTTGTGCAGCGAGCGTTGAGGCGAGCAAACAGGCGAAAGCGATCGGCCGGAGAAAACAAAGCGGAGCCAAAGCGTTCATCGAGAATCAGGGCTTTCGTTTGTTTGCGCGACGACCGTGCTCGCGGACGAAGCGGTGGCGACCGGACGTTTAGCGCCGCGACGTTCGAGGTAACGCACGACGGGACGGTGTCCGAGTTTGTCTGCGAGTGTGAGCGCGGTTTCTCCCGAAGGCGTGGCGAGATCGATATGGGCATTGTGCTCCAGCAGCAAACGGATCGGCGCAAGATGCCCGCCGCGCGCGGCTGCGTGGAGCGCAGTTTCTCCTGCATGATTGGTGGTGTTTGGATCGACGCCATGCGCGAGCAACAACTCGACGGTGGTGGCGCGGCCTTCGCGGGCAGCGACGAACAACGGCGTTTGTCCGGCGCGATCCGGAGTGGTGGCATCGAGTTTTTTATCCAGCAAAACGCGCAGCACGTCCGCGCGGCCTTCCAACGCGGCAAGATAAACCGGCGTCTCGCCGTCGCGTGTGACGACGTCCATCCGCGCACCTTTTTCGAGGAGGAGCTGAAGCGTTTCGAGATAAGCGCCGGGCGGGGGTTCGATGAAATGCGGCCCCGCCGCGCCGCACACCATGAGCAGCGGCGTGAGTCGTTGATCAGAGGTTGCGTTCACATCGGCGCCTTTCGCGAGCAGCGAAGCGATGGTGGCGGTGCTGCCGATTTTTGCGGCTACGATGAGCGGCGTGCGTCCGTCTGCCGTGCGTGCGTCCACATCGGCGCCGTGTGCGAGAAGAAAACGCACAACCGCGGAGTAACCGACTTCGGCGGCGGCGAAGAGCGGCGTGCGTCCTTCGGAGTCGCGCGCATCCACTTCGAGACCTTCGTTGAGCAGGTATTTCACCACGGCGACCCAACCCATCTGTGCGGCGAGCCAAACGGCGGAACGACCATCGTGGGTTTTATCGTCGATATGTGCGCCGTGCACCCGGAGGATTTTGAGCGCATCGAGATGCCCTCCTTGTGCAGCGAAAAGCAGCGGAGTGAAACCATCGTCGAGACGTTTTGCATTCACATCGGCGCCTTTCGCGATGAGCGCTTTGAGAATGCCTATGTAGCCATCATAGGCGGCGGCGCGCAGTGGATTCAGCGTACTTTGCCCGTCGATGATGCGATCCTCCACGCTGGCGCCGTGCTCGAGCAAAACGAGGGCCGTTGGTTCGGCTCCGTCTTGCGTGGCCATGTAGAGCGGCGTGCGGTTTTTGTGGTCGCGCGCATCGACGTCGGCGCCTTTCTCGCACAAACGCCGTGCGGCTCCGGCATAACCATAAAAGGCCGCCATAAACAAGGGCGTGCGCTGACGTGAATCGCGCGCGTCGATGACGGCACCGTTTTCCAGAAGAAGGTCGATCATCTCGACGTGGCCTTCCTTGGCGGCCTGATGCAGTGCGGTGAGCCCTTCGTTGTCTTGCGCGCGGATGTCGGCGCCTTGCGCGAGCAGCGCGCGAACCGCCTCGAGCTGATTTTCGCGTGCGGCGATCATCAACGGAGTGAGTCCATGCTTGTCGCGCGAATCGATATCGAGGCCCGCTTCGCGTAGTTGTTGGATGGATACAGACTGACCCTCCAGCGCGGCGCGTGAAAGTGCGGAGCTTTGATCGTGCGTGCGCGCATCGGTTCGAGCGCCGAGGTTGGCGAGGAGTGTCATCATCTCCGTCTGGCCATTGCTGGCGGCGAGCACGTAGGGCGTGGAGCCGTCGTCGTTGGTTTTGGCTTCGAGATCAGCGCCGCGCTCGATCAACAGCCGCGCGATTTCGAGGTGGCCGTGGTATGCGGCGATGCACAACGGCGTGGAGCCATCGGCCGCGCGTGCATCGACCTTGGCGCCTTGTTCGAGAAGGAATCGCACGACCTCTTCCTTGCCGTGGAAGACCGCGACGAAGAGGGGAGTGACGCCGGCGGGATCGGTGACATCGATTTGCCGAGGATCGAGACGGAGCGCGTTGCGCAAAGTCGCGAGGTCGGCGTTTTGTGCTGCGCGATGAAGCGGAAAGGGAGTCGGACCGCCCGACGAAGCGGGGAGCGAACTGGACAATGCGAGTCCGAGACCGAAGAGCGTGGCTGAGCGGGCGATGCGGAGATGAGAAGGGGTGAACGCGATCACGAGTAAATCACGGTTTGAGGCGGGCGTTTTCGGCAATGGCGACATCGTCTAGAAAACTCTCGCGGAGCTCAGGGTTGGGGTGCTTTTGCGCGTACGCGCGAGCGGCGGCTGGATTTTCGAGCGCCCATTGATAGAAAGTGTTTTGACGGGCGAGCGTGCGATGCACGGGATCGACGATGTTTTCGACGATATCCATCGCGATCTCCGGTTGCTGGGCGAGCAGAGCAGGTTGTTGCGCGATCGCGGCGAAACCGCGGTCAAACGCAGGATCCGGGTCGAGCCCGCCCACCCATTGCAGCAGACTTTCGGGATCTTTCTGCGCCCATTTGGGCAAAGCGACGGCAAGCGCTTGCGTGCGATCGTCGCCCGAAGGAAGCGCTTGTGCGAAGTCAGCGAGCTGTCGCGGATCGGAATCCGCCCACCCCTCGATCACTCCTTTGAGCGCTGCGCTGCGTACGGCGGGATCTTCGATGCGGGAAAACTCCTGGCGCGCGCGGACGGGATCGTGTTGCGCCCATTGATAGAAAGCGGAGTCGAGCAGGAACGCCTGGCGATCGACCATGCGGGCGGCGATGGCGAACTGCGTGGCGGCTTCAAAGTCTCCGGTGCGCTCGACCAGCGCGTTGATCAACGTGTGCCCGTATGCGCCGGCTGCGATGGGATCGGATGAACACACTTGCAGTCCGACGCGCGTGGCTTCGGCGGGTTGTTCGGCGGCGCCGGTGAGCGCGGCTTCCACGCATTGCATGCGATCACCGGCGGTCGATTGCGCGAGTGCCCATTCGACGGCGGCGTCGGGGGCAACCGCGCCCCAACCGCGCAGAGCTGCCGCACGGAGGCGATCGCGGACGAGCCAGTTTTTCTCCGCCAGCGCGAGCTGCAGCGCGCGTTGCGGATCGGTCCGCGCGAGGTCTTCGAGTATCGCTTCGCGATCGCGTGTGGCGGCGGGACTGACGGGATGTTGACTCGCGGACTGCCAACGATCGTCCCACGAAGCGGGCTCGTTTTGAGAAAATGCGTTGTCGAACGATGTCGATGGCCGAGCCGCAGGCGAAGCAGGCTCGGCGTTTTCGGACGATGGAAGACGTCCGCCGACATAACCGAGAAGACCTGCGAGCACGATGGCGGCTGTGTTTGCGAGGAGACGTCGCGAAGAGCGCGAGGATCTGTCGTATTTATTTTTTGAATACGTCATGATCGGTCAATCATCGGGCCAGAGATCTTGTATTTCGCCGGCGAAGGTGGCGCGGTCTTGCGGGTCGGGAGCGGAAGCGGCGAAACGTTGCGCGGCCGCGCGGTCGTTCTGCGCCCATTGGCGGAAGACATTGCGCTGGGTCTCGCGGCGGCGGGCGGGATCGGAAATGCTCGCGGCAAGTTCGAGGGCGAGCGTGGGTTGTTGGGTGATCAACGATTGGAGATTGGCCATCGCTTCGACGCCGGCATCGACGTCGGCGGGGCGATCGGCTTGAGCGATCCATTCGGCGGCGCCGTGCGGGTCGCGTTCGACCCACAACGGGAGCGCTTCGGCGAGCATCTGGCGGCGATCGGCGCCGGCGGGAAGTTGCATGGCATGTTCCGCGACAGCCCGTGCATCGGCCCAGGCCCAACCTGCGATGGCTTCCCCGCGGGCGAGGTTGCGCGCGATGGGATCGGAGAGTTTTTCGAGTTCATCGAGCGCGCGTTCGGGTTGGTTGCGCGCCCACTGGAAGAAGGCGGATTTGAGAAGAAAAGGTTGTCTTGCGACGCCGATCTCGGTGCTGAAACGCACGGCGGCATCGAACGCTCCCTGATCGGCGAGCGCGGCGACCGTGTATTGGCCGTAGTCGGTGCTCAGCGCGGGATCGGATTCGCAGAGGCGTCGGGCGACGCGAACGGCTTCGTCGGGATTGTGCGCGGCGCCTTGCAGAAGCGCTTCGACAACTTCGCGGCGTTCGTTTTCGCGCGCGGTGAGCGCCCAATCGGCGGCGGCATCCGGAGCGGTTTGTGCCCAGCCGCGCACGGCGGCATTGCGAAGCAGCGAGCGAAGTCGCCAATCTTCGACCGCCTGTGCGAGCGCGAGCGCGCGTTGAGGATCGGTGCGCGCGATGTCCTCGATCAAAGCGGCGAGCTGACGGTTGCGCGCGGGTGTGTTGGCTTCGGCGAACAACGCATCCCAGCGCGATTGAATGTCGGCCTGCGACGAAGCGTCGCTTGTGTTATCTTGTGTGGGTGCGGCGGACGCGGTGACGTCGCGGATCGCTTCAGCCTTGGCGAGCGTGGCGGACGGTGCGGTGCGGTGCTTCTGACCCGCGAGAAAACCGACGGCGGCTGCGCCGAGGCAGAGAACGACACTGAGGAGGGTGCCTTTCATGTTGGCGAACAGGAGGGGCGCGACGCGCAAGGTCGGGGTTCACCCTGCGCGTCGCGCAACGCGCGGACGGAAAGCAACCGTGCGCGCGTGCTTACGAGTTACTGGTCAGTGCTGACTCAGTAAGTGAACGCCTGGGAGTCGCGGCCATACCACCAACCGCGACTGCCGGAGAAGTTCTGCACCGTCATGTTGCGGCGACCGAAACGCGTGGTGGAAGAATCGGTGCGGCCGATCGCTTCGCGTGTGTTCCGGGCGGTGTTGTTGTCGTAGTAGAAGTTGCACGTGTATGTGGAACCGCCGTTTTGCCGGATGTTCTTCAGGCCGTTGTCTTGCAGGTGATAGTAGAGCGTCACCCAAGTCGCCGCATTGGCTTGGCCGAATTTATCCGCCGCAGCATAAGCGGCGCCGCCGGAGACCCAGCAGTTGCCGCCGGACTTGACGGTGAACTGATCTTCGCCGACGTCCTGCCACGTGACTTCGTTCATCGTGCCGTTGCCGTAGAAGTGACAGCCGTCGACGCCAGGAGCGGCGAGCTTCACATTGCGCAGCCACGATTCTGCGTTGAGGCGGAAGAACGGTTTCTGACTTTCGTTCTGGCTGCCGTCTCCCATGCCAGAGGCTTTGATGGTGTTGCCGTTACCATTGTAGGTGGAGCCGGCGGGGATGACGATGGTGCTGGTGATGGTGATCGTGGCCGCGGTGGCGGAGGATACGATGGCGAGGCCAGCGAGGGCCGTGAGAGCGCGCAGAGCGCGTTGACCGATGTCTTTCATGTATGGGGTGGGGTTGTTGTTGTGTTTTTCACCCGCGCGGGGTTGCGCGGAGGAAAGTCATCGCGGAAAGCAGACGCGTGATGGAGAGGGGTAAATGCAAACAGCTATACGAAGGGGCACGTGTCCCCGCAGGGACGCGGAAGAATCCAAAAGGTTCCTAGGTGGGGAAAGAAATCACGGGTGAAAATGACGTCGGCCACTGAGGGGGTATGGTTCGACGACAAGTGTCCGTCCAAAAGGAGAGTGGGCGGCTTTCGTCAATGAGTTTGTTCGCCCTCGCGATTGAGACTGAAGGCGGATATTTTAGTTTAATCGCCTAATTTCTTTATCTTTCAACGTGTTGTGGTTGTCTCCGGGAGCGGCTAGGGACTTTTTCCCTAGTGCGATTTTTACTGCGTGGAATGTTGGCGATGAGGATCGCGCATGCGTGTATCCAGTAAATGAATACTGCGGTAAGCGGTACTCGATGTGCGCGCAGGGAGGCTGTTCTTGAGGCCCCTCGACGGGATTTGTCGCTGCGGGATGATAAAAACGAAGTGACGGAGCCGGCTTGCGGACTCCGTCACTTGATCAGCTCACAACGGATCGCGAGATCCGATGGGAAGTGTTTTTAGCGCGCGAGTTTGGCGCGGATGAGACCGCGGAGTATCTCCTGCAATTCCTCATTATCGAGTTTGCCGAGGACTTCCTCGAAGAACCCGAAGACGAGCAGTTCGTTCGCTTGCGCGGGTTTGATGCCGCGGGATTCCAGATAAAACTCCTGCTCGGCGGGAACGCGGGCGCTGGTGGCGCCATGCGTGCAGCGGACGTCGTTGGCCTCGATTTCGAGGCCGGGGAGACTGTTGGCCTCGGCGTCGTCGCTGAGCATGAGGTTGCGGTTGCTCTGGTAGGCGTCGGTTTTCTGCGCGTCTTTTTCGACGATGATCAGGCCCGAGAAGATCGTGCGAGCGGCGTCGAGAAGCGCGTTTTTGTACAGCAAATTGGAACTCGTGTGAGGCGCTTGATGCGTCTGCAGCGTGCGTTGGTCGAACTCCTGCGAGCCCTGTGCGACGGTGAGCGAAAGCATCTCGGAATGCGCACCCGGGCCTTGGAGGCGGCTGTGCGATTCGTGGCGCGCTTGTTTGCCACCGAGGTGGACGTTGAGCGAGAGGACGCGGGCGTCTTTTTGCGCGATGATGCTGTTGCTGTGGATCGCGAGGGTGTTGTCGGACCAGTTTTGCGCGCCGACATACGTGAGCTGCGCGCCGGTGCTTGCGTGGAGATCGTTGACGCCTGAGGCGAAGTTGCGGACAGACGCTTCAGCGCTCGCGAAGAACTCGACGACCGTGGCCTTCGCCTGATCTTCGAGGATGACGAGCGTGTGCGGGAAGATGGCCTTGTTTTCGCCGCTGGCGATGTGCTGCACGACGAAGGGCGCCGCGATCTCGACGCCCTTGGGCACGAAGAGGAAGGCGCCGCTGGAGGCGAGGGCGGTGTTGAGGTTGGCGAATTTTTCGCCGCCGAGCGCAGCCGGGTGTTTTTGGAAATACGCGCGAACGACATCGCCGTGTTTTACGAGCGCTTCTTCGAGCGGGCTGAAGATGACTCCCTTGGCCGAGAGCTCGGCGGGCAATGCGGTGCGCGAAGCGAGGTGATTGTTGGCGAAGACGAGCTCGGCGGTGCGGTTAAACGACGGCAGCGCGGGCGCGGCGGGCGAACCGGCGGCGGGCTCGGCGACCTCGATATTGTCGAGGGTCACGCCTTGGATGTTGGAGAAGCGCCAGAGCTCGTCCTTGCGCGTCGGATACGGGAGCGCGACGAATTGGTTCCACGCGGCTTGTTTCGCATCGAGCCACCATTTCGGGAGGTTGTTGCGTTGCGCGACGTGGGCGCCGAAGCGCGCGGCGGTGATGCCGGTGGCGGAGGATGTGGGGGAGAGGACTGCAGACATGCTGAAAATAGTGAATGGTGAAGAGTGAAGGGTGAAAACGGAGGTGCGGATGGCTTTCACCATTCACTCTTCCATTTTCACTCTTCGATGCGTCAGCCGACGGAGCCTTCCATTTCGAGGTCGATGAGGCGCTTGAGCTCGACCGAGTATTCCATGGGGAACTGGCGGGCGAGGTCGTTGATGAAACCGTTAACCGCGAGGCTCATGGCCTGGCCTTCGGTGAGGCCGCGTTGCTGCATGTAGAAGATCATGTCTTCGCTGACCTTCGAGACGCTGGCTTCGTGTTGGGTGGCGTGTTTGTCGCCGCGCACGGTGATCGCGGGATAGGTGTCGGTGCGGCTGTTGGTGTTGATCAGCAGCGCGTCGCACTCGGTGTTGTTTTTGCAACCCTTCAAGTGCTTCGGGATGTGGATCTGTCCGCGATAAGTGGCGCGACCCTGGCCGACGGAGATGGACTTCGAGACGATCGTGGACGTCGTCTCGTCGGCGGCGTGAATCATCTTCGCGCCGGTGTCCTGATGCTGGCCGTCGTTGGCGAGGGCGATGGAGATGACCTCGCCGCGGGCTTTGCGTCCTTTGAGGACGACGCCCGGGTACTTCATCGTGAGGCGAGAACCGAGGTTGCAATCGATCCACTTGATCTCGGCTTCCTCGTGGGCGATGCCGCGCTTGGTGACGAGATTGTAGACGTTGGGCGCCCAGTTCTGGACGGTGATGTACTGGATCTTGGCACCTTTGAGCGCGACGAGTTCGACGACCGCGCTATGCAGCGTGGAGGTGGAGAACTTGGGCGCGGTGCAACCTTCCATGTAAGTGACCTCGGAGCCTTCGTCGGCGATGATGAGCGTGCGCTCGAATTGGCCGAAGTTCTCCGCGTTGATGCGGAAGTAGGCCTGAAGCGGCTGCGCGACTTTCACGCCGGGCGGCACGTAGATGAAGGAGCCGCCGGAGAACACGGCGCTGTTGAGCGCGGCGAATTTATTGTCCGAAGTCGGGATGACTTTGCCGAACCACTTTTTGAAGAGTTCGGGGTGTTCGCGGAGACCTTCGGTCGAGTTGACGAAGATCACGCCCTGTTTCGCGACGATCTCCTTGATGTTGGAGTACGCGGCTTCGGAGTCGAATTGGGCTTCGACGCCGGCGAGGAACTTGCGCTCCTGCTCAGGAATGCCGAGGCGCTCGAAGGTCTTCTTGATGTCCTCGGGCACTTCGTCCCACGTACGCTTCGGCTTCTGGCCTTGTGCGAGGTAGTAGCGGATCTTGTCGAAATCGATGTTCTCGAGATCCTTTGTGGCCCAGTGCGTGGGCAGCGGCATCGACTGGAAGGTCTTCAGCGCCTTCTTGCGGAATTCGAGAATCCACGGCGCTTCCTTCTTCACCGCGGAGATGTACTCGACGGTTTTTTCGGAGAGGCCGGTGCCGGCATCGAATTCGTAGTTAACGTCGTATTGGAAATCGCCCGCGGACTGGTCGATGCCGACGACGGGATTATCCACGGCTTCGTTGGCCTGGGTGGAAAGAGTATCAGTGTCGGTGGATGGTTTCATATCGGTTCCTCCGGAAGGGCCGCGGACAATCCCGAACGCCGAACGCTCAACATCGAGCGTCCAACGTCCAAGGGTCAGAGTGCGGCTTTAGTTCATTTCAAATTGGGAGTGCGCTGTTGGGTGCGGCGTCAGGCCTTCGCGGTGGCGAATTCCTCTTTCACCCATTCGTAGCCCTTCGATTCGAGCTCGAGGGCGAGGTTCTTGTCGCCGCTCTTCACGATGCGGCCGTCGTACATGACGTGCACGAAGTCCGGCACGATGTAGTTCAGCAGGCGCTGATAGTGCGTGATGAGGAGGACGCCGAGTTTGTCGCTGCGGAGCTGGTTGACGCCGGAGGCGACGACTTGGAGCGCGTCGATGTCGAGGCCGGAGTCGGTTTCGTCCATGAACGCGAACGTGGGCTCGAGCATGGCCATCTGGAGGATTTCGCAGCGCTTCTTTTCACCGCCGGAGAAACCCTCGTTGACCGAGCGGGAGGTGAATTTCCGGTCGATCTTCAGCATGTCCATTTTGCTGTAGAGCTTCTTGTAGTAAGCGGTGGCATCGAGCTCTTCGCCTTCGGCGAGGCGGGCTTGCTGGGCGGCGCGGAGGAAGTTGGCGATGGAGACGCCGGGGATTTCGCTCGGATATTGGAAAGCGAGGAACAGGCCGGCGCGGGCGCGTTCATCGGGTTCCATTTCCAAGATGGACTGGCCGTCGAGAAGGACGTCACCCTGCGTGATCGTGTAATCGGGATGTCCGGCGATGGCCTTCGAGAAGGTGGATTTGCCGGTGCCGTTGGGGCCCATGACGGCGTGAACTTCGCCGGCTTTGATCGTCAGGTTGAGGCCTTTGACGATGGACTTTTCGGGACTCTCGGTGAGCGAGACGTGGAGGTCTTTGATTTCGAGGGTGTGCATTGAGTGGAAAATAAAAAGGTGAGTGGTCGGGAGTGGATGCGAAGTCGCTTAGCGCAGGGACTTCGACTCGCCGCGGAAAGTGATTTCGACGGCAGAGGCGTGGAAACCGGGCGGGAGGATACTCTTGAGCTGATCGATCAAGCCCTCGGGCAGATCGACATCGTAAGTCGCGCCGGAGCGTTCGTCGTGAAAGTGCGCGTGTGGCTTCAGATTCGGGCAATAACGCGTCGGCCCGCGCTCGAAATTGACCGCGCGGACGAGATCGCATTGCACGAGCGTTTCCAAGCAGTTGTAAACCGTGGCGAGCGAAATGCCGGGAAGCTCGGGTTTAACACGCGCAAATACTTCATCCGCAGTGGGATGATCGCGTTTCTGGAGGAGGATATTGTAAACCACCTCGCGCTGCGGCGTGGCGCGCAGACCGCTGTCGGCGAGGCGCTGGACAAGCGACTCGTGAGGGGAGTGGGAATGGGCGGTGGTGGACATGGAAGTTGGAGAAAGAATTGGAATAATTCTAAATAGGCAAGTCGGAATTGGAATAATTCTAATTAAAATCATGCCGGGGCTGGCGGAGGCTTACTTCTGCGAGGTGGTCAGCGGCTAACTTATCGCGTTTGAGAGGGCGCGTGTTCGCAGGGCCTGAGGCGGATTATCATGGCGACTTATACAGGAGCGGTGGTTCGAACAGAACTCGCCTCGGCATAAGGCTCGAACGAGCGTCTCGGGCTCCAAAAAACTGCTACGAGTCGGCGGTCGTTAGCCGGCTCATCCGCATGCATACCTCCGAACTTCCTTCACTCCGCATCCGTGCCGATGTCACCTGCGAGTTTCTGTCGACCGCCCGCCGTTTGCGCACCGTGGTGGCGATCATTCAGGAAAACACCAAAACCAATTACATCACGCACTCGGAGGTGATCGAACATCGTGCCGAACACACGCGACGCTGGGCGCACTTCCGCCGCTCGCTGTTGGCGGAGGACTTAAAGCATGCGATTGGCCGCCGCCGTCGCGGAACGGGAGGAGTGATCGTGGCGACGCAAGGACGCCGCATGTTGGGCGTCGCGGTGCTGCGTTTCGATCTGCGGCATCGTTATGGTGTCGTTGAAGACATCGTCGTCGACGCTCGGGCTCGCGGGCGCGGCATTGGCACGCGGCTCATGGACGCTGCGGTGGCGGAGATGCGTACGGCGGGATTAAAAAACGTGATCCTCGAATCCGGTATCCGCAACGAAAGCGCGCACGCGTTTTTCCGCCGCGAAGGTTTTAAAGACGCCGCGATTATGTTTCTGCGCCGCCTGCAAGGCTGACAATCGACGGCCTCGGCCGTGAGCGCCGTCGATCATTGAGATTTTGCGCGAGTTGCTCGCGGTGTCGCTTAACCGCCGTGCTCGGCGAGCCAGCGCTCGGCTTCGATGGCGGCTTGGCAACCCATGCCGGCGGCCGTGATGGCCTGGCGGTAAACATGGTCCGCGCAATCGCCCGCGACATATACGCCGGGGACCTTCGTCTGCACCTGTGAACCGGTGAGCGGCTTGAAATAACCGTTTTCGTCCACATCGAGCGCGGAGGCGAACGGGCCGGTGTTGGGCACGTGGCCGATGGCGACAAAAACGCCCTTCACCGGCAGCACGCGATCTGCGCCGGTTTTCACGTTTTTCACCTTCAAGCCGCTGACCGCGCCTTCGGCCACGCCGAGCACTTCGGTCGGAGCGCTGTCCCACACCATTTCGATCTTCGGGTGCGACGTCGCGCGATCGGCCATGATCTTCGACGCGCGCAAAGTGTCGCGGCGATGAACGAGATAAACTTTGCTCGCGAAACGCGTGAGGAAAAGCGCTTCCTCGGCCGCGCTGTCGCCGCCACCGATCACGGCGACTTCCATGCCGCGATAAAACGCACCGTCACAGGTCGCGCAGGTGGTCACGCCCTTGCCGCCGTAGAGTTCTTTTTCGCCGGGGATGCCGGTGAGGCGCGGTGAAGCACCGGTGGCGATGATGACGGATTTGGTGAGGATTTCGCGTTCGGCGGTGCGCAGCCGCAGCGGTTGCGAAGAAAAATCGACCGACGTGATGAGCGCTTGCTCGAAACGCGTACCGAATTTCGCGGCCTGCTTGCGCAGATTATCCATCAATTGAAAGCCATCCACGCCCTCGGGGAAGCCGGGAAAGTTCTCGACCTCCGACGTGGTGGTGAGTTGTCCACCGGGCTGGCTGCCCTCGACGACAAGAGGTGAGAGATTGGCGCGGCCGGTGTAGATCGCGGCGGTGAGTCCGGCGCAACCGGTGCCGACGATGACGACATTTTCAACTGGAGTGGACATGAGGATGAGGGCGGAGATTTCAGGCGCAACATAGCACGGATGGGAAGGGGAAACTGCGCGCACCGTCCGACCGGCTTGCGCCAGCGGTCTTTGCAGCATGAACGCGAGTTATACTTGGGCTGCGCTGCGCATAAATTGCCGGGCGGATTGACAGGCGGGTGCGGCTGACATTGATGACGCGCATGCCGATCACGCGTGCAATCGTCACCATGCTGCTGGCCCTGTGCTGGCTGCCGGCGACGTTGCACTGCGGACTTCAAGCGGTGGGCGTGCTGGCAGAAGTCGATTCATGCTGTCATCACGACGATGCTTCGGACAAGGGACAACCTTGCAGCGTGGCCTCGTGCGCGGAGATCGAAACGGGACGTTTTCAAGCGAACACCGACGACGTGAAAGTGCCCGCACCCGTGTGGCTGGCGGATTTTGCGCCGCTCGTGTTGGCGCTGGAATTGGTCACGCGCGAAGGCGAACCGGAGGCCGCCGTTGCGACGGCGCCGCCGGAGTTGTTGCCCACCTGGCAATTTGAGCGCCGTACTGCGCCTTTGTCGCGCGCACCTTCACTGCGCAGCTGAGCGCGATTTCCTCGCGTAGGAAATCGCCGACGGGCTGACGCGTGCCCGCGAGGCGCCGTCGGACTTAACGAAACACGCCCGGTGTTGTCGTGGCGCACTGGATACACGCTCCGCCACGAGTTCGCAGTCGTTTACCCGCATGAAATCGATTTCCTTTCTTTTGATTCTGGCGACGCTGGCCACGGCCCGCGCGCAAACGTCCGAAACTTCTCCCGCACCGATCCCGCTCGAAACGCTCGTGGCCGAGATCGTCGACGCGAATCCCGAGCGGCGTTTCTACGAAGCCGAGATCGCGGCCGCGCAAGCGTCGCGCCGCTCCGCGGGGGCGTGGAGCGAACCGGAGCTGTCCGTCGAAGCGGGACGCAAACGCGTGCGCGATGCCGCGGGCGATCTCGCCGGAGAAGGCAGTGCGTGGCGCGTATCCGTCTCGCAGACATTTGAGTGGCCGGGTCGTCTTGCGCTGCGCAAGAGCATCGCGAATCGCGAAATCGAACTCGCCGAACTGGGACTCGCGCAGTTCGAAGCCGCGCTCGCCTCGCGCGCGCGTTTGCTGGCGCACGCTCTCGCCGCCGCGCAGGAAAAAGCCGCGGCCACCGCGGAAGTCGCGCGACGCTACGAAACGCTGCGCGAGCTTTTCGTTTCGCGCGATCCGGCGGGGCTCACGCCCTTGCTCGAAACACGCGTGATCGAAGCGCAGGAACTCGCGTTGAAACGACGCGCCACCGCTGCCGCGCTCGAAGCCCAAACGGCGCTCGCGGAGTTGAATCAATTACGCGGGGCTCCCTACGCGCAGTCGATCGCGATTAAACCACCGTCATGGGTTTTTGGCAGGATGCCCTCGCTCGAATCGTTGCTGACGGCGGCGCGGGAAAACCATTTCGCGTTTCGCATTCGCCAGCTCGAACTCGCGCGTCACAGCGACGAGGTTTCGCTCGCGCGCACTTCGGGCAAACCGTCGATCACGGTGAATCCGTTTTATTCGCAGGAACGTGCGGGCGAACGCGAAGTCGTGGCGGGCGTGGGTGTTTCACTGCCGCTGCCGGTGACCGGACGCGCACGTGGCGCCGCGGATCTCGCGGCTGCGCGGCAGCGGCAGGCGGAGGCAGCGCGTGCGTTGGCGGAGCGCGAACTGGAACGCGAGGTCGTGGTCGCGGCGAGCGCGTTTGAAGTGACGGCTGCGGCCAATGCGCAGTGGTCCGACGATGCGGTGGAGAAATTTCGCGAAGCGGCGGCACTTGCCGATCGGCACTTCCGTCTCGGGGCGGTGCCGCTGGCGACCTACGTGGAATTGCAGACCTCGTATCTCGATGCGGTCGAAGCCTTGCTGGATACGCGTCGCGATGTACTCGATGCCGCGCAGCGTCTGCGCCTGCTCACCGGCGTGGCGTTGACGACGGAGGCCGCGCAATGAGCACGCTAAAACGATTTCGCCGCGCGCTGCTACTGGTGAGCGTCGCGAGTGTTATGATGGTCGCATCCGGCTGCCGAAAAGAACGTGGTCACGATCACGCGCATCATGACCACGCGCACGATCATGATCATCATGGTCACGATCACGGACAGCTCGCGGAAGGCGCTAAATTCACTGAAGGGCGCGGCATCGTGCTGAAGCCCGAAACGGCCGCAGCCATCGGCTTGAAGATCGAAGCGGTGGAAGAGCGTGAATTTTCTTTTTCGCGCCATGTATCCGCTCAGGTGATACAAACGACGCCGGAAATTCGCGCGTTGGCAGCGCTGCCATCTCACGAAGCGGAGCACATTCGCGGACGTGAGATTCCTGGCACGAGATTGCTCAGCATAGATCGGCATGCGGAAGCGGCGACGGGCAGGGTGGATCTTGTGTTTGCGTTGGACGCCGCTCGCGATGCGCGTGTGGGCGATGTGATCGCGCTCTCGGTTCCGTTTATGTCCGACGGCCCGGTGGTGGCGGTGCCAACGAAAGCGGTTTTGTCCACGGCCTCGGGGCGTTTCGTGTATGTGGTGAACGGCGACGCGTTGCTGCGGACGCCTGTGGAAATCGGCGTGCGCTCGGAAGACGTCGTGGAAATCACGGGTGGTCTCTATGCGGGCGACGAAGTGGTGGTTCACCCGGCGGAGCAGCTTTGGCTCATCGAACTCCGCGCGACCAAAGGCGGCGGTCACAGTCATTAAGAGGACGCGCACATGCTAAATCGCATTTTGGAATTTTCCGTCCGGCGACGCGTGTTGGTTGTATTCGCCACGCTGATACTGATCGCGGTTGGTGTTTGGTCGGCGTTTCGCCTGCCGGTCGACGCGGTGCCGGACATCACAAGCACGCAGGTGCAAGTGAACACCGTCGTGGATGCGCTTGCTCCGGAGGAGATCGAAAAGCTGGTGACCTTCCCGCTGGAGAACGAGTTGATGGGCATCCCCGGTATGCGGGAGATACGCTCGCTGTCGAAGTTTGGTCTGTCTCAAATCACGCTGATTTTCGACGATGGCGCGGACATCTATCGGGCGCGGCAGCTCGTGAGCGAACGTCTGCAAAACGCCGCGGATGTATTGCCGGTGGGAACCGTGCCGCGACTCGCGCCGATTACCACGGGGCTGGGTGAAATTTTTTATTACGTTATCGACTACGCTCCGGATTCGCCGGCCCGTCAGACGCCGCGCGCCGAGCAGTTGATGGAGCTGAAACAGATCCACGATTTTGTGATCAAACCGCGGCTGCGCACGACGCCGGGCTTGGCTGAAGTGAACGCCTCGGGCGGTTACGAAAAACAAATCGTGATCCGTCCCGATCCCACGCGACTGCGTGCGGCGGGACTGACCTTCGAAGATGTGGCTTCGGTGCTGGAGGAAAATGTTCGCAATGCCGGCGGCAGCGTGCTCGATCTCGGCGGCGAGCAGGTGAACGTGCGCGTGACGGGGCGCGTGCAGACGTTGGAAGAAATCGCGGCGTTGCCGGTTGCGTTTTCAGGACGAGCAGAAGTGTTGCGTATTCGCGACGTGGCGGAAGTCGCGGTTGGCAGTGCGGTGCGCACCGGCACGTCGACCCACAATGGCGAGGAATGTGTGCTCGGCGCGGCGTTGATGCTCGCAGGCGAAAACAGCCGCTTGGTGGCGCGTGCGGTGGACGCGAAGCTGCGCGAGATTCAGGAGCGTTTGCCTGCAGATGTCGTCATCACCCCGGTGTACGATCGCACGGTGTTGGTCGATCAGACGATCGGAACGGTGAAGAAAAACCTGTTCGAAGGCGCGGTGCTGGTGGTGGTGATTTTGCTGCTGCTGCTCGGCAACTGGCGGGGCGCGATCATCGTGTCGCTCGCGATTCCGTTGTCGTTGCTCTTCGCGATGACCGGCATGGTGGAAGGACGCATTGCGGGAAATCTGATGAGCCTTGGCGCGATCGACTTCGGCCTGATCGTCGATGGCGCGGTGGTGATGGTGGAGAACATCATCCGTCATCTCGCGGAGAAACAGCAGCGCATCGGGCGCCGATTGACCTCCGAGGAGCGTCGCGAGGAAGTCCTCATCGCCGCCAAGGAAGTGTGTTCGCCGATGTTTTTCGGCGTGCTGATCATCACGGTCGTTTATGTGCCGATTCTCGCGCTGACGGGCATCGAAGGAAAAATGTTTCGCCCGATGGCGATCACCGTGATCTTCGCGCTGGTCGGCGCGCTTGCGCTCGCGCTCACGCTGATGCCCGCGCTTTGCACGTATTGTCTCAGTGGATACATCCGTGAGCGCGACCCGTGGTTGATGCGGATGGCGCGACGCGTGTATGAACCGGTGCTCCGTTTCGCGCTGGCGGCGCGCTGGGTGGTCGTCGCAGGCGCGGTTGTTTTGCTCGCGCTGGCGGGATGGATTTATTCGCGGCTCGGCGCGGAGTTCGTGCCGCAATTGGACGAAGGCGCATTCGCCACGCACATGATCCGCACGACGAGCATCGGACTCGATGCCTCGCTTGATATGCAGCGACGCGCGGAGAAGGTGTTGCTCGAGAAGTTTCCCGAAATCTCGCACACGTTTTCGCGCATCGGAACCGCGGAGATCGCGACCGATCCGATGGGCCTGAACGTCGCGGACTGCTACATCTTCTTCAAGCCGCACGACACGTGGCGAAAAGTGGATGGCCGCACGGTCACGAAAGATGAGCTGGCGGAGTTGATGACGGAAGAACTCGGCCGGCGCGTGCCGGGACAATCGTATCTGTTCAGCCAGCCGATCGAGATGCGCTTTAATGAAATTCTCGAAGGCACGCGCGCGGACATCGCGGTGAAGATTTTTGGCGAGGATTTCGCGGAGATCGAACGTCTCGCATTCGCCGTGCGCGAAGTGCTCGAAACGGTCGAGGGCGCGGCGGATGTCGAATTCGATGCGCTGGGCCGCGCGCCGATGCTCGAGATCGTGCCGGATCGCGAAGCGTTGGGCCGCTACGGCATGCATGCGGAGGAAATCAATCGTGCGATCGAAGCGGCGCTCGCGGGGCGCGAGGCGGGCATGCTGATCGACGGAAATCGTCGGTATCCGATCGTGGTGCGGCTCCCTGATGCGCAGCGTGGAGAAGAAGATGTTTTGCGGGGACTCCCGGTGCGGACGGATCACGGCGGTTTGCTTACGCTTGGGCAGGTCGCGAAGCTGCAGTTCACCGAACAAGTCGCGGCTATCACCCGGGAGTCGGGACAACGGCGTGCGGCGGTGTTGGTGAATCTTCGCGGACGAGACGTGGAGAGTTTTGCGCAAGAAGCGCAGGCCCGTCTGCGCGAGTCGGTGGTGTTGCCGGAGGGTTATTCCATCGAGTTTGGCGGCCAGTTTAAAAACCTGCTGGAAGCGAAACGACGTCTCGCCGTGGTGGTGCCGGTGACGCTGGTGCTGATCTTTGTGCTGATCTGCGCGACGCTGCGGAGTATCAGGCAATCGTTCCTCGTATTCACGGCGGTGCCACTGGCGGCGACCGGCGGTGTATTTTCGTTATGGATACGCGATCTGCCGTTCTCGATTTCGGCGGCGGTGGGTTTTATCGCGCTCTCGGGCATCGCGGTGCTCAACGGCCTCATGATCGTGACCTTCTTTAATCAACTGCGAGAGCGCGGCGCCGATCTGCGCACGGCAGTGTGGGATGGCTCGCTGTTGCGCCTGCGTCCGAAGCTCATGACCGCGCTGGTGGCCTCGCTGGGCTTTCTGCCGATGGCGCTGGCGACAGGCCCAGGCGCGGAAGTGCAGCGTCCGCTGGCGACGGTCGTGATCGGCGGCATCGTGACATCGACCTTTCTCACACTCGTGCTGCTGCCGGCATTGTATGCCTGGGCGGAAAACTTGAACGCACGCCGCCGCTCATCGGTGGCGCGTGTTGTGGAGGCGGACTGATTTTATGCTTATGAAACTACGATCCTTATTCGTCGCTTTGACAGTGTTGGCTGCGGGAAGTGTATCCGTTGTTCAACTACACGCGCAGCATCACGATCATGCGCACATCGCCGGCCCGAAGGGCGGGCGTGTGCTGACGCAGACGGCGCCGCATGCCGAGTTTTGGGTGCGCGCGGACCGACATGTGGAAGTGGCGTTTTACGATGCGCAGCTGAAGCCGATGTCGCCGGCCGAGCGTGCGGTGACGGCGATTGCGGAAAAGAAATCGGGACGCGTGCGGCTCGAGTTTGAGAACGCGGGCGATCGCTTCGTCTCGAAGGAGGCGTTGCCGGAAGGCGACGGTTATCGCGTCGTCGTGCAGATCCGCGAAACGTCGGAGGCGCGTCCGGTGAATCATCGCTTCGATTTTATCGAAGCGGTTTGCGACGAATGCAGTCGCGCCGAATACGCGTGCATTTGCGACGATCACGAAGGCCACGCGCATTGAGCGCGCTGTGGCCGTACGCGCTTATCCGTGGCGAAATTCCTGCAGCGCGCGCACGAAATCGTCGGGGATACCGAAATCGAAACGGCGTCCCCCGGTGACCTCGAGCGCGAGGTAGCCCTCGGCCTGACGCTGGAGTTCTTGGGCGCGCGTGAGCTGGAATTCGCCATTGTCGCGAATGTCGTCGCGGATCATGCGCGCGAGGATGTCGTAGATCGACGGCGCGAGCACGTGCATGCCGAACCAGCCGAGAAACTCGTCTTCGGCGAGTCCATCGACGCGGAGTTTGGCGCGGGCGGTGGCGACATCGGGTTTTTCGATAATGAGATCGACGTCGATGAGCTCGGGCCGATCCGCACGGCGACGGCCAGCGATGGTGCCGTAGCCTTTGAGCTCGTGCGGTGCGATGCGGTTGACGGCGGAAACGGTTTTGTTGGCGCCGGTTTCCGCGGCGACGCGAGCGAGCTGCGCGTGCGGAGATTCCGGTGAGCCGCGGAAAAGGTGATCGCCGAGACAGAGCAGAACCGGTTCGCCCGCGGCGAAATCGGCGGTTTGAAAAACGGCGTGTCCGAAACCCTCTTGGGTTGTTTGCACGCGGAAATGGAGACGCTCGGACCACGCGCGCATCGCGTGCGCTTCGGCGAGAAGCTGCGGATGTTTTTCGAGACGCTTGAGGTAGGCGTCGCTCGGACCGTTGAAGTAGTCGCGGATGGTTTTGTCGTCGCCCGGCTGCACAATGATGCACACCTCGTCGATGCCGGCCGCCGCGAGTTCAATGAGGTGATAATGAAGCAGCGCGCGGCAAATGCCGTCGGGGCCGACCACCGGAAAAAGCTCCTTCATCACGGCGTGTGAGCCGGGGAAATGCCGCGTGCCGAGACCGGCGGCAGGAATGACGGCTTTGCGGATGCGAGCGGGGGAGGACATGCGAAGAAGGAGTTTTTTTATTTACCGCGGAGACGCGGAGCGCGCGGAGTTGTTTTAACCACGGAGACAGAGAGGGCGCAGAGAGTCGGAGCGTACTCGGACCTTCTCTGTGGACGCTGTGCCTCTGCGGTTCACGTCGGTGTTCAGGCAGGCTGCCAGCCTTTGGCGCCGAAGCGGTAGAGCCGTGAACCGAACTCCACGGCGCCGGGCGATGTGCCTTCGAAGATGTCGGGCATGCGACCGATGCGGCGCGAATATTCGCGAGCGATTTCGGGAACGTGTTCCTTGATGGCTTCGTCGGTTCCGAAAATCGCCACCGTGCCACCGGTGCCGCCGCCCGTGATCTTGGCGCCGAACAGACCGGCTTTCACGCCGCGCTGGCGAACGAGATCCACGAGATAATCAACTTCATCCACGGAGAGATCGCAGTTGTCGCAGTAACTCGCGTGTGCGGCGTACATGAGTTCGCCGGCTGCGATGAGCGCGTTGCGATCGCCGCTGGACGCTGCGCGGAGATGATCCATGAAACGCAGCACGCGATCGTTTTCGAAAATCGGATGCGCGGTCGGACCGGCCACACGATACGTGGCGCCCGTCTGGATCGTGGTGACGGGGTCGTCGTGCGTTTTATATTGCGCGAGGAAATCGGCGCCGCTGATGCGCTCGGGAAGTTTTGCCTGATAATCTTCGGCAAACTCCTGCGGCGTGAGCTCGGTGAGATAACTGATGGGCGCGCGACCGGATTGAGCGCGCAGCGTGTTGATGATGCGTTTGCCCATGAACGCGCCGATGCGTGTATCCGCGTAAGGATTACCGGCGACGGAGTGGCGCACGAGCGAGTTGATGCCGACGAATGCCGTACCGGGCGGAATCGCGACTTCCCCCATCACCGCGCCGGGGCGGCAGAGAATGTGCGTGAGCCGCCCCTGGCGGCCGAGCGCGACGGCGATCTGGTCCATGATGCCGCAAGGCGCGCCGACGACATGGTTTTCGGCCATCTGACCGAGTTGTGCGAGACGATCGCCGGACAGCGACAAACCCAAGTGCGCGCTGACGCAGGACAACACCGCGAGCTCAGTCGCCGCGGAGGAACCGATTCCGACGTTCATCGGCACGGCGCTCATGAGCAGAAGATTAAAACCATAGGGCATGCGGATGCCCTCTTCTTTGATGAGCGTGAAAATACTGCCGCCGACATACGCCGCCCAGTTGACGAGCGGATTGGAATGACAGACCTCGCGCACATGGCTGTATGCGGCGATGCCTTCGCCCTGATAAAAATAATCGAGCGGGATGCGCGTCTCGACGGGCAGGCTCTGGCGGCCGCACTGCACGGTACGAATACGCAGCGTGCGATCGGTGCGCGGTTGCAGCGCGATCAATGTGCCACGGCCGAGCACGCCTTCGCAGACATTGGCGCCGGAATAGTCGGCGATGCCGCCCATCACATCGAGGCGTGCGGGTACGCGGGCGACGATGACCTCACCGGCCGTGAAAAAACCGGCGAGCCCTGTCGGATCGCTGTTGGGCTTCTGCAGCAGACGTTCGAACTCGGTGATTTCGTAGGGCTTGTCGGTTGGCAGCATGAGGCCGCGAGCAGACAAAGAGTGTGCAGGCGCGTCAATCGCCGGTCATTAGGGGACCGCCTGATTGTGCGAGGCAGAAAATACGTGTGACGCGCGGTGTATCCGGGAACTGGTGACGCCTGGGAACGGCACACGCGGATCGGGTTTCGGTTAAAAATCGATCCCGCGTTGCGCCTGAATGCCGGCTTGGAACGGATGTTTCACCTCGCGCATCTCCGTCACGAGATCGGCCATCTCCATGAGCTCGGGAAGCGCCTGCCGTCCGGTCGCGACGATGTGTTGAGACTCGCGTTTGTTGCGCAGCGCCGCGAGCACTTCGTCCTTCGGCAGATAATCGTAAGCCAGGACGATGTTGAGCTCGTCGAGCAGCACGAAATCGATCGAGGGATCCTGGAAAAACGCCTGCGCATAAGCCCAGCCCTCGCGGCAAGTCGCGATGTCGGCGGCGCGATTTTGCGAGTCCCATGTGAAGCCGTTGCCGACGCGATGCCAGAGGAGATTCGGGCTTTGGAGAAAACGCTCCAACGGATCCGCGCCGCTTTTGATGAACTGCACGACGCCGCATTTTTTTCCGTGCGCGAGCATGCGCACGAGCATGCCGAAGGCGGCGGTGGTTTTGCCTTTGCCGTTTCCCGTGTGAACGATGAGCAGCCCGCGCTTCGTTTTCGCGGCGCGCATTTTGGCATGCATCTCGGCCTGCAGAGCCTGCATCTGCTCGCGATGCTGTTCGTCGGGTGAAGGAGAAGCGGGCGTGGAGTTCATGGAAGTTCGAAAGTGAAACCGGGCTCGCGTCCGACGCGGACGCCGAAGACCGAGAGCAACAAGTCCGGCGTGAGCACCTCGGCGGGTTTTCCCACCGCGCGCAGGCGGCCATGATCGAGCACGATCACAGTGTCGAGCGAATGCGCGGCGCGCAGATCGTGAAGCGACAGGACGACCGTGTGGCCATCGCGCGTGAGTCGCCGGGCGTTGCGAAGGACTTCGAGCGCGTGACGCGGATCGAGCGGCGCGAGCGGTTCGTCCCAAAGTTGCAACGGCGCTCCCGTCACCAGCGCGCGCGCAAGCAGCACGCGCTGACGCTCGCCGCCCGACAGACGATTCACGGGACGATCGGCGAGCGGTGCCAGATCGAGCGCGGCGAGCGCGGCGTCAACGCCGTATTCATCATCCTGATACGCGTAACGGCCTTGCGCGACGACCGAGCGGACGCTGAACCCAAACTCGAAATGCGCTTCCTGCGGAATCCACGCGGCGAGCCGGCCGCGCTCGAGAAAGGGAATCGAGTTGAGCGGACGATCGTTCCACGCGACGCGACCAGAGCTCGCGAGAAGCCCGCCCGCGACTTGGAGCAGCGTGGATTTTCCCGAGCCGTTTGGACCGATGAGTCCGACGAGCACACCCGGCGGCAGCGCCAGCGAGATGTCGTGCAGGCGATCGGGAACGGAGATGGCATCGAGCGTGAGCGCGTTCATGATTTTCTTCGCAGCAGCCAAAGGAAAAACGGACCGCCGATAAACGACGTGACGATGCCCAAGCGAAGACCGCCGGCAAAACGACCGATGAGATCGCAGACGATGACGAACGTCGGACCGCACACGAGCGCGAGCGGCACGAGCCGGCGATGTTCGGCGCCAAACATCAGCCGAAGGATGTGCGGCACGATGAGCCCGACGAAACCGACGGTGCCGGCGACCGCGGTCGCCAGCGCGGCGAGCAGCGTCGTCAGCGCGAGCAAGGAGCGACGCAGCCGACGCACATCGACCCCGAGACTTTGCGCTTCGCGCTCGCCGAGACTGAGCAAATCCATCGGACGACCGAGCGGAACGATCAGTGCGGCGAGCACAACGATGGGCGCGGCGGTGAGCACATGTTCCCAACTGCGATCTTCGAGACCGCCGAGCATCCAGAAAATGATCTGTGCGTTGCGTTCGTAGCTCAGCGTGAAGTTCGAAAGCACGTAGCTCACGACTGCGCCGAGGAGTGCGTTGAGCGCGATGCCTGCGAGGAGCAAACGTTCGGTGCTCGCGCCGCGTCGCGCGAAGATCAACACGGCGGCCGTCGCGAGAAACGCGCCCACGATGGCGGAGAGCGGGACCGCAATGATGGAGGCAGTCGCCCAACCTGCACCGATCGCGATGACTGCGCCCGCGGCGCCACCGGCGCTGACGCCGAGCAGACCAGGGCTCGCGAGGCTGTTGCGAAAATAGGCCTGCATCATGAGCCCGCCCGCGGAAAGTCCCGCGCCGATCAACGCGGCCACGCAAAGCCGCGGCAGACGGATGTGCCAGAGCACGGTTGCGGCGATATCATCGCGATGCAGGAGACCGGCCCAGATGCGTGCAGGCGAAAGCGCGAGATCGCCGTACGCGAGTGAACCCAGCGCAGCCAGACCGAGCGCGAGAAGCGCCAGCGGGAAGGCGGAACGCTGGAGGCAAGCGGGCATGGATCAGCGGGAAAGTGTGCGCCGCGACACTCGCGTTTGCGCGGGACTTGTGAGCGATCGGATGCGCGAGACTGACGCGAAGTGATTCATTCGAATAATTCGGGATGAAGCTCGCGCGCGAGACGTTCGTAAGCGGTTACGCGATGATGCGACACGGCGCTGAGATGCCACGGCTCGAGCAACGCGACGCGGCGTTCGCGGACCGCGGGCATGAATTGGTAGGGCGGAATTTTCAGAAACGGGGCGATGGCGGAATCGCGATCGGTGCCGGCGATAACGAGACGCTCGATCGGCCACGTGAGCATTTGCTCGCTGGGCGGCGGTTGATGTCCGACCAGATGGCCCAAAGTGACGGCGAGATTTTCGGCGCGCGCGTGATCGCAGAGATCTTGAAACGTGGTGCCGGCGCCGCCGATCACGCCGTAAGTCGATGGCGAAATCACGCGCACGGGACGCGCGTTTTTCAGTTTTTCAGCGAGAACCGCGACGCGTTGCTGGCAATCCGCGATGATCGCTTCGGCTTTTTTTTCGGCGTGTGGACCGAGCTCGCGCGCGAGCGCACGGAGATTCGCGTAGGCGTCATCGAGCGTTGCATAGTTTTCGAGCACGAAGACACGCACGCCGGTGCGGCGCAGCTGAGCGACAAACTCCGCGCGGCTGTAGTCGGCGACGAGCACGAGCGTGGGGGAGAACTTCAGCGCGTTTTCCGCATCGCCGTTCACGGCGAGTTGCGGATAAGGCGTGGCTTCTTTCCAGACAGCGGAGAAATTTCGATCGCGTGCGATCGGGCTGAGCGCGGCGATTTGCGAAGGTTCCGCGAGCGCGAGCAGGAGTTCGTCCGTGCCCACGGCCTGCGACACGACCCGCACGGCATTGGCGTCGGCGCCGCGCGCGATCGCGCATGCGAGCGAAACGAATCCGAGCAGGAGCGTGAGCAGGCGAGGCATGGAGTTTTCGTTGATGGTTAGAACTGCCACTCGATCGATCCGTACACGGCGCGAGGCAGTGCAGGATAGCCGGCGACTTCTTCGTAGTTTTTGTCAGCCAGATTTTCGACGCGGGCTTTGATCAGCAGGCTTTCGGAAACGCGATACTGCGTGAAGAACCGATAAGTCACAAAACTTGGCAGCTCTGCAGGACCGTAGGTGGTGCGACGTCCGGTGAAGTGCGTTCCCACGCCGGCGAACCACGCATTGGTTAGCTGCGTGGTGATTTCCGCATCGGCAAGGTGGCGCGGACGATTCAGGCGCCAGCCGGAATTCACGCTGGGGTTGCTGATGTCGTCCATATCGAGGTTCGTATAACTGCCACGGATACGCACGCGATCGTGAGGCCGGGCGACGAGAGCGAACTCAAAGCCGCGACTTTCGGCGCGATCGATGTTCTCGCTGCGACCCTGATACGTGATCGGGTCCAGCAACTGCCAGCCGATCGCATCGGTGAATTTGTTATGGAAGTAGGTGAGGCTCGCGATGAGGCGGTTGGTGCCGAGTTGTTGTTCGATCCCGGCATCCCAACCGCGCGATTTCTCGGGTTTGATGTCAGGGTTGGCGAAATTGTACGCATCGCCGAAACGATCCGCGACGGAAGGCGCGGAAAAACCGTGCCCATACGACGCGCGCAAAGTCGTTTGCGAAGCCGGCACATACCACGCGGCCCCGATGCGTCCGGTGGTGGCGTCGCCGACAGAATCGAAATCGTCGTGGCGCAGGCCGGCGTTGAGCGTGAGGTTTTCCGACGGTTTCACCACCGCGGTGGCATATGCGGCGGAAAGCTCGTCGCGGTAGCGAAGCGCACCGGAATCGGAATGCGTGAGACGCTCGTGATTGAGGCCGGCGATCAACTCGACTTCGCGCGACGGACGCCAGGTGTTTTGCCAGTCGAGAATGCGGCGCGTGGAAAGATTGCCGTAGTCGGACGGGAAGGGCGAACCGGAGGTGTCGGTCCAATCGAACTCATTCTGATGCCAGCCGCCGGTCAGCTTGGAGGTGAAGGTGGCGGTCGGTGTCCATGTTGCATAAGCCGAAACGAGATTCGTGATGGCGTCGGCGAGTCCGGGGAAGTTTGAAAACGGACGGTTGCTGCCGGGCTCTTCGTATTCGCCGGTGTAGCCGCGATAAGTCAGACCGAGATCGAGCGAGGATGTCAGCGCGTATTCGAGGCGTGCGGAACCGCTCCATTGTTCAAACGCGTTGCTCGGGCGATCGTGGTCGGATTGAGCGTGCGAAACCGACGCGCTGTAACCGAGGCGGCCTTGCCGTCCGCGCGCGGCCGCCGAGGCGATGTAAGTGTCGAACGATCCGACGGAGGCGGAGAATTTTCCCGTGTAAGGCGTTTCGCCGGTGTGCGCTGTATCCAAAACAATGATACCGCCGAGGCCGGTGCTGCCGTAGAGCGTGCTTTGCGGACCGCGCAGCACTTCGATGCGTTCGAGTCCGACGACATCGATGCCGCCGAGAAACGCCTGGTACTGGACGGTTTTGTCGTTGATGCGCAGTCCATCGATGATGAACAGCGACTGATGCGAGGCGGCGCCGCGGATGAAGATTGCGCTCTGGCCGCCGGCGACGCCGGAGTTGGCGACATGGACGCCCGGAGCCTGGGCGAGAGCGCCGCGCAGATCGACGATCTGCGCAGCGGCGAGATTTGCCATCGATAGGACGGTGACGCTGCTGGACGTGGCGCGGAGCGGTTGCGGCGTGCGCGTCGCGGAGATCACCAGCGTGTCCAGCAAGGCGACATCGCGCGCGGGAGCGGCGGGTGTTTGGGTGGCATTTTCCGAGGAAACGCCGGCGTTGGCGGCGGCGAGCGCGAGGGCGCTGCCGATGAGGAAGGGAAGCCGGGCCGTGGTGCGGCGCAGCGAGACGGGAGGCATACGGATTGGATCTGTCTTGGCTTGGGCAAGAGCAGACACGTTCGCCGTTGGCTGACGCCCGGGCGCTGCTCTCACGCTTCATTTTTGCGATGAAGTTTTCGCGAAGGACGCGCGCAAAAGTTTCGCGCCGACGCGTGAGTGCCCAAGGACGGGTATTCGGACTCCGCATTTGGAGCGCGCGTGCTCGCGCGCAAGTGACAGGACTCAAGGGACAAGTTCCAAGAAGCGAGCGCATCGTAGGCGCAGTTCTTGATACTTGGTACCCTCGCACTTGTCACTTGCCGCGCTTCCGCGCGGCTGGTGCCTCCACTCTGCCTTCACCGGGATTTCTCCGATTGGCTCGACCGCGCGTGTTGATCGCACGGGGTGAGTTTTGGACTGATGCGTTACCGCAGCGCAACTGTGGCCGGATTTCACGGCCTTCTCCGCTGCCTTGGGCGATGGAAAGAACAACTGGCGGGACGAGTCTCGACAAGCGCCCGAGGCGGGCAAGGCTCATGTTTGAGCGTTTTTTGTCAGGATTCGCGCATCAGCGATCTCGTCTCCGGCGTGAGGCCGGAGACGAAAAGCGCGGTGCAGAGAAAACTCTTTTAGCGCGCTTGCCAAGCACATATCTTAATATCTAGATATGACGATATATTGATCCTATGAGCACTTTTTCCCCGGCAAATCCCTCCGTCTCGCCACTCCAATCTTTGTTCGCAGAACGGATCGCGATCCTTGATGGCGCCATGGGATCGATGATTCAGACCTATGGTTTGACCGAGGCGGATTTTCGCGGAGACCGGTTTCCCGCACCCGCGAAAGATTTGAAGGGAAACAATGATCTGCTGTGCCTCACGAAGCCGGCGCTGATTGAAGAGATCCACGGCAAGTATTTCACGGCGGGCGCGGACATCGTGGAAACAAACACCTTTAGCTCCACGCGCATCGGCCAATCCGACTACGAACTCGAATCGATCGTCACGGAGCTGAATCTCGCGGCGGTCGCTTGCGCGCGTCGGGCGGCGCAAAAAGCCGAAGCGGCGACGCCGGGGCGTCGCTGTTTCGTGGCGGGCGCGATCGGGCCGCTCAATCGCACGCTCTCGATGTCGCCCGATGTGAATCGCCCGGACTTCCGTGCGGTTACGTGGAATCAAGTTGTCGAAGCCTACACGGAGCAGATTCGCGCGTTGTTGCAGGGAGGTGTGGACGCGTTGTTGATCGAAACGATTTTCGACACGCTCAATTCGAAAGCCGCGCTCTTCGCCGCCGAAACGGTTTTTGAAGAAGCGGGCAAACGCGTGCCGGTGATGATCAGCGTGACGATCACGGACGCGTCGGGGCGGACGTTGTCGGGACAAACGACCGAGGCGTTCTACAATTCCATTCGTCACGCGAAGCCGTTTTCCGTCGGCATCAATTGCGCGCTCGGTGGTCGCGCGATGCGGCCGTACATCGAGGAGCTCGCGCGCGTGGCCGAGTGTTACGTGACGTGTTACCCGAACGCCGGTTTGCCGAACGCGTTTGGCGGATACGATGAAACGCCGGCCGACATGGCTGCGGTGCTTCGAGAGTTTGCCGAAGCCGGTTTGATCAATCTCGTCGGCGGTTGCTGCGGCTCGACGCCGGATCACATCGCCGCGATCTCGGGCGCAGTTCGCGGACTCGCGCCGCGCAAGCGACCGGTGGTCCCTCCCGCGATGCGCTTGAGCGGACTCGAACCGCTGACCGTCGCCTGAGTGTTTCGTTAACCTTTCTTTTTTCCTGTGACTCAATCCGCATCCAATTTTCTCGTCGTCGGCGAACGCACCAACATCACCGGTTCGCCCAAGTTTGCCAAAGCGCTCAAGGCCGGCGACTGGGCCGTGTGTCTCGAGATCGCGCGCCAGCAGGTCGAGAACGGCGCGAACATCATCGATATCAATGTGGACGAAGCGTTGATCGATGGTGAGGCCACGATGGTGAAGTTTCTCAACCTCATCGCGGCCGAGCCTGACATCGCGCGCGTGCCCGTGATGATCGACTCGTCGAAATGGTCGGTGCTCGAAGCCGGTCTGCAATGTTTACAGGGCAAAGGTGTGGTGAACTCCATCTCGCTGAAGGACGGCGAAGAAGAGTTTTTGCGCCGCGCCAAACTCATCCGGCGCTACGGCGCGGCGGCCGTGGTGATGGCGTTTGACGAACAAGGGCAAGCCGCGACGCGCGACGAAAAAGTCCGCATCTGCACGCGTGCGTATAAGCTGCTCACCGAAAAAATCGGATTCCCGCCGGAGGACATCATCTTCGATCCGAACATCCTCACCGTCGCGACCGGCATCGAGGAGCACAACAACTACGCCGTCGATTTCTTCGAGGCGGTGAAGATTATCAAAGAAACGCTGCCTCACGCGAAAGTTTCCGGCGGCGTCTCGAATGTTTCGTTTTCGTTCCGCGGCAACAATCCCGTGCGCGAAGCGATCCATACCGCGTTTCTCTACCACGCGATCCGCGCGGGCATGGACATGGGCATCGTCAACGCCGGCATGCTCGGCAACTACGACGAGATCGAGCCGACGCTGCGCGAACACGTGGAAGATGTGTTGCTCAATCGTCGACCCGACGCGACGGAGCGCCTCGTGAAGTTCGCCGACGAGTTGAAGGCGAAACAGGGTGGCGCGACCAAGACCGAAACGAAGGAAGATCTCGCGTGGCGCGCGCAGCCGGTGGAGGAGCGCATCAAACACGCGCTCGTGAAAGGCATCGATGCGTTCGTCGACCAGGACACCGAAGAGTGCCGCCAGAAATATCCGCGTCCGCTCGATATCATCGAGGGCCCGTTGATGGACGGCATGCGCGTGGTCGGCGATTTGTTTGGCGCGGGAAAAATGTTTCTCCCGCAAGTCGTGAAATCCGCGCGCGTGATGAAGAAAGCCGTGGCCTATCTCACGCCATTCATGGAGGAGGAAAAACGACGCGCAGAAGCCGCGGGCGAAGCGACGCGTTCGCAAGGAAAGTTCCTCATCGCGACGGTGAAGGGAGACGTGCACGACATCGGAAAGAACATCGTCGGCGTGGTGCTCGCGTGTAATAATTACGAAGTCGTCGATCTCGGCGTGATGGTGCCCGCGGATAAAATCCTCGCGGAAGCGCGTCGCATCGGCGCCGACGTGATCGGTCTTTCCGGTCTCATCACACCCTCGCTCGACGAGATGGTGCATGTCGCGAAAGAGATGGCGCGCGAAGGTTTCACCGTGCCGCTTTTGATCGGCGGCGCGACGACGAGCGCTGCGCATACCGCGGTGAAAATCGCGCCTGAGTATCCGCCGGGCGTGGTCCATGTGCTCGATGCCTCGCGCGTCGTGAACGTCGTCAGCTCGCTGCTCTCGCCCGAACAAAAACCGGCGTATATGGAAGAAATTCGCGCGAAGCAGGAACGTCAGCGTCAGGAATTTGCCGCGCGACGCACGCGCAAGCCATTGCTCTCACTCGCCACGGCGCGCGATCGACGTCCGCGTTTCGATTGGGCGACGGTGGATATCCCGCGCCCGGAATTTTTGGGCGTTCGTGTTTTCGATCCGGTGCCGCTCGAAGAGATCGTGCCGTTTATCGATTGGGGTCCGTTCTTCAGCGCGTGGGAATTGCACGGCCGTTTCCCGCAAATTCTCGAGGACGAAACCGTCGGCACCGAAGCGAAGAAGCTCTTCGCCGATGGCCAGAAACTGTTGGATCAGATCGTACGTGAAAAACGTTTCACCGCGAAAGCGATCATGGGCTACTGGCCGTGCAACGCGGTTGGCGACGACATCGAAATCTACGCCGACGAGTCGCGCTCCGCGGTTGTGACGCGTTTCCATCAACTGCGTCAGCAGCTCGAGAAACCGGCCGATCAATTCAATCACTGCCTCGCCGATTACATCGCGCCGAAGGACAGCGGCCGCATCGATTACATGGGCGGTTTTGCGGTCACGGCCGGCCACGGCGTCGAAGAGTTTGCCAAGGAATTCAAAGCCAAGGGCGACGACTACAACGCGATCATGGCGCAAGCGCTCGGCGATCGTCTCGCCGAAGCGATGGCGGAGATGTTGCACAAGCGCGCCCGCGATGCGGCGGGTTTTGGCCGCACGGAAAATCTCAGCTACGAGGATCTGATCCGCGAACGTTATCGCGGCGTTCGTCCCGCGCCGGGATATCCCGCGTGTCCGGATCACACGGAGAAGCGTATTTTGTTCGATCTGCTCGGTGTGACGAAAGCCACCGGCATCGTACTGACGGAAAGCTGCGCGATGAGTCCGGCGAGCAGCGTGAGCGGATGGTATTTCAACCATCCCGAAGCGAAGTACTTCGGCGTCGGCAAAATCGGTCGCGACCAGATCGAGGAGTACGCGCAGCGCACGCAGCGCAGTGTTGCCGAGACTGAAAAATGGCTCGCGCCGTATCTCGACTACGATCCTCGCTGATCGTATCGAATAACTGAATACATTTGCCCGGTCGCGCACGGTGCGGCCAGGCTCACTTGACATCTGGGCCCGGGATTTCAGCGTGGGAGCACCAGCTTCCCATGAAATCCCGCGTCCTGCTCCTGCGGTCTGCGTTGGCGTCGGCCGGCCTGTCTCTCGCCTCGGTGTTGCCGGGCGCGGAGCCGAGCGCGCCTACGCCGGTTTCTCCGGCGGAAAACGTCTCCAACGATATCGCCCAAGCGGCGCAGATGGAGTGGCTGAAATCGTATGTGGAGTTGCGCGAGGAGCTGTATGCCGCGCAGTTGGCGCGGGTGCGTGCGGAGGCCGAAGCGGAAGCGCGCATGCAAGCGACGGCATTTGCGGAAAAAATCGAGCAATTGCGCGCGTGGTGGGAAGCCGAGGGCGCGTTGCAACGCGAGGACTGGCGCAAAGCGGAAGAATCGCGCGAACAGGAGCGCCGGGCCGCGGCCCAAAACACGCGGCTCGCGTGGTGGCTGGCGGGCACGATCGGAATGATCGGTTTTTGTACGATCGCGATGATGTCGTGGTGGCAATGGCGCGGACTGCGACGTTTGACTGAGGCGGCGACGGAGACGCGTTTGCTGGCGGCGCCCGCGACGACGAGTTCGCTTGATTTACCCGTACCGTCGGATCGCGCCGTCACGGAATCCACGCAGCGTTTGCTCGGCACGATCGAGCGACTCGAACGCCGCATTCGCGAGCTGGAAGAAATCTCAGTGGGAGGGGAGACGCCGCAGGTGTTGCCCGCACCGAGTCCAGCCGAGGAGATTGCCGAAAAAGCCGTGGTGGAAAAAGTTCCGAACGCCGCCGAAGCCGTCGAACGTCGTCAAGAAGAGGACACGATCGCGCGTCTATTAGGACGCGGTCGATTGCTGCTCGAAGCCAAGCGCGCGAAGGAAGCGGTGGCGTGTTACGATGAGATTTTGGCCAAGCAACCGCAGCATGCGGAAGCACTGGTGCGCAAAGGCGTCGCGTTGGAACAACTGAGGCGCGATGAAGAGGCGCTGCGTTGTTACGACGAAGCGATTCGCTCGGATCCTAAAAAAACGCTGGCATATCTGTGCAAAGGCGCGGTCTGCGAACGGCTGAATCGCCTCGAAGAATCCGCGGCCAGCTATCGGCTGGCATTGCGCGCGGACGGCTGAATTTCGACGGTTGCGATCAGCTCGCCAGTTTGATGTAGTGGAAACCTGAATACGCATCAGTTGGCGTCGAGCGACGGAGAGTCGGCGCGGCGACGCGTGCCGAGCGGGCGATGAGAATCGTCGAAAATCGAATGCGTTTCGTTCTCCGTGCGGCGACGGGCGTATGCCTCGATTCGTTTTTGCAACGGCGTCTGAAGGTTCTCGACGCGTTTTTCCAACTCACGGACTTCCGATTCCGCTTTTTGCTGCACGGCGAGCAGCTCGTTGCGCTGGCGGAAGAGTGTGCGGGCTACTTTCGTCTTCAGCCAGGCGAGCGCGCCGGAGCGCAGCGCGTTGCGTGCGCGTTCGGCGCCGGCTTCGGCGGAGAGCGCACGTTGTTTCCAGAGGCTGGCATCCGAAGATGGCGGAGGTGCCGACGAGGGGTGCGAGGACGCGTGAACGGCTTGGCGTTGCAGCCGCCAGAGGATACCTGCGAGCAACAAAATGATGGCGCCGAGGCTCGCACCGATCCATGTGGCGAGCGAGCGCGACGCGGCGGGATCGGCGATGACGGGCGTCGGAGCCGCTACGTATTGGAGGCGGGTGAGGGCGGTTTTTTCGCGAAGAACCGTCAGCGCGCGAAGGATGGCCGGATCGATCGACTGGCCTTTGCGAACGATCACCTGGGCCGGCTCGTACGTGTCGTGAACGATGATGCCGTCGAGCTGACGCGCGCGCAGACGTTCGTAGGCGAGGGGATCGGGACGTGCGTTGGGCCGGAGGAATGTCGCGGCAAATCGTCCGAGCGCGGGTGGAGCGATTGTGGACGCGTCTAGATGGCGTCGTGCATCGCTGAGGCGGACAACCGGAACGGCGGGAGCGTTCATCGCGGCTTCGAGATCGCGGGAGCCGGGAGGGAGATCGAGCGATTTGACGATCGCGAGATGGAGCGCGCGGTCGGGCGGAAGTTCGGCGTCGTCGGCGACGACGATAGCGGACAGCGTCTGGCGCAGCAGCTGTATGACCTGTTCGCACAGAGACTCGTCTTTTTCGCCGCGGGTCCAGATGGGTGCGAAGAGCTCGACGGGAAAATTGGGTCCTGCTTCGGAAAACGTCTGTGCGATGGCGCGCAGATAAGCGGGCGAACCGATGTGTTCTTCCGAAGGCGGTTCATCGATCAGCGCGGCTTGCAGGAAATCGAGAAAACGGCGTTGGGTGATCGCGATATGATTGCGCGCGGCGATGGCCGTTTCTTCGGCGACGAACGGACTGTGGCGAACGATGAAAGGCAGTTGGCGGTCGAGCGATTCTTTCAGCGCGGCGGTCGCGTCCGGATTCGGCACATACAAGTGCATCGGCGCGAGCACATCGGCGATCGCGATGTCACCGATCTCGTAATCCGGAATGTCTGCACCGCGCGCGGATACAGTGATCAGCACGGCGAGCAAAATCGCGGGATAAAACGTCGAACGGCGCATAGGGGAGTTACCTCGAAGCGCCGCCGATTCTCGACCTGCAAATTCTTGGAGCAAGTGAGATCGGGAGTTAGCGCATGAGGTTGATTCCCTAGCACGGCGTTTGCGCGCGCGGGATTTTCGCGGGACAAATTTTCTTTGCCCCGGCGGTGGGAATGGGTGGTGATTTGCGGCTCCATGGACCGTATCGCTCAAGCTTTTGCCCGTGCCCGTTCGGAAAATCGCGCCGCCTTTGTGACCTACTTGGCAGCTGGCGATCCGGACCTTGAAACCTCGGTTGCCGCGTGTCGTGCCGTGATCGAAAATGGCACGGATGTGCTCGAGCTGGGCGTGCCGTTTTCGGATCCGCTTGCGGATGGCTTGACCAATCAACTCGCGGCGCAGAGGGCGTTGGCCAGCGGGGTGGTCGGCGAGAAGGTGTTGGAACTGGTGCGACGCATCCGCGCGTTCAGCGAGGTGCCGATCATTTTCTATACGTACTACAATCTCGTCTTCGCCAATGGCGTGGAAAACTACGTACGTCAGGCGAAAGCGGCGGGTGTCGATGGATTGCTGACGCTCGATCTGCCGCCGGAAGAAGCGGACGAAGTTTCCGCGGCTTGCCGCGAGGCCGGGATGAAAACGGTGTTCATCGTCGCGCCGACCACGCCGGAGGCGCGCATGGAACTCATCGGCAAGGCGGCGACGGGTTTCATTTATTACGTATCGCGCGAAGGCGTGACGGGTGTTCGCGACACTATCGAAGCGAGCACGGCCGACATGGTGCGCAAGATCAAGTCGCACACATCGCTGCCCGTGGTGGTGGGCTTCGGCATTTCCAAACGCGAGCATGTGAAACAGGTCTCGGCCTATGCCGATGGCGCCGTGGTCGGCAGCGCGCTGGTGAATTGCATCCGCGATAATCTGGGCGATCCGAACAAGATCGTGGAAGCGCTCGCGGCGAGGACGAAAGATCTCGTCGCAGGACTCGGTCGCTAAGGGGCCTCAAGGCCGGCGCAGCGGCGCCGACGCAACTCCGAGCTTTATTCTTTGCGCGAGCTCGCATCGTTTAGCGGCGAGCCATGCAAGCGCAGACCCAGGACGCGTCCCCAAAATCCATCGCGGGCGTATCGTCGGCATTTTTCACGACGTTGATGGTCGTCGCGGGCTTCATGGTGTTTGTCGCCTGGAACCAATCGCATTGGTGGCGACTGAAGGCCGATTACACGTTTGGCTGGTTGGTGCCGCTCTTTGTCGCGTACGTGGTGTACGAACGCTGGCCCGGTATCGTGACGGCGCTGAACGCATCGGACGAATCGCGCGCACTTTCTCTCTGGCGACGCGTGATGCCGTGGGCGTTGCTCGTGGGCGGCGCGGGATTTTTTCTGCTGGGCGCCATGCTGCTGGCGGCGGCGGGCGCATCGTATCCGACATCGCTCGCGTTGACGCTTGGACTCGCGGGAATCGGGCTTGGGTTGATCTGGATCGGCGCGCGTCATGAACACAGCGATGGCTGGCGCGTGGCGCGATTGTTTTTGTTTCCGACGCTCGTGTGGCTCGTCTCCGCGCCGCTGATATCGCTCGTGGAAAATGCGCTGAGTCTCTTCCTGCTCGGCCGCATCACGACCGTGGTCGTGTTTGTTTTTGAATCGCTCGGTTTAGTGATCGAACAGCGCGGCAATGTGCTGGTGCTGCCGACAGGCGAAGTGGGTGTGGCGGAAGCGTGCTCGGGGATTCGCTCGCTGATGGGCTGTCTGTTTGCGGGCTCGTTTCTCGGTGCCGTTTGCTTCGAACGTTGGGGAAAAAAGATCGCGCTGATCGCGGCAGCGGCGGTGTTCGCGTTGCTGATGAATTTGATTCGCAGTCTGTTCCTCACCGCGTGGGCGTATCACTACGGACCAGAGGCGATCGAAGGCGCGTTTCACGACTGGACCGGCACCGCGGTGATCGGCGTGACAACGCTCGGCCTGCTCGCGCTGACGCAACTTTTGAATCTGAAAATCAGTGTCCGTTCAGTGCGCTGAATGTGAGTCAGGGGCGAGCGACGGTTGCTTATTTTTCGTCTGCGAATTTCAGCGTAGACGGCTCGTTCGCGGGCGTCTCGATGATGGCGGGGGCTCGCGAAACGCCGGACGAAATTCGCGTGCCATGGGCGATGCCGAGAGCAATCCAGAATACCACCGCGCCCATGGGGCCTTCGAGGACGACACCGAAGGTCGCACTGGTGAGCAGCGCCACGGCGGTGCATGCGGGAAGCGTTTCGCTCAAGGGAAGGTGGCGCATCGAGCGGATGGCTCCGATGCCGATGGCGATCGTGACGACAAGCCACGCGGCGAGTCCGATGACTCCCATGCGTGCGTAGATGGTGATGAAGACATTGTGCGGACTGCGCGCGGTGAAGATATCGTCCGAATCGGGATAGTACGTCCTCAAAAAAGGCGTCGCGAGGTCGTGGCCAAAACCGAGTCCGCGAAGCGGTGCTTGGGAATTGGTTTCGTCGATCACGACCTTCCACCACACGGTGCGGAACTGATTGTTGTCGCCCTTTTGTTCGACACTCTCGGCGCGATAGGTGCGCTCGCCGCGAAAGTCGAAGATCGATGCCGTGCGTTCATAAAACGCCATCAGCGGCGACTGGCTCCAAGGACGACCGCTGAGAACGGTCCACGCCGCGATGATCACGATGCCGGCGACCGCGGCCGCGATGAGTTTTTTCAGAATCGCGGTGCGCCCGGCGGCTGCGAGAAATACGGCGGCGACTGCGAGCGCGAGCATCGAGGCGCGGTTGCCGGTGCTCATCATCGTCGCGGCGAGTGCGAGTCCCATGACAAGCGAGCCCCATTGTTGCCGTTTCTCTTCGTGACGCAGAAGCCAGGCAAGCGCTCCGACCGACATGAACGTGCCGGCGAGATCGCCTTTGAAGAAAATCACCGGTGTATCGCGAATGGTGAGGCGATAGGTGAAAAAGTCCGGGAACGCCTCGAACAATAAAAACAACGGCAGCAGCGCTCCGGATGATGTGAGGATAACGCGCCGGAGCCAGTGCGTGTCCCCGCGTGAGGCGACGAACTGCGCCACGAAGAAAAACAGTGCGTAGTAGATCATCGCGAAGTCGCGCACCGCATCCACTCCGTGGATACGCAGGTCTCCCACAATGCGCAGACAGCCGATGACGATCCACACGATCAGCGAGACATTGAGCACGTCTTTGACGATCGGCAGCGTGCGTTCGCGCGCACATTCCCACAGGAGCCACGTGCCGATTATCGCGAGTCCGAGTTCGGCCGGGAAAAGCGGAAGCGTTCCCGAAACGCTCAGTTGAGCGAAACCGCGATTGCCCAAAAAATACCCCGCTATCAATCCGCCGAGGACAAACGCCGGAAGACGATTCGGCGCGAGTCGCGCGAAGATCGCGAGCAACGCGATCGTGAGCGCCACCGCGGGCCAGAACCATTCTCCGCGAGCGATGCCTGTGCCGACGATAGCAGCGATCGGCACGGCGGCAGCGAAGGGAAGAAAACGTTTCCAGTCGGAGGGCACGACGAGGGTGAAGCAGTTTCGATCCTCAGCGGCCAGCTCCGGGTTTCGGCGAGTCGGCTGCGATGTCCTGCAGCAACAAACGACGCGCGAGCGGGCGTGTAATCAGCCACACCGTCAGCGGCGAAGTCCCCAGCCAAATCAGAAAGCCGTCTTCGCCTTTGAGCGCAGCACTGACGATAGCACCTGCGATGAGCAGAGCTGAGGTCAGTAGATCGACGGGGCCGCATGCTCGCTCACGTTTTCCAGCGAGCAGCAGCAAATGATAAAATTGCGCGGTTTGCACCGCCATGCCGAAACCGCAGGCGCTCGCGAGATAATCCAGCGCAGGCTCGTACGCGCGACCGATGAGAGAACCCACCAGCCACGGAGTGCCTATCCAAAAACTGAATACGGCCGCGATGGAGACAGCGGTGTAAACCAGAGCTATGCGGTCGACGCGGCGCGCGAGCGCGAGGCGATTTTCGCGGGCGACGTGCGGTGCGGCGAACAATCCCGGTTGTGCGTATTGTGTTGCGATGATGCCGGGCATGCCCGTGGCGATGACCGCGAGGTTGGTTGCAAACGTGAAATAACCGACGGTGTCTCCGTCGAAATATCCCGCGGCGATCCAGCGCGTTGCCGCGCTTAGCGACCATGCGGCGATGGCGAGAACAAGGAACAACGAGCCGCGATAAACCGTATCGAGTTGCAGGATACGAGGCGACGACGTGCGCGAGGCCGGCAAGGTTTTGAGCAGGAGTCCTCCTGTGAATGCGAGCAGACAGGCGTGGCCGACGAAACCCAGTTGCAACGATGTCACCGAAGCGTTGAGCCCGATGTAGAGCAGCAATGGCAAAAAGGTGCGGCTGATGGACCCGGCTGCGGATACGGCGAGATCGGCCCAGTGCCGGCGGACGGCTTGCAGGGCGATTTGTGCGAGCGATCCGCACGACAGCAGCGTGCTGGCGACGAACAACGCGAGCCAGCTGCTGAGCCAATGACTGCGATCGAGAAAGCAAGCGGCAACAGCCGTGGCGAGTGCGAGCCAAGGTAAACGGCGCGCGCCTTCGGTGAGCGCTTCACGAAGCAATGCGGGACGATCGGTCGACGACGCCCATTGACGACTGACGCCCTTGAGCAATCCCGCATGAACGACCCACATGCCGAGCGGCGCACAGGCGAGAAACAGGCCGAATGCGCCGTAGTCCGCGGGCGTGATCCAATGACTCGCGATGGTCGCGCCCGTCACGCCGCAAGCAAGACCGATGGCCTGGCTCAACGCGATGGGCGTGAGACGATTCCAATCGATGCGCACGCGCCACGACGAGTGGACGACATCGGAGTCTGTTGGCGCGACGCTCATGGTTGAGAAGAACGTTTCTCGGACGCGATCGCCAACGAACGATAGAGTGTGCGATAGCCTTCGGTCATTTGCTCGACGGAGAAACGTGCTCTGGCAAAATGGCGCGTGGCTTCCGCGACGGATGACCAACGCGGTTTTTCGGTGATCGCGCGGTCAAGAACGGCTGCGAAATCAGCGGCATCGCCGGCGCGTGCGCACCAAGGATGATCGCGCGGCAGCGCTTCTCGAAGTCCCGGAGCGTCGCTCGCGACAATGGGCACACCCGCAAGCGCGGCTTCGATGGCGACAAGGCAGAGACCTTCGTAGCGGGAAGGAATCAGCACGAGATCGAAGTGGGGCAGTTGTTGGGCGAAGTCCGGTTGGGCGGCACGAATCTCGATGCGCCAGCCCGCCGGAGGATTTGCGGCGAGCTGACGGAGTAGCGGTTCGAGGCGTCCATGTCCTTGAATCACCAACTCCGCGCTTCCGCTGATCGGCCCAAGATGGCGGAAAATTTCAGGGAAAAGATCGACGCCTTTTTCCGCCTCGAAACGTCCTCCGTAAAGAAGCCGCAGCGGACGTCGCTCGGTTTGCGAAGACGAAGTTTGTAGTGGTTTTTCCACTACACCATTGAAAATGGTGGTTTCGCCAGGCGCGGCGGCAGCACGGGAATCGCGGCGCAGACGATGAAACGCTTCGAGCGCTCCGCGCGACACGGCGGCAATGTGTGCATGAGCGAGACGTCGATCGCACCAATGGCCGAATGCCGGCGCGAAGTCCCAGATGCGGGAGTTGTGAATCGTGCGGACGAGCGGACGCGGGCGCCGAGCGGGTTGAAATGCGAGCATGGTTGCGCAGGCGGCTTCGGGGATCTCCGTGTGCAGATGGAGGATGTCGGGCCGCGCGCGTTTCACCACTCGTGCGAGTTGGAGGCTGCTGATAAGCACGCCGCCGAAACGCATGGGCACGCGCGCGCCGCAATGAAACGGAATGCCGTGCGCACGAAGCTCCTCGGCGAGAGCCTTGCCGATCGCGTCAGGTTCGATGCCGCGGACGGCGTGAAAAACGAATTCGAATTCGTCGCGCAGCGCGCGGGCGATATTGAGCGCGACGCGTTCCGCACCGCCGAGCCCAAGATGCGAAACCACCTGCAGGATACGCGGACGGCGAGGTGGCGGCGAAAACGAGGGCATGGGCGACGGCTTTCTGAAACAAAGCCATCGCGGCGGCGCAAGCGCGCGAGAGAACGTCAGCTCGCGGAGTAAGCTTCGGCGGACGCGGGTTGGTGGTTTTTGGCGTTGATGCCGAGACGGGCGGCGGCGTCGCGTAGTTTCTGCGCCAATACAGCGGGAACGAGCGGCTTGGTGAGATAGTCGTCCATGCCATTGCGAAGACATTCCTCGCGATCCTGTACGCTGGCGTGGGCGGTGAGCGCAACGATTTGCGGACGGCGATCGCGGCGGAAACGAGCGTGGATCTCACGCGTGGCTGCGTAACCATCCATCTCAGGCATTTGCACATCCATCAACACGACATCGTAGGGTTGGCGCGCGAGACTCTCGAGCGCTTCGATGCCGTTGGCGGCGATGTCGCAACGATATCCCATGATCTCGAGGAAACGAACGGCGACCTTTTGATTCACGAGATTGTCCTCGGCGAGGAGCACGCGAAGAGGGAATTGCTCGGCGAGTTGCGGCAGGCGCTGGCTGCGCGGGCCCTGAGAGACGGCTTGTGTGGTGTGGCCGAGCGCCGTGAGCAAGGCGTCGCGAAGCGGCACGAATTTGACCGGCTTGTTGAAACGTGCGGCAAAATGGAGCCAGCGCGGATCGTCGCGATCGTGCATCTGCGCGGCGGAGCTGAGCAAGATGAGCGGCAGATTTTTGTGACGCGGGATCGTGTGAATGCGTTCCGCGAGCGCGAGTCCATCGAGCCCCGGCATCTGCATGTCGAGGATCGCGACATCGACGGGGCGGTCGGATTCGAGCCAGTCGAGCGCGGCGGGACCGGAGGAAACTTCGTACGGCTGCATGCCCCAGCGCAGCGCCTGCACTTGAAGAATGCGGCGGTTGATTTCGCCATCGTCCACGATGAGCAGGTGACGACCTTTGAGCAGCGGAAGCTCGGGCGGCGGCGTGGGTTTTTCGCCGGCGCGAACACGGATCGTGAAGAAGAAACACGAACCGTGGCCCAGGGTGCTTTCTACCCAGATGCGACCGCCCATGATCTCGACGAGATTTTTTGCGATCGCGAGCCCAAGACCGGTCCCGCCGAAGCGACGCGACATCGACGCATCGACCTGGCTGAAATGTTTAAACAAACGATCGAAACGATCGGCGGCGATGCCGACGCCGGTGTCGCGCACCTCGAATTGCAGCTCGTGCCAAGCCTCGGGCGGCACGCTCGAGCGCTCCGCGGCGGGGCCGATCAGTTTCGAACTCACGCGCGTGAGCACCGAGCCTTGGTCGGTGAACTTGATGCCGTTGCCGATCAAGTTGACCAGGATCTGACGCAGACGCGACGCGTCGCCGACGACGTGAAGCGGCGTGTTGTCCTGGATGAGATACGCGAGATCGATGCGTTTCTCGGCGGCCTTTTGACTGAAGAGGTCGAGTGTATCCTCAATACAACTACGCAGGTCGAACGGCTGTTCCTCGAGCTCGAGTTTGCCGGATTCGATTTTGGAAAAATCGAGAATGTCGTTGATGACGGTGAGCAGCGAATCGCAGCTTTGGCGAATGGTCTCGGTGAAACCGCGTTGTTGAGGCGAGAGCGGTGTGTCGAGGAGGAGGCTCGTCATGCCCATGACGCCGTTCATCGGCGTGCGGATTTCGTGGGACATATTGGCGAGGAATTCGGACTTGGCCTGGCTGGCGGCGTCGGCGGCTTCCTTGGCGGATTTGAGTTCTTTTTCGACGCGGAGTCGCTCCTCGATATTGGCCTCTAGCCGGATGTTGGTTTCCTCAAGGTCGCGTGTGCGGGCGATGACGGCCTGTTCGATGCGTTCGTTGGCGATCTCGGATTCGGCGTGTTTGATGCCGTACTCGGAGATCAGCGCCCGCGAACGCCGGCAGGTGTAGATGAGAAAGATGTCTTCAAAGATGACCCAGCCGGTGTGCTCGAGCCAGCGCCACGAATGCGCGATCTGGCTGCCGTAGATCGATTGCGGCCAATAAAAGTTGCGCAGCAGGTGGTCGGCGACGACGACGGTCGAGGCGGTGATGAGCACGCGCCAATCGCGATAGAACGCGAGAAACGCGAGCGAGCCGAAGATGTGGAAATGCGTTTCGATGCGGCCGCCCGTGAGGTGGACGAGCAAGGCCGATGCGAGCATTTGCGCGATGGCGATGCAGTGACGGGTGCTCGCGAGACCTGGGCGCCAGAAACCGAGCGCCGAAGCGGGCAGGGCGATGAGACCGCCGAGTACGATCGAGGCCCAGATGTGGATATGGATGTCGCTTTGGCGACCGATCCAGGTTTGGGGCGTGTACCAGAAGGCGAGGCCGATGCCGGCGATCCATTGCACGAGCAGCAAGATCGCGAAGGCGCGATCGGTCTGACTCCAGAAGCGCTTCAGCAGATCGGTTTCGAGGAAAATGGCGCGTTCCTTCGTGCGCTGTTCGAGCTCTGTGCCTGCGTAACTCATGAGTTCGTGGGAGGCGCAAACAAGGTACAGCCAAAGACGGGTGTTTTTTGAACAGGAAAGGCCGGTACGGTTTGCGGGTCGCGTACGGCATGAATCACAGCGTCGCGTCCAGGATTGGGACCGGCATGTCCGCGCGACAACGTGATGCCGCCCCGGAAGATCAACGTGCCATCGGCGCGGTACAGACGCGTATCGCCCGATGTTTCGAAGCCGAACTTTTTGAGTTCGCTGCCATCGCGATCGCGCACAAGCGTGACGCCGGGCATTTTTTGCGCGGTCTTAAACAACGGACTCGCACCCGCGGGATGTTCAGAATCGTCGTCTAAAAAAATCACCACCGCGCGCAGATTGGGCGTGGTTTCCAAGAGGATCGTGTCGAGTTCCGACAACGACGCACGCGAGCAAGTGCACTCGGGATGGAGCGCGACCACCAACGTCGGAATACCCTCCGCGCGCCACATGCCGGCATCGACGGGCCAGCGATCAGTGGCGGCGCCCGAAGATGCGGGCAAAAACCCGTATTCGTTCAGCAAATTTAAGCCCCAGACCACTGCGCCGAGCCAGACGACGACACCGATGGTCAGAAAGAGTTTTTTTGAGCGAGCCGAGAGAGACATTGAGAACCAAACGGATCGCTGCAGATGCAGGTCCGCCTGAATTGTCTTTCATCGGCACGAACGGGGTGTCCTGAAGCGCCGCAGTTTCGAAGATGTTAGTTGGGGAAAACGAAAGACGAACGACCGTGAGTGTGGTCGCGCGGGCAAATGTTATTCCTTGGATATGAATTCGAAGCGCGGCTGTTTTTGTCCGTTTACTTCGATCTCTTCGGTGAACATCGCAAGCGGTCGCGCCCAGAGCGCGCCGTCGCCGTAAAGCTGACGATAAACGACCAGCGATTCTTCGGTTTCGGAATGCCGCGCGGTGCCAACTACCTGATACTCGCGGCCTTTATAATGACGATAGCGACCGGGAACCGGCGCGGCGGGCGAGGGCATGCGATCAAGGGGCGACGGTGAGCTGCGAATCGACCGCGGTGACGTCGTTCGTTTCCAACGCGAGGGCGATTGCGCGGGCGATCGCTTCGGACGACTTCGCGCTGCCGCGTAACGTGACGCGGCCTGCATCGACATCGACGGTGATGGCGCGGGCGGAGAGTTCGTCGTCGAGCGCGTATTTGCCTTTAATCACGGCGGCGATGCGTGCGTTGGAGAGCGATTGGCCGGCGTTGGCGGTCTTTTGACGCACCACGCGTCCGGTTTCTTCGAGCTCACGGTTGATCTCGGCGGGGGTGAGATTCCAGTCCACCAGTTTTTGCGAAATGGCTTCTTTCGCGGCGAGGGCGCCGTTGCGGGCTTTTTCGGTGAACGAACGTTCCGCCGCGGGATTCGCGGTTGCCGTGCCGGAAGCGGCCGTGTCGCGCGCAGCATCGCATTCGGGCTTGTGATAGTAATGATAGCCGCCGGCGCCGACGACGATACCGAGGAGGAAAACGAAGAGTTTCATAAGAAGAGCGGGACAAAACGCGCGCCGCCATCAGACCGCGCGCACGGCATGGAGTTCATGAAGGCGCGCCCGCGGCGCTTGGCAACGCCAGAGGTCGTGAAAGCGAGCATGGTACGAAGGGCGCTCGATGCGCTTTGCGTGACACTTTTCCGAGATGGCCGGCGGGTTGGGGCTTGAGTGGGCGAGGGAGCGCGGGCGGTATGGCGGGATGATTTTTCGGTGTCAGTCCGGCTTTGAATTGCTGTTGGAGAAAGAGCTCCGCGGGCATGGCTTTGCCGCGGCGGAGCTGGGCGAGGGCTGGCTGCGTTGCGAGGTCCCGGAAGGACGCGAGCTGCCCGAACTGTGTTTTGCGCACGCGGTGCTGCTCGATGCGGTGGAGATCGCGGGCGATTCGGTGAATGCGCTCGCGGGAAAAATCGCGGAGCTGTTTTTCGAGTCTGCGCGCACCGAGCGTTTTGACGGAAACTGGCCGCTGGTGTTCGAAGCGGCGGGCGGACTGGACGGACTCGGTCGTCGCACGAGCGGCGTGGAGAAAGCGTTTGTCGAATTGCTGCGCAAAAAGATGGGACGCGTGGCCAAACTCGCGGTGGACGAAACGCCGAAAGGCGTGGGAACGACGCGCGGGTTGTATGTGTTTTTTGCGGACTTCAAACGCGCGTTTGTGGCGCGCACACAACTCAGCGGCGGACAGCGTCGCATGGCGGACGACGAACTCGCGCCGTCGCGTTCGTATCTGAAAGTCGAGGAAGCCTACGTGGTGCTCGGTCGCGAACCTCAGACCGACGAAACGGTGGCCGATCTCGGCGCGGCGCCGGGCGGCTGGAGCTACAGCGCGGCCAAGCGCGGCGCGCGCGTGGTCGCGGTGGACAACGGTCCGCTCAAAGGCGGGGCGCTCGGACATCCCTTGATCGAGCATCGTCGTGAAGACGCTTTTCGTTTCGAACCGGCGCAGGGACAACGTTTCGACTGGTTGTTTTGCGATCTCGTCGAGGAGCCGCATCACGTGATGCGCAATCTGATCGAGCCGTGGATTCAACACGGCTGGTGCCGGCGGTTTGTGGTGATCCTGAAGTTCGGCCGCGTGGATCCGGTGGCCCTGCTGCGCGAAATCACCGCGCCCTCGAGTATCCTGATTTCGAATACAAAGAATCTTCGCGTGCGTCATCTGTATCACGACCGCGAGGAGTTCACCTTGGTCGGCGAGGTGACGTCATGAAAGAAACGCCCATCTGCGGACTTGCGGCGGTGAAGGCGCGTTTCGAGCGCGAGCCGGGATCGATCAAACGTTTGTTTTTCGACGCGCAAACCGGGCGAAAGCTCGGCGCGCTGTGCAAGGCGCTCGCGAACTCGCGTCGTGTGTATCGCCAGGTGGAACCGCGCGAACTGGAGAAGATCGCGGGCACGATTCACCACGGCGGCGTCGTGGCGATTGTGGACGCGAAGGCGCTGCGTTCGCCGCGTCCGGAGGAGATGGCGCGCTGGGCGCGCGAGAAAGCGCCGCTCGTGCTGCTCGATCGCGTGGGCAATGCGCACAATCTCGGCGCGATCGCGCGCACCGCGGCGTTTTTTGGCGTGCGCGACATGATCGTGCCGGCGCATCCGCAGCAGGCGTTGCCGGGCGAAGCGGCGCATCGCGTGGCGGAAGGCGGACTCGATCAATTGGACGTGTGGACGGTGAAGTCGTTGCCGGCGTTTTGCCGCGAACTGACGGAAGCCGGCTACGAAGTGATCGGCACGGCCGTGCGGGGAGCGCAGCCGTTGGTGCGTGTTTCCAAAGTGATGACGGCGGAGCGGCGTGCGGTCGCGATCGTGTTGGGAAATGAAGAGCACGGCATGTCGCCGGAGGTGGCGAAAACGTGCACGCAACTCGTCACGATTCCCGGCAGCGAACGCGTGGAATCGCTCAATGTTTCCGTGGCAGCAGCGATCCTAATGTGGGAGCTGTGGGCGCGTTGTAGGTGAAACCCCGGCAGGGTGTTCTACCTATTCCCGCTGGAAGACTGGCACGCGTTGCGCTACGGTAACGCGCATGAGCGCCACCTTCACCCCCGAAGACTATGCGGTTCTGCATTTCACGCTCGTGCCTTCCTCGGAGGGCAAGCCGATGCAGAAGAGCCAGACTTGCGGCGTGTATCGCTCGATCGAGGACGCTTTCACCTCGGCGCGCCTACTCGCTGTCCGTGAGTGGAGACGATTGCGCGCTTTGGCGTCCACCGGGCCGGAAGAAGCGCCGCCGTCAACCAACTGGCAGGTGATCGACACCGAGTTCGGCTACGATCTGAAGCGCGATCATTTGGTAGTATCCCGTTTCTGGATACACACAAAATCCACGTCCGTCGCCTGAACGGCGTGCGGCGCGCTCAGCGCGCCTGCAACTGCACGTCGACCATGAGGTCCGCGGCGATTTTTTCGAGGTCGGTGCGCAGAGCGGCTGGATCGACGCCCGACGGAAGCAGCACGGTGATCTCCGCCTGAAACAACACGCTGCCATCCATCGGCGCGTTGATGCGCTCGGAGGCGAGTTCTTCGACGTTCACGCGATGCGTGGCGAGGATCGCGGAAATGTGCGAAAGGATGCCGGGCCGATCCTGTCCCACGAGCGACAAGGTCGCCAGCGTGCCGGCGACGGCGGGACGGTCGGCGTTTTCCACCTGCAGATGGATGCGCAGGCCATCGGCTTCGAGTGCGCGCAGAGCTTCGGTGAGGGCATCGATTTTTTCCGAAGGCAACTCGGCGCGGGCGATGCCGGCGAATTGACCGCCGAGTCGGCACATGCGGCTCTCAAGCCAGTTGCCGCCATGACGGGCGACACGCGAAGCGAGGGATTCAACAAGGCCCGGGCGATCGGGGCCGATCACGGTCATGACGAGATTGGCGAGCATGGCGAAAAGATGGGTCGGCGTTGGCGCATCGCAATCTTGGAGAAAGACGATGCGCGAGAAGACGCGAACGCGCGGTGGGGACGCGTCGGGTCGTCGCTTATTCGACGCCGAGGAATTCGAGGAAGGGCTGGATGGATTGCGGACGGCCGAGGAATTTTTCGACGGACTCGGTGACATCGCGCGAAGCGCCGACGCCGTAGATCTCATCGCGCAGACGACGGCCGATTTTTTCGTCGAGAAGTTTGTCCGGCGAAGACTCGAACACGCTGACCATGTCCTGCGCGATCGCGAGCGACCACAGATAACCATAATACGCCGCGTCATACCCCATGAGATGGCCGAAGTAAGTGGCGAACGAAGTGTCTTCGGGCGGCGCGACCGAGACACGCGCGAGTACGGAGTTGGTGAGTCCGATCACGTCGAGTTCGGGATTGGGTTTGGTCTGCGTGTGCAGCGTGAGATCGAGCAGACCGAACGAAAGCTGGCGGCGATAGAACATGCCGGAAGTCGCGGTGCGCGCGCGCTTGAGCGCTTCGATGATCTCGGCCGGCACTTTCTTGGACGGATCGCGATAGTCGGCGGCAAACGTATCGAGCACGGTTTTGTCCCACACCCAGTTTTCGAGCATCTGCGACGGAGCTTCGACGAAATCCTGCGGCACGCCGAAGGCGTAGTGGCGGCCATGCTTCGAGCGGCTGAGCATCATGTGCATGACGTGCCCGAATTCGTGGAAGAGCGTCTCGACATCGTCGTGTTGCAATAACGACGGCCGATCGGCGGAAGGCGGCGGGAAATTGCAGACGAGCGATGCGATCGGCAGCGTGCGCGTGCCGTCTTCGCGCGTGGCGCTACCGGCGATGGTGAAGCACGCGAAGTGATTATATTTTCCGTCGCGCGGAAACATATCGAGGTAGAACAGCCCGAGCGGTTCGCCGGAAGTGCGATCGGTGACGGCGAACAGTTGCACGCCGTCGGCCCAGACTTGCGGCGGCTGCACTTCGATGAAGGTGAGGCCGAAGATTTTTTCGTAGATGCGGAACATGCCGCTGAGCGTCTGCTGATAGGGGAAAAACACGCGGAGCTGCTCGGCATCGACGGCGTAGCGCTCGCGCTTGAGTTTCTCGGTGTAGAAATTGACGTCCCATGGCTCGAGCGTGGCGTCGGGATTGTGGGTGTGCGCGGCCTTGAGCTCGCGCAGGACCGCGACTTCGGCGTCGAATTTTTTCTGAAGAGCTTTGACGAGGTCTTCCTCGAAACGGAGCGCGGCGGCGGCGGTTTTGGCCATCCGCGGTTCGAGCTGGTAGTCGGCCCACGTGGGATAACCAAGAGCGAGGGCGAGTTCCGTGCGCAGCGCGACGATACGGGCGAGAAGCGGCGTGTTGGGTTCGCGCGCGAGCGTGTGACGGATGAAGTAGGCGCGACGGCGGACCTCTTCGTTTTCGGCGTTTTCCATCAAGGCCTGCCAATGCCAGGTGACATTAAGCATCACGCGAAAGCGGCCGTCTTCCTGACGCACGCCGGGGCTTTCGAGAAAACTCTCGGGCACGCCCTTGAGCTCCTCGGCGGTCAGGTCGAGCGGACCGCGCGCTTGATTGATGTTGTTGGAAAAATCGGTGGTGAGCTGCGTGAGCCCCTTGCGCAGTTGTTCGACGTGCGCGCGTTTTTCGGCGGGCAGATCGAGGCCGGCGCGGCGATAGTCGCGAAGAATTTCGTCCAAGAGCAGACGATCCTGACCGGTGAGCGCGGGCTTGGTCTCGGCGAAGGTTTGGACGGCGCGGTAGAGATCCTCGCGATACTCCATGGTGATGGCCCACGAGGAAATTTTGACGCCCATCTCGCTCGCGGTGTCGCGCACGGCTTTTTCGGGATGCGCTTCCTGCAGCAGACCGATGCGTGCCGACACATCGCGCACACGGGAGATGATGCGGTCGAGCTCGGCGATGGTGTTGTCGAAGGTGATTTCGGACGGATCGCGTTTGGCGATGAGATCGAGCGAGGCATCGGCTTCGCGCAACGTCGCCTCGGTCGTGGCGCGGAGTTCGTCGGGCGTGCGTTCGTAAGCGGGCGGCGAGAGATCGATGCGGAACTTGTCCGCCTGGGCTTGCAAGGAAGCGAGCGGGGCGGGCTCGGCGTGGACGGCGGGGAGAACGGCGATGCTCAGCACCGCGAGCAATGTCCGGAAAAGGCGAAGCGTCATGCGCACAGCAGAGTGGGGCGCGGGCGCGGCGACAAGGGAGATCGCGGGCCAATGAGGATCAGGTTGCTCTTGCGGGAAAGTCGCGGCTGGATAGCCAGCAACGCGTCATGGTGCTTCTCAACATCGTCGGCGGCATCGCCCTTATCCTTTTTGGCATCCGCTATCTTCGGAAAGGTCTGGAGCGACTGCTCGGCTTCGGCTTGCACAGCTGGCTGAAGCGGATGTCGCAGAGTCCTGTGAAGGCGGTGATCGCCGGGCTGAGTTTCGGCACGGTGGCGCCGTCATCGACCGCGCAGACTTTGCTGACGCTGCAACTGGTGAGAACGGGCGAGCTGTCGCGCGAGAGTTCGCTGGCGTTTCTCCTCGGCGCAAATGCCGGCATCACCGTCACGGTGCAGCTCATGGCGCTGCGCGTGTTCGACTATTATTCGTGGTTCCTGGTGGTGGGTTTCGCGGCGTTTCAATTTTTCCGTTCGGAAACGATCAAAGGCGTGGGCCAGTCGTTGCTCGGTTTGGGCTTCATCTTCCTCGCGATGTCGATCATCGGCGCCTCCGCGCGTGTGCTCGCGGGCGATCCGGAGTTCATGACGATTCTCGAGCTGCTGCAGAATCACCGGATCCTGCTGGTGATTTTTGCGGCGGTATTGGCGCTGTTTGCGCAGAGCTCGACGGCGGTGATCGGTCTCGCGCTGGCGTTTGCGACGACAGGCAAAGCTTCGCTCGAGCTGATGATTCCGATTGTGCTCGGCACCAATCTCGGGATCGGCCTCACGTGCTTGATGGCGGGTTTCCCGTCGCCGCCCGGACGCGCGCTGGCGATCGCGAATCTCGTGGTGAAATGCGCGCTGGTGCTGCTCGCGCTGATATTTTTCGAACCGTTGATGAACTTCGTCGCGGACACGCCGGGCGACACGGGCCGCCAGGGCGCGAATTTGCACACAGCGTTCAACGTTCTTGCGGTGATCACCGGCGTGGCGTTGGGCGGTGTCATCGGGCGCTGGCTGGAAAAAATCATGCGAGCCACGCAGGCGGAGGAAGCGGTGCTGCGTCCCGCGGTCACCCATCTCGATCCGTCCGCGCTGAGCGTGCCGATGTTTGCGCTCGCGAGTGCCACGCGCGAAACGCTCGCGCTCGCCGACGAAGTGCGCCTCATGCTCGAAGGCGGACGCCGCGCCATCGAGAAACCGAATCTGGATCTCGCGCGCACTATCGAGAAACACGACGATCGCGTGGACGAGCTGCACACGGGGATCAAACATTACCTCAGTCAGCTGCGCGCCGACCAACTGACGCCGCACGAAAGCCGCCTGCAATTTGGTCTACTCAACTTCGCGAGCCAGCTCGAAGGCGTGGGTGATATCGTGGACAAAATTATCTGCGGTTACGTGCTGAAGCAGGTGCAGGATCCGCGTGAACTTTCTCCGGAAGATCGTGCGGACTTGTTCGATTTCTACGATCGCGTGCTGCGCCGTTTCGACGCCGCGATAAATGTGCTCGCGACCCGCGATCGCGACATGGCCGAGGAGTTTCTGAAAGACGGCGTGCAGTTGAAGGAATGGTGCATCGAGGCGCAGAAACGGCACTATCAACGCCTCAATCCTCGCTCCGACAGCAATGCGCTCGAGGCAAGCTCGCGTTTCATCGACATGGTCAACGCGCTGCGCCGTATCAGTGGTTTGCTCAATACGATCGGCCACACGTTCGTGGGCGATGGATCCGATCGTGATGCGACCTGACGCGCCGTCATTGTCCGCTTTCATGTATCCAGCATTCAACGACACACTGGTGTGTCGCGCGAATACGCGTCCGCGCCGGGGATTCATTGTTTTGTTCTGCGCGTTTCTCCTGACGTTGCCGGCTGCGGGGCTGCGCGCGGCCGAGGAAGAGCGTATCGATCCAATGGATACATGGGAGTTCGGCATCGAGTCGGGCGCGTTGTGGCGAGTAGGCGGTGGCGGATCGCAGCTCGATTACGTGATCCTGCCGCAACTGCTTACGTGGAAGACGCCCGCGGTCAGTCGGCGCGAGATCCTGGGACGGACCCTGGTGATGCGCTCGCGTTTCAGTGCGTTGCTTGAACCGTTCGCGAAAGGGCCGGAGACGCATTTTGTCGGCGCCTCGGCGTCGGGGCTTCTCGAGTACTGGAACGCCGCCCGCACGCAGGCGTTTTTCCTCTCCAGCGGCGGCGGCATGGGGCTGATGGATAGTCGCGGCTACGATGTGGAAGGCGCGCAAGGGCAGGACCTGAACTTCCACTGGTTTGTGTACGCGGGCAGTCGGTTCCAAACGCGCAGCGGACTCGCGCTGAACGTAGGCGCGTATTTCCAGCACATTTCCAACACCGGTCTCGATAAGGTGAATCCTGGCATCAACTCGCTGGGACCGATGATCGGCGTGCATTGGCGATTCTGACGGCAAGACTAGTTCCGATTTGCGGGAGTCGGCGTGACGGATTTGCTGCCCGCAACCCCTGTCACCCCATGAAAACGCTTCGCTTATTTTTCGCCTGCTGCTTGCTGACGTCGGTCGTTTCCGCCCAGTCATCGCCCTTGGAACGTCTTGAAGCCTCGCCGCGCCATCACGAATGGGTGGAAGTGCCCGGTGCGGGGCGTCCGCTGCACATCTTCGTCGCGTATCCAGAAAAGCACGACAAAACCGCCGCGGTTATTCTGATCCACGAAAATCGCGGCTTGAACGACTGGCTGCGGGCGACGGCGGATAAACTCGCGGGTGAAGGTTATCTCGTGCTCGCGCCCGATCTGCTGTCGGGTCACGCGCCGGGCGGCGGACGCACCAAGGACTTCGCGTCGGGCGATGCCGCGCGCGAGGCGATCGGACGTCTCAAAACCGAGGACGTGGTCACCGATCTGCACGCGGTCGCGGAGTACGCGAAGACGATTCCGTCTTTCAACGGCAAGTTGATGGTGGGTGGTTATTGTTGGGGCGGCTCGACCGTGTGGAATTTTGTCGTGGCCCGCCGCGATCTCGTCGGCGCGTATGTGTTTTATGGTTCCGCATCGGATGCCGCGCTGGCGCGAGTGGCAGAAATTCCCTGTGCCGTGCATGGGTTCTACGGCGGAAATGATGCCCGGGTAAACTCCACCCTGGGGAAGACCGAAGCAGCGATGAAAGCGGCGAATAAAACCTTTGAGCCAGTCATCTATGACGGCGCCGGCCATGCCTTCATGCGATTGGGAGAAGAGGCAAATCCCATGCCCGCAAATCGCGCCGCATATGAGCAAGCGTGGAAGCGCTGGCTGGAGCTTCTCGAAGCGGCATCGCGTTGAGCGCTGCGGGATTCGGTGGATCGGCCTCGCTGGAAAATCGCGCGCTTTTCGCTAGTCTGGCGCATGTCACCTCACCATGCGCTTATGATCGTGGACGTGCAGAAGGCTTTCGAGCCACCTGCCGCGTTTGTGAAGAAACTCGAGCAATACTCGCGGCGTTTTTCTCGACGCGTATACACGCGATTCATCAATCCGAAGGACTCGTTGTTTCGAACGGTGTTAAAGCAACGGAGCTGCCTCCCCGGATCGGAAGACACGGAGCTGATAATTCCGCCGCAACGCGGCGATATCGTGATCGATAAAACCGGTTATGGGCTCACCGCGGCGCATATTCGTCGATTGAAACAGAAAAGAATCACGCGCGTGACCGTGTGCGGACTCGATACGGATGCGTGTGTGCTCGGCGTGATGTTTTCGCTCTTCGACGCGGGCATTCGCTGCTACCTGAAGGAAGCGCACTGCTGGAGTTCGTCGGGACTGCACAAACCTGCGCTGGCGATCATTCGCGAGCAGTTTCCGGAAATCCGCTGACGGGCCGGGATAGTGTATCCAGTTGTTGAATACTAATCCCTAGGCTCCGTGGCGTCAACCGGCGCTTCGGCTGCGTAAGCGCGAGCGAGCAGGACCACCGGATGCTCAAACGTGAGCGAACGGTCTCGTCCGGCTTCGCCGGCTTGCAGATGTAGCGAGCAGCCGGGATTCGCGACGGCGACGGTTTCCGCCTCCGTGGCGTGCAGATGTGCGAGTTTTCGCTCGCGCAACCAGTTCGCCGTCGAGGGATGAGTGAGCGAATAGATGCCCGCGCTGCCGCAGCACCACGACGCTTCCGTCGCCTCGCGCAGCTCGATGCCGGGGATCGCTTTGAGCAGAGCGCGCGGTTGCGCGGAAACTTTCTGTCCGTGGCAAAGGTGACAGGAATCGTGATAAGTGACCTTTGTTGGCGTAGTTGTTTTTCCACTACATGCAGGCGGGCGCGGCGGACGAAAACCGATTTCGACCAGCCATTCGGAGATGTCGCGGAGTTTGTGCGACCACTCGGTCGCACGCGCCGCGTACCGAGGATCGTCGGCGAGCAGGCGGTCGTAATGGCGAAGATGTGAACCGCAACCGCCGGCGTTGGAGATGATCGCGTCGAAGTCGGACGGATTGATGGCGTCGAGCTGACGTCGTGCGAGCGTGCGCGCGAGTTCGATCTCGCCGTTGTGCGCGTGGAGCGATCCGCAGCAGGATTGCGCGCGAGGCGTGACGACTTCGCAGTTGTTCGCGAGCAATACGTCGGCGGTTGCGCGATTGATGTCGGAGAACGCGATGTCTTGCACGCAGCCGGTGAGCAGAAGCACGCGGCGACGCGGCAGCGGATGCGTGCTGGCCGCGGGTGTTTCGACTTCGCGAATGAGTGCGTCGGAGAAGTGCCGTCGAATCGTCGGTGTCGATGGTTCGGCGACGCGCAACGACTTCGGAAGCAGTCGCGTGAGGCGCAGTCTGCGGACCGCGGTTTGGAGCCCGCTCGCTTGATAAATCCAGAGCAGGCGCCCCGCGGAGCGCAGGAGGCGCGGCTTCATGAAGAGCTGCTTCATGGTGAGCCAGCGAACGAAGTCGCGGCGACGGGTTTTCACGATGCCGCTTTGCTCCACGTGAGCGCGAGCGTGCTCGAGCAGGTTGGCGTAATCCACGCCGGCCGGGCAGGCGCTGGTGCACGCGAGACAACCGAGGCAGTAGCTCATCTCTTCGGCAAAGGCGGGAGTCGTGCCGAGATCGCCATCCGCCACCGCGCGCATGAGCGAGATGCGTCCGCGCGGCGAGTTTCGCTCCAGGCCCGTCTCGGCAAACGTCGGGCAGGAAGGCAGGCACATGCCACAGTGCATGCACTGCTGAAGGATCGAGTAATCTAGCGAGCCGAGTGGACTGGCCGCGCCCACGCTCGGAGAACGCTCAACGCTCAACACTGAACTTTTAACGCTCAAGTGGTGGTGCCTCCATTGCTCTGTGCCGTGCGAATGCTTGACGCAAAGATACGAACTCGTTCGTCGGCCTCTGCGATAAGGCCGTCCACGTGGTCGGGTTTGGTGATGAGGGAAGCTCTTTGAACGAGCTTAAGCCAGCGACGAGATTCGCGGAGCTTTTCATAGCAGATCTTCAGTTTATGAATGAACTCGTTGCGCGACTCCGTACCTTCGGCTTCGCCGCGATTGCCGTAGGGATACGTGCCGGCGCGAAGTAACTGATCGCTGCTATGGTTGGCGGCACGTGAACGTTTCATCGATTCGGTAACGCGAATGACGCGGACAGAGAACGCGAGAAGGCGCTCCTCGAGATCGAATTTGGGGTTGCGCATTGAGCGTTGGACGTTGGGCGTTGAGCGTTGGGTGTTCTAACAGTCGGTTAGCGTGGATCGAAGATCTTCCCAGGATTCAACAAACCGTCGGGATCGAGGGTGTGTTTGATGGCTTGCAGTAATGCGTAGCTGGCGTCGCCGAGTTGTTGTTTCAAAAAGGGCTTCTTCGCGAGGCCGACGCCGTGTTCGCCGGTGATGGTGCCGCCGAGGGCGAGGGCGGCGTCGACGATGTCTTTCAGGGCGATTTCGACGCGGTGCATTTCCGCGGCGTCGCGTTCGTCGGTGAGGATCGTGGGGTGCAGGTTGCCGTCGCCGAAATGGCCGAAGACGGCGATGTCGAGCGCGTGACGTGCGGCGATTTCCTCGACGGTGCGGATCATCTTGGCGAGTTCGCTGCGCGGGACGGTGACATCTTCGAGAATCGTCGTGGGACGTCGACGGGCGAGGGCGGAAAAGGCGCTGCGGCGGGCGGTCGCGAGTTGAATGGCTTCCGCGGTATCGCGTGCACGACGAACGGTAGTGGCACCGTGGATACGCGCGAGTTCTTCGATGCGCGCGGCTTCGTCGGCCGCGGCGGAGGGATGTCCATCCGTTTCGATGAGCAGAAGCGCTTCGGCGTCGTTCGGCAGACCGACGTGCGCGAAGGCTTCGACGCAGGTGATGGTTTTCCGATCGAGAAACTCGAGCGTGCAGGGAATGATCTTGGCGGCGACGATCGCGGAAACGGTTTCGGCGGCGGCATCCATCTGCGCAAAGGTCGCGAGCAGCGTCTGGCGAGCGGCGGGCTTGGGCAGGAGCTTGAGCAACACCTTGGTGATGACGCCGAGCGTGCCCTCGCTGCCGATGAACAAGTCGCGCAGATTGTAGCCGGCGACGTCTTTCACGCATTTGGAGCCGAGCCAGCAGATCGAGCCGTCGGCGAGAACGACCTCTAGGCCCATGACGTAATCGCGCGTGACGCCGTATTTGAGGCCGCGGAGTCCGCCGGAGTTTTCGGCGACATTGCCGCCGATGGTGGAGATTTTCATCGAGCCGGGATCGGGCGGATAAAACAGACCGGCGGCCTCCGCGGTCTCGAAAATCGTCTGTGTGATCACGCCGGGTTCGGCGAGCAGGGTGAGATTGCGCGTATCCAATTCCAGGATACGATTCATGCGCGTGAGACAGAGCACGAGCGATTGCTCGACGGGCACGCTGCCGCCGCTGAGGCCGGTGCCGGATCCGCGGGTGACGATCGGCGTCCTGTATTCGCGAGCGAGCTTGAGGATCGCCGAGACCTCGCCGGCATTTGCGGGAAATACCACGGCGCGCGGCATGCGCTTCAAGGCGGCGGTGCCATCGAAGGCGTAAGGGATAAGGTCTTCGCGGGCGGTGAGGACGTTTTTTTCTCCGAGCAAATTTTTGAGGGCGGTCTCGAGCGGAGTCATGAAAGGGGAGGCTAAGCGGGAAAGCGCAGGTTGAGTCATTCTGCGCGGGCTGGGAAGCGCAGAGCGGGCGCGGTGGATGACAGGATGCGCGGCGCGAGGCGAGTCTGCACATGACAGCGCAGGCGCGCGCGGGCGGGAGTCGGAGCGGGCGGTGGGAAATTTTCCCATATCCGGCGCTGAATTTTGGGCGGTTTTCGACTTCCGCGCGAATGTTGGTTTAATGCGACGGGGCCGGCGCGCCGCCGGTCCGCGAACCCAATAACTTATGAGCAATTCACTCCCTCCTATCGCTGAATCGATCTCACAAGGCGGCCGCACTGGATCCGTCGCAACGGCCGAAGAAGGCTTCTCGCTGAAATTCAAAGAGCCCTCTCCGAAGAACCCGCAGGGACTCACGCCGGAGCATTTGTTCGGAGCGGCGTGGGCGGCGTGTTTCAATGGCGCGGTGAAATACTTCGCGAAGGAATCGGGATATGCGGATGACGGCATCACGGTGACCGCGCGCGTGCAATTGCAGCCGGGCGCGGCCCAGCCGTTTGCGGTCGAGCTGCGCGTGAGCATTCCCGATTTGGATGAAGCGAAAGCGCGTCATGTGGTGAACAAAGCTCACACGATCTGCGCATACACGAAGGCGACGAAAGGAAATGTGACTGTGACCACGACGCTCGATTGAGTGCGATTCGCGAGAAGCGGAACGCCGTCGGGCGCGAGCGTCCGACGGTTTTTTCAAACGGGATGTCTATTTGGACAAAGGTGGTTCGTCGATTGGGGTGACGACTCGATGAACAAACTCAACTGATCCCTCATATGAATGCTCCTTCCGTCCATCCTCCCATCGCGACACCCAGCGAGTGGCGCGCGCAACGCGTCCGTCTGCTCGAAAAAGAAAAAGAAGCCACGCGTCAGCGCGATCGCGTCGCCGCGGAGCGGCGTCGATTGCCGATGGTGCGCATCGAAAAACCGTATGTGTTCGACGGCCCAAAAGGGCGCGTGACGCTCGCCGAAATTTTCGACGGGAAACAGCAGCTGATCGTTTATCACTTCATGTTCGATCCCGAGTGGGACAAAGGATGTCCTGGCTGCACGGGTTTTGTTGATTCGCTCGGCGATCTGTCGCTGCTCGACGAACGCAACACGGCCTTTGCGCTGATCTCGCGTGCGCCGATCGAGAAGCTCGAGACCTACCGCATCGCGCACGGTTGGGAAAGGCGCTGGTACTCGTCGTTCGGCAGCGATTTTAACTACGACTTTCATGTGACGCTCGATGAAGCCGTCGCGCCGCTGGAGTATAACTACCGCTCGAAAGAAGAACTCCTCGCGAGCAACAAGGAGTATTCGTTCTCGGGCGAATCGCACGGGCTCAGCGTTTTCTTCCGGCTCGGCGGCGACGTGTATCACACCTATTCCACGTATGGACGTGGCGTCGAAAATCTCACCGACGCGTACGGCTTGCTCGATGTGACGCCGTACGGGCGTCAGGAAGATTGGGAAGACTCGCCGGCCGGTTGGCCGCAACGGCCGACGTATGGCAGCTGAGTGCTGCCGACGGAGAAATCTGCCGCAGACAGATCGCGGTTGTGCGCGTTTTCGTCGCGACGAAGACGCGCGCGTTATTGCTCGCGTGAAGCGAGGTGCGATGTCAGCCACGCGGCCTCCGCGGCGGTGAGTTCGGGAATGCGCGGGTGGCCCATTTCCTTGAAGATCGAAAGTGTCTTTGGCGCGCGAATGAGATTGTACGCGGCGAACATCGTCGTGGGCGGGCACGTAGCGTCGTTGTAACCCCAGCCGTAGTGTCCGGGTACCTTGATGCGGCGCGCGAAGTTCACGCCGTCGAAGTAAGCGGTGGTGGCGATTTTTTCCGCGCGTGCAGGTTCGGTAGGATCTTCGAAACGAAGTCCCGGCCAGCCACCGGCGCGGCCATGGACGTAGCCGCTGACATCGCAGTAAGCGGGAAACGCGACCACGCACGCGGTCACGCGCGAATCGAGCGCCGTCGTCGCGAGCGTGAGATAACCGCCCTGACTGCCACCGAGCGCGATGAGGTTTTTGCCGTCCCACTTCGCATGCGTGACAAGATAATCCAGCGAACGCAGACAACCGGCGATCACACGGCGGAAATAATAACGCGTCGGCGTGTCGAGATTGATGAGATAGTAGGAGTCGAGCGCGCCGGAGAGAGCGCCATACAGCTCGCCCGGGAGATTCACAGGCACGCCGTGGATGCCCACTTCGAGCGTGATGAAACCGCGCGAGGCCCAGTCTTTTTGTCCTCGCAGTTTGCGAATGCCCGCGCCCGGCGGAATCAACATCGCGGGATACGGGCCTTCGCCGCGCGGCACGGTGAGCACGCCATAAAAACGGCTCGAACGCGCGGGGGGCGTGCCGATGTTTTGCAGGCTCACCATAAACACGTCGAACGCATCGGTGCTCTCTTCGGGCATGGGCGTGAGACGCGCGTCGATGGGCAACTTCGCGAGTAGTTCGCGGGTCTTGTCCCAGAATGCATCGAAGTCGGCCGGTTCGCTTTGCGTGGGCTCGATAAGCTCCGGCGAAAACGCGGCGGTGGCCGCGCCGCGCAGGCGATGTCCTTCGTGATTCACTTCGACCGAGCAACGCACGAAGCCGGGCACGGTGAGTGTCCCGCCGTCGATACGCGCGATACCTTCGGCGTCGGTGACCGCGGTGCGGGTTTCCGCGGGCATTTTTTCCGGGCCGACGGTGTAGGAAATCTGCGCGCCGGCGACCGGCGTATCCGCTTCGCTGATACGCACGAGGAAGCTCACGGGCTCACCGACGCGATAGTTCCAATCCGCATGGTTGCACTCCACACGCAGCGTCGGACGCGAGACGGATTGTTCTGCGGTGGAGGTTTTGGGAAGGCTATTGGCGGTAGCGGGCTCGGCCGAAAAAAGACCGACGCCGGCGACAAGAAAGAGGACCAAGGAGCGGGAGAACAAGCGGAGTGACATGAGGGAATGGAGCGTGGTCATCCGAAGGCGTTGCGGTGCGTTGCGCGAGATTTTCGCGGCACGACGGATGGATTTTGCACGGATGTTCGTGCTTTTTTCGCCGCCGCGCTCCGAGGATTCGTGCGAGAAAACTACTCTGGAGGACGCGCCACGCCGGTCACCATACGCAAACGCGCGCCCAGCGCTTCGGCGATCGTGATCATCTCGGTGGCTTCACGCGGCGGCAGATGCGCGTGACAGTGGCGATGCCAGAGCTCGAGCCAGGCTTGGAAATGACGCTCCTCGAGACCGAGCGGCATGTGACGCCCGGCGAAACCGCCGCCATAACGCGGAGGTCCACCGGTGAGCCCCGACCAGAAGTCCGCGATTTTCTCCATGTGCGAAGGCCAGTCGTGAATGCGCGCGTTGAAGATCGGACCGATCGTATTGTGCTGACGCACGTCCGCATAAAAACGGCGCAGCAAAAGCTGCAGGCCGTCGCGACCGCCGATGCGTTCGAAGAGAGTTTCGGGAGGCGTTGTCATGGAGATGGGTTAACGTCGTCGCAGAATCCGCGGGGGCAACTCCGGAGCGCGCTGAGGCGAACACCCTTCTTTCAAAAAGAATCCCGCGTTTGTCCGGAACGTGCGGGCCGGTTCGTTGAGGATGTGAACGCAATCAAGAACCCAAAACATACTAATCATGTCTCACACCATCCGTTTACATCGCGTACTGCGCTGCCCGCCTCAAAAAGTTTACCGCGCCTTCACCGAGGCTGCGGCGATGGAGCGCTGGCTGCCGCCCTACGGATTCACCTGCAAAGTTCACCACATGGATGCGCGCGTCGGCGGCTCCTTCAAAATGTCGTTCACCAATTTCACGACAGGCGGCTCGCACTCGTTTGGCGGCGATTTTGTGGAGCTCACGCCGTATGAACGAATCCGCTACACCGACAAATTCGACGATCCGAATCTGCCCGGCGAAATCTCGGTGACGGTCGATCTCAAACAAGTCTCCTGCGGCACCGAGCTCAACATCGTGCAGGCGGGCGTGCCCGAAGTGATCCCGGCGGAGATGTGTTATCTCGGCTGGCAGGAATCACTGCGGATGCTCGCGAAGCTCGTCGAGCCGGACATCCCCGATGCGTGAGGTTCTTTGAGACGGCGCGGCAATGGCATCACTGCTGCGTCGTCTGTGGCTGAGCAGTCTGCGAAAACTCCGTCTTCAGTTCTTGTAGAATCTGTTTTGCGCGTTGTTGGCCGGTTTTGATTTGAGCTGAGGACAGCTGCTTTTTTAGCGCATCGAGCTCACGACGGACGCCCCATTTTATGTTTCTGTTCTCGTACCGCCTCTGCGTGGCGAATCTTGCGAGATCGAGCCAGGCGAAGGCTTCGATAAGGTCTTGGGGCACCCCTGTGCCGTCACGATAAGCGAGACCGATGTTGGCCATCGCGGGAACGTTGCCTTGAACCGCGGCTTTTCGGTACCAAGCGATAGCAGCTTCGGGATCCTTGGAAGTTCCGACGCCGTTACACAAGCGATAGCCGATTTCGTTTTGGGCGATAGGGAGACCGCGAGCGGCTGCTTTTTCGTAATAACTAAAGGCGATGGATTGATCGATCTCCACACCACTTCCCTGTTCGTAGGATAAACCCAGATTGTATGCCGCTTGCGCGTCCCCGTTTTGGGCGGCTTTCTCGTACCACTCATGGGCTTTGGCGGGATCCTTTGGTGTGGCCCAGCCATTATCATACATGAGTCCTAGGCTGCATTGCGCGGGAGCGAAATTCTGTTCGGCTGATTGCTGAAAGAGTTCAAACGCTTTGGCGTAATTTTTGGGAACACCCAAGCCGTGGAGATAGAGGCTGCCGAGATTGTTTTGGGCTGCGGAGTTCCCGTGGGCTGCGGCCAGAGCGTACCACTTCGCGGCTTCTTTGAAGTTTTGTTTTACGCCTGATCCTTGATCGAAAGCCGTGCCTAGAGCCAATTGTGCCGAGGCGTCACCGGCGGCTGCTTGCTTATTCAACTCGACGAGAGAGACCGAACCTTCTCCAAACGCAGCGCCGGCGAGAAGGGCGCATAACAACGCAATGAGGGGTTTCACGCCGCGAGTATTTATGCGCGTATTTCTGGAGCAAGTGCGTTCCCCTCTCGTGCGTGCTGACTCCTCGCGGCGAAAGCGGCCGTCGCAAGCGGCCGCTTTATTCGGTCGATGAGGCGATGATCTTGAGAGGCCGAAGGTCGGATTTTTGCCGACCTTGTTGATCCAGAAATTCAGTTACGCTTCGAAGCTCGCGCATGCGGCTTCGAGAGAGTTCTCAAATTTTGTCCCAAGCGCGCTCGGCGACGGGGTCGCGGCCTTCGTCGTATTCGATGTGATCGGCGAGCGTCTCGATGGGTTTTCCTTCGAGGCCGCTGGCGCGGATGCGTTCGGGAAGCACCGCGCTGCGTTCGTCGCGCCAGCCGAGTTTCAGGATGAAACGATTCCACATGTGACACTCTTCGTCGGTGCGGGGCGTGCCGCGTGCGTGAACCCACGCGAGGATTTCCTCGTCGGTGCCGCCCGCGAGGGTTCTGTCGCGAACTTCTGAATACGGTACGCCGAGAAAACGACAGCAGCGTCCGTCGAGCACGAAGAATTTTTCGTCGCCCAGATTCTCGACGTAGTCGGCGGGAAGCTTGCCGGCGGCGTGGAGACGGATCTTGTCGAGCATGCGGCCGAAATAAACGAGGCGGCCGACCTTGGCGTAGATACTGCGGAGACCGGGGACGTGAGGCATGGGCGGGGGGAATGTTCGCTTCGAGCAAGACGCACCCGCGCCGTCTCAACAAGACGGCGTTGGCGAACAACCGGCGCAGCGCGTGTGTTTTCCGCGCCAAACAGTTTGTAACGAACCGTGCGGCCTGGGCGCTGGCGATCAAAGCGGACGCAGCTCGATGAGCCAGACGTCGTTCTCGCGCATGTCGAAGCTGCGGGAGAAGCGACCGTCGGCGCCGATCCGGATTTTATCGACGAGAACGGGTTTGCCCGAACTCGCTTCGCGCAAAGTCGCGACCTGGGCGCGCGTCAGCTGCGAGGGCGAACCGAGATCGCGGTAGGCGGATTGCACGTCGTTGGCGCGATAGCCGACTTTGTATCCAAGAATCTGATACTCGCCGGGCCTCAACCCCGACAGGCGGAGTTCGGCCGGCGGTTTCGGACGCGACGGCTGGTCGGCGCGATAAAACTCCTGGTTGATCACGGACGGACCGGGATGCGTGATGGTGAAATCCCAGAACAGCGCCTGCACGGCGCCGACATTGTCGCGGCAGACGAACGTGGCGGGATCGTTGCACGCGAGCTCGTGATCGCCGAGGCGGTTCAGGAAACGGTACGCGAAAAACGCGGGTTTCTTGAGGTCTTGATAATTGAGAAGCCCGAAACCGCCGTGGAACGGCGTGACGCGCGGACCGGCTTCCTCGAAGATATCGGTGAACGTCCAGTACGACATCGACGTGGCCGCGGTGCCGATGTTGCGCATCTTATCGAGGATGAACGATGCGTTGTGATAACTGTCGTGGATGGGATCGGCGGGCGTGTAGGAACTGCTCCATTCGGTGTAATGCAGCTCGGCTTTGGCGAAGGGCGAGTTGTCGATTTTGGCGCGGACGCCTTTTACCTCGCCCGTGACGGCGTTGGGATCGGGCGAAAAGACGGTGCCGGCGTGACCGTGTTCGTCGAGGTAGCCGCTCATCGTCGCGTAGGTGTGCGTGGTGACGAAATCGAGCGGGACGTTGTGCTCGGCGCAATGGGCGAGCGTTTCATCGATCCAACCGCTGCCCGCCGTGGCCGGACCGCCTACGCGATAAGTGGGATCGACGGATTTCACGCCGCGCGCGCTGGCCTCGTAGAGTTTGTAGTATTCGGCGCGTGCGATGGGCGCGAACTCGTCGTCGCTTTTACCGCCGGTGGTGCCGATCCAGAAACCGGTGAGATTGGGTTCGTTCCACACTTCAAAGTACCACGTGCGCACTTCGTCCGCGCCGTAGCGTTCGGTGACATGGCGCGTGAACGCCGCGATAAACGCTTCCCATTTCGCGTAGTCCCGCGGCGGAGTGACGTTGGCCCGGTACCAAAAAATCGTCTGCGGACCGCTCGCGAGTCCTTCGGGCATGAAGCCGAGTTCGATGAACGGTTTCATGCCGATGCCCACGATGAAATCGAAGAGCTCGTCGATGTATTGCCAGTTGTAGACCGGAGAGCCGTCCTTCGCCTCGCGATACACGCCCATGTCGTCGCAGAAAAGACCGTGGAAACGGATGTAGCGAAAACCGCATTCCTCGCGCACGAGGCGAAGCTGGCGTTGCCAGTCGGCGCGAAGGCCTTCGTTGGCGCGGCCGGCGCCGACGCAGAAATTATACATGCGGTTCATCGGACCGCGCACACGCGTTGTATCCGCTTCGATGATACGCGGGGACGAGTCGGCGGCCGAGACGGTGGTGGAGAAGGCGGCGAGGAGAAGGAAGAGCTTTTTCATGGGGTAAAAACAACCGGCGCTCATCGCCGGTGATTGGGAACAAGAATATGGAAACGACGCGTGCCAAGACTACGCCAATATGCGCATTTCGTCGGTCGATCAGTAGAGCTGTCGCGGTGAATGAAAAATAGCTGGAGCGCCGGCCGCTGGCCGGTTCCACGCGTTAATTGCCGGCGGGCCGCCGCCGCTCCGGCTGCGCTGCTTCCACGGCTACGACATTTGAAAACACGCTGGCGCCGGGCGCAGGGCTCGGGTTCACGCTTTGGACGGTTGCGACGCGAGAATTTCTTCGGCGCGCTTGAGCGCTTGGTCGAAGTTGGCGCGGATGTTGGCGCGACCGAGGCGGTCGATGAAACCGGCCTTCATCATGACATCGAGCGGTTGATGATGCGGACCGCTGAGGACCACCGTGCCGCCGGCTTTCTGCATGCGTTCGACAACGCTTTCGAGCGCGTTGAGCGCGGTGGCGTCCATCGCGGGGACGAGTTGCATGCGCAGAATGAGCACGCGCGGAAGACGTTCGAGGCGCAGCAGGGCGTCTTCCATTTTCTCGGCGGCGCCAAAGAAGAACGGGCCGAAGATGCGATAGGCGACGACGCCCTCGGGAATTTTTTTGCCGTGCGCGAGTTGTTCGGGCGTTTCGAGTTCGTCCTCGGAGGTGACGCGACTGATCTCGGTCGTTTGGGCGACGCGATGGATGAAGAGAATCGCCGCGAGCACCATGCCGATCTCCACGGCGACCACGAGGTCGAAGATCACGGTGAGGCCAAACGTCGTCACGAGCACGACGGCATCGCTGAGCGGCATTTTGCGCAGACGCGTGAGCTCATGCCATTCGCCCATGCGCAACGCCACGCTGATGAGCACGCCGGCGATCGCGGCCATCGGCACGAATTGCGCGTAGCGCGAAAACACCAGCACGATGAGCAACAACGTCAGCGCGTGCACCATGCCAGCGATGGGCGAGCGGCCGCCGCACTTGACGTTTGCGGACGTGCGCGCGATCGCACCGGTGGCGGGCAAACCGCAGAAAAGCGGGCAGACGATGTTGGCGACACCTTGGGCGATGAGCTCGGTGTTGGCGTCGTGGCGGTCGTTGATGAGTCCGTCGGCGACGACCGCGGAGAGCAGCGATTCGATCGCGCAGAGAATCGCGATGGTGGTCGCGGGTGCGAGCAGATCGCGCAGTCGATCGAGCGTGATTTCCGGCCAGTGAAACGGCGGCAATCCGTGCGGAATCGCGTCGGGACCAAAACGCGAACCGACCGTCGCGACGCCCGCGGAATTTTCCCAGCCGAAGATCGCCACGAGCCCGGTCGCGAGAACCATCGCGACGATCGAGCCGGGCACACGGGCGTAACCGAAACGCGGCCAGAAATGGATGAGCAAGGTGCAGGCGATCGCGATGGCGACGGTGGCCGGGTTGATGAACGACGCATGTTCGATCAACCACGGGATCTTGTGCAGGAGTTCTGCCGGCGCGGGTGTTTCCGCGGAGATACCGAGAAAGTCGGTCGCTTGGCTGGACATCACCGAGACGGCGATGCCGGTCGTGAAACCACACGTGACGGGATAGGGGATGAATTTGATTAATGTGCCCATCCGCACCGTGCCCATGATCACGAGGATCACGCCGGCCATCATCGTGGAAAGCAGCAGACCATCGTAGCCGTAGCGCGAGACGATCATCAGCAAGATGGGGATGAACGCCGCGGTGGGGCCGCCGATTTGCACGCGACTGCCGCCGAGCGCGGAAATGAGAAAACCGGCGATGATCGCCGTGAACAAACCTACGGCCGGCGCGGGAAACGGCATCGCGGTTCCCGCCGGAATACTCGCGACGCCGAAGGCCAGCGCGAGCGGCAACGCGATCAGTCCCACGGTGATACCCGCGAGGCTGTCGTTCACCACGCTCTGCGCGGTGAACCTACCTTTGAACAATTCCAGACTGCGGGGACGAAACCGAGGGCGCAGCGGAAACGAAAATCCCTTGGATGACGGTGTGTTCATCGGAAAAATCCGCGATCGGCCGTTTGCTCGGCGCGATGCGTGCTGGCGTCGCGGCTCGCAGAAAAATGCGGCAGATACGGACGCGCGGAGACTATCGCGACGCTGAAAGGAGGCCAAGCGCGGAATATCGCGGCGGCGGTGCCACGACGGATTTTTGCTGCGAAAAAACAAAACGCCCGCCGTGAATGACGGCGGGCGCTGTTGCGTGAAGTGAGGCTATTTCGCTTCGCAGTTGAACATCCAGTGGATGCCGAAGCGATCGGTGACACATCCCCAGTACGCGCCCCAGAACATGTCTTGAAGCGGCGATCCCACCGTGCCGCCTTCACTCAACGCGGCGAACAAACGATCGGTTTCGGCGCGCGAGTCGGGCTCGAGATTGATGTACACATTGTTTCCCTGATTCAGCTTGAAGCCCATCGATTCCGGCGAATCGGTGCCCATCAGCACATGGCCGCCGAGAGTTGGAAGCGCGACATGCATGACGAGATTGGCATCGTCGGGTGACGGCGGCGGCATGTCGTCACAGCCGGGGCTGTCCTTGAAGCGCATGATCGGTGTGACGAACTCGGTTTTGAAAACCGATTGGTAGAAGAGAAACGCCTCTTCGGTGTTGCGGTTGAAATTCAGGTAGGTGCTGACGCGAGCCATGATGGGGATGAGTTGAACGTTGAGGACTATGGGTGGAACAACTCCTCAACGAACGACGTCCCGCGAAACCGACAACGCGGACGAAAATCTTTCTGTGCATGAAGCGAGGGCGAAAAATACGCGTGTCGGGGGACAATGCGGAGCATGGTCTCCACCGGAATTAGCGCGGTGGTTGATACGCGCCGGGTGCGTAGCTGTCGCGCGCGGACCAGTGGAGAAGCTGCGCGATATCGGCGGGCAGAGGCGCTTCGACGGGCAGCGCGTGTGAAGGCTGGAGTTGTTTCAACTCAGGGCTGCGCAAAATCTCGCGCGGAGCGACGGCGAGAAAGCGACCATGCGTTTCGAGTGCGGGCAGTTTCTCGCGAAGCTCGTCGAGCGAAGAAAACGCGTCAGTGCGCGCGGACGTTTCAAACGGCGTCCAGGTGATGAGTGCCGGCGCGCGCGGAGACGGGGGACGCGCGTAAACATTGTGATCCGCGGCGGCGAGTTGCGGCGTGGGGAGCGTGTCTTTGAGACGCGCCTCTTGTTCGACTCGCAGCAGCGGGCGCGGATAGGCGGCGTCGGCCAGCACGAGATTACCGCTAAAAATATGTTGGTCGCGCTCGTGCACGTCGGGCCCGGTCGCGGGATGCCACGCGAAATGATCGTCGGCCGCGCTGCGGGTGTTGCGCTCGAAGAAAGCCGTGGCGTTGACGAAGGTGTTTTGGCGAACGACTGCGTGAGAACTGTTGAGGATGCGTACGCCATTTTCGCAGTTTACAAAAACGTTTCCGGCGACGGTGGCGCCTTTGGAGATTTCGAGGAAGAAACCATCGAGGCAGTTTTCGACCCAGTTGTTGACGAAGACGCCGTCGATGTTGCCGACATCGTACCACACGCCGTTGGAGTGCGGATTATCGAGGATGAGATTGTCGCGGCAGACGACGCGTCGCGTCTGATTAAAAATCTTCACCGCGGAAGGGTAGTAGCCGGTGAGCTGCTCGACGTTGTTGCGCGCGATGATATTTCGTTCGAGCAGACAATCGGAAGAACCAATCACATAAATGCCCTCGGTGCTGGTGTCGCTCACCAGGCAGTTGCGGATGACGAGTCCATCGCCGCGAAAATAACCGGCCACGCGCGAGCAATGCGTGATCGTGCAATCCTCGATGAGCGTGCCGACGACTTCTTTGCCGAACGTCGACGGATCGGCGATGCCGACCGGATCGTCGGTCGGTTCTTCGGTCGCGGGAACGGCGCCGCGTTTGCCCTCCACTTCGAGCGCGCGATACGCGTATTGGGTGAAGGCCACTCCGCGCAGCGTGCAGCCCTTGCGATCGTTTTGTTTGCCGTGTGCTTCCTTGCTCGTGCGCAAAAGCGCGATGTCCCACGCGGTGATTTCGACGAGACGATTTGTCGGGTCGGTGCGGATGTACACATAGCCGGCGTCGTAATCGATGTAGCACGAATGCGCATCGAGTTCGCCCTCCCAACCGGCGGAGCGCAGCGGCACGCCATCGATAAAAACCATGTCGTTGTTGAAACGATGCAGCGGCGTGCGCATGCCCTCGCGATCGCGGCGCCACCAGTCGCGCGGTGCGGAAGGAAACAGTGTTTTCCACGACGTGCGCCAGATGCCGTCGCGGAGCGGTGTCCATTCGGTTGCGACGCGCGTGCCTTTGAGGACCGGACGCTCGTCGGCGTGCGGTTGGAGGGTGACGCCCTGGCTCAACACAAGCCCGCCGGTGCGATACGTACCCCCGCGCAAGATGATCGCATCGCCCGTCGTCGCGCGAGCGATCGCGGCCTCGATCGAAGTGGGCGCGTCGAGCGATTCGCCGGTGGCGTCCGGCGAGCCATCGGGCGCGACGTAGTGAAGCCGTTTCGCGTCGGGCGGCGGCGCATACGTTTTCGGTTGCGGCCCGTAGGGTCCGCCAGACGGCTGGGCATAAAGCGCAGCGCTGAACAACAGCGACGCGAGACAAAGCAGAACGTTGAAACGAGAGATCGGGGTGGGGAGAGCGCGAAGCATGATGCGCGTGAGAGCCGAGGGCAGCTTGCGGCCTCGCACAAAGGACGCGGCATTCAAACATTCGCACGCGTTGCGCGAATGAGTGTTTGGCTGCGGGAATTGAAAAACGAAGATGCCTGCGCTAACGCCTCATCCGCGATGAATCCCTCCGAGAAACCGACGGTGCTTTCTTTCGAGTCAATACTCACGCGCATCTCGGACGAGATGGAGTATTACGCGTTGGAAGTGCCGGAGAAAATCACGCGAGCGCTGGGCACACTGGGACCTGTGCCGGTTTCCGCGCGCGTGAACGACTCCAAGCCATTTCTCGTGAGTCTGTACACACGCGGCGGCGGACGACATGGCATACGCATCAAAGCCGCCGTGCGCAAAGAAACCGGTATCCGCGAAGGCGATCGCGTGCGGATCGAAATTACGGTGATCGATCGCGAGAAGGTGGAAGTGCCCGAAGATTTGTTGAAAGCGCTGCGCGCGGCCGGAGTGGAGAACGCGTTCAAAGCGATCACGCCGGGAAAGCGGAATTACCTTATCCGTCTCATCAATGCCGCGGCGCGTGCGGAGACGCGTGCGAAACGTGTTCAGGAATCAGTGACAGAAGCGGAGGCGAAGAGTCGTGTGACTCGTTAACGATGTCGCGGGTCGCAATGCGCCCGTCTCTCGTGTCGCCCATGAGAGACGGAAGCGCGTCTGGCGCTGAGTGGCTTTTCGGAAACTGCCGGCGGGCTGGCGGCGCTACCGCTTTTTATCCGAAGACCGACCAGCCGGTGCGTTGCACGAGCATCTCGAGCGCGGCGGTGCCGAGCAGCGAATTGCCGTTGGCATCGAGTCCGGGCGACCACACGGCGACCACGGCGCGATTGGGCACGATCGCAAGGATGCCACCGCCGACGCCGCTCTTTCCCGGCAGGCCGACACGAAATGCGAAATCGCCCGCGCCATCGTAGTGGCCGCAGGTCATCATGAGCGCGTTGATGCGGCGCGCGCGATGACGCGACACGACGGTGAAACCGGTGAGCGGATTGCGTCCGTTGGCCGCAAGATAAAGTCCGGCTTGCGCGAGTTGACGGCAGCTCATGGCGATCGCGCATTGGTGCACATACACGCCCAGTACTTGCGCGGGATCGTTTTGAATCACCTCGAACGAGCGCATGAAATGCGCGAGCGCTCGATTGCGATCGGCGTGTTCGGCCTCCGAGCGCGCGACGAGGCGATCGATGTTGATGGAGTCGTCGTTGGCGACAAAGCGCACGAAACGCAGGATCTCGCCGATGGTTTCTTTGGGTCGGTTGTTGCCGAGCAGCAGGTCGGTGACGGCGATGGCGCCGGCGTTGACGAAGGGATTGCGCGGACGTCCCTGTTCGTACTCGAGCTGCACGATGGAGTTGAAGGCGTTGCCGGAAGGTTCGCGTCCCACGCGATCCCACACGCGATCGCCGAACTGGCCGAGAGCGAGCGTGAGCGTGAAGAGCTTGGAAATACTCTGAATGGAAAACGTTTCCTCGGCGTCCCCGGCGGTGACGATCGGCCCGTCGATCGGCGCGACGGCGATGCCAAATTTTTCGAGGGGCACGGTGGCCAGCTGGGGGATGTAATCGGCCACGCGACCACGCTCCGTGCGGTCGCGCATCTCCTGACAGATTTCGTCCAACAGTGGTTTGATCGAATCCATGCGCCCAACATGTATTTAGCTGCGAGAAGGGCCAGCCTGTGCACGCGCGGATCTGCGGCGGTTCGCGGCGACCAAAGATTGTAGTGCCGGAGCCATTACAAAGAAGAATTCGCAGAAATCTGGCGCCCGCGCCCCGGCGATTTATGGATCGAGTCATTCATCGAATTTCTGGGTCCCAATCTCAAAACGCTGCGTGCCGTGATGACTAAAAAGACGCTGCTGCCTGTGCTGCTCGTTCCGACGCTCTTGTTGGTGATTCCCCTGGTCGCGAATTTCACTGTCGAAGGATTTAACTGGAATCCCGGTGCGTTCGTTTTCCTCTGGCTCGTGATGGTGGCGATCGGTGTCGCGTACAAACTCGCGACGCACAGCGCCGGCAACAACGCACAACGCCTGGCCACGGTGATCGCGTTGGGCACGGGCTTCTTGATTTTTTGGGGCAACCTCGCGGTCGGCTTCATCGGTAGCGACGACAATCCCGTGAACTTACTTTATCTCGCGGTGCTTGTGCTCGGCGCGATTGGCGCGGTGCGCGTGCGATTCGCCGCTGTCGGCATGGCGCGGACGATGGGGATGATGACGGCGGGCATTCTGCTGGTGCCGGTGATCGCGGTGATCATTCGCCCGCATGATTTCAGTCCGGGCGTGCCGCAGGTGTTTCTGCTCAACGCCGTCTTCGCGCTGATGTTTGCCGTGGCAGGCTTTTTGTACCGGCTCGCGGATAAGCGACGTCGTGCCAACACGCAGACACCGCTGGCCGTGTGAGTCGCGCGCAGTTTCGGGTGGAGGCGCGGCAGTGCGGTGCGGATTTATATTTATAGTCCGATCTGTCCGCAGCTACGTGCCAGGAAAGATAGGATAATAAACAGCGGGATGAGGCGCCAGTAGTCGGAGGGTTCGCGGAAGATCCAGAATCGGCGTTTTTCTTCGCAGGTGATATCGGAGGCGCCGCGCTGGGACTGAGCGACGGCGTTGCGCGGCGCGTCTTTAAACAGCGAAAGATCAGCCGCGGGTACGTAGGCGTCGGCTCCCTTTTCGGGCGGCGGCAGTTGGCCGAATGAGGGATCGCTGTACGGACGTTGGTTGTTGCGCGGCAGATAAAGCCGCCACGAACTCGCCATCAGAAAGTCCTCCAGATCGCGACGGTAGGTGGGGATCCGCTCAGGCGTGATTTCCGACTGATGGACGATGAAGTGGATGGTTTTCGTCCATTGCCCTGTGATGCGGGGATCGTCGAGTGTTGCGGTAAACTCCGGTTGCACCCAGCGCAGGCGCGTGCGCTGGCCGGATTCCATGCCTGGCGCCCTTATATTAATCTGATGCCGGATTTCCATCGGCTCGGATAAGTACATGGGGCCGCGACGGGCTTTGTTTTCGGGAAGGAAAAATGTCTGGGCGATGAGATTGAGAGGAACGTCGAAAAGCGCTCGTTCGCCGCGCTCGTCCAAGTAAGTGGCGTTGGGTACTTCGAGCGTCTCCACGAGCTCACAAACGTTTGTTTCGCGATTGTCGCGCCAGAGCGGTTCGCTGGCGCGCTGAGCGCGAGGATAACGTTGTTGTGCAGATTTGAGACGGTCTTTGAAAAACTCGTCGGCGCCTTGGTTATGACGCGCGCGACGTATATTGTCGGCTGTCCAACCTTCTACTCGGAGCGCCAGTTCGACGAGAGATACGTGATCGGGACGAGTATCGAGAAGAATCGTTTCCCGGAGACTATATGAACTGGTTTTGGGGTTTCCCGGCTGTTTTTGGAGACCGCGGATGTCAGGCTCAACCGGGAGACCGTATCCAAAGTGAGAAACATATTGAGAGGAAAAATCTCCGCCCTGTTGGCGGATCGTGAGGTCGAACCAGCGGGTTTCTCCTTCAATCGATACTTCGATGATCGCGTGATTGAACAGAAGCGCCATCGGCAGGAGCTCGTTGGTTTTTTCGCGCAATCCCGTGCCGACGAGAACAGGTCGGGCGGAGACGCCCCAGCTCCGCAATATATTCGTGGCGAGCCACGAAAGATCTTTGCAGTCGCCGTAGCGGCGGCGGACGACTTTGGCGGGTGAAGCGGGAATCCAGCCGCCGCTGTCCAGATCGACGCTTAAATAGCGAAATTCATTTTGTATAGAAAGGATCAGCTTTTGAACGGACTGTTTAGTGAGCTGGGCGGGTTTGGCGAACGCAGGGATGGCGTCGATCCCGGTGAGATCGGATTCCTTGCCCCACGTTTCCACGAGGCGAGCAGCGAGCGGCTGCCAGTCGGTGAGATCGGAAAACTGAATCCACAAATAGTCCAAGAACGTGGACGGCTGATCGGGCTCGGGTTGGCGAGTGGTGGTTTGACTGCCTTCCCAGGTCCATCGCCGGCGATTGTCGGGCAAAAGCTCGTCCTTGGGCGCGGACAGATCGGGCGATGTTTTCCACTGCATGGAAGGACGCGCGGCGGAGAACTCTGCGCGAAGTCGATATCGGCCGACAACGATTTGAGGCGGGACGATAAAAAAGGCCTCGGTGCCGTCGGGACGAATCGGGTGGTGTCCGACGTACGAGTAGGCCGCTTCAATAATATCGCCCGGGCGCACATCATCGAGCACGAGAAGAAGCGTCCACTGGCCATCGATGACGAGATGCTCCAACTGCGTTTCCCGTTGGATAAGCCGCATGCGACTGCGATCGAGGGCGTCGAATTGCTGCTCACCGCGAACGATGCGGAGCCAGTGTATAATCAGGCGATGGTTGCGTGGATCGAGATTGAGCTGCCATTGGGACTCATGCTGCACCGCGACGGAGGTCTCGAGTCGCATGGCGGTGGTGTGGAAGCTGGTAAACGCCTCTATGTTTACCTGCCGTTCCCAGAGGAGATACGTGATGTGAGCGCCTTCCTGCGCGGACAGATTTTTGTCGTAGGGCGAGAGATCGACCCAATCTCCGGGTGGAGCGAAGGTGATATGATCCCAAGGAGTTTCGGGCGTACCGTGGATTCTGACTTCCGCCCCTGAAGCCGCGCTAGTGGGTAACATAAAGCTGGTGCGTTAAGGTGGCCAAATTGCGCGACGGCCGTCGAGCGGGGAATGCGACGGCGGAAGATGTTGGTTTGAGCAACGGAAGCTTAGACATATGCTCCAAGCTCATGACATCTTCCTTGATCTACGCGGCAGTTTCGATGGCGGCCTTTCTGGGTTGTATACTTTTGCTGGCGGATCTGCGAAAGAGGAAACGGGCGATGTCACGGATGAAGGTGGCGACTGGGGTAGTGCGAACGATGAAGACTCACCAACTCGGTTATAATCGCGCTCGCCAGCAGCGCTCTCGCACAGAAGTGGATGTGGAGTTCAGCGTGAACGGCCAGACCTATCGCTGTGTGGATCTGTATCTATTCGGCGACAATGGGCACATCACGGATGTCGGCACGAAGTTCGATTTTCCACCGGGGCAACAGGTGGGAGTTTATTACGATCCGGAAAACCCGAAGCTCAACGCGCTGGTGTTTAATGCCCCGAGCTCTCTCCTGGTTTGGATCGTGGCCGGGATCGGCGCCGTTTTTATGATTATAGCGGCGTTGGCGGAAATGCGATAGGTGTTATAGGACCTATGGGACGGATGGGACTTATGGAGAGTCGGCGGGTTTTGCCGCCGCACGGGAATTATCGAGCGCTGAGATCATTTCAAAAGGCGGAAATCGTCTATGAGTGACGTTCCGGTTTTGCGTGCGCTTTCTCGGCAGGAGCGAGGGTGGTATTCGCGGGCGAATGCGCCAAGCGCGAGTAGAGCAGAGAAGGGATCCGCAGTGAGGAAAAGAAATAGGTCCTATAGGTCTCATGGGACCTATAGGACCTATATCGGAAGAGCTCCGGAGGTCTGCGCTCGCGCGCGGACTTAGAGCGACGCGAGGATGTCGTTGAAGGTCTTGCTCGGGCGGAGCGCGGCGAAGGCTTTGGCTTCATCGGGGCGGTAGTAGCCGCCGATGTCGCTGGGCTTGCCTTGGACGGCGACGAGCTCGCTCACGATTTGTTTTTCGTTGGCCGCGAGTTTCTCGGCGATGGGCGTGAAGACTTTCTTGAGCTCGGCGTCCTTGTCCTGCGCGGCGAGCGCCTGCGCCCAGTAGAGCGCGAGGTAGAAATGCGAACCGCGGTTGTCGATGCCGGCGCCGACTTTGCGCGCAGGGCTCTTATCGTTTTCGAGGAACTTGCCGTTGGCTTCGTCGAGCGTCTCGGCGAGGACTTTGGCCTTGGCGTGGTTTTGGGTGATGCCGAGGTGTTCGAAGCTGGCGGCGAGCGCGAAGAATTCGCCGAGCGAATCCCAGCGGAGGAAGTTCTCTTCCTGGAACTGCTGGACGTGTTTCGGCGCGGAGCCGCCGGCGCCGGTTTCGAAGAGACCGCCGCCGTTC
>CALFXL010000065.1 GCA_937958045.1 uncultured Opitutaceae bacterium | reverse complement strand
ACAACAGCGAGCCGCCCGTGGGCGTCGAAAAGAAGCTCGATACGACGTACTTCGCGCGTCTCGTCCTGAGCTTCAAGTAAGCCTCTCTTCGCGCTCTGGAGCGCGATAAAAAATTAAAAAGCCCCGGCTAAAAAGTCGGGGCTTTTTTGTGGCTGGACGCGGGCCGTTGGCGTTGGCGCTCGCACGAGCAAAGCGCGGACAAGAGGACCGCCATGGGGCGCCGATGCATCGAGCGTGGCGGCGGCATGCGCGAGAAGTTGGCCAACACACGTCGCATCGGCATGAGGGAAAAATGACGCTCCGTTTTTGTGCTGAATCGACAGCGTCGTACTCGTCGCAGTCTAACCTCCTTCGAAGCGCGCCACGCACAGTCGGCGCCTTCTTCGATATCATGAGTAAATGGACCACGTTCTTTGCCACGCTCGCGGCAGTCTTGGGGATCACGCCCGGCATGCTGCCAGCGACGGAACCAATGTCGCCTGCCGCGATTCCGGCGCGCCCGTTGAACGTGCTTTTCATCATCTCCGACGATTTGCGCACGGAGCTCGGCTCCTATGGCAGCACGCTGGCGCAGACGCCAAACATCGACCGGCTCGGCGCTGAAGGTGTGCGCTTCGATCGCGCTTACACCCAGTATCCGCTTTGCAGTCCTTCCCGAACATCGATGCTGACCGGACGCTACCCGACCACGAGCGGGCTTTACGGAAATCGCGACTGGTTCAACGGCGTGTATCCCGACTGGGTGAGCCTGCCGAAATATTTCAAGCAGCACGGCTATACGACGCTTCGTGCCGGGAAGGTTTTCCACGGCGGCTACGACGATTTCACCGCGTGGGATCAGGGCGGGGAACCGCATGCTCACGGTCCGCAGCAACGCACTCCGATCGGCGGGGCTCCGGATTCAGCGTCGCCAGCCGCGGAGCCGTCGCCCGCGCAGCGAGCACAGAACCTTGCGCGAAACCGGCACTCGGACCGGTGGGCGGCGATCGAAGGCGAGGCGGCGGCGAAAGAAAACGACACGCTCGTGGCGGAACGCGCGATCGAGTATTTGCAAAAATGGAAGGAACAGGACGCGCCCTTCTTCCTTGTTTGCGGATTTTCGAAACCGCACAGCCCGCTGATCGCGCCGAAGGAATTTTTCGAAAAATACCCGACCGAGACCATCGCGTTGCCGGTTGACTTCGCGCCGCGGCCGACGGTGCCGGAGGGCTTTCCGGCGGGTTCGATCCGGCCGCGCAACACGGATTTGTTTATCGGTCGCGATGCGTCGCCGGAAGAGGCGAAGCAATTCATCCGCGCTTATCTCGCCTGCGTATCGTATATGGACTGGAATGTCGGCCGCGTGCTCGCGGAGCTGGACGCGCGCGGATTGCGCGACTCGACGATCGTCGTTTTCTGGAGCGACCACGGGTATCAACTCGGCGAGAAAGGAAAGTGGTCGAAAGCGGGTTCGCTGTGGGAGCAAGGAGCGCGGGTACCGCTGGTCATTCACGATCCGCGCATGAAGGGAAATCGCCGCTCCTCGATGCGTATCGTGGAGACGCTCGATCTCTATCCGACGCTCGTGGATCTGGCGGGATTGCCGCGACCGGACGGCCTCGAAGGCGTGAGCCTGCGGCCGTTGCTGGACGATCCCGACGCCAGGTGGGATCGACCTGCGTACACGGTTTGGAACGAACGCGGCCGTGGCGTCACCGGAGCGGTCGTGCGGACCGAGAGATGGCGTTACGCGGAGTTTTACGGCCGCGATCCAGGCGCGTTTCTCACGGACCCCGTCAACGATCCTCACGAGTTGAAGAACCTCGCCGGAGATACCGCTTATCGGGAGACGGTCGCGGAATTGTCGGCACTGCTGCGCAAACACGTGCGCGATCAAGCGGAGCCAGCTCCCTAAGGAAGGATTCGCGGATGGATGCCGGATGGCCGCTACCGGGAGGAATCGTTCAGATTAAAAACAATGGGGAAGATCAATGCGCAGGCGACGGGCTTGCCGTCCTTGATCGCGGGTCGATATCGCCACTTGGCGACCGCTTCCGCGGCGGCTTCTCCGAACTCAGCGTGGGTGGTTTTTTCCACGACGATGTCGGCGGTGCGACCATCGGCCGTCACGATGAAGCGCAGAACGGCGTGCCCCGAAATATTGCTCCGGCGAAGCGCGACCGGGTAGATCGGCCGGGTGTGAATGCCGATCGTCTGTGGCGGTCGATCGAGATCGGCCAGGTTAAAAACTTTCGCGGGAAGCGACGACGCATCGGTCGACGCGTCGGGAGGAGGCGTGCTCGCGCAACCGGCGAGCAAGAGGAGCGCGCCTACGGCAACGCTGACGAGGGCGGATTTTTTCATGGGGTTGGAGCGGGGTGCCATTGATCGATAGCCCACGCAGGATCCGCGACAAGCGCGCTGAGAAAAGATCACGCTGCA
>CALFXL010000064.1 GCA_937958045.1 uncultured Opitutaceae bacterium | reverse complement strand
ATCGGTGTTGGTCGTCGCCGTGTCGCTGTATTATTGGTTCGACGACGCCTTCGGAAACTTCGTGCCGGCGGACAGTCTGATGGCGTTGGGACGGTTGGTTTATCTCGCGGGATTCATGGCGTGGGCACTGGAAACGGCGCGCGCGTGCGGCGTGGAGATGGCGGGAGAAACACGTCGCATGCTCGTGGGATTTGCGTCGGCCATCGGTACGGTGGTGGCGGGGATGGCGGCGGTTTTTCTCACGCCCGACGTGTGGTCACCTGCCTGGCTGATCGTGACCGCGGCGGTGCTCGCAGGAGCCGGGTTTTTCTGGAAACAGCGTGCACCATGGGCGGCGGCGGGTGCGGTCGGACTGGTGGCGCATGGCGCGCTTTGGGCGAATTTGGATGCGACGTTGTTTCAGCCGCTGGAGACGTGGGGAAATGCGACGGCGGTTTTATTGCCGACAATCGCAGGCGCTTGGTGGCTGGGTTTGGACGGGGAAAAATCCGCGCGCCGGCGAGGTGCCTGGCTGGCCAGCGCGCTCGCGTTGGCCACGCTGATCGCCTGCGTGAGCGTGGGCCATGGCGCGGTGCCGAGTTTGCTCAAGGCGTTGGGGATCGCGGTGATGTTGTCGGTCGCGGCTCCGAGGCAACCGTCGCGGAAATGGATGTGGCTATCGGTGTGGACGCTCGCGGTGGGAGCGGCGAGCTACTGCGTGGCGGTTCTGGGTTGGCGGGGTGTTGGCGGGATCGAATGGGCGCGTTGGATCGTGGCGCTGACGGCGTTGATCGGCGTGGCGTGCCTGGCGGCGTGGCCACGAGGACGCGCGCAGCTCGCGCGGGAAAGTCCGCGCGGAGGCGTATCGTGGCTGACGGTTATTTTTGTGCTCATGTTTGGCGCGGTGATCGCAATTCATCGCGGAAGCGCGGCCGAAGGATTAGTCGTGTTGACCGGTTTCGCGGTATTCGCGAGCGCGTTGCTCAGTTGGGTCTGGGTCGGAGCGCTGCGCGGAGCGGCGTGGCTGTTTTCGCTGCTCGGGATGGTGACGCTCTGGCTGAACGGGAATCCCGGGATGGCCGGCGAAGGCGTGTTGTTCGTGATTGCGAGCTGGCTGCCGGCGCTCGTGTGGGCGAAGAACGAACGTATCCAGAAAAATTGGACGCGCGCCGGTGCGCCGGTGGACGCGACGGTGCGGAAGCAAACGTGGCTGGCGGGTACGATCACGGCGGTGACGATTGCGATGCAGAGCGCGGGCGGCGCGCGCGTGGGTTGGTTTGCGGGCGCGGCGATTGTCGCGATGCTGCTCTCGCGCTGGAAATTTGTCGCGGCGGTGGAAGTCGCGAGTGGCCTCGCGTTGCTCGGACTGGTGGCGGCCGCGGATCTTGTTCACAACGACGGAGCGGCCCGGCTGGGCGAAGGTTTTGTCGCGGTGTTCGCGATGGCGATGGTGTCGCTCGCGCTGCCGCTCAGTTGCCGAACGGACGGATCTGGGCGGGGCCGGGCGAGCGTCGTTTTCGCGATGGGTTGTATCCATCGGCGGGCCTCGCGGTGGCGATGGACCTGATGCTGGCCCAGCGCGGTGAGTTGGAGCCGTATATCACCGTGGGCTGGGCGGTGGCGGCGCTGGTGTGGTTTGGCGTGGGATTGTTTGGGCGGTTCAGGCCGGCGCGTTTGCTCGGACTGGTCGCGCTGGCGTTGTGTGTGCCGCGGATGTTTTTGGTGGATTTGAATTCGACCCTGTACCGGATCATCGCGTTTTGCGCGTTGGGCGGAGTGCTATTGTGGGTCGGATTTTCGTATCACCGCTTCCGGCATCTGATCGCGGGTGAAAACGCAGCGGACAAAAAGTCTGATGGCGATCCTGAGAGATGAGCTGCGGATGCGATGAATTTGGCGTCTTGGTTTGGACAGGATTGCGGGAGAACCGGCCAGCCTTCCTGTTCATCTTGTAATCCTGTGGGAAACGGGGCGGGCGTGATCAGATTGGATCGTCTTGCTCCGGCGTCGGCGGCGACGCAGGGTCGCGCGATGAAATGCGCATGGTGTGTGGCGGTTGTTTGGATGCTCGGGGTCGTGACGCAGTTGGTCGCGCAAATCGTCGCGGAACCGGCGGAGGTCGATTTGGGACGACGCGCGCAAAATCAGAATGCGGAGGCGTCCGTGGTGCTCGTGAATCGCGGGGATCGTGAGGTCGTGATCGAGGATGTGCTGACGGATTGTAGTTGTACGGCGGGTACACCGACGAAGCGGCGGCTGGCACCCGGCGAAAAAACCGAGCTCACCGTGCGCACGGAGACGCGTTCGTATCAGGGCGAGATCACGCGACGCCTGGTGTTAAAAACCTCCGCGGGCGAGGTGGTGGTGCCGTTGAAAGTGCTGGTGACGCCGTATGAAAATTGGGCGATCTCGCCGCCGTTTCTGACGTTCGCGAAGAGTATGCGCGGCGAGGAATTCAGCGGCGAAGTGCGGCTCGATTATCTCGGCGAAGGAAACGCGGACGTCGCGAAAATTGAAGCGGAGCACGCGTGGTTCGCAGGGGAAGTGAGCCGGCGCGAAGGGAAATCATTTTGGTTAAAACTCACGAAACTGACGTCGGCGCCCGCGGGACACCACATGGTGCGCGTGACGGCGGTGACGAACGATGCGACGAATCCGCGCGTGTCGTTCAACGTGTTTCTCTCCGTCGAGTCGTCGCTGCGGGTGAGTCCGAGTCCGGTGATTCTTCCAACGACCAAAGTCGGAAAAGAAACGAGCACACGGGTGACGTTGACGGGATGGCGTTCGCCGAAGGAACCGCGTTTTGAACTCGAGCCCGGACGCGCGACCGTGGCCGCGAAGTCCGCGGAAACGATCGAAATCGAAGTCGCGACGACGCCGGAGAACCCCGGTGCGCTGACCCAACTGCTCCGCGTGTACGACGGCGAAGTGCTCGAGCTGGAAGTGCCGGTGATCTCGCGCGCGAACTAACGCTCAAGGAGCGCGCGGAAAAAGATCGTCGACGGAGAAAAACACGCGCGGCGCGGCGTCGAGCGGGAGGAGCAGCGGTGTGGTTTGACCGAGTTGGGCGGCGGCAAGCGCAGCGGCTTGGTCGTCGAGAATGCGGCGCGCGTGCGGCAGACGTTCGCTGGCGGCGGGGAAAAGACTTTCGAGACGTTTCGCGGCGCCGGCGGGAGATTGGAGGGCGAGTTCTTTGTGCGCGCTGAGGAGTGTCGCGACGGCGAGGAACGCTTCGCGCGGCGTGCCTTCTTGGACGAGCACGGCGGCGATGAAGGTTTCCGTGAGCGCGCGGTTGGCGTCGGTTGTTTTCCAATAGATCGCCGGTCCGGCGCTGCCCTCCGCGAAGGAGCGGCGCGTGAGCGACTCGAGCAGGTCGAGGCACGACGGACAATCGAGGCTGAGGACGAGCGCGGGGCTGCGTTCGTTGTAGGGGCCGAGCCAATACAAACCGGCGCTGCGTTCGCGGAGAGTGGCGACACTTTCGGCGGGAGTGGGCGGCAGCGTGCCGGCGGCGCGCGTGGCCGCGTGTTCACGCGCGAGCAGCAACGCGCCAAATGCGAGGGCGAATCCGAGCGGAGCGGTCCAGCGCGACGGTTTTTCGCCATGAAGCGCGATCATGATCCAGCTGATCAACGCGTGGAGCGTGCAGAAGAGGCAGAAGCTGCGGACGACGAAAAACTGCAGCAGAATGAAAACAAACGACACGCCCCCCATGAGCACGAGCAACACGCCGCGCTTGCTGCGATCGGGCACGTAGATGACGGCGAGCCAAAGGAGCACCGCGAAGAGGCCGACGGGCACGCCGAGGAACTGGCCGTAGCGGCTGTTGATCACGATTTCGCAACCGCTCGAACCGATGCACGGAAGTCTCAGGAAATGCAGACCGGCGAGATAAGCGGCGAGTGCGATGCCGAGCGTGACGAGAATCTGCGTGAGGATGCGGCGAAAGGCGGGAGACATGGGGAGAAGCCGGGCCGAAAAACGTTCACAAACTCAACTGGGCCTGCGCGGGGATGTGGGCTTGGTGGCTGAAGTAGTGATCGCTGAGAAGAGGTTGCAGCGAATAGAGGCGTTCGAGCAATGTCAGAAGCGTTTGTCCGAGCGGCGGTGCGGGTTTTTGCGGATCGAAGCCGCTGAAGTAGCGATCGAGCGGCAAGGTTTCGAGCGTGTGAATAATATCGGTCGCGGCATCGAGTGCGGAGTGGTCGGCGCCGGGCAGGCGCATGCGGATGGCGCGGAGCGAACCGCAGATGCTGCGGAGATTGTGACAAATGCTGCGAGGCGCGTCGCTGTGTTGAAGCAGGAGCGCGGCGACGTAGCGCGGACGTGTAGTGGTTTGGTAAATACGCCGGTAGGCGTCCTGCGAACCGAGCATGCGGAGCAGCGCGGAGAGCTCGGGGTTGTGGCGGGGCGCATCGGGACGCATGCGAATCTCGTCGTCGAGCGCGCCGAGCGGATGGCGCAGCGCGCTGCAGGTCATGACCGCGCGTTCGAGATAACGGCCGATGCGCAGGAAGTGCCAGGACGCGTCGTGCAGGAGCGTGCGCTCGGCGGTGCCAATGAAGGCGTTGATCTCCGCGGCGACGATGTCGGCGGAAGCGAGTGCGTTTTGACGGCGAAGTTCCGCCGAGTCGAAAGACGGCGTGGTGGCGCCCGCGGAGGAATCGGGGCGGCGCAGGGTTTCGAGTCGCGCGTGAAGCCGGCTGAGAATGGCCCAGCATTCGGGGCTCACGTGATCGCGGAGCTGGCGCGCGTTTTCGCAGGCGATGCCCACCGAGGAATACAACGAGCTCGGGTGGCGCGAGGTGAGCGTGAGGCGCCAGAGTTGGTCGATCGAAAGCGCGTTGGGCGAATGTTCGGAGACGATGATTTTTTCGGCGGGATGTCCGGTTGCTTCGAACAAGCCGCGCCAGATCGGCACCCAGCGATGACGATCGCGGCCGGGGGTTTCCTCGAGCGCGACATCATCGACGATGGACAACATGCGCGCGGTGATTTCGGCGCGTTCGATGTAGCGACCGAGCCAGAAAAGATTTTCGGCGGCGCGAGAGCCGAGGACGTTGTGCGGCACGCCGGGCGAACGCACCTCGTGCGCGGAGTCGTCGCGTTCGGTCGCCGAGTCGAGAAGCACGATGGCATCGGCGGTGTGCCCGACACGATCGCGCGGTGGTCCACCGGCGCCGAGATGGACGAGTCCGCCGGGCATGACGGAGTGCTGGCGGCTTTGCGAAAGCACGTAGAGCGACAAGGTGCAGCCCGTGACGTGCGGGTTGCCAGGATCGTGGGGGATCGGCGCGGGGATTTTTTGCGCGACGAATTGATGCGGATGGCGCGCGATCGCGGCGGGCAATCCGCCGGGTCCCGGCGTGAGGTCGGGCGGCGGTGTGCCGAGACGCGGATCGTGGGCGGGACGCACCTGAAATTCCGACGAGCCGACGATCTGCTGGAGCTGATCGGGATCGCCGCAGGTCAGCGTCGGCAGCGAAGGCAGGAGCGGTTTCTCGCCCAGATAAAACTGCATCATCGCCGGCAAAAACGCCTCGAGCGCGCGGCTTTCGGCGAGGCCGGTGCCGATGGAATTGGCGATGGCGACTGTGCCGTGGCGGATGCACTGGAGAAGTCCGGGCACGCCGGCGGTTTCGTGATCGGTCGAGAAGACGACGGGGTCGATGTGGGCGTCGTTGAGGCGGCGGTAGATGACATCGACCGGTTCGAGTCCGGCGATGGTTTTGAAGTACACGCGATTATCGAGCACGAGCAGATCGTCGCCGCGCGCGAGCGGGAGACCCATTTTTCGCGCGAGGAAACTGTGCTCCGAATAAAACGGGTCCTGCGGCCCGGCGGTGAGCAGCACGATCGACGCATCGCCGTCCGCGCGCGGAGCGAGTGCGTGCAACGCGGCGAGGAGCTGCAGCGGGAAGTCGATGATGTTTCGGTACTCGGGCAGCGCGCCGTAAAGCTCGCCGGCCTCCTGCGAGAGGAAACGGCGATTTTGCACGGCGTAGCTGAAACCGATGGGCGTGTTGGCGCGTGTGGCGGTAAACACCCAGCCCTCCGCGGTGCGCGCGAGATCGAAGCGCAGCAGGGTTGCGGGATCGACGCGCAGGGGTTCCAAGTGCAAACACGAGCGGCGATAATACGGATCGCCAAAAATCACCTCGGGCGGGAGCACGCCGGCGCGGAGCACGGCTTGTTCGTGATAGATGTCGGTGAGGAAGGCGTTGACGAGCCGCGCGCGTTGCAGGACGGCGTTTTCGAGCGTGCGCCATTCCTCGCCTGCGAGCAGCAACGGATGTGGTTCCAGCTGCCAATAAGGAGCATGCGGATGGGCGGCCTCCGGGGAGAGGTCGGCTTGGCCCGCGTCGCGGATCACGAGTTGGAGGCGGCTGCGAAGCGCGCGGAGGGCGGACGGTCGCAGGACGGGCAGACTGGAAGCGTCAACGGGCATGAGCGTCGATGAGAGGAGGCAATAGCTGTGCGGAAAGTGGAGCAAGCGCCGCGTTGATCGGAGCGGCGCAAGGCGATGAAGCAGGAGCGGGCATTGACTGAGCAGATCGCGGACCTACGGTGCGCGCGTGCGTCTCGATGATCTCAGTGGCCTGCAAAAATTGATGCTGCCGGACGCGTGGCAGGCGCAGGCCATCGCGGGGTTAAAGGCCGGGCGCGACGTCGTGGTTGATGCGCCGACCGGGGCGGGAAAAACGCATGTGTTTGAACGATTTATCGAACAGGCCAACTTCGCGAAGCGGGCGCTTTTCACGGTGCCGACGCGGGCGCTGGCCAACGACAAATATGCCGAATGGAAATCGCGTGGCTGGCGCGTGGGCATCACGACGGGCGATGTGACGATCGATCCCGGCGCGCCGGTGGTCGTGGCGACGCTCGAAGCGGTGCAAGGGCTGCTCACGCGAGAAGCTCGCGGCGATGCGCGCGAAGCGGGTGCGGTGCCGAAGCCCGCGGGACGCGACGCGGCGCCCTTTCAGCTGTTGGTTCTCGATGAGTACCAATGGATCGCCGATCCGTATCGAGGAAATCACTACGAAGGTGTGCTCGTGGCGCTGGATCCGTCGGTGCAATTGTTATTGTTGAGCGGCGCGGTGGCCAACCCGGAGGAAATCGTCGCGTGGCTGCAGCGACTTGGGCGGCGGGCCGAAGCGGTGCGGACACACGTGCGGCCGGTGCCGTTGGAGGAAATCGACGTGGATGATCTCGTGCATGGCTTGCCGCGGAGCATCGAAGGCTTTTGGGCGAAACGCGTGGCGGGCGCATTGCGCGAAGGCATGGGCCCGGTGCTGGTGTTCGCACCGCATCGACAGGACGCGGAACGACTGGCGCGACAGTTTGCGCGCGAGTTGCCGCTCGCGGAGCCGTTGACACTGACGCCCGAACAAGAAGCGGTGTGCGGACCGCGCATCGCGCGCCTCTTGCGGCAGCGCGTGGCGTATCACCATAGCGGACTCACGTACGCACAGCGCGCGGGCGTCATCGAACCGCTCGCGAAGGCCGGACAACTCCGCGCGGTCGTGGCGACGTTGGGATTGGCGGCGGGCATCAACTTTTCGCTGCGCTCGGTGATGATCACGGCGGGTAGTTATCGCTTCGATCATTTGGAGCGCGAAATCGCGCCGCACGATTTGTTGCAGATGATCGGGCGGGCGGGGCGGCGTGGATTGGATGAAGTTGGTTACATCCTTTGCTCGGCGAGTACGCCGCGCACCCGACGGGCGGCGCCGTTGCGGCTGAAACGCGCCGAGCCGCTGCCGTGGGCGGTGTTGTTGCGCGGATTGCGTCGAGGCGGTCCGACGGTGGAAACGGCCTCGCGTTGGGCGCGCCGGTTTTTTCTCGAAACACCGATGGTGCTCGGCGCGGAGGAGACGGCGAAGCGTGCGCCGGACGAACTGCCGTGTCGCCAAAGAACGGATACAGGGCGCGCGCGTTTGGTGCGCCGCTTGCGCAATCCATTTCCCGCGTGTGCGACGTGTCGATGGCGCGAGGAATGTTTGCAGCTCAGTCCGCAGCCCACGCCGCTCTGGCAATGGCAGCGCTGCGGGGTGCTCGACCGCGAGCTGGCGCTGACGCCGCGCGGCGAAATCGTGGCATCGTTTTTAGGACCGGAAGGACTGGCGCTCGCGGCGGGCCTCGAGGACCGACGTTATCCGCTGCGCGATTTGCTTTTCGATAGCGCGAATCTCTTCGCGGGCGATCGTTTTGCCGGCACGAATCCGCGACGGCTCGGACGGCTGGCCGTCGTGTGCGAGCGCGCCTACCGGCGGTTGACGATCGAAGGGTATTTGGTCGAAGGCCTGCCACCGCAATATGGCTACGGTGGCAGCGATGTCGTTCGCGCGATGATCGATGAAGGCGCACGCGCGCGGGTGATCGCGGCTATGCCCGATGCGGCGGAACGCGGCGACATCGACCGGCTCATGACGGAGTGGCGGAGTCTTTTGCGACAACTCGCGGCCGCCGACGATCTCGAGACGATCGGGCGAAAATCGGCGGTCGAGGAACCGGTCCCTGCGACGAGCGGCGAAGCGGTTGCGGCGATGTCGCGTGCGCAAGCGAATGGATTGGCCCTCGCACAACGTTGGGACGACCTCCGGCTCATGGCGCGTGAACTCGTCGGGAGCTCCAAAGCGGATGCCTTGCCGGATCTGCCGGCGCTGACCGTTGAGCAGCGGCGTCCCGTGAACCATCGCTTTTTCAAAGCGCCGACCGGCGCACCGTCGGTGGGCACGCGCGGTCGGCTGCGCTAACTTAGCGTCAGCTTGAGGAACTTGATACGAGCGAGATGGGCGGATTTTTGCCCAGCCAAGCGGTGGTTCGCACAGAAGAGGCTGGTAACTTGCGTGGACTATCTCTCGTAACGATTTGGACTATAAAAGATTGCGCGGATTTTAAGCGTTTCAGGCTGCGCACGCTTCGTTAGATTGCTTACTTTTCTGATTTAGCAGTCCTAATACAAAAGGAGATTGAATCTCAATATACTTGTCTCAGATATCGAGTCTGAGTCTCAATTTCGCTTCCTCGTCATTCCGGATTTTTCCATGAGTATAGTGCTGTTCTCGAGTTTCACTTTCAGTCGCCTGTCCGTTAGCGTCAGGCGGAGCGTTTGGGTCGCCGCTGTAAGCGCAGTGACGTGTCTTTCGGCCCAGGACGGGTCGCAAACGGGCGAAGAGGAGACCTACAAGTTGGACAAGCTCGTGGTCTCCGCCGCGGGCTTCGAACAGCAGATCCAGAATGCGCCGGCCAGCATCTCGGTTCTGGATCATGTCGAGTTGACGCAAAAGCGCATCAACAGCCTCGCCGAGGCACTCGGCGAAATCGAAGGCATCGACGTCGGTGACTCCGCCGGTAAGACAGGTGGTCTCAATATCAGCATCCGCGGCATGCCCAGCGATTACACGTTGGTTCTGATCGATGGTCGCCGTCAGAACAGCCCGGGCAACATCACGCCCAACGGCTTCAACGAAACGTCCACGAGTTTCCTGCCGCCGCCCTCCGCCATCGAGCGCATCGAGGTTATCCGCGGTCCGATGTCCACGCTCTACGGTTCGGACGCGATGGGCGGTGTGGTGAACATCATCACGCGCAAAGTCAGCCGCGACTGGGTAGGTGCCATCACCGCGGGGGCGACGTTCCAGGAAGACACCGATTTCGGTAACATGGAAAACGCCCAGCTTTATTTGAGCGGACCGCTTGTGCAGGAGCGGCTGGGCCTCAGCCTCCGTGGCAACTTTTTCAAGCGTCACGCCTCTGATCTACGCTACACCGATGCCTCCGGCGACGAGGTCGAAGTGAGCAAACGCGGTCCCAGCCCGGTCGAAGCCGACCTCTTTACGCTGGGCGCACGCGTCACTTATACGCCGTCCATTCATCACGACCTCTGGCTCGACGCCGACATTTCCCGTCAGAAATACGACAACTCCCAAGCCCAGCTCGGCACGCTCGGCGTGCAAGGCTACTCGCCCGACATGGAGTTCAATCGCGACCAATTCACCCTGGCGCATACGTGGCGTTTCGACGGCGGTCTTCTCGAATCGAGCCTGATGCACAATTTCACCGAGACGCTCGGCCGCACCATCCCCAACGGCACGCCCGGCAAAGTTCCCGGCAGCGACCGCGCTTTGGAGAACGAGAGCCTCGTGTTCGACACCAAGGCCGTCATCACCGCTTTCGAAGACCACACATTGAGCATCGGCGGACAATTCTGGGACGCCGAGATGATCGACGGTGTCGCGCCGGCTCCGTACGAGCACACGCAGTGGGCGGTCTTCGTGGAAAACGAATGGCGCTTCCACCCGGAGCTCGCGTTGACCGTCGGTGCGCGCCGCGACGACCACAATGTTTTCGGTTCTGAAGATAGCTATCGCGGCTACCTCGTCTGGAATGCGACTCCGCACTGGACGTTCAAAGGCGGCGTGAGCGAAGGCTTCAAAGTGCCGCGTCTCGATCAGCTCGCGGACGGCATCACGGGTTTCACCGGTCAAGGCACGCGCCCGACCATCGGCACGCCCACGCTGCGTCCGGAGACCAGCGTGACCACGGAGGTCGCGGTCACGTACGACAATCATCGCGGCTTCACCGCTACCGGCACGCTCTTCCGCAACGACTTTGACGACAAAATCGCTTCCGGCCCCGGCCTGCCCAACTGCTCCTTCGCCGGCAGCCCCGATCGTCCGGGATGCGTGGACTACGGTCACTGGCCCGCGGTCGACGAATTTGGTCAGAGCATCAACGTCGACAAAGCCACGACGCAGGGCGCGGAGTTTTCCAGCCGCATCCGTTTCTCGAAAACCTGGTCGCTCGCGACCAACTACACTTACACGGAAAGCGAACAGAAGAGCGGCGAAGCACTCGGCAAGCCGCTGATGAACACCCCGCGCCACATGCTCAACGCCCGCCTGCGCTGGGATTCCACCGAAGCCCTCTCGCTCTGGCTCAGCGGCGAATATCGTAGCGAACGTTATCGTGCCGAAGACAGCGCCACCAGCCGCGCGAAGGCCACCTACGGCAACTATCGCGACTACCAGCTCTATCACCTCGGCGCCGCCTACAAGGTGAACAAGAACCTCACGATCAATGCCACCATCTACAACCTCCTCGACAAGGACTTCGTGGAATACGGCCCCTATGTCAGCAACGTGAATACCGGCGCCATCAGTTACACGAACCTCTACGCCAACAATCAGGAACCCCGCCGTCTCTGGGTCTCGGCGACGTTCAGCTTTTGATCTCGCGATTCGCCAGCGACAGAAAAACGTTTCAACGTCCCCGTCGCGGCGACCACCGCCGGCATCATGGCTCTTCTTTCGTTGTTCAAACTTTGTCCCGGCATGCTCGCGCGCGCCGGGATTGTTTTTGTCGTCGGCGCTCTCGCGTCCGCCTCGTTTGCGAACGAGCCCGCCATCGATCCTTCGATCGGCGCGCCGCTCACCGTGCGCGAACGTCCCGTCTTCGGTTCGGCCGATGCCGAGATTGTCGTGATCGAAGTGCGCAGCTTTAAATGCGCGCACTGCCGTGCGTTTCACGAAACGGTGTTTCCACAACTGCGCGAAAAATACATCGCCACGAATCAGCTCCGCTGGGTGCGCATCAACGCATCGCCCGACCCCGCGGACAAACCCGCGGCGGTGTTTGCGATCGCGCGCTGCGCGATGCAGCAAGGCACGTACGAATCGATCGAGGACTTCCTGTTTCGTTACGGAAATCGCGCCTCGAGTTTTCTCCAGAGCCGCGTCGCCGAACAGCCCGGCATCGATCGCAATGCGCTCGCGAACTGCCTGCGCACCGACGCATGCCGCGCGGAGATCGAAGCGGATTTCGCGGAAGCCGCCGCGCTCAAAGTGACGGTGCTGCCGACCTTCATCCTGCGGAAAAAACGTGCCGACGGCAGCTTCGTCGAAGCGCGCATCGAAGGGTATCCCCAGGAAGACTATTTCACACGCGTGCTCGATGGACTGCGCGCCCAGCCATGAGTGAAATCGTCGGAAAAGCGCCTGGGCGCGGCCGGTTCCTCGTGCGCTTGCTCGCGCTCTTGTTGGCGTCGCTCGCGCTCGGACTCGTCACCGACGCATGGCGAAGCGAGCGCGTGTTTTTCCCGAAAAAAAATCTGCCGGCTTTTGAGACCGTACCCAAAAAATGAATACACGTTGGGTGCTGATGTTGCGGATCTTTCTCGGCGGACTGCTGCTTTGGGCGGGCTTCGCGAAGCTGGCCGCGCCCATGGCTTTTTTTGGCGCCCTGCTCGGCTATGAACTGCCGCTGTCGGACACCGTGCTTCGACTGATAACGATCGCGCTGCCCTGGCTCGAGGTGCTTTGTGGCGCGGCGCTGCTCGTGGATTTCTGGCCGGAAACCGTGCGTCCACTCACGATGGCACTTACGCTGAGTTTTGTCGTGGTGCTGAGTCAGGCGTTGGGACGCGGCCTGGAGATTGACTGCGGTTGTTTTGGCGGCGGCAAAAATGCTTTCTGGAATTCGCCGGCCGCGGCCTTGGCGCGAGCGATCGCGCTGCTGATCGCGGCGTCGGTCCTCACGTTGCAGAATAATTCACCGCAGAGGCGCGGAGGACGCGGAGTGAGCAGCCGGAGTTCGACACGTTGACGCGCCGTGCATCCACACCGTCCGTTCTGCCCAACTCGCCGACAAAGTTTTAGGCATCGTCTCTGCGTCCTCCGCGTCTCTGTGGTGGATTCCGCCCAATCTCACGCGATGCGGGTGCGGCAGGCGTGGAGCGCGAATTGGAGGGTTTGCGGTGAGAACGGTTTTTCGAGGATGTGATCGACCTTGAGCGCGCACAGCTCGTTGAGCTCGTGCTCCGCGAGCCGTCCGCTGGCGATGAGGAGTTTTCCAGGAAAGCGCGACTCGCGCAGACGTCGCGCGATTTCGAGACCGCTCATGCCGGGCAGATCGAGATCGAGCATCACGATGTCGTATGTCGGACGATTCGAAAGATGCCGCCACGCTTCCGCGCCGTGACTGAGGTGCGCGACTTCGTGGCCGAGGCGGCGCAGCGCGGTGATCAAGGTCTGTGCGACGAGATCGTCGTCCTCGACCAGCAGTATTTTATTTTTGAATACATTCGACGCGCCGCTGGCGTCGTCGCCCGAAGCGCCGCTCGTCGGAACTGGGATGACCGGCAGCCAGACCTGGAACGTGCTGCCTTCGCCGACGACTGACGACACGGTGATTTTTCCTCCGAGCCGCCCGACCAAGTGCCAGACGGTCGCGAGCCCGAGTCCGGTTCCTTTGGCCATGCCTTTGGTTGTGTAGAACGGCTCGAAAATGCGCTCCTGCACCTCGCGGCTCATGCCGAGCCCATTGTCCTGCACGCTCAAGCGGATCCAGCCGTGGATGCGACGATTGGGATCGACGGGCAGAGAAGCGGGACCGGCATCGAAATGCGCGGCGCTCACCAAAATGCGCGGGTGCCACGTCGAAGCCGGTGGATGCTCCAGTTTCTCCATCAACGTGTCGCGCGCGTTGAGCACGAGGTTGAGGAAGATCTGATGGAGATCGGTGGCGTTGAGGAAGAGCGGCGGGAGTTCCGGCGCGAGATCGGAGGCGAGTTCGATGCGACGATCGATGGTGGTGCGCACGAGATCGAAGTTGGACTTCACGAGCGCCGGCAGCTCGACGCGTTCGTTTTTCGCCTCCGAACGTCGGCTAAAGGCGAGGAGGCGCTTCGTGAGATCGGCGCCTCGCTGCGCGGCGCGGGCGATGACGCGCAGCTCTTCGACGAGTGCGGGCTGCGAGCGCACTTGCTCGGCGAGCAGGCTCGTTTTGAGGAGGACGGGCGTAAGGAGGTTGTTGAACTCGTGCGCGATGCCCCCGACGAGTTCGCCGATCGCGCGGAGGCGTCGGCTTTGCGCGACTTCGGCGTCGATTTGTTTTCGCTCGGTGATGTCGTCGATCAGGTAGCAGACCTGTGGGCGAGCCTCGACGCCGGCGCCGCCAAGCGGAACGAATATGATGCTGTAGTGCCGAGATGAATACGCGAGATGCCGCTCGAGATGGAGATTCTCCGGGCTGCGATTGGCTTCGTGGAAAAGTGCCGTCCAGAAATCGACGACCGGCGCGGGCAAACCGAGTTCGTCGAGCCGGCGTCCGGCAAGCGGCGTATTGTCGAGCCCGAGCAGGCGGGCCGTGCCGGGATTGGCGGAGACGAAACGCAGGGAGTCGTCCGCCGCTTCGACCACACCCATGCCGCTGGGGATGTTTTCATAAAACGCCAGCAGCAGCTGATCGCGCGCGCGGAGGGTTTCTTCGGCGGTGATGAGACGCGTGACATCCTGCACCGTGCCGAAAAGCCGGAGCACTTGCCCGTCGGCGTCGCGCAAGGTGCGCACGGTGGCGTGGATGATTTTTTTGCCGCCGCCGCGTGGCAGCAGCGTGGTGGTGAATTCGCAGCCGGCGCCGGCGAGGATGCTTTGGCGAAGCGCGCGATGGACCGACGAGCGATCCGAGGCGGGCAGACGCAACAGCAATCGTGGATAAGAGAGACGCGCGTCCGCCGACTGATCCAAGATGCGCAACGCTTCGGCCGAGCACTCGATGTCGCGCGTGGCGCTGTCGTAACTCCAATGGCCGACCTGCGCGATTTGCTGCGCCTCGGCGAGAAGCGCTTCTTTTTGTTGAAGCGACGCGGTGCTCGCGGCGAGGCGGCGTCGCAACGCGCGTTGTCGTAGAAAACCCCACATCGCACCGCCCGCGACGATGGCGAAGATGATTGCGGCATACGTGAGCACTTGCTCGCGCGTGAACAGCGGCGCGTCGAAATGGCCGTACCATTTGAGGTAGATTTTATCGAACTCGCCCGTGCGGTGCAGGATCGCGAGACCTTCGTTGAGACGCGCGAGGAGTTGGGCGTCTCCGGCGTGCACCGCGAAACTGTGGCGCACATCGTAACCTTCGATCGGTTGCGCGAGCGTGCGGATGTTTTTGAGGCGATCGCGCTCCATGACGGACAACGCTGTCAGCCGCGAGGCGAAGACCGCGTCGTGCTCGCCGGCGGCGATCAGATGAAGCGCCTCACGCACGGAACTGGTGTAGGTGAGCGACGCAGGGGTGATGTCGTGATCGGCGAGAAATTTTTGTCCCACACTGCCACGCCCCACGATCAACATGCGCGCATGCGCCAGATCGCTCGCGGTGCGGAGACGCTTGTCGTCGCGTCGCACAAACACCGCGCCCTGCAAGCTCATGTAATGCGCCGAAAAATCCGCGAAACGCTCGCGGCCGGGACCCGGCGTGTAGGCTTGGAGAAAATCGAATTCGCCGGCCTCGAAGCGTGCGTGTAGCTCCGCCGAAGGCGCCACCACACGCTCGAGCGAAAGATCCATCACGCGAGCGACGGCATCGAGGAGATCGACCGCGAAACCTTCGCAGCGGCCCTCCGCGCCGACAAACGAGTTGGGAAACGCATCGCTCGCGGCGCCGGCGATGAGGGGACGCTCCGTCGCGACCTCGGCGCGAAGGGGAAAAAACGGCGCGCATGCGAGGAGGAGAAGCAGGAGGCGCGTTAGCGTTCGGGGCGATTGGAGGCGAAAAAAAGGCACGCGAAGCGGAAGTGCGTTGAAGAAGCGAGACGCACCATGCAGGTCGCCGGCGCGGGAGCAATCTCCGCGCTTACCAACTTACACATTGCGCGGTGAGGACATCGGCCGCGGGGGTTGCCAGCGCCGCGAAACCGGCGTGAGATGGACCCTTCATGCAACTCGACATTCCTGAAGGCGATTTCGCCGGCTACATTTTCGACCTCGATGGCACGCTCGTGGACACCATGCCGCTGCACTTTCTCGCGTGGGACGAAGCCATGCGAAAAGCAGGCATTCCGGGACGTCTCGACGAGGATTTGTTTTATTCGCTCGGCGGCGTGCCGACGCGTCGCGTGGCGGAGATTTTTGGGCAACATTACAAACTGGCCTCGCTCAACGCCGAGGTCGTCGCGCACGGCAAGGAGCTGCTGTATCTCGAAAAGATCGCGCAGGTGAAAGTGATCGAGCCGGTCGCGGCGTTTGCGCGCGAGGTCGCGAAAACAAAACCGGTCGCGATCGCCACCGGCGGTCAACCGGAGATCGCCATTCCCGCGCTGAAGGCGGCGGGGCTCGACGATATATTTAAGGTCGTGATCACTCCCAACGATGTGGCACCGGGGCGCGGCAAACCGGAGCCGGATATGTTTGTGCTCGCGGCGCAGCGCATCGGTGTGGATCCAAAAAAATGCCTGGCCTTCGAAGATGCCGAACCCGGCATCCGCGCCGCGACCGCTGCGGGCATGAAAGTCGTGCGCGTGCCGAGCCGCGGCGTGTGATTCACGTTTCGCGCGAGCGCGCTCTTCTGAAAAACGAGCGCTCGTCGGACGGGGGATCACCCGGCGAGCATTTCGTTGAGCAATTCCCGCGTGGCTTTGAGCGCGAGCTCGAAGTCATCGGTCGCGTTTAGCGCGAAAGCGACGTTTGCCGCCGCGCGATACGCTAAGAGAAGAAACAGCGTGCGCTCGAGTGATGTCGCGGACAACGCGCGCAATCCTGCTTCGGCGCGCGCGGACTGGATGAGATCGCGGAGGAAGTTGCGTTCGAGCTCGCGGAGCTCGATCACGCGGTCGCGGATCGGACCATCGATCGTGCGGAACTCGCTGCTGACGGCGGTGATGAGACAGCCGCCGAGGAGCACGCGGTTTTGCACGTAGTCGAACCAGCCGAGGCAGACCTTGCGAAGTTGTGAGGCGCGCGACGTCGCGTTTTTGGCGGGAGCGACGATGCGTTCTTCGAAGAGGGCGACGGCGGCGTCGAGTGTGGCGAGTTGCAGTTGTTGGCGGCCGCCAAAGAGAAGCGCGAGATGACCTTTGGAGACGCCGGCGGCCTCCGCGACGGGCCCAAGGGTGACGCCGTCGAGTCCTTGCGTGGACGCGATCTGCAGTGCGACGTCGATGACACGCGCGCGTGTGCGGTCGCCGCGAACGCGACGACCGTCGAAGGCGTTTTCGTCCGCAGATTCAGCGAGTGAGGACGATTTCGCCGGGTGCGAAGACTTGCGCGGGGACCGCTTGGGCGCGGGCGTGCTCGAGGAACTGGGCTTCGGCATGGAGATCGGCGTTGTAGGCGGGAGGCGAGTGAAACTCCTCGTAGTGAATCGGCACCGCAAGCCTCGCTTGCAGCAGGCGCGCGGCGACCACGGCCTGCTCGGCCGTCATCACGCCGGGAAGTCCGGTGGCGGGCTGGCCGGGAATGGCGACGCGGGCGCCGTTGATGGGAAGAAACACGGCATCGACGGGGCCGGCGGATTTCGCGATCTGCCACCAGAACCCGTGGAAGAGTGTGTCGCCGAGATGGATGATGCGGAGGTCCGGTGTTTCCACGAGCCAGGCGACTTGCGCCGCGCCGAAACCATCGACGGCGGGAAGGGCGGTGATGTGAAATGCTCCGACGGCGGTGCCGGCGAATGGTGTTATCGGAATCGCGTTGAAACCGGCATCGCGGACCTCGGCGGCCGAGTCGGCGGGAACGAGGACGCGCTTGTGTGGGGTGAGACGACGGTGCAGCGCGTCGGCGTCGAAGTGGTCCTTGTGCGTGTGGGTGACGAGGGCGACGTCGATGGACGTTTCAGCGAGATCGATGAGCGGACGACGATTGGGGCCGATGCGGCCTTGGACCTCACCGTTTCGACCTTCGAGGCCATCGATGACGAGTTGCTCGGCGCCCGCGGTGATACGGATGCCTGCCCATGAGAGTTTGGTGATGTGGGAACTCATGCGACATTATAGAACGATCGTTCTATAATACTGCAAACAAGAACGACCGTTCTTTTTCATGTCGCAGGGCTGCCGGCTCTGTTTCTACGGGGCCCTATTATTTGGCGCCGGCATCGGTCTTGTCGTAGCTGCGGATGTGGACCTCGTCGCCGACTCTGAGGTTGGCGGTGGCGGCGGCGTTTTCGCGGTTGCGTGCGATCCAGAAAAAGCCGTCGGCATTGGGGAAAGCGATCCACTCGCCACGTTTCACGGAGTTGAAATCGCTTCCAAACATCACGCGGCGATGTTCGCCGTGGGCGGTGAAGCGGAACCACGCGTTGCGCGAGATGCCGACATTGGCGAAGTCGATCGGTTGCGCATTGAGCGCGACATTGCCGAAGATGGAAGTGACTTCGGTGACGCGGGCGGTGAAGCCGCGGCGGTCGGCGTCGAAGACGACTTCGGACGGCTGCGGTTCCGGCGTGTGCGTGGCGTCGAAAAACTCCGCTCCATCGGCGGGTTTGGGCAAGGCGTCGCGTCCGCGTTCGAGCCAGGTGTTGAGCGCGCGCAGGGCGGTGAGGCGCTCGTGTTGGTTCACGTTTACGTGGCCATCACGCGCGACGCGGAAGAGCACGGGCTGAATGGCGCGGTGTTCGGGCGGCAGAGGTGTGAGCGGGTTGACGTAGGTTTTGGGGCCGGTGAGTTCGGAGCGATTGGTGAGGAAAATGAGCGGGATTTGAGTGCCGAGCGTGAGGCCGAGCGTGCCGCCGGGTTCGCGAGTGCTGAGCGAAGCGCCGACGGCGACGCAGCCGTGATAGCGCGGGAAATCGCCGGGCGGGCGTTCCGCGATGAGCGTGGCGATGAGTCCGCCGAGCGAATCACCTTCGACGAGCACGCGTTTGGGTTCGCCGTAAGTGCGCTCGATGTAGTCGCGGAGATTGTCGATGTCGGCGACGGCATCTGCGATGATGATGCCATTGCGGCGGTAACTCGTTTTGGCGATCATCCAACCCTCTTCGCGCAGCGTGCGATAAGCGAGGTGCTCGGGATTGAGATCGGCTACGAGCGGCGCATCCTCCGCGCGGAAACCGTGGGCGATGATCAGCAGGCCGCCGTTCCATTGGGCGGGACGGGCGATGGCGAATTTGGCGCCGGCTTCGAGTTCGCCTTCGTCGAGGGAAGCGAAGAGCGGCAGCGCGAACAGGACGAGGAAAACGAGAACCAGGCGGCGCATGGGCGGGGAGAGATAGGTCCTATGGGATTTAGAGACCGCTAGGACCTATAAAAAAGAGAGCGCCCCGGCGAGCGCGCAGCCGCTCAGCGTTTGTCGGGAGTGTAGGTCGTCTGCTTGAGCGTGGCGCCGAGGAGGCGGCGGAAGGTTTTGAGATCCTTCACGGCGCGGAGCGAGATGAGCTGGCTCGCGAGGTTGCCGACGGCGGTGCCTTCGAGGCTGAACGAGATCACGGGCACGCCGGCAGCGTTGGCGGTGGCTTGGCAGAGGAGGCGGTTTTTTGAACCGCCGCCGACCATCAGGATGCGTTTGAAGGTGCGGCCGGTCATGCGCTCAAACGCCGCTTTGGCTTCGGCATGGCCCTGGCCGAGCGAATCGCAAATCAGGCGGACGTAGGCGGGCAGATTCTTCGGAGCGGTGGCGCGGCGTTTTTTGAGATGCGCGTCGATTGCCGCTTTCATCGACGCCGGATTGGCGAACGCCGGATCGCTCGTATCGAGCAACGTCTTGGGCGCGGGCAATTTCTCCGCGGCGGTGATGAGCGCGGCCCATTCCTTGTCGTTTTTCGGACGATTCGCGAAGGACTTCAGGACGCCTTCCAGGAGCCAGAGACCGATGATGTTCTTGAGCGGACGGTAGCGTCCGTCACCGATGCGTTCGTTGGCGATGCGCGTCGCGAGCGCTTCGGCGCCGAGGACGGGTGTGTCGCTTTCAAAACCGACGAGCGACCAGGTGCCGGAGCTGAGATAGAGGTCGGAACCGTCTTCGGCGGCGGGCATGGCGTCGTAAGCCGCGGCGGTGTCGTGGCCGGGGACGACGATGACCTTCACGCCTTTGAGTTCGGGGATGCTGGTGACGGTGCCGAGCTTGGTGCCGGCGAGCACGGGTTTGCTGAACCACTGTGCGGGGATGTGGAAATGATCGAGCGTGGCGCGGGACCAATCGGTCGAGTGGACATCGAGCAACTGCGTGGTGCTGGCGATGGTGAGCTCGTTGGCCATGCGACCGGAGAGGAGGAAATTAAAATAGTCCGGCAGGAAGAGGCAGCGCGTGGCGAGGTCTTCGACGGCGGGGCAACTGGCGACGACCTCGGCGAGCTGGAGGCTCGAATTGTAGAAGACGTTGGGAATGCCGGTGGCGGCGTAAACGCGTTCGAGCGCGGCGCGGGTGTCGCCGAGTTTTTTGAGGCCCGGCTGCGTGCGCGCATCGCGATACGCATGAACGGGGAAAACGAGACGCCCCGCGTCGTTTACCAGCGCGTAGTCCACGCCCCAAGTGTCCACGCCGACGGAGGCGAGCTTGGCGCCGCGGGGGAGAAGCGAGACGGCTTTGCGCAGACCGGTTTGAATCTCGTGCCAGAGACCGCCGATGTCCCAATAATCATGCGCACCGAGCGAGCGGAAAGCGTTGGGGAAACGGTGCGCTTCGGTGAGCGTGAGTTTGTTTTTGGACCAGGCGCCGAGGATGACACGGCCGCTGGTGGCTCCGAGATCGACGGCTGCGCAGAAGGTTGTGGAGGACATGACGGGAAAGGAAAAAACGAAACAGCCAAGCGTGCGATTCCACGAGGGGAAAACGAGTCAAACTCACACGGTCAGATCTATTTTTCCGTTGGCGCAACGCTTCGCGAGGCACAGCGTTTACGTTCCATCATGTCCCCCCACGAACGTCACCGCCCGAATGGCAAACGCGTGCAGCTCATGGCGACCTGCCTGTGCGACGCGTTCTTCGACGACGCCGCTGCGGCCACCGTCGAAGTGCTGGAGTATCTGGGTTGCGAGATCGCATTTCCGGAAGCGCAGACCTGCTGCGGTCAGCCCGCCTTCAACGGCGGCGACTGGAAAGCCTCGCGCAAGGTCGTGCGTCACACGGTCAAGACCTTCGCGGGTGAAGAACCCGTCGTCGTGCCCTCGGGTTCTTGCGCGGCGATGATGTTTCACGGCGCGTTGCTCGAGTTTGAAAAGGAGCCCGATCTTCCGCAGGTCGCGCAGCTCGCGAGCCGCACGTGGGAGCTCGCGGATTTTATCGTCAACGGTCTCGGCGTCACGAAATGGCCCGGCCGCTACGAAGCGACGGTGGCGTTTCATCGTTCGTGTCACTCGCGCGGCACCGCCAGCGGTCCGGCCGCGCTCACCTTGCTCGGCTCGATTGAGGGCTTGAAGGTCGCTCCCTTCGGCGAAGGCGAACAATGCTGCGGCTTCGGCGGCACGTTCTCGGTGGCGTTTCCGACGATCTCCCAAGCCATGGGCAATCTGAAACTCGACCATGTGCTCGCGACGCAGCCCGACGAAATCGTCTCGGCCGACATGAGCTGTCTCATGCACATGGGCGGACTCGCCGCCAAAGGCGGTCGCCCCGTCAAAACCCGTCACATCGCGCAGATCCTGCGCGATTCGTTGAAAAACGCCTCCGCCACCGCCCGATGAAATACCAGCAAATCGATCAATTTGCCGCCGGGCTCGCGCGCGAAAAACGCGCCGCCGTGTACGACGGTTCCAAGGCCGGCTACGACAGCCGCTACAAAGCGCTCTTCACGCACTACACCGCGCCTGACGAGCTCCGTCATCTCGCCGGCGAAATCAAACAGCACGCAATCGAAAATCTGGATACGTACCTGCCGCAGGTCGAAGCGAAGCTTCAGGAAAACGGTGCCAAGGTTCACTGGGCCGCCGATGCGCGCGAAGCCTGCGAGGCGGTGCTCAAGATCATGCGCGACCGCGGCGCGACCAAGATGGTCAAGGCCAAGACCATGGTCAGCGAAGAGATCGAGCTCGCGCATTTTTTGGAGAAGGAAGGCGTCGAGTGCCTCGAGACCGACCTCGGCGAATTTATTGTTCAGATCGACCACGACCACCCGTCGCACATCGTTAAGCCCATCATCCACAAGAACCGCCGCGAGATCGCGACGTCGTTCGAGAAAAACGGACTCGGCGAATACAACGATGATCCTGGCACGATCACCCGCCGCGCGCGTCAGTATTTGCGCCACAAATACCTCGCGGCCGATGTCGCCCTCACCGGCGCCAATTTCCTCTCCGCTGAAAGCGGCCGCATGGTCCTCGTGACCAACGAAGGCAATTCGCGCTTCTGCCTCGCCGCGACCAAGGTGCACATCGCGCTCATCGGCATCGAAAAAATCGTCGCGCGCGATCGCGACCTCGCGGTGTTGCTCAATCTCCTCGGTCGCTCCGGCACCGGTCAGCAGCTCACGTCGTACACGGAATTCATCACCGGTCCGAAGAGTGCCGCGCAGCCCGATGGCCCGGAGGAAATGCATGTGATCTTCGTGGACAACGGCCGCACCGACGTGCTCGAGAGCGACTGCCGCGAAATCCTCCGCTGCATCCGTTGCGGCGCCTGCCTCAACGTGTGTCCGGTTTATCGTCAGGCCAGCGGTCACGCCTATCGCGCTGTTTATCCGGGACCGGTCGGTGCGGTGCTTTCGCCCCTGCTCGCGGGCAAAAAATTTCCCGAGATGGCCGACTTGCCGAAAGCGTCGACGCTATGCGGCGCATGCAACGAAGTTTGTCCCGTTAATATCCCCATTCCCGATCTGCTCCTGCGTCTGCGCGACAAAGGCAAACAAGCCGGCAGCGCCGCGGCCTCTGCCGCCACGCCGCCGATGGGTGGTTACGCGATCCTCGCCACGCAACCCGCTGCGTGGAAAGCCGCGCTTTCGATGGGGGGGATCATCAACGCCGTGCCCACGCCGCTCTTGCCGCAAGCCGCCAAGACGTGGGTCGAAACCCGTGGCCTGCCGCCGTGGCGCGGCGGTCAGTTCCGCAAATGGATGAAACAGCGCAAAAAATCATGAGCGCCTCTTCCCGCGAAGCCATACTCAACCGCGTCCGCGCCGCCCTCACGCCGCTGCCCAGGCGCGCAGCGTATCCAGAATTTGGTGACAACGTGGCCACCATGCCCGCGTTCGATCGCGAGGCCGACCGCTGGACCGCTTTCAGCGAGCGCCAGAAATTGGTCAATGGCATGCCCATGGTCGGCGCCACGGCGCTCGCGACCTGGCTCCGCGAAAACGGCCATCTGCGCGGTTACTGCGATCCCACGCTCTGGGCCGAACTCGCGCCGGCGTTTGGTCCGGAGTTTTCCGTGTCGACCGATTACGACCGCGCGCAGGTGGACGAATACGCTTTCGGCATCACCCGCGCCGCCGGCGCCATCGCCGAAACGGGCTCGATCATCCTCAACGACTCGACGACCTCGCGTCGCCTCGGGGCGTTGACGCCGTGGGTGCATGCCGCGGTGCTGCGTCGCGAAAACATCTATTCCGATGTCGCCGCCGCCATCGCCGCGCTGGGCAAGGACACCAACATCATCTTCTGCACCGGCCCGTCGAAAACGGCCGACGTCGAAGGCATCTTGATCGAAGGCGTCCACGGCCCCGGTGTGCAGATCGCGCTGCTGATCGATTGAGCCGCACCACTACCGGTCGGAAAACGATCGGGCGTGTTCGAGATTGATCGAGGCGGGCGGTTGCTCCGCGACCGCCGCCACGCCTCGAGAAAGAAGAAAGAGCGGACGGAGAAGAAAAGACGGACAATGCGGAGCATAGTCGCTGCCTTTGCATGTGCGATGGCTACGCATCCGATTGCGTTTCGCCTTCAACTGGTGCCCCCGCCCGGACTTGAACCGGGATACGCGGTTTAGGAAACCGCTGCTCTATCCAGTTGAGCTACGGGGACGCCTGAGCGCGCGATTACGCGAAGCCCGCGGCGCACTCGCAAGCCCGGATGCTGCGATGCGTGGCGCTGAGGCGAAGTTCTCCGAAAGCGGCAACAAGTCCGCTGATACCGCCGAAAAAGGACGCGATTTTGGGAGATTTAGTGTTAAATCGCTTTCCTTTGGCGCGGCGTGATTCTTTTCTACCGGCGTTACCCGCCCGTTCCCCCTGCGTTTCCCTTCAATCCCCACGTTTCCATGAATCTGGTTCCGTCTGCTTTGGTTCGTTTAGGCATCTTTGTTTGCGCGCTTAGTTTCAGCGCATCCGCGTTCGCGCAGTCCGCGGAGGCTCCGGCGGGGCGCGAGCGCATTCGTTGGAACGAGGGCTGGCGTTTCGCGTTCGGGCATCCGAGCGACACGCAGAAAGACCACGGGCACGCGACGGGTTATTTTTCTTACATCACCAAAACCGGCTTCGGCGATGGACCGGCGGCGGCGGTGGGCAAATTCGATGACTCGTCGTGGCGCGTGCTGGATCTGCCGCACGATTGGGCGGTGGAAATGCCATTTTCGGGAAACGCTTCTCACAGTCACGGCTACCGCACGGTAGGGCCGCGTTTTCCGGACACGAGCGTCGGTTGGTATCGGAAGACCTTTCGCATCCCCGCGGAGGATTTCGGGCGGCGGATCAGCGTGGCGTTTGATGGCGTGTTTCGCGCGTCGCGCGTATGGGTCAACGGCTTCTATCTTGGCGAAGAGCCGAGCGGGTATTTGAATTTTCGATACGACATCACCGACTACCTCAACTACGGCGGTGAAAACGTTATCGCGGTGCGCGTCGATGCGACGATGGAGGAAGGTTGGTTCTACGAAGGCGCGGGGATTTATCGTCATGTATGGCTGGAGAAAACGGCGCCGGTGCACCTGGTGGCCGATGGCACGGCGATCGAAACCGAAGTCGATGCCCGCGGCGCGGCGACGGTGCGCGTACGCTCCGAAGTGACGCATGCGCTCGGTCGCGCGGAGCCGGTGGAGGTTTTGGTGAACTATACGATCGTCGATGCCGACGGCGCGGAAGTCGCGCGGGCGACAAGTGCCTCCCGGAAACTCGCGGTGGGCGACACGGTGGAGGTCGAGGCGACATTGTCGGTGGCGCAACCGCGCTTGTGGGATCTCGAGTCGCCGACGCTCTACACGTTGGTGGCGGAAGTGGCGGCGGGCGGTCGCGCGGTGGATCGCGTGGAGACGTGTTTTGGCATTCGCACGATTCGTTTCGACCCCAACGAAGGATTTTTCCTCAACGGCAGACACGTGAAGTTGAAGGGCACGAACAACCACCAGGATCACGCGGGCGTGGGCGCGGCGATTCCGGACGCGTTGCAAGATTTCCGCATCCAGCGGCTCCAGGCGATGGGCTCGAATATCTATCGCGCGTCGCACAATCCGCCGACGCCGGAGCTGCTCGATGCGTGCGATCGGCTCGGCATGTTGGTGATCGATGAGACGCGCCTGATGGGCTCGAATCCGCTGCATCTCGATGCGGTGAAGCGCATGATCCGGCGCGATCGCAATCACCCGAGCGTGATCCTGTGGTCGCTCGGCAACGAAGAGTGGGCGATCGAAGGCAATGTGTTTGGCGAACGCATCACGACGACGATGCAGGCCTTCGCGAAGAAGCTCGATCCGACGCGTCCGACGACCGTCGCTATCAGCGGCGGTTGGGGCGGCATTTCGAAAGTCGTCGAAGTGATGGGCGTGAACTACATCAAACACGGCGACACCGACAAACAGCACGCGGAGTATCCGTGGCAGATCATTCTCGGCACGGAGGAAACGACCACGCAGGCGACGCGCGGCATTTATGTCGACGATCACGCGCGCGGACATCTCGCGCCGCTCGAAGACGGCACCTCGGGCGGCAATGTGGAAACCGGTTGGAAGCACTACGCGGCGCGTCCGTATCTCGCGGGCGTGATTTATTGGACGGGTTTCGACTATCGCGGAGAACCCAATCCGCTCGCTTGGCCCGCGGTGAGTTCGCAGTTCGGCATTCTCGATACCTGCGGATTTCCGAAGGACAGTTTTTATTATCTGAAAGCGTGGTGGAGCGACGAGCCCGTGCTGCACATTTTCCCGCACTGGAACTGGCCCGGACGCGAAGGGCAGGAGATCGACGTGCGCGCGCACAGCAATCACGACGCGGTCGAGTTGTTCCTGAATGGAAAATCGCTCGGCAAACAGGACATGCCGCGCAACGGACATCTCGCGTGGAAAGTCGCCTACGCGCCCGGCGTGCTCGAAGCGCGTGGTTATCGCGGTGGCAAAGTCGTGGAAACGAAACGCGTCGAAACGACCGGCGCGCCGGCGAAGCTCGTGCTCACCGCGCATCGCACGGAACTCGTCGCCGACAATCACGACGTCGCGGTGATCGATGTGTCGGTGGTCGATGCCCAGGGACGCGCGGTGCCTGTCGCGGACAATCTCGTGACGTTTGAAATCACGGGCGGAAAAATCATCGGCGTCGGCAATGGCGATCCCGGTTCGCACGAACCCGACAAGGCCAGCGAGCGCAAGTTGTTCAACGGACTCGCCCAAGTGATCGTGCAGACGACGCATACGCCTGGCCCGATCGTGTTGCACGCGAAGTCGGACGGACTCGTTGGCGCGAGTGTGGAGCTGACAAGTGCGCCGGCGAAGTGAGTGTTAGCGCATGCACCTCGGGCGTCGCGAACCGTCGAACATGAAACGCGCGATCCCCGCGCGTTGGCTCGCGCACGCGTGTCGCGTGTTGGCGCTCGGTGTGATCGGCGTGGCGCCGGCGCTCGCGGACGTGGTCGGGAAAGACGGAAAAATCCACGTCACCTATTGGGAGAAATGGGTGAGCTTCGAAGGCATCGCGATGCAGGCGACGATCGATGCCTTCAACGCCTCGCAGGATAAAATCGTCGTCGATTATTATCCGACCTCGCAGGTCGATCGCAAAGTGCTCGTGGCGACGGCGGGCGGCGATCCGCCGGATGTCGCGGGACTTTGGGTGCAGAACATCGCGACGTTTGCCGATGCGAACGCGCTGATGCCGCTCGACGATTTCATCCGCGAAGACGGCATGACATCGGAAGAATGGCTGGCGCGTTATTATCCGGCGTTCGCGCATATCTGCACGTATCGCGGGCAAGTGTTTGCAGGCATCTCCACGCCGGCGGTGATCGCACTGCATTGGAATAAAACCCTGTTTCGCGAAGCGGGGCTCGATCCGGAAAAACCGCCGCGCACGGTGGCGGAGCTGAATGAATTCGCGCGCAAACTTACGAAGCGCGATCCGAAGACCGGACGCTTGGTGCAGATGGGATTTTTGCCGCAGGAACCGGGCTGGTGGCCGTGGATTTTTGCGCGTTGGTTTGGCGGAGAATTATTCGATGGCGAGCGCGTGACCATCGGCACCGATCCGCGAAATCTCGAAGCGCTGCGTTGGGTCGCGAGCTACACGCACGAGTACGGCCGCGACGATGTGCGCACGTTTGCGAGCGGTTTCAGCGGACATGCGCTCAACGCGCAGTCGGGTTTCATGAACGGCAAAGTCGCGATGGTTTTTCAAGGCGTGTGGTTCGACAACTACATCCGCCAGTACAAACCCGGTCTCGACTACGGCGTGGGGCCGTGGCCCGAAGCGGTGCCGGGCGTGAGCGACTTCGCGATGACGGAGGCCGATGTGTTGGTGATTCCGCGCGGCGCGAAGAATCCGCGCGCGGCGTGGGAGTTCATCAAATTTGCCAACTCGCACAATCCGCAGGCGCGCACGCGCGAAGAACTCAGCGGCATCGAGCTCACGTGTTTTTTGCAGGCGAAAAGTTCGCCGCTGCGCGCGTGGAGCCCGTTCTTCGGGAAGAATCATCCGCATCCCTACATCGGAATTTTTCGCGAACTCTCGGCGAGTCCTCACGCGGTCTCGGTGCCGCAGATGGGCATCTGGCAGGAATACAATCGCGAGTTCATGTTGGTGTTTGAACAGACGCGTCTCGCGCTCGCGAAGCCGGAGGAGGCGATCGCGTATTGCCAGAAGCGCATGAGCGCGAGCTGGGCGCGTTATCAGAAAAGCCTGATTCGGCACGGCCAGGTCGCGGCGTCGACGGACGCGCGTGAGAAAACGGAGGATGCGCGATGAACGCAGCAGACAAAGAGCCGCCGGGCCGCCGGCGCTCCCGGCAAACGCGCCGGGACGGCGCGTTCCACCTCGGAGGATTTTTATGACTCCGGCAGAGAAGAAGAACGTTTTCACCGGGCTCGCGTTCACGAGCCTGTGGATCGTGGGACTGTGCGTGTTCACCGCGTATCCGGTGATCGCGTCGCTGTATTATTCATTTTGCGATTATTCGATTTTGAAATCGGCGGTGTGGATCGGCGGGGAAAATTACCGCGAGCTCGTGACCGACGACCTGTTTTGGAAATCGCTCGGAAACACGCTGCTCTACGCCGCGCTGTCGGTGCCGCTCGGCACGGCGGTGGCGCTCGCGCTCGCGATGCTGCTCAACTGCGACGTGCGCGGCCGCTCGTTTTTCCGCGTGGTGTTTTATTTGCCGTCGATCGTGCCGGTGGTGGCATCGTCGATGTTGTGGCTGTGGATTTTCAACGGTGAGTACGGACTCCTCAACGGCCTGATCTCGCCCGTGCTCGGTTGGTTCGGGCTGACGCCGCCCGCGTGGTTCACGGATCCGACGTGGGCGAAACCGGCGCTCGTGTTGATGAGTTTGTGGGGCGTGGGCAACGCGATGGTGATCTATCTCGCGGGTCTGCAAAACGTGCCGAAGGAATTGTACGAAGCGGCGGCGATCGATGGCGCTTCGGCGTGGCGACGATTCTGGCACGTGACGCTGCCGGGCATCGCGCCGGTGGTGTATTTCAACGTCGTGATGGGCCTGATCGGATCGCTGCAGATTTTTGCGCAGGCCTACATCATCTCGGATGCGGCCAATGGCGGCACGGGCACGCATGACGGCGCGCCGGCGCGTTCGTTGTTGTTTTATACGATGCATCTGTTCACGACCGCGTTTCACGATCTGCGGATGGGTTACGCGAGCGCGATGGCGTATGTGTTGTTCATCGTGATCGCGGCGCTCACGTGGCTCGCGACGCGACTCTCGCGGAGGCACGTCGAATGAGGAGCGTGATATGAGGCACAAAGCGGATGATGGTTTGATATGCGGTTCACGCAAAGGCGCGAAGGCGCAAAGGCGGAGTGACGGAGGGAGCGCCGTAGTGTGAGTGCGGCTTCCCAATTAAGAAAGGCGACCCGCAGCTTCGTGATTTACGGGCTGCTGGGCGGAGCGGCGTGTGTGTTTCTCGTGCCGTTTGCGTGGCTCGTGATCACGTCGCTGAAGCCGATCGAACAATCGATGACCCTGCCGCCGTCGTGGATTCCGCGCGCGTACTATGCGGATCTCGGCGCGGGCAAAACGGAAGTGACGCTCGATTATCGCACGCGCCAATCCGGCGCCGTGGTCGAGCGCGTCGCGGGCGAAAACGCGGGCGCGATGCTTTTTCTCGCCGACGATCAACTCGCACAACTCACCGACGCGGACGAGCCGTTGCGTGTGTTGCAACGTGTGGAGCCGGGCTGGTGGCGTGCGACGGAGAAACTGCCGCGCGATGCGCCCGCGGGAACGCCTCCGCGCTGGCGATTTGTGCCGGACAGCGACGTGGAATCGCGCGTGAAGTTTCGCTGGGAAAACTATCCCGACGCGCTCGGTTCGCTCGACGGCGGCTCAAGCGATCCCGCGAGCCTGACGTCGAAACACCGGGTGAGTTTTTGGCGCTTCACCGCGAATTCGCTGATCGTGTGTGTGCTCGGCGTGATCGGCACGGTGTTCTCGAACGCGATCGTGGCGTATGGCTTCGCGCGGATTCGCTGGCGCGGACGCGACGCGTTTTTCGCGGTGACGCTCGCGACGATGATGGTGCCGTTTCCGGTGTTGATGGTGCCGCTCTACGGCGTGTTTCGCGAGTTGAACATGATCGGCACGCTGATGCCGCTGTGGGTGCCGGCGTTTTTCGGAAGTGCGTTCAACATCTTCCTCATGCGGCAATTTTTCCGCGCGATTCCCGAAGAACTCAGCGAAGCCGCTCGCATCGATGGCTGCAGCGAGTGGACGATTTTTTGGCGGATCATTTTGCCGTTGAGCAAGCCGGTTCTCGCGACGGCGGGCGTGCTCCATTTTCTCCACGCATGGAACGATTTTCTCGGTCCGCTGCTCTACCTGACGCGCAAGGAAACCTTTCCGCTCTCGCTCGCGCTGCAGAGTTTTCAGGCGCAGAACGGCGGCGTGCAATGGCATCACCTGATGGCTGCAAGCACGGTGACGATCATCCCGGTGGTCGTATTGTTTTTCTTCGCGCAAAAAACCTTCGTGCAAGGCATCGCGACGACGGGATCGAAAAGCTAGGGCAGCGCCGCGCCGCGCCGCTGCGAACGCTCAACGCGCGGCGTCCAATGCTGAACGCTCAAGGAGGCAGCGGCTTTTCTTGGATGTTGGGCGTTCGACGTTGGGCGTTGGAAGTCCGCGTGAAACGCGCCGCGTTCACGCGAAGATGGACGCGAGGGCTTTGTCCAACGCCTGCACGCGGATCGGTTTTGTGAGATGATGCGCGAAGCCGGCGGACTGGCTGCGCGCGATGTCTTCCTCCATGCCGTACCCGCTGAGCGCGATGCCGCGAATCTGCAGGCGCTCGCGCAGTTCGCTCATCAAATCGTAGCCGTTTCCGTCGGGCAGGCCGATGTCGGAGATCACGAGGTCGAAGGCGTTGCTTTGCGCGGCCGCGCGCGCTTCGGCCACGCAGGAGGCGATGACGATATCGAACCCGCGACGCGAGAGCAGGCGACCCAGCGTGTTGCGCGTGGGTTCGTGATCCTCGACGAGCAGAAGGCGAACACGCGGTTTGTCTGCGGGCGCGGTCGGCTCGGTTGCTGGCGCGTGCAAACCCACATAATCGATCCCGGCGATCAGCGCGTCGTCAGACGCGAGTGGCAGCGTGACGGTGAACGAAGCACCGCCACCGCGGCCGGGACTGCTGGCGGCGATGAGACCGCCGTGTTGTTCGACGAGCGTGCGGGAAATGGCGAGGCCGAGGCCAAGTCCGCCGAAACGATGAGTGCCGCCGCGACGCGCATGCTCACCTTGCGTGAAGGCGTTGAAAGCGCGTTCGAGCTCGGTCTCGGTGAGGCCGATGCCTGTATCCGAAATTTGGATATCGATCCGCGACGGATCCTCGTTGATGCGCGTGGAGACGACGATCCGGCCAGACGCGGGCGTGAATTTGACGGCGTTCTTCAGGATGTTCCAGAAGACCTGTTGGAGACGCACGTTGTCGCCGGCGACGATTGAGCGTGGTGCTTCGAGCGAAAGATCGAGCGTGATGCCGTTGCTCTCGATATCGGCATGTACGGTGGCGATCGCTTCGCGGAGGATGCTGTGTACATCGTGAGCGGCGATCTCGAGCATGAGTTTGCCGCTGGTGATGCGAGTGAGGTCGAGCAGATCGTCGATCAAACGCGCTTCGAGCGCGACGCCGCGGGCGATGAGCTCGAAGTCGGCGCGCACTTCGGGCGGCAGGGCTGGATTCGCCGCGGCTTCGCTGGCGAGCAGCAACACGGGATTGAGCGGTGTGCGCAATTCGTGGGAAAGCGTGGCGAGAAAATCGTCTTTTGCGCGCGAGCCGGCGAGGGCGAGATCGCGCGCTTGCTCAAGCGCGTGTTCGGCCTGTTTGCGATCCGTGATGTCGATGATCGAGCCGATGTGGCCGAGATATTCCGACGATTCGTCGAAACGCGGCACGGCGGCGTTGAGCGTCCAACGATACACGCCATCTTTGCGAAGCAGGCGAAGCTCGTGGCGGAAAGGTTCGCGGCGCTCCTTGGCTTCGTGGAACAACTGGAACACAGTGGGACGATCGTCCGGGTGAACCGCATCGAGCCAGGCGGCGTGATCGTTTTCGTCGTGTTCGCGTCCGCTGAATTCGATCCAGCCGCGGTTGAGATAAAGAAAACGTCCGTCGGGCGCGGTGACCCAGAGCATCATGGGCGAGTGGTCGGCCATGTTGCGGAAACGGCGTTCGCTCTCGCGCAGCGCCTTGCCGCGTTCGCGAAGTTCGTCGTTGAGACGCGTGAGTTCGGCGGTGCGCGACTGCACGCGGGCTTCGAGTTCGTTGTTGAGATCGCGGAGCGCGGCTTCGGCGTGCTGGCGTTGAATGATCTCTTGTTCGAGCGTGGCGTTGATGCTGGCGAGCGCGCGCGTTTTGCGGAAGAGCTCCACGAAGACGGCGATCTTGGATTTCAAGATCTGCGGGTTGATCGGCTTCGTGAGATAATCGACCGCGCCGATTTCGTAGCCTTCGAGGATGTCTTTATCGTCCTGAAAATACGCGGTGAGAAAAATGATCGGGATGTGCTGCGTGCGTTTGCGCTGTTTGATGAGGTTGGCGAGCGCGATGCCGCTCATCTCGGGCATCTGAATATCGAGGACGATGGCGGCGAAATCGTTGTCGAGCAGTTCGCGCAACGCGCGTTCGGCGGTGAGTGCGCGAACGAGATTGTAGTCGGGCGATTGGAGGATGCTCTCGAGGACGTCGAGGTTGCGCGGTTCGTCATCGACGATGAGCAAGTTGACCGGCGACGGCGCGGGGCGCGGCGGCGGAGCGGCGGGAGAGATCCCGGCGAAAGTGCTCTCGGCTTTCTCGGAGATGATCATCGGTAGAGCCAGACGCGCAGGAGCGACAGGAGTTCGTTCGTGTTGACCGGTTTCGCGATGTAATCGGAAGCGCCGGCGGCGAGGCATTTTTCACGATCGCCTTTCATGGCTTTCGCGGTGAGCGCGAGGATGGGCAGCGTGCTGAAGCGCGGGTCTTTGCGGATCTCGCGCATCGTTTCGTAGCCGTCCATCTCCGGAATCATGATGTCCATGAGGACCACGCTGAGATCGGGTTCGCGCTGGATGATCTCGATCGCTTGGCGACCGTTGGTGGCGCTGAGGATGTCCATCTCCTGGTTTTCGAGGACGGTCGAAAGCGCGAAGATGTTGCGCGCGTCGTCGTCGACGATGAGCACGCGGCGACCGCGAAGCACGTCGTTGGAACTGTGGAGGCGATCGAGCATCTTCTGCTGCGGTTCCGGCAGATCGGCGACAACGCGGTGAAGAAAGAGCGCGGTTTCGTCGAAGAGGCGTTCGGGCGATTGCACATCTTTCACGAGAATGCTCTTCGCCATGGTGCGTAGTTGTTTCTCCTCGGTCGCATCCAGATCGCGGCCTGTGAAAACGACGATCGGGATGTTTCGCAGCGTGCTGTCGGCTTGGAGGCGTCCGAGCAGTTCGAAGCCGTCCATGTCGGGCAAACGCAGGTCGAGCACGCAGCAATCGAACGGGCGATCGAGCAGCAGTTGCAGCGCTTCGGCGCCGGTGGAGGCGGTGGCGATCTCGATGTCGTCGTGCGTGAGCAGGGCGAGGATGCTGTCGCGTTCGACCTCGTTGTCTTCGACGACGAGCAGGTGCTTGGTCGGGGAGTCGACGAACCGTTTTATGCGATCGAAACACTCATCGAGGCCTTCGGTCGTCGCGGGTTTGATCGTGTACGCGAAGGCGCCGCGTGAGAGCGCGTGCGAACGTTCTTCTTCGACGGAGATGATCTGGACCGGGATGTGGCGCGTTTGCGGGTTGAGCTTCAGGTTGTTGAGCACGGTCCAACCGAGCATGTCGGGCAGAAAAATATCCAACGTGATCGCGGTCGGCAGGAATTGTCGCGCGAGCGTGAGCGCGGCGTTGCCGCGCGTGGCGACGATGCCTTTGAAACCGTTTTGCCGGGCGAGACCGAGCAGCACGCGGGCGTAGTGCGGATCGTCTTCGACGATGAGCAGACTGCGGTCGCCGTGCCCGATCTGATCGCGATCGTCCTCGATCACCTCTTCGCGTGGCGCGGGCAACACGAGCGGAGTGGGCGAGGGGGCGTGCGTGCGTGTGTTGCCGCTCTTTTGATCGATGTAGTACTGCGGCAGATACAGCGTGAACGTGCTGCCCTCGCCGGGCGCGCTCACGAGGCGGATTTCGCCGCCGAGCAGCGTCGCGAGTTCGCGCGAGATGGCGAGGCCGAGACCGGTTCCGCCGTATTTGCGGCTCGTGCCGGCGTCGGCTTGTTGGAACGCCTCGAAAATGAGTTTTTGTTTTTCCGGTGCGATGCCGATGCCGGTGTCGCGGATGGAAAAGGCGATGACCTGATGCGCGCGATCAAGGGACGGGTGCAGGCTGCTCCAGCCGTCGTCGGCGAGGCCCACCTGCACGCTGACCTGACCGTGGCTGGTGAACTTGAACGCATTTGAAAGAAGGTTCTTCAGGATCTGCTGCAGACGCTTCGGATCGGTGGACATCACGCGTGGCAAGTCGGGGGAAAACTGCACGAGAAACGGCAGGTTCTTCGAGTCGGCGACATGGCGGAAGTTGCGTTCGATCGAATCGCGCAATGACGAGAAACCGATTTCCTCCGCCTCGACGGTGACGGTGCCGGATTCGATCTTCGAAAGATCGAGAATGTCGGTGATGAGATTGAGCAGATCGGAGCCGGACGAGTGGATGTTGCGCGCGAACTCGACCTGCTTGGGTGTGAGATTGCCGGCGCCGTTGTCGGCGAGTTGCTGGCCGAGGATGAGAATCGAGTTCAGCGGCGTGCGCAGCTCGTGCGACATGTTGGCGAGGAACTCGGATTTGTACTTCGAGGTGAGCGCGAGCTCGGCTGCTTTTTCTTCGAGCGCGCGGCGGGCCTGCTCGACCTCGCGGTTCTTGCGTTCGACCTCGGCGTTCTGATCGGCGAGCTGCGACGCCTTTTCGGCGAGCTCTTCGTTGGTCTGCTGCAGTTCTTTCTGCTGTGACTGAAGTTCGACCGTGAGCTCCTGCGATTGCTGGAGAAGATTTTCCGTGCGCATGGTCGCCTCGATGGTGTTGAGCACGACACCGATCGATTGCGTGAGCTGCTCGAGGAAGGAGATGTGCGTGATGCTGAACGGATGCAGCGATGCGATCTCGATCACGGCCTTCGTGTGACCTTCGAAGAGCACGGGCAGCACGATGATGCTGGCGGGCGCGGCTTCGCCGAGACTCGAGCGGATCGATGTGTAGCCGCGCGGTGTATCCGTGAGAAGGATACGTTGTTTTTCAACGGCGCATTGACCGACCAGCCCTTCGCCCGCGGCGACTGTCTCAGGTTGACCGGGACGTTGCGCATAACCGGCGAGAAGACGCAGCACGGGCCGGCCGTCCTCGTCGTCGGCCATTTGGTAGATCGCTCCTTGTTGTGCGTACACGAGCGGCGCTAGTTCGGAGAGGAGCATCTGACCGACGGTGGAAAGATCGCGCTGGCCCTGCAACATGCGGGCGAACTTGGTGAGATTGGTCTTGAGCCAGTCCTGCTCCTGGTTGGCCGCGGTCGTGTTGCGCAGGTTGGAAATCATCGTGTTGATGTTGTCCTTGAGCTCCGCGACTTCGCCGCGCGCATCGACCTGAATGGAGCGCGTTAAATCGCCTTTCGTCACCGCGGTGGCGACCTCGGCGATCGCGCGAACCTGCGTGGTGAGATTGGCCGCGAGGAGATTCACGTTGCCGGTGAGATCCTTCCACGTACCGGCGGCGCCGGGCACGTGCGCCTGACCGCCGAGACGGCCTTCGACGCCGACCTCGCGCGCGACATTGGTCACCTGCTCGGCGAACGTCGCGAGCGTGTCCGTCATGTTGTTGATCGTCTCGGCGAGCGCGGCGACTTCGCCCTTCGCTTCGACGGTGAGCTTTTGGCGCAAGTTGCCGTTGGCGACGGCGGTCACGACTTTGACGATACCGGAAACCTGGTCGGTCAAGTTGGCCGCCATGACGTTCACGGAGTCGGTCAAATCTTTCCAGGTGCCGGCGACGCCGGGAACGAGCGCCTGGCCGCCGAGTTTGCCTTCGGTGCCGACTTCGCGGGCGACGCGCGTCACTTCGGCGGCGAAGGCGTTGAGCTGGTCCACCATCGTGTTGATGGTGTTCTTCAGCTCCAGGATTTCGCCTTTCACATCGACGGTGATCTTGCGGGACAAGTCGCCGCGCGCGACGGCGGTGGTCACTTCGGCGATGTTGCGCACCTGACCGGTGAGGTTTGCGCCCATCGCGTTTACGGAGTCGGTCAAATCCTTCCACGTGCCGGCGACGCCAGGCACGACCGCTTGCACACCGAGACGACCTTCGGTGCCGACCTCGCGGGCGACGCGCGTCACTTCGGACGCGAACGAGC